>NZ_JBSHLM010000009.1:82628-426275 GCF_053644375.1 Streptomyces sp. NPDC055400 | reverse complement strand
ATGCCCAGTGCCATGACGCCTTCTTGGATGCGGGCGCCGCCGGAGTCGTTGATGCCGATGACGGGGCAGCCGGTTTTGAGGGCGAAGTCCATGACCTTGATGATTTTCTGGCCGTAGACCTCGCCGAGGGCTCCGCCGAAGACGGTGAAGTCCTGGGAGAAGACGGCTACGGGGCGGTTTTCGACGGTGCCGTAGCCGGTGACGACGCCGTCGCCGTAGGGCTGGTTGTCGTCCAGGCCGAAGGCGGTGGAGCGGTGGCGGGCGAATTCGTCGAGTTCTACGAAGGAGCCTTCGTCCAGGAGCAGTTCGATGCGTTCACGGGCCGTCAGTTTGCCCTTGGCGTGCTGCTTCTCCACCGCGCGCGCGGAGCCGGCGTGGGTGGCCTCTTCGATCCGGCGCTGCAGGTCCGCGAGCTTTCCCGCGGTTGTGTGGATGTCGATGTCGTTCACTGATTGCTCCACCGGGCTCACTGGTCATCGGAAGGATCGGAAGTATCGAACGGATCGCAAGGATCGGACGGATCGAAGGGAACAGGGAGGACCAGAACGTGTCATGCGGGACGTGAACGCCCCACACGTCGCGCAGGGCGTGGGAGACCTCGCCGACCGTGGCGCGCAGGCGCAGCGCCTCGCGCATCGGGGGCAGGACGTTGTCGGTGCCGCGCGCCGCGTCGCGCAGCGCTTCGAGAGCCTGCTCGACGGCTTCGTTGTCGCGTTCCTTGCGCAGGGTCGCGAGGCGTTCGCACTGGTCGATCTCGATCTGGGGGTCGACCCGCAGCGGCTCGTACGGCTCTTCCTCGTCGAGGGCGTACTTGTTGACGCCGACCACGGTGCGTTCCTGGTGGTCGATCTCCAGCGCGATCCGGTAAGCGGACTTCTCGATCTCGGACTTCTGGAATCCCTGCTCGATCGCCGCCACCGCGCCGCCGCGGTCCTCGACGGCCTGGATCAGCTCAAGGGCCGCCGCCTCGACATCGTCCGTCATCGACTCCATGACGTAGGACCCGGCGAACGGGTCGACGGTCTTGGTCACGTCGGTCTCGTAGGCGATGACCTGCTGTGTGCGCAGGGCGAGCCGCGCCGCCTTCTGCGTGGGAAGGGCGATGGCCTCGTCGTAGGAGTTGGTGTGCAGTGACTGCGTTCCGCCGAGGACCGCGCCGAGGCCCTGGAGGGCGACCCGTACGAGGTTGACCTCGGGCTGCTGCGCGGTCAGCTGGACCCCGGCGGTCTGGGTGTGGAAGCGCAGCATCTGGGACTTGGGGTTCTTGGCCTTGAACTCGTCGCGCATGATGCGGGCCCAGATGCGGCGGGCGGCGCGGAACTTGGCGATCTCTTCGAGCAGCGTCGTCCGGGCGACGAAGAAGAACGACAGGCGCGGTGCGAAATCGTCGACGTCGAGGCCGGCGGCGAGCGCGGCGCGCACGTACTCCTTCGCGTTGGCGAGGGTGAAGGCGATCTCCTGCGCGGGCGTGGCTCCGGCCTCGGCCATGTGGTAGCCCGAGATGGAGATCGTGTTCCAGCGGGGCAGCTCCTTGTGGCAGTACGCGAAGATGTCGCTGATCAGCCGCAGGGACTGCTTCGGCGGGAAGATGTACGTGCCCCGGGCGATGTACTCCTTGAGCACGTCGTTCTGGATGGTGCCGGTCAGCTGGTCACCGGAGATGCCCTGCTCGGCCGCGACGAGCTGGTAGAGCAGGAGCAGCACCGAGCCGGGGGCGTTGATCGTCATCGACGTGGACACCTTGTCCAGAGGCAGGCCCTGGAACAGTGTGCGCATGTCCTCGATCGAGTCGATCGCCACGCCGACCTTGCCCACCTCGCCGCGGGCGATCGACTCGTCCGAGTCGTAGCCCATCTGCGTCGGCAGGTCGAAGGCGACGCTCAGGCCGCCCGTTCCGGCGCCGACCAGCTCGTGGTAGCGCTCGTTGGACTCCTTCGCCGTGCCGAATCCGGCGTACTGCCGCATCGTCCACGGCCGGCCGGTGTACATCGACGGATACACGCCTCGCGTGTACGGGAACTTTCCCGGGGCGCCGAGCTTGGCGTCCGCGTCGAAATCCGTCAGCGACCAACCGTCGTAGAGCGGCTGGATGGGCAGACCGGACTCGCTCTGTGCCTCGGAACCCACGCCGGACCTCCTTTGGTACTCGATGTCGTATCAACGGTACTCAGTACCGTTGACTCCGGCAAGTGGCTTCCGGGCACCGAGACAGGGAAGGATGGGCGGCCATGAGTGAGGATGGATGGTCATGAGTAAGCCAGCCGCGCGGATCCGACTCGCGGACGCCGCCTTCGCGCTCTTCGACGAGCGCGGATACGAGCAGACCACCGTCGACGAGATCGCCGAGCGAGCCGGAGTGGGCCGCACGACGTTCTTCCGGCACTACCGGTCGAAGGAAGACGTGATCTTCCCCGACCATGACCGGCTGCTCGCGCTGATCAAGGACAGGCTGGCCACCTCAAGCCACAGCACCGGCCTGATCGCCGTCTCCGACGCGGTCCGCCTGGTGCTGCTGCACTACATCGACGAGGGCGACCTCGCGCGGCGGCGGTACACGCTGACCAGCAAGGTGGCGGTCCTGCGGGACCGGGAGATCGCCAGTGTGGCCAGGTACCAGCGGCTGTTCCGCGAGTTCATCGCGGACTGGATGGGTGACCCCACCGAGTCGGCGTCACTGCGCGCCGAACTCATGGCGGCCTCCGTTGTCGCGGCCCACAACCACGTACTGCGCCGCTGGCTCCGGGGCGAGACCTCCGACCCGGTGGCGGAGATGGACGAGGCCATGCGCGAAGTGCTCGCCCTCTTCCCCGCACCCTCCGGCACCGGCGAATCCGGCCCCGGCGGCACCACCCTCGTGGCCTTCCGTACCGGACAGGACCTCGATGCTCTGCTCCCCTCGCTGAGGCGTCTCGTCGAGGGTGGCGCGGGGCACTGAACGCGTGTGTTGCGTGGGGGATTTCCCCCAACCAGATGGTCTGGGCTGCCGGATGGTGACGCGGGTGGGTATCCGGTGAAGCTTGCGGCATGGACGCCAACACCAACACCAACGCCGACACCAAGGCCGACATCAGCGCCGACAGCACCACCGATATCGACGCCGGCACGACGAGCAGGCGCCGCGTACTGGCCGCCGCCTCCGCGCTCGCCCTCGGCTGGGCGGCAACGGGCGGACCCAGCGCGACGGCGACCGCGACGGCAGCGGCCGGTACGCCCCGCATGGCACGGATGAAGCTGCCCGCGCCGACCGGGCCGTACGGCGTGGGGACCGTGGCGCTGCGGCTGGTGGACCGGGAACGCGCGGATCCGTGGGTTCCCGGTCGCCGGCGTGAGCTGATGGTCGATGTGCGGTACCCGGCCCGCTCCGTCGCCGCGCACCCGCGCGTGCCGCAGATGACGAAGGGCGAGGCGGCCGGCTTCGACCGTGTGAACAACTTCGGCGACCTGCCGAAGGGCCGTATCGACTGGGGCGCGACACGGACCTTCGCCCACCTCGGCGCGCCGCCGGACCGGCGTGGCCCGCGGCCGGTGGTGCTGTACTCGCCGGGAGTGGGTGACCCGCGCACCCTGGGTACGACCCTGACGGACGAACTGGCGTCGCACGGGTACGCAGTAGTGGCGATCGACCACACCTACGATGCGTCGGCAGTGGAGTTCCCCGGTGGGCGGGTCGAAACGACCCTGCTTCCGCAGGAGTTCGAACGGGCGCTGAAACAGGGGCCCGAGGCGGTCGTCGCTCTGATGAAGAAGACGAGCGCGGTCCGGGTGGCCGACACGCGGTTCGTACTGGACGAGGTGGAGCGGGCGTTCGCCACCGGCCGCCTGGAGCGCGCGCCCGTCGGCATGTTCGGGCAGTCGGCGGGCGGCTTCGCGGCGCTGCAGACGATGCACGACGACGGCCGGATCGCGGCGGCGGCGAATCTGGACGGGGTGATCGCCTACGTATCGGACGACCACGACGAGGGAGAGCTGTCCTCGGTGGCCCGCGACGGGCTGGGCGGGCCGTTCCTCCTGATGGGTATGGACGGCAACGACCGTACGAACGTGCCGTCCTGGCGCGCGCTGTGGGAGCACAGCGACGGCTGGCACCGGGACCTGCTGCTGGGCGGCGCGCAGCATGCGACGTACACCGATGCCACATCGCTGATTCCGCAGATCGCACGGCAGTTGGGGCTGCCGGAGGAGACGGTGACCGGGTTGGTGGGGACGGTGCCGGCTGCGCGGGCGATCGCCGCGCAGCGGGCGTATGTGACCGCGTTCTTCGACCGCTGGCTCCGCGGGCACGCCGACGGCCACGTCCTGGACGGCCCCTCGTCAAGGTATCCAGAGGTGCGGTTCGTCTAGCCGTCCGGGGCCTCGGCTCCCGTCGGCTAGGCCGGCCGTGAGGTGCTCCCACGCGGCCAGACCACCGGTGTCTCCGGCGCGGTCCTGCACGTGATCGCCGCCGCTCTGCAGCTCGACGACCCAGGGCGCCGTGTGTCCATGGGGATGTGTGTGAACTTGCCGGTCCGACCAGGTCCGTGCAGGCTCGGCAGGGTGCCCCTGCCGCGATGAGTTCCGGCCGGGTCGCGAGTCTGTTCTGGTGACCGTCGTAGAACGCTGTATGACGCTGCCCGGCAAGAGACACCACGGAGGACACCATGACGATCACACCGAGCGACCCGGCCGCCGAGCTGCCCGGCCGTCCGCCCATCGTCGACCTGGCCACCTGGCAGGCCGCCCGTGACGAGCTGCTGGTCCGCGAGAAGGCCCACACCCGCGAGGCCGACGCCATCGCCGCGGCCCGGCGCCGGCTGCCGATGGTGGAGTTCGACGGGAAGGTCGAGGTCGTCGGACCCGACGGCCCGGTCCCGTTCCTGGACCTCTTCCAGGGCCGCGACGAGCTCGTGGTCTACAAGCACATGTGGTACGACGGCGCGCCGCCGCAGGGGCAGTGCGAGGGCTGCACCACCACGGCGTGGTCCATGCAGGACGCCGTCTACCTCAACGCCCGTGGCGTCTCGTTCGCCATCCTGACGACGGGCCCGTGGGACGAGGTGGCCTCCTTCGTCGAGTTCATGGGCTACACCCAGCCCTGGTACTCGGTGCGCGACTTGGACGAGCCGGTCGGCGGAGCAATGGGGTACGTCACCTGCTTCCTGCGCGACGGCGACCGCGTGTTCCTCACCTACTCCACGACGGGGCGTGGCAACGAGCGGGTCAACGGGTCCCTGGGCCTGCTCGACATGACGCCCTACGGCCGCCGCGAGGGGTGGGAGGACAACCCCGAGGGCTGGCCCGAGGCCGCTGAGGCCGGCTCGCCGGTGGGTGGGCATGGCGCGCCGATCTGCTGGTACTGGCGCACGGACGCGGACGGGAACGCCACCTGGGGCCCGACCAGCCGCCCCGTGCCGCAGTGGACCCGCCCCGACGCGACCCCCGTGGAGACGCTCGGGCGTCACGGCCGGCACCACTGACGCGCCTTCGCCGACAGGGTGGTCGACCCGCAGGGCCACCACCCCGTGGACCGCCCCATCGCTTACGCCCGGCTGGCCGGCCCCGTCCGCCAGGAAGGTCACCCCACGTCGGGCAGTTGGTCGTCTCCGGGAGGCGGCGCCGGGGGTTCCCGGCGCCGCGCCATCCGCTTGTTCTCCTCCCGCAGCGTCGTCAGCCACGGCCACAGATCGGGCCGTCTTTGCCCGGCGCAAGCCAGCCGATGCTCGATCCGGCACCGCTGCGTCCCGTCCACGGGACACACGCCATACATCGCCACCCGGCCGTCGGACAGCTCGATCCACCGATGCTCCGCCGGCACCAGATGTGCCGGCACCCGCATCCCGGGCTCCAGGAGCACCCAGTCGTGCTCGAGCGTGGCCACCCGATCTTGCGGCAGCCCGCAATGCGGACACGGGAACTGCCCGCCGACGATCCTCGCGACCCCCTGCCAGAACCCCTCATACTGCGAGCCTGCGGTCCACGGCGCCCCAACACACGTACGACTTAGGACGGGACACCTGCGCCCAATGAGGCATCACATGCCACACGAGGCGACACCCGCCGCGTCAGGCCGCTCGCGCCCCAGGGGGCGAGGCCGGACAGGCGCCATAGACAGGCAGCGTCAGAAGCACACGTCCCCGTTGGAACCGAACGCAACCGAGACGACGCGACGTATGGGGAGGTCCAGTCGGACCGGACAGCGTGTCGTCACGATGACGCGCAGGACACGAGAACGCGGAGATCGTGATGTTCCGCGGCAGGTCGTACCGTCGGCGCCCGCACGGCGTGATCCAGTTCATCATAGGGCCTCACCACAAGGCACTTTGACGTACCGTCACATGTCATAGGGTGAGCTGCCGTGACCAACGGCATCGACGACATCCTGGCCCCGCTCGACCCCGTCGATCCGCGCGAGACAGCCGGCTACCGGCTCCAGCGCCGAAGCTCTTCCCCGACGGCGAGATCGGCCAGGACGGCGGCACGGAACTCACCTACCAGGACTGGGGCGACGCCGACCTGCGCTTTCTCACCCCCATGGGCAGGAGTACCGGCACCACGCCCGAGGCGTGCAGCATGGGAGTGGACACCGATGCGCTCCCGGCCGCGATCCCCGGCGATGACCTGGACGCGGGGAAAACGCTGACCAAGGGCATGGTGTTGTGCACCGTCACCAGCGAAGGCAACCTGGCGATGCTTCGCATCACCGACGTCGTGCCCGACACCAAGCAAGGCCTGTCGCGCGACATGCCTGACTACGTCACCACGCTGACCCTCTGGAAGAGCAACAAGTAGGGCCTGCCGCGGCTCAACGAGAGTCCGAGGCCAGGCGTTCGAGGAGGTCGGGGAGCGCGGCGAAGGAGTCGATCACGTGGTCGGGTGTGCCGTCGGCCGAACGGTGGGTCTCCGGACGGTACTTGCCGGTCTTGACGAGGACGCCGGTGACACCGTCGCGCTGGGCGGCGAGCACGTCGGACTCGATGTCGTCGCCCACCATGAGCGTCGCGGACGGATCGGCGCCCAGGTGGGCGAGCGCGGCGGCGAAGAACGCCTCGGACGGTTTACCGGTGATCTTCGCCTCGACCCGGGAAGCCCGCTCGAGGCCGAGGAGGAAGGCGCCGGAGTCGAGGTCGAGCCCGTCGGCCGTGCGCCAGTAGAGGTTCCGGTGCATGGCCACGAGGTGTGCTCCGCGCTGCAGATGGTGGAAGACGCGGTTGAGGGCCGTGTAGTCGAACGCGTCGCCTGCGCCCCCGACCACGATGACGTCAACGTCCACGTCCACGTCCGACTCTGGGCCTGCGCGTCCTTCCGGCTCACCCACGAGCGTCACGCCCGTCAGATCGTCCTGGATATCACCGGAGTTGAGGAGTAGACAGCGCTCGCCCGGGTGGTGCTCCCGGAGGTAGGCGGCCGTGACGGCAGGGGCTGTGAGGATGTCGTCGGACGTGACGGGGAACCCCACCTCCGTAAGGCGTGCGCAGATCGAGGCGCGTGTACGCGAGGTCGTGTTGGTGACCAGCGCGAGGGGGAGTCCCGCGGCGCGCAGCCGTTCCATGGCCTCGACGGCACCGGGGAGAGGCTCCCAGGACACTGTGAGCACGCCGTCGATGTCGATGAGGACTGCACGGATCGCGCTGGTTCGCTCTCGCTCCATAGGGCGACGGTAGCCGCCGTCGAGCCGAATCCGCGGTGCAAGCCGTCCGAGTCGCGCGGTCCCTCCCGTTCACAAGGGAGGAGAGGGGTACCGACGCGGCCCGCGAACGGCGGCGGTCACTCAGGGAACCGTATTCCGGTACTGGCGCGAAGGCCGGCCGCGGGCGAACGCCTGGCTCCCTGGGCGGGACCACCGGTGTGACCGGGCTTCACCCCGTGCAGAATACTGTCCGCGTGAACCCTCTTCAGCGTCCCAATGCCCCTGCTCCACAACGTGTTTCGGTAGTCGTGGTGGGCGCCGGCCCCGCCGGGCTGACCGTCGGGAACATCCTGAGACGCGCCGGGGTCGACTGCGTCGTCCTCGAGACCGAGACGCGGGAGTTCATCGAGCAGCGACCGCGCGCCGGGATCATCGAGGAGTGGGCGGTTCGCGCCCTGGAGCAGCGGGGCCTCGGCGAGAACCTGCTGCAGAAGGCGCAGCGCCACACCGCGTGCGAATTCCGGTTCGACGGCCGCCCGCACCGCTTCGAGTACGGAGAGGTGGCGGGGCGTCACCACTTCGTGTACCCGCAGCCCTTGCTCGTCACGGATCTGGTGCGTGAGTACGCCGACGTACGGGGCGGCGACATCAGGTTCGGCGTCCGGGACGTGCAGGTGCACGACGTCGACACCGACCGGCCATCGGTGTCGTACACCTGTCCTCGGTCCGGTCAACGGCAAGTGATTCATTGCGACTTCGTCGCAGGGTGTGACGGTGCGCGTGGCGTCACGCGGCGCGCACTGCCCGACGATCAGTTCCGGGTCGCGCGGCACGACTACGGAATAGGCTGGCTGTCCCTGCTGGCCGAGGCGCCGCCTTCCTCCGACTGCGTGCTCTTCGGGATCCATGAGGACGGATTCGCCGGACAGATGCCTCGCGGTCCCGAGGTGACCCGTTACTACCTCCAGTGCCCGCCCGGCGACGACCCGGCGAACTGGTCCGACGAGCGCGTATGGGCCGAGCTGCGCCGACGGCTCGCCGCCGAGGGAGCCCCGGAGCTGGTCGAGGGGCGCCTGATCGAGAAGCGGATGCTCGACATGCACGACTACGTCGTCGAGCCGATGGCGTCCGGGCGGCTGTTCCTCGCCGGCGACGCGGCCCACCTCGTGGCGCCGATCGCGGCGAAGGGCATGAACCTCGCCCTGCACGACGCCTTCCTTCTCGGCGACGCGCTGGTCGCGCACCTCACGCAGGACGCCGGGAGCGACAGCGCCGGCCGCGACGGCGGTCTGCAGGGCTACTCGGAGGCTTGCCTGCGTCGCGTATGGGACTACCAGGAGTTCTCGCAATGGCTGTCCGACGTCTATCACGGGTCGGCTGCGGGGGAGCCGTTCCGGACGGGCACCACGCTCGCCCGGTTGCGACGCCTGTTCACCTCGCCGGTCGCGGCAGCCGCCTTCGCCGAGCAGTACCTCGGCACGGCCGAGCGCTACTGACCAGCACGCGGGAGGACCGCTGCGCCTGAGTACGCGTACTCAGCCGGCCACGTCACTTGGCTCTGATGCGGCTGGGGCCTTGTTCCCCACCATGAGTCCCTCCATCCGAGTTGAGAGAGGTGCTCATGGGCGGCCATACCCTGCAGCTGCGCGTTGCCACTCCGGAGGATCTTCAGTGGATCTACGGCCTGCGCCATCGGGTGTACGCACGGGAGCTGGGCCAGCACGCGCCGGATCCGGGCGGGCAGCTTCGCGACGGACTGGACGGTGAGAACGTCTACCTGGTCGCGGCGAGAGGAGCGGCCCGAATCGGCTTTGTCAGTGTGACCCCGCCCTGGTTGGGGCGGTACGCGCTCGACAAGTACCTGACGCGCGACCAACTGCCGCTTCTGGGCCAGAGCGACGTGTTCGAGGTGCGCATCCTCACGGTCGAGCCACGCTGGCGGACCACCGCGGCGGCACTCCTGCTGATGTACGCGGCGCTGCGCTGGATCGCCGCCCGGGGTGGCCGGCAGGTGGTGGCGATGGGGCGCACCGACCTGCTCGACATGTACGTGTCCGCCGGACTGCGTCCGGTCGGACACACCGTCCGCAGCGGTGCGCTGACGTTCGAGGTGCTGACCGCGAGCGTCAGCGATCTGACGCACTGCGCGATGGACCGTTGTCGCACCACGCTGAAGCGTCTCGGCTCCGTGGTGGACTGGCAGCTCGACATGCCGTTCGCAACGCGGCCGGACGGCTGTGAACACGGCGGAGCCTCGTTCACCGCCATCGGGGCGGACTTCCGTACGCTGCACCGACGCCAACAGGTCGTGGCGGCCGACGTGTTGGACGCCTGGTTCCCGCCCGCACCGGGTGTGCGGGCGGCGCTCGCGGAAGATCCGGCCTGGGCCGCCCGGACCTCGCCGCCGGCCGGCGCCGAGGGCCTGCTGGCGGAGATCGCCACGGCGCGAGGGCTGCCGACGGAGTCGCTCGCGGTCGGCGCCGGTTCATCCGACCTCATCTTCAGGGCGTTCGGCCATTGGCTGACCCCTGAGAGCAGGGTGCTGCTGATGGATCCGGGCTACGGCGAGTACGCCCATGTCACCGAAAGGGTCATCGGATGCCGTGTGGACCGCTTCCCGTTGCGCCGCGAGGACGGCTGGCGGATCGACCCGGACCGGCTGTCCGCAGTCGTGAGGGCCGGTCACTACGACCTCGTGGTGGTGGTCAACCCGAACAACCCGACCGGACGCCACGCACCGGCTGCGGAGTTGCGCTCGCTGATCGCCGCCTCGCCGGCCCGAACGCGCTGGTGGATCGACGAGGCATACCTGGGCTACGCCGACCTGACCGAGTCACTGGCCGGCCTCGCCGCGACGGACCCCCGGGTAGTGGTCTGCAGCTCACTGTCCAAGATGTACGCGCTGTCCGGCATGCGCGCCGCGTACCTGGTGGCCGTGCCGCTCACTGCGGCGCAGCTACGACGATGGACACCGCCATGGCCGGTCAGTCTCCCGGCACAGCTGGCCGCAGTGGCAGCCCTGCGCGACCCGGAGTACTACAGCGACTGCTGGCTTCGCACCCGGTCGTTGCGCAGCCGACTCGCCCGTGATCTGGCCGGACTTGACGAGGCCCTGGTCGTGGAGGAATCCGTGGCGAACTTCCTCACCGTGACGCTGCCGCCCGCCGGACCGAGTGCCGCACAGCTGGTGAACGAGTGCCACCGCCACGACGTGTACCTGCGCGATCTGTCGCCGTTGTCGCCGCAGTACGAGGGGCGCACCGTGCGCATCGCGGTCAAGGGCGCCGAGGACAACGTGCGCATCGTGATGGCATGTCAGGCCGCCCTGAACGTCCTCAGTGGCCGACGGGAGCTGACCCACGCGACGGGAGGCCGAGCGCCGCGAACCTGAGGCAGGGCCGGAGGCCGGGGCCGCTCTTCGGCGGCCCCGTGCGCAATCCCTTGACCCCCTACCGACTGGACGGTATGCGTAGGGCGCCGTTACAGCACTCGGGAGCTGATCGGGCTCTCCAAGGAACGTACGACGGCCTGCACATACCCCCGTGAGATCCGGGTGCTCCAGGAGCTCGGGATGGACCGGTTCGGGATCAACCTCGAGACCACCTTCGAGGCCCGGGCCGAGACGGTGGTGGAGATGTGCCGACGGGGTTACGCCGACCGGATGGTGCTCTCGCAGGACGCTTCCTGTTACATCGACTGGATCGACCCCGCCGTCGAGCTGGGGGACCCCCATCGCGTCGACGCCCTCCTCCGCCTTGCAGCTGCACGCACCAGACGCCGCGGGGCCCGCCCTCCGGGCGGACGACGGGAATGTGAAGACAGGCCCCGGCACGCAGCCGGTCAGCCCATCGTCTTGGCCCCGTCGAACGATTCGCGGATGATGTCGGCGTGCCCGCAGTGCTGAGCGGTCTCGGCGACGATGTGCATCAGCACCCGGCGGGCCGACCACCGTCCGCCCGGCTCGAACCACGGGGCCTTCGGCAGCGGCCACGTGACATCCAGGTCGGGCAGGGTGGCGACCACGTCATCGGTCCGGCGGGCCTCCTCCTCGTAGGCCGCCAGCACACCGTCAAGGGTCTCACCGGGCAGCATCCGGAACCCTTCCTCCCGACGGGCCCAGTCGGCCTCGGTCATGGCCGTGAAGTCGACCGTGCTGGAAGGGCCGTTGAGGATGAAGTCCACCCAGGTCCGCTCGACCTCGGTGACGTGCTTGATGAGACCGCCCACGCACAGCGCGCTCGCGGTGGTCCGCGTCCCGGCCTGCTCGTCGGTGAGGTCACGGGCGGTGAAGCGCAGGAAGTTCCGCTGCTTGTCCAGCGACTCCAGCCACTCGGCACGCTCGCCGGTGACGTCCGGGGCCTCTGCCTGGTCCTGGGTGTCCAGCTCGTTGACAGCCATGGTTACGCCTCCACATGTTTCTGCTCCGTCGGACAACAACCACGCTATGACCCATGTAGGTCAGATGATGTCCTAGACGGCCCGCGCTCGGTGATGCGCATCGCCCGCCCCACGGACGCGTAAGCCCCGGGCCAGCCGAAGTGCGGCCGGCCCGGGGCCTGCGACGTGAGAGACACAGGGGGTGGATTCGCCCGGCATTCCTCAGCGACGCACAGGTCAGGGATCAGGCGTCGGGCGTCACGCGTCAGGCGAGTTCGACCAGCAGGTCGCCGCCCTCCACCTGCTGGATCGCGTTGATGGCGAGCCGGGACACCGTGCCACCCTTCGGGGCGGTGATGGAGGCCTCCATCTTCATCGCCTCGATCGTGGCCACCGTCGCGCCGGCTTCCACCGTGTCGCCCTCGGCCACCGCCAGCGTGACCACACCCGCGAACGGCGCCGCGACGTGGTTCGAGTTGGACTTGTCCGCCTTCTCGGTCACCGGGACATCGGACGCCACGGAGTGGTCCCGTACCTGGATCGGCCGCAGTTGACCGTTCAGAGTGGCCATCACGGTGCGTACCCCGCGCTCGTCCGCCTCGCCGATGGCCTCCAGCTCGATGAGCAGCCGGACGCCGGGTTCCAGGTCCACGGAGTACTCGCGCCCGGGGCTGATGCCGTAGAAGAAGTCCTTGCTGGCCAGCACGCTGGTGTCGCCGAACGCCTGCCGGTGGCTCTCGAAGTCCTTGGTCGGCCCGGGGAACAGCAGTTGGTTCAGCGTCGACCGCCGGTCCTTCGCGAGACCGGCGCGCTCCTCAACGGACAGTTCACGCATCGGCTCGGGTCCGGCGCGGCCCTGCAGCGCCTTGGTGCGGAACGGCTCCGGCCACCCGCCGGGCGGCATGCCCAGCTCGCCGTGCAGGAATCCGATGACCGAGGCCGGGAGGTCGAACGAGTCCGGCTCGGCCTCGAAGTCCTGGGGTGACACCCCGGCCCCCACGAGGTGCAGTGCAAGGTCGCCGACCACCTTGGACGAGGGGGTGACCTTCACGAGATGGCCGAGGATCCGGTCGGCGGCGGCGTACATCGCCTCGATGTCCTCGAAGCGGTCGCCGAGCCCGAGAGCGATGGCCTGCGTCCGGAGATTGGAGAGCTGGCCGCCCGGGATCTCGTGGTGGTAGACGCGGCCGGTCGGCGAGGACAGGCCCGCTTCGAACGGCGCGTAGATCTTGCGCACGCTCTCCCAGTACGGCTCCAGATCGCACACGGCCTGCAGATCGAGGCCGGTCGGCCGTTCCGAGTGATGGGTGGCGGCGACGATCGCCGAAAGGGACGGCTGCGAGGTGGTGCCCGCCATCGAGGCCACCGCCCCGTCCACCGCGTCGGCGCCGGCCTGGATCGCCGCGAGATAGGTGGCCAGCTGACCGCCCGCGGTGTCGTGCGTGTGGATGTGTACGGGCAGATCGAACTCCCTGCGCAGCGCCGAGACCAGCTTCGCCGCTGCGGGCGCGCGCAGCAGCCCCGCCATGTCCTTGACCGCGAGCACATGGGCGCCCGCGTCCACGATCTGCTCCGCGAGACGCAGGTAGTAGTCGAGCGTGTAGAGCTTCTCCGACGGGTCGGACAGATCGGAGGTGTAGCACAGGGCGACCTCCGCGACCGCCGAGCCGGTCTCCCGCACCGCGTCGATCGCGGGCCGCATCTGACCCACGTCGTTCAGGGCGTCGAAGATACGGAAGATGTCGATACCGGTCGCGGCGGCCTCTTCCACGAAGGCGTGGGTCACCTCCGTGGGGTACGGCGTGTAGCCGACCGTGTTACGGCCGCGCAGCAGCATCTGCAGGCAGATGTTGGGCACCGCCGCGCGCAGTTCGGCGAGCCGGTCCCACGGGTCCTCGGCGAGGAAGCGCAGCGCGACGTCGTAGGTCGCGCCGCCCCAGCACTCCAGCGAAAGGAGCTGGGGCACCGTCCGTGCCACGGCCGGCGCCGCGGCGAGGAGGTCCTTGGTACGGACACGGGTGGCGAGCAGCGACTGATGCGCGTCGCGGAACGTGGTGTCGGTGACGCCGATCGTGGGGGAGGCGCGCAGCCACCGGGCGAAGCCCTCGGGGCCGAGCTCGGTCAGCTTCTGCCGGGAGCCGGCGGGCGGTTCGCCTTCGGGCAGCCGCGGCAGCTTGGTGGTGGCGTCGATCAGCGGGGGCCGCTCGCCGTGCGGCTTGTTGACCGTGACGTCGGCGAGGTAGGTGAGCAACTTCGAGCCGCGGTCGGCCGAGTGACGCGCCGTCAGCAGATGCGGCCGCTTCTCGATGAACGACGTGGTGACGCGTCCGGCGGCGAAGTCGGGATCGTCGAGAACGGCCTGGAGGAAGGGAATGTTCGTCGACACACCGCGGATACGGAACTCGGCCACGGCACGCCGGGCCCGGCCGACCGCGGTCTCGAAGTCCCGTCCCCGGCAGGTCAGTTTGACCAGCATCGAGTCGAAGTGGGCGCTGATCTCCGTACCGGCATGGGTGGTGCCGCCGTCCAGCCGGATGCCGGAGCCGCCCGGGGAACGGTAGGCGCTGATCTTGCCGGTGTCGGGGCGGAAGCCGTTGGCCGGGTCCTCGGTGGTGATCCGGCACTGCAGTGCGGCGCCGTGGAGGCGGACGGTGTCCTGGGACAGGCCGAGGTCGTCCAGCGTCTCACCGGCGGCGATCCGCAGCTGCGCCTGGACGAGGTCCACGTCGGTGACCTCCTCGGTCACCGTGTGCTCGACCTGGATCCGCGGGTTCATCTCGATGAAGACGTGCTGTCCGGCGGGGTCGAGGAGGAATTCCACGGTGCCCGCGTTGCGGTAGCCGATCTGCCGGGCGAACTTCACGGCGTCGGCGCAGATCCGCTCGCGCACCTCGGGATCGAGGTTCGGCGCGGGCGCCAGCTCGATCACCTTCTGGTGGCGGCGCTGCAAGGAGCAGTCGCGCTCGAAGAGATGGATGACGCGGCCCTCGCCGTCTGCGAGGATCTGCACCTCGATGTGCCGGGGCTCGACGACGGCCTTCTCCAGGAAGACGGTCGGGTCGCCGAACGCCGACTCGGCCTCGCGGGCCGCGGCCTCGATCGACTCGCGCAGCGTCGCCGGGTCCTCCACGCGCCGCATGCCGCGCCCGCCGCCACCGGCCACGGCCTTGACGAAGACCGGGAATCCGAGATCGTCGGCCGCCCGGACCAGCTCGTCGACGTCGGTCGAGGGCTGCGAGGAACCGAGGACCGGGACGCCGGCCGCGCGGGCCGCGGCCACGGCGCGCGCCTTGTTCCCCGTCAGTTCGAGCGTCTCGGCGCTCGGTCCGACGAACGTGATGCCGGAACGCTCGCACGCGAGCGCCAGCTCGGGGTTCTCGGACAGGAAGCCGTACCCGGGATAAATGGCGTCGGCGCCCGCCCTGCGCGCCGCACGGATGATCTCCTCGACGGAGAGATAGGCCCGTACGGGGTGCCCGGCCTCGCCGATCTCGTAGGCTTCGTCCGCCTTCATCCGGTGCAGTGAGTTGCGATCCTCATGAGGGAACACCGCGACGGTTCGAGCCCCTAGCTCAAAGCCGGCGCGGAACGCCCGGATCGCGATCTCTCCGCGGTTGGCGACGAGCACCTTACGGAACATGCGCATGTCCTTCCGTCGCCCGGAATGGGCGAACTGTCGGGTTGCGGGGCGTCACGCTCCCGGATCATGCCACCTCCGCAGTCAAGACATCCAGGTGCACTACGTCACATGCCGCAGCTCCGAGTCACGCTCCGGACGCCGACGTGAGAGCCCCAACTCGCCGCATTCGGCACGATGCCGATGGACGGAATCTGCGTCACGCCGCACCTCCGGGGATGCGGGCACTCACCGTCCGCCGCGTCATGAACGGTAAGTGAGCCATTCACATAAAGGCATCACGAAGAGCGCACGCAATGGGCACAATGATGTGAGGAGTTCGACGGCGAAATGGATCCCGCGCTCGGGCATTTAGGCAAGTTGCCGATTACCTGGCCATATTTGGGATATTCCGATGGCGGTGTAACGCGACGGTGGTTGCGTGACGCAGAGTTGTACGGGCCCGTGCGACGCTTTGTATGTGTGGTGCGGCAGGCGATTGCCTGAGGGGACGAGAGGCGATGTTCGCTCCTGCCTCGGCCTGCACAGTGACGCGTCAGATTGGATTCCCGTGAGCAATACCGACCCGATGGCCGGACACCACCCCTACGACCAGTACCAGCAGCCCCCGCAGTCCCCGCAGCCCCCACAGCCTCCGCGGCGACCTGAGCGGCGCGAGGGCGGTGCTCGACGGGCGGGGCTGGTCATCCACACCATCGCTGACATTGCCGCGGTGTTCCTGGGGCTGTGGATTCTGCTCTACCTGCTTGAGGCCAACCAGGACAACGTCTTCGTCGAGTTCGTGCACGGAACGGCCGACTGGCTGGCCTGGTGGTCACAGGATGTTTTCACCATGGACACAGAAGGCCTTCGCGTTCTCCTCAATTACGGTCTGCCGGCGGTGATTTACCTGCTGGTCGGGCACGGGATCGCCGCGCGGCTCAACCGCGTGTGAACGCGATCAATCTCGCATTTCCGGCCGGCTCCGAGTGAACTGTCGGCCCCGCCTCGTTCGGCGTCGAGCATTTCGGGAGCCGAACGGACCATGAGTACGACAGATACCGAGAAGGACCAGCCCTGTGAATCTCAGCTCAACCGGAAACGACCATCTGCCGGTCTACGAGAGCCTGGTACGCGAACGCGGTGACGTCGTGGCGGAGGCCCGCCTGGTGGCCCAGGAGGCGCAGCACCAGATGGCCTACGCGCTCAGCGGTCATGGTGGGGTCCGGCCGACGATGCCCGATCCGGCCGGACACCCCGGGCAGAACGAAAGGCCCTAGGGTGTCGGTGGAATCCTGATTCAGCTCACGAACTCCCGGTCACCGTAGTGCACTTGGGCCGTCTGCCAGTCGACACCCAGCTTGGCCGTGAACTCCCGGGCCAGTGGCAGGTCGGCGAGCGGGGTGATGAGGATGAGCCTGCCGTCGACGGTGACCGAGCCGCCGCCGAGTCTGTCGCGGGCCACCGGATCCGCGACCAGCTCGTCATGCAGCCGGCTCGCGCTGACGCCGGCCGCCTCGATTTCGAGTGCGTCGGTCTCCGGCGAGGTGGACGGCAGACAGCGGAAGGTGAGCACGGACTCCTGGTGGTACGTCTTGGCGATGACGCCGGCGATGTGGTGGAGCCCGTCACGGCCGACCCTGTTGATGTCGAACTCGCGTGAGCGCTCATAGGTGGCCCGCTTGCGGTCGCCGGACCAGAAGACTCCCTCCAGGAGCTTCGAGGCGACGGGCGTGGCCCCGTTGGCGCGGATGATCCCGCGTACTTCGTGGTCGAAGTGTGTGAGACGGGTGTGGAGCCTGGGGTCGTCCGGGTCCGTGATGACCCCGGTGTTGCTGGTGGCGAAGAGTTCCGCCGTTGGGCAGTCAGCGGCGGCGGAGCCGGCGGCCGGCGAGCTTCCGGCGCCCGTGAGTCCCAGCGCCAGGACGGCGACGGTTGCGGCCATGGGACGCAGCTTCCGCCGCGCGATGGTGATCTTCATGGGTTGGTCAACGACGTGGGCCGGGCTTCGTTGCGGCAGTTACGCGATCACGCGGTGCCGCCGACTCTACGGGCCGGGGCGTGCGTGCTCAGGTGTCGTACGACGTAGCCGCCGGACGAGATAGACACCCGCGGTCGACACCAGCACCGCCATGACCGCGATGAACACCAGCCCGGCACCTTCCAGGCCGATCGGGCCCGTCAGGACTCCGACACCGATGACCGGTACGGAGATGCCCGCGTACGCCACCACGAACAGCGTGGAGACCACTGACGCGCGATGGTCCGGGGGAGACGCCTCGGCCACGGCGCCGAGCGCCGCGCGAAACGCCAGTCCCTGCCCCGTGCCGCCGACGAGCGCGCTCAGCATGACCAGGACCAGCAGGTCCCAGCGCAGCGCGCCGGCGAGCAGGGCGAGTCCGGCGAGGAGCCCGGCACAGCCCAGCGGCAGTGATCGCTCCGTCCCGACCCGGGTCACCGCGAGCTGGCCCGCGGTCGAGGCGAAGAAAGCCAGTGCGACGACCAGGCCGCTCACGGCGTGGTTGTCCACGTCGAGGGACTCGGCGAGGAACGCCGGACTGACCGAGGTGAACACGCCGAACAACGCGAACCCGACGAACGAGGCGATCGCGGCGGGTCCGAACACCGGCCGCACCTGCGGGGGCAGGCTCGGCCGCTGCGGCCGCACGGTGCTCAGCGGCCGCCGCTCGGCCACGGTCTCCGGCAGCCACAGCAGGACGGCGGCCGAGGCGGCCACCAGGGCGAGGTGCACGGCGAAGGGCAGGTACAGCGGCCAGTCGGCGTACTGGGCGAGCAGACCGGCGAGCAGCGGACCGCACCCGAGCCCGCCCATGTTGGCGGCGGTCGCCACGAACGTGGCGCGGGAGCCACCGCCGAGCGGCGCCAGCTCGATGACGTACACGGTGGCGGCCCCGGTGAACAGCCCGGCGGCAAACCCGGAGAGCAGCCGCCCCGCATACAGCCAGCCCAGCCCGGTGGCACCCAGGAAGCAGACGGCGCTGGCCGCCGCGAACCCCAGCCCCCACAACAGCACCGGCCGCCTGCCCAGAGCGTCCGACGCGTTGCCCGCCAGCAACAGCACACCGATGACCCCGAAGGCATACACGGCATAAACGACGGTCACCGTCAGCTCGGAGAACCCGAACTTGTCCTGGTAGAGCCCGTAGAGCGGGGTCGGCAGGGTGGTGCCGGCCATACACACGGCGAATACCGCGCCGGCGAGGGAGCACTTACGCCATGCTCGGCGATCACCGTCCATGGCGTAGACAGTAGTTCCGCCTGCCCCGCCCGGCACGGGGGACGGCGTGGCCGACGCGCCGCAGCAGTCGTTCGACGACCGTGGGGCAGAGAGCGACAGGGGCCGCCGCCACCGAGCACATGCCTGGTCAGGTCCGTGCCCGGTAGGGCGGGAACGTCGCCGCGTCGGCGTAGTCCTGGTCTGCGTCGGGCCAGCGGTGGCGCAGCAGGGTCGAGATGCGGTGGATCCAGGCGGACAGGTGGGGCAGGGCGTTGTGGGTGTCGGCGGTGTGGGCGGCGGCTTCGAGTGTGGCGATGAGCTGGAGGCGGCTGTCGTGGCCCGGCGGGCGGGCGTCGGGCACGGCGAAGCGCTGCATACGGATCAGGGCCCAGGACATGGAGGCCGCGGCGAGGCCGAACCCGTAGCGCCGGTCGTCCTCTGCTTCGGGGATGGCGCGAGCCAGGGCGCTGCGGTAGTAGCCGGCCAGCCCCGTTCGCTGTGGGTCGCCCACGATCATCCAGGCGGGGCCCGGGACATAGAGGCACACGGCGTCGGTCAGCGCGTGTGCGTAGCCGGCGAATTCGAAGTCGATGAGGCGGGCGTCGGGCGTGCCGCCGGCGTGAAGGAGGATGTTGTTGGCTTCGGCATCCCCGTTGCTCAGGGCGAGGAACGGCCCCGGGTCACGCAACTCGTCTAGCGTGGCGGCGAGTTCGCGTGCGGATCGCCCTTCCAGGGGTGCCCCCAGCGCTACGGCATGTGCAATTCCGGCGTCCCGGTGCGAGGCGTGTCGGCCCATCCGGTCTGCCGCGGGATCAATGGGGCCCAGCCTGGCGAGACGAGAGTAGTAAGTGTCGCCCTGCCCGGCGGTGGCTGCGCCCAGCTCGCCTCGGGCACGGGCGAAGGCCGCCAGGCGTTCGCTGTGGGGTGCCGCACCGTCGCGTCGGATCAGCCGGTCCAGGGCCACGCGGGGAGCGAGGTCTTCCAGCACGAGAAGCCCTGAGGCCGGGTCGGCGGCGATGACGTGCGGCGCGAGGCCGGTCCCGATGTCGTCGCCGAGGAACTGCAGCGCGGCCAGCTCGGTCCGCAGCCGCCGGTGGGCAGTGGGCGCCTGGCCGGGGCCGTCCTCGATCCACTTGACGACCAGGGTGCGGGCGTCGGTACCGCTGCCGAGGCAGACCCGGGCCGCGGACCAGGGTTCGATGCGTTCCCAGCGGACGGCGTGGATCGGCGAACGGCAGATGCCGGTCAGGTTCAGCAGAGCAACGGCGCGGGAGACCGCTCGGTGCGCAGGCATCCCCGCACTCTACGGATCGAGCACTGCCGCATCGAGGGTCTCCCGCCCCCGGGCGGGAGGTGAGTCAGGCCAGCGTGAGGAAGAGCTTTTCGAGCTCTGCCTCGTTCATGGCGGGGGTGCCGCCGTCCTCGGTGGCCGTCAGGCACTCGCGCATGCGGCTCGCGATGATTTTGAAGCCGGCGCGGTCCAGCGCGCGGCTGACGGCCGCGAGTTGCGTGACGACGTCCCGGCAGTCGCGGCCTTCTTCGACCATCGTGATGACTCCTGCCAGCTGCCCCTGAGCGCGCCGCAGGCGGTTGAGCACTGCGCGGGCGGAAGCTTCGTCGTCGGCGGTGGTGGCCGCAGTGTTGGCGGCCGGGTTCGGCACGGTCGGGGTCATCCGTTGGGCTCCTTGGTGAGGTGGACGAGCGCGTGGTCCAGTCTGCCCGCTGCCTCGTTCGCGGCCGGTCACGGTGTCTGTACCCCCGAGTCCGGATGAACGGGGCGAATCTCCTCCGAGTATACCCCCGGGGGTAATCTGCTACGGTGAATTAATACCCGGGGGGGTATCCATGAGGAAGTGAGCCGCACGTGTTCTTCGTCGACACCATCGAGACCGAGGGTCTGGGCAACCGGCACTACCTGGCCGGGGGTGCCCGGGCCGCCGTGGCAGTGGACCCGCCGCGTGACATCGACCAGGTGATCGCGGCGGCCGCGCGCCGCGGCGTGCGCATCACGCACGTGATGGAGACGCACATCCACAACGACTACGTGACGGGCGGCCTGGCACTGGCCAGGGTCACCGGCGCCGCCTACCTGGTGCCGGCCGCCGCGCAGGTCTCCTTCGCCCGCGTCCCCGTCCACGACGGCGACGTGATCGAGATCGACCAGGAACTGTCCGTGCGGGCCATGGCGACCCCCGGTCACACCCCGCACCACACCGCATACGTCCTGGAGGAAGCCGGTACGGCGGTCGCCGCCTTCACCGGCGGTTCCCTGCTGATGGGCACCGTGGGCCGCCCCGACCTGGTCGAACCGCGCCTCACGGCGAACCTGGCCCGCGCCCAGCACGCCTCCGCGCACCGCCTCGCCGCCGAGCTGCCCGATGACACCTCGATCCTGCCGACCCACGGTTTCGGCAGCTTCTGTTCCTCCGGACAGGCCGGGGGTGAGGCGAGCACCATCGGCCGCGAGAAGGCCGTGAACGCCGCCCTGGTCCAGGACGTCGACTCGTTCGTCGCCGGTCTGCTGGCCGGTCTGGAGGATGTCCCCGCCTATTACGCGCACATGGGCCCGGCCAACTCCGCCGGCCCGGACCCCGTCGACCTGACTGTCCCCCGGCGCGCGGACGCCGAGGAGATCAGCGTGCGGCTCGCAGCGGGTGAGTGGGTGGTGGACCTGCGCAACCGCGTCGCGTTCGCCCAGGGCCATGTCGCGGGCTCGTTCAACTTCGAGGCCGACGGCAAGATCGCCACCTACCTCGCGTGGATGATCCCTTGGGGCAAGCCCGTCACCCTGCTCGCCGAAACGCCCCAGCAGCTCGCCGACGCTCAGCGCGAACTGGTCCGCGTCGGGATCGACCACCCCGCGGCCGCCGCCACCGGCAGCCCGTCCGACTGGCTGCGCCCCGGCCTGGTTCCTGCCTCGTTCCGCCGGGCCACCTTCGCCGACCTGGCCGCCGAGCTCTCCCGGGCAGAGGTGCCGCCGGTGGTCCTCGATGTGCGCCGCGACTCCGAGCGGGCCGGCGGGTACGTCGAGGGATCGGTCCACATCCCCGTACACGCACTGCACCAGCGGGTCGACGAAGTGCCTGCCGGGCAGGTGTGGGTGCACTGTGCGGGCGGCATGCGGGCCGGGATCGCGGCATCGCTGCTGGACGCGGCCGGGCGGGACGTCGTCGCCGTCGACGACGGTTTCGACCGGGCGGCAGAGGCCGGTCTGACCATCCGCTCCGCTGCCTGAGCCCCCTGATCGACACCGAGAGGAGTCCCAGCCCCGTCATGCCCACTTTCCGTCCCGGTCCCGCTCCCGGCTCCGGCCCCGGTACAGGTCCCATCTGCCGCTCCGGGCGGCGGTCCCGGCATGTTGCCGGCCTGCTGCGCGAAGAGGGTTCGTACGCGGTCGACGCCCTCGGCGGCATGCAGGCATGCGCCCGCCGAGGACTGCCCGTCCAGGACGCCGAAGGCGCCGGGGGAACCGTCATATGAGCGTGCTCATCCTTGCCCTGGTGGCAGGCGCGGCGGTCGGCCTGGCGCTGGGCGGGCTCGGCGGGGGCGGCAGCGTTCTGGCCGTGCCCGCACTGATCTACCTGCTCGGCTTCACCCCCGTCGCCGCCACCACCGCGAGCCTGATCATCGTCACCGTGACATCGATCAGCTCGCTGGTCGGCCACGCCCGGGACGGCAACGTTCGCTGGCGGTCCGGACTGCTGTTCGCCGCTGCGGGCATCGGCCCCGCCATGCTCGGCGGCCTCGCGGCGGGCCACATCCCCGCCGCCGTACTGACCATCGCCTTCTCGGTGATCGCCGCGCTCGCCGCCTGGCGGATGCTCGGTCCGGGCCGTCCCGTACAGGACGGACCGGTGCGGCCGCACAGAGCCGCAGGGTCCGGAGCCGGGCTCGGCGCCGTCACCGGCGTGCTCGGCGTCGGCGGGGGATTCCTCGCCGTACCCGCCCTCGTCGGCGTCCTCGGCCTGCGGATGAAGGCCGCCGTCGGCACCAGCCTCCTGGTCATCGTCATCAACTCGCTCGCCGCACTGGCCACCCGAACCGGCACCGCCGACGCCCTCGACTGGGCCGTCATCGCCCCCTTCACCGCAGCCGCGGTCCTCGGCGCCTGGGACGGCAAACGCCTCGCCGCGAAGATCTCCGGCAACCGTCTGCAGCACGTCTTCGCCTACGTCCTGCTGGCCGTGGCCGCCTTCATGCTCCTCGACAGCATCATCTGACCCGGCCCCACCACAACAGAAGGACAGAAACCCATGAACACGACTCTCACCACCAGCGCCGTCCGTGAACGCCTGCACACCCTGATCGTCATCGACGTGCGCACCCCCGGCGAATACGCCGACGGACACCTGCCCGGCGCCCACAACATCCCTCTCGACGACCTCGAGCACGCGATGCCCGCCCTCCGTGAGGCGGCCGACGTCAGGGACCTGCTCGTGGTCTGCGCTTCAGGTAACCGCTCGCAGAACGCGACTGCCACCCTGGCCCGACACGGCATCCCCGCCGCCGGCCTCGAAGGCGGAACCGCGGCCTGGGCCGCTGCGGGAGGAGACCTGCACCGCCCCGCCGGCACCGCGGCAGCACCCAAGTGGGCCATGGACCGCCAGGTCCGCCTGACCGCGGGTTCCGTCGTCCTGCTCGGACTCCTCCTCGGACTGGTGATCCATCCCGCCTTCCAGCTGCTCTCCGCAGGCATCGCCGCCGGCCTCGTCTACTCCGCCCTCAGCAACAGCTGCGCCATGGCCAAGCTGCTCGGAAAACTCCCCTACAACCGCACGGACCGCACCGACCTGAACAGCACCCTCGCCGCCCTGCGGCACAACTGACCCCGACCGCGTGCGATCGGCCCTGCGGGCACCGGCGACGTCGTTCACCAGCCTCATCCACGAGGCCCGACACGAGGCCCGAAAAAGATGTGCACGGCGATGTCGAGAACCCGTGGTCGGCTCCGTCCCTGAGGTGAAAGCGACCACAATGGGTCGCACCGGCACCGAGGAGAACACGATGGCCAAGTACCTGCTGCTGAAGCACTACCGGGGCGCTCCGGCTTCGGTCAACGACGTCCCCATGGCGCAGTGGACGCCCGAGGAGATCTCGGCGCACGTGCAGTACATGCGCGACTTCGCGGCCCGGCTCGAGGAGACCGGCGAGTTCGTCGACAGTCAGGCGCTCGCCCCCGAAGGGACGTGGGTCCGGTACGACGGTGAGGGCCGCCCGCCGGTCACCGACGGGCCGTTCGCCGAGACCAAGGACCTCATCGCCGGCTGGATGGTGATCGACGTCGACAGCTACGAGCGCGCCATCGAGCTGGCCGGGGAGCTGTCGGCCGAGCCCGGGGCGGGCGGGAAGCCGATCCACGAGTGGCTCGAGGTGCGGCCGTTCCTGGGCGCGCATGCCGGTTGCATCACGGAGTGACCTCACCGATGAACGAGGCCCTGATCCGGAGCCTCACGCCGGGCGTGCTCGCCGTCCTCGTCCGCCGCGGAGCCGACTTCGCGGCGGCCGAGGATGCCGTGCAGGACGCGCTGGTCGAGGCGGTCCGGGTCTGGCCGGCCGACCCTCCGCGGGATGCCAAGGGCTGGCTGGTCACCGTGGCCTGGCGCAAGTTCCTCGACGCCACCCGGTCGGACGTCGCCCGGCGGCGGCGTGAGGACCTCGTCGACGACGAACCGGCACCCGGACCCGCACCCGCGGCGGACGACACGCTCCAGCTCTACTTCCTGTGCGCCCACCCGTCGCTGACGCCGTCCTCCGCGGTCGCGCTCACCCTGCGCGCCGTCGGCGGGCTCACCACCCGCCAGATCGCCCAGGCCTACCTGGTGCCCGAGGCGACCATGGCGCAGCGCATCAGCCGGGCCAAGCGCACCGTCGCCGACGTGCGGTTCGACCGGCAGGGCGACGTCGCCACCGTGCTGCGCGTCCTCTACCTGGTCTTCAACGAGGGGTACTCCGGCGACATAGACCTCGCCGCCGAGGCCATCCGCCTCACCCGGCAGCTCGCGGCCGCGATCGACCACCCTGAGGTGAGAGGGCTGCTGGCCCTCATGCTTCTCCATCACGCCCGCCGAGCCGCCCGCACCGCGCCCGACGGCAGCCTGGTGCCGCTCGCCGAGCAGGACCGCGGCCGGTGGGACACCGAGTCGATCGCCGAGGGTGTAGAGATCCTCCAGGCGGCCCTCGCCCGCGACCGCCTGGGCGAGTTCCAGGCCCAGGCCGCCATCGCGGCACTCCACGCCGACGCGCCCACCGCCGAGGAGACCGACTGGGTGCAGATCGTGGAGTGGTACGACGAGCTCACGCGACTGACCGGCAGCCCGGTCGTCCGGCTCAACCGCGCAGTGGCCGTCGGCGAGGCCGACGGACCACGCGCCGGCCTGGCGGCGCTCGCGGAGCTGACCGACTCGCTGCCCCGCCACACCGCGGTGGCGGCGTATCTGCACGAGCGTGCCGGCGACCTGGCGACGGCGGCACAGCTGTACGCGGAGGCGGCCGACAAGGCACCCAACCTCGCCGAGCGCGACCATCTGACGCGCCAGGCGGCCAGGCTCAACACGTCTCGGCTGAACCGGCTGGAGGAGAACACGTAGCGGTCCGCGGCAAGTCGGGCACCTCCGGGGCCGCCGTAACCCTCGCGGCCGTCCGGCGGTCTTCGCTCGCGGGAAGCCGGTCCACAACGGCCTGGTCCTACGGGCTGTCGCGGGCTCGGACCGCCACCTCGGTTCCCTGGCCGCCGCCTCACCCGCACGGTCCGCCCTCGCATGCGCCGGGCGCCCGGAGCGCCGATGGTCGGAAGAGCATGCTCCGGTGCGGAACAGGGGGACGGTGTGGGACAGGCGGGAACGCTCATCCTCATCATGGCGGCCGCCGTTCTGGCGCCGCTGCTGGCGCACGGCGTCGGCCGATGGGTCCGGATCCCCGTGGTCATCTTCGAAATCGTGATGGGGATCCTCATCGGTCCCGACGTGCTCGACTGGGCGCACGGAGGAGAGGTCGTCAACGTCCTCTCGGACCTCGGCCTGTCGATGCTCATCTTTCTGGCCGGGTACGAGATCCAGTTCGCCGCCGTCCGGGGAGACACGCTGCGCCGTTCCGTCTGGGCCTGGGTGACCTCCCTGGCTCTGGGGCTGGGCGTGGCACTGGCCGTGACGGGCCTGGACTGGGCGCGCGCCGTCGTCATCGGCACCGCGCTGACCAGTACGGCGCTGGGCACGGTGCTGCCCATCCTGCGGGACAGCGGGGATCTGGAGGGCCGGTTCGGCACGGTGATGATGGCGTTCGGCGCGGTCGGCGAGTTCGGGCCCATCATCGCCATGGCGGTGCTGCTCAGCGGCCGCAAGCCAGGGGCGGCCACGGCGGTCCTCGCCCTCTTCGCCGCCGTCACCGCCGCCGCCGTGTTCCTGGCCCTGCGCCCGCGCCGGTCGTGGTTCAGCCAGGTCATCCGCAGCACTCTGCACACGAGCGCGCAGTTCGCGGTGCGTTTCGTGATGCTCCTGCTGGTCGCGATGCTGGCGCTGTCGCGGGAGCTCGGCCTGGACGTGCTCCTCGGCGCCTTCGCCGCCGGACTGCTCACCCGGCTCGTGCTCCAGGGCTCGGTGCCGGAGAGCAGCGAGGAGATTCTGACCCGGGTGGAGGCGGTGGGTTTTGGCTTCCTCGTCCCGCTCTTCTTCATCGTCACCGGAATCGAGTTCGACCTGGCGTCGCTGCTCGACGGCGGGCGCGCTCTGGTGCTGCTGCCCGTCTTCCTCGTCCTCTTCGTGGTCGTACGGGGACTGCCGACGTACGTGCTGGCGCCACGGGATCTGTTGCCCCTCAGCCGCCGGGCGCTCACGGTCTACTCCTCCACCTGCCTCCCGCTCGTCGTGGCGATCACGGCGATCGGCCTGGACGAGGGCGTCGTGAAGAAGAGCGAGGCTGCGGCCCTGGTCGGCGCGGCGATGATCTCGGTCCTGGTCTTCCCGCTGCTCGCCCTGCGACTGCGGGCCCGGGAACGGCACGTCACGACCCAGCTGCCCGAGTCACCCGAGACGGAGGCCTGGTGACCACGCGGCGTCGGTCACCGCATCCATGGGGCTGGCCTCTCTGCGCGGCTCGCGCCGTACAGGGTCGCCCCTTTATGCTCCGTTATGTCCGTAATGCACTTCAGGGAAGGTGACACGCTCGTGCCCAGTGGCCTGAATGCCGACACCGTCGGACCGGTCGACGTCGCCGTGATCGCCTTCGAAGGCAACCAGTTCAATGGTGACGTCGCCCCCGCCCTGCGGGAACTGCAGCAGAACGGAACCGTACGCATCCTCGACCTGACCTTCGTCAGGAAGGCCGCGGACGGATCCGTCGATGTCGTCGAGCTGGCGGACGAGGAAGTGGCGGAGGGGTTCCAGCAGGTCGCCGATGCCCAGTTCGACCTGCTCAGTGACGAGGACCTGCAGACCGTCGCGGACGACCTCCCTGCGGAGTCGTCGGCCATGATCGTGGCCTGGGAGAACACCTGGGCCGCCCGCATGGCGACGGCGGTGCGGGAGTCCCGGGGCGAACTGCTGTATCTCGAACGCATTCCGCGGGGCGCCGTCGTCGAAGCGATCGCCGCGCTCGACTCCGAGTGACACCGAACGATTCGGAACGAAGGGGAAGATCGGTATGCCTCAGCGATTCGGACGACCGGGCCTTCTGGGCACGATCGCGCGCACCGCGGTGATCTCCGGTACCGCCTCCGCCGTCTCCAACCGTGTGGACCGCCGCATGGGGCAGCGCGACATGCAGCGGCAGGCGGAGGCGCAGGCCCAGCAGCAGGCGTGGGCGGAGCAGCCCGCGCCGCAGCAGCAGCCGCCCGCGCCGCCCCCGGCTGCCGCGGACCGCGTCTCCCAGCTCACCCAGCTCGCCGACCTCAAGGCCCAAGGCGTGCTGACCGACGAGGAGTTCGCCGCCGAGAAGGCCAGGATCCTCAGCTCCTGACCCGTACGGTCAGCGCACTCGCTCCTGACCCGTACGGTCAGCGCACTCGCTCCTGGCCCGTACGGTCAGTGCACTCAGCCGCGCAGGGCCGACGCGAAGATGCCCGGCAGCCTGGTTGCCTTCGGGGCGGTGGTGTAGGCCGTGAGGCGTTCCATCGTGGTGCGTCCGGTGCGGTTGGTGACGTAGTACGGCGGGCGCGGCGACAGCGACGGCGAGCCGGTGAACAGGCCGCGCGGCGACGGCGCGAACGGCGCCCGCAGCACGGTCTTCTCCACGTCCTCCAGCATGAACGCGTTGTGCACGAAGCCGATACCGCTGCCGATCTCCTGGCGGGTGTGGCCGGGGAAGGCGCCCCAGGGCGTATATCCGAGCAGGAAGCCGAACGCCGACCAGCAGTTGACGCCGAGCGTGCCGTAGCGCAGCGCGGCGACGGCCTCGTCCACGGCGGCGCGGTGCGCGCGTTCGGTACGGGGGTGGACCAGCAGGGTGGCGCCGAGCGTGCCCGGCAGCCTGTCGTTGGCGAACGTCGTTGCGGCGCGCAGGAATTGGGGTGCGTCCTCGCCCGGAAGCCGGACGACACCGAGGGCGCTGGCGAACACCTCGTCGGTCAGCATCACGTCGTCGAGGCCCTCGATCTCCGGGACCAGGACGCGGCAGGAGTCGTCGATGCCGAGCGTCTCGGCCTGTGGGTGGGCGGCGGTGACCTTGCCGACGCGGGCGGCGGCGCCCGGGTAGTAGTCGGCGCGCGGAGGCAGTTCGCGCAGGACCTTGCGGACCTCGGCGAGCAGCTTCTCCGTGCCGTCCCACTCGCGGGGCACCACGAGGATCTGCGTGGCGACGCAGTTGTGGCCGGAGTTGTTCAGCTTGCTGGTGACGATGTGCTCGGCCTGGAAGCGGAAGTCGGCGTCGCTCCACGGGCCCGGCGTCACGATGCAGGGGCTGACGCCGCCCAGCTCGCTGGTGAACGGCTTGTCATTGAGCGGGGTGTCGTCCTGCTTGCGCTGCTCGGCCCGCTCGTCCGAGCCCCACACGATGGCGTCGTGGGTGCGGTCGCTGCCGGTGACGTGGATGGAGTCGACGCCCTCGTGGCCGGTCAGGTACGCGCCCTCGGGGGCGCCGCCGTCGACGAAGCGGACGAAGCCGCGGTCGACGAACTCGCTGAACACCTTCTCGAAGTGCGGGCGCAGGTAGGCGTTGACGGGGTTCATCTTCGCGAGGACGACCTCGCCCTCCACGTACAGCTTGTGCAGGATGTCGAGCGGGGTGATCGCGGCGATGTTTCCGGCGCCGAGCACCAGAGAGACGGCGCCCTCGCCGGGCCGGCCCCGGTACTCGCCCGCGGCACGGGCCAGGGCCTGCTCGCGGGTGGTGCCGGGCAGCGTCCACACCTGCGCCGTGAAGCCGTTGAGCAGCAGCCGGTCGGAGAGGGTGACGGGGAAGACATCGACGACGGTGCGGCCCTCGTGGCTGCGCACGGCCTTGGCGTCCAACGGCGTGTGCCCGGCGGCCAGGCGACGGAGCACGTGCAGGTAGGCGCTGATCGTCTGGGCCAGGGCCCACGGTGCGCTGATCCAGTCCTCGGCGGCCCACTCCGAGGTCGGCGGGTAGCCCTTGGCCTCGGCCGCGTCCGCGACCATCGCGGCGGCGCCGTCGGAGATCCGCGGCAGCATCCGCTCCAGGAGGGCGATCCGTTCGGGCAGCGCTGTCTCCGTCCAGGCCTTGGCGTGCTCCTTGAGGTCGCCGACTGCCTGGTCGAGGGGGGGGGCGGTGTCGAGTGCTGCGGGGGCGCTCACGGTCAACTCCTAGTAATGCGCGGGGGGATGGGGGTGTGTAGGAGGCCGGCCCATCCTAGGGGCCGGCCTCCGCTGTGTCGCGGCTGGACCGGTGGCCGGTCAGCCGGCCAGCCGGGCGCGGTCACGCTCCGGGTCGATCAGGACGAACGCCAGGACCGCGCCGACCGCGATCAGCACGCCGGACACCAGGACGGACTGCTGGTACCCGGCCTCGCCGTGCGCGTCGACGAGCGCGCCCACGACGGCCGGGGCGAGGAGGCCGCCCACCGTGACGATGGCGTTCATCAGCCCGAGTGCGCCGCCGCTGCGGGCCGGCGGGGCGAGTTCGGCGACGGTGGTCGCCGCGACCGAGGCGTACGAGCCGCCGAAGCCGAAGCCGAGGGAGATGAGCACGGTCTGGACGACCACGGAGTCGGTGAGCGGCACGGCCAGGCAGCAGGCGGCGCCGATGGCCATGATCCAGCCGCCGACCTGCCCACGGGCGCGCTTGCTGCTCACGCCGCGGCGCATCAGCCGGCCGGTGAGGGCGGCCTGGCCGAACAGGGCCAGGGCGCCGACCGCCCACGGCGCGACGACGACCGTCCCCGCGGTGCCGGCCGAGTAGTCCAGGGCGTTGCGCAGGTGCGACGGCAGCCAGACCAGCATGAGAGCCACGGTCCAGTAGCTGGTGAGGTAGGTGAGGGTGGCACCGATCCAGGTGCGGCTGGCGAAGATCCTGCGGTACGGGACCTGCGGCGCGCCGTCGGCCGCGGCGGCACCGGCGACGGTCTTACGGGCCCGCGGGCTGTCGGCGCCGAACAGTACCCAGGCGACGCACCACACGGCACCGGCGACAGCGAGCACCCACAGAGCGGCGCGCCAGCCGTGGTTCTGGATCACCCAGGACAGGGTCGGCGCCGACACGATCACGCCGAGGGTCACGCCCACGGTGATCAGTGCGCCGGGCAGGTTGCGCTTCTCGTTGGGGAACCAGGAGAGGCCGGCCTGCTGGGCGACCGGGAAGGCCGGCCCCTCCGCAGCGCCGAGGAAGACCCGCGAGGCCACGAGCACCGCGAGCCCTCCGCCGATCGCCGCCGGGACCTGCGCCACGGACCACAGCAGCGCCATGATCAGGAGTAGCAGCTTGGGCGACACGCGGTCGGCCAGCATGCCCACGACGATGGCCGCGACGGAGAACAGCAGGAAGAACGCGCTGTTGGCGAGCCCGAACTGAGTGGCACTCAGATTCAGATCGGCACGGATCTCGTCGGCCGCCAGGCCCAGTACGGACTTGTCGGCGAAGTTGACCATCATGAAGGCCACGAGCAGCCCGGTCACGATCCAGGCGCGGACGTTGCTTCTGCCAGTGGCTTCGGTGGCCCCAACAGGCTGCTGGGGCACGGTCGGTGCCGCGGTCATGGGTTCTCCTGAAGGGGAATTCCTGAAAGGACGGACGGGATACGGCAACGGAAGGGCGGGACGGCCCGCACCACAGCCGGCGGGCGGTGCGGGCCGGGCAGGGGGTCAGGACAGCGGGACACCGGCGATGGCGATGCGCTCCATCACCCGGCGCTGCGGGAAGTAGTCGTTGACCGCGTAGTGCTGGACGGCGATGTTGTCCCAGACGGCGATCGAGTCGGGCTCCCAGCGGAAGCGGATCTGGAACTCGGGGATGCGCGCCTGGAGGACCAGGATGTCGAGCAGCTCACGGTTCTCCGCCTCGGACAGGCCCTTGATGTAGCGGGTGAACGGCTCGTTCACGTACAGCGTCCTACGGCCGCTGCGCGGGTGGCGCACCACGACGGGGTGTTCGACCTGCGGCCAGCTCTCGCGGAAGGCGGCCTTCTGCTCGTCGTTCATGAGAGCGCCCCAGCTGGCCTCCCAGTCGTGCACGGCGGTGAGGTTCTCGATCCGCTCCTTGAGGTCCTCGGGCAGGTTGTCGTAGGCGGCGCCCATGTCCGCCCACATCGTGTCGCCGCCCGCGGCGGGCACTTCCACGGCGCGCAGGACGGCCCCGAGCGAAGGGTTGGCCATGAACGAGTGGTCGCTGTGCCAGATGTTCTTGTTGCCCGCGGCCTTGGCGTCCTTGGCGAGCCGGGAGATGCCCGGAGTCCCGGTCTGGGCGAAGAACGGGTTGGCCTCCGGCGGGCCCCAGATGCCCGACAGGGCGAGCTGGTGCTCGGCGGTGAAGCCGGTCTGGCCGCGGAAGAAGATCACCTTCCACTCGAGGAGTGCCTGGCGCAGCTCGGCGGCGAGTTCGTCGGTGATCGGCCGGGTCAGGTCGATGCCGCCGAGCACGGCGCCGAAGTGCGGGGTGAGCGGTTCGATGTCGACCAGCTTGTACGCGGACTGCTCGGCGCCGGGAGCGAGCCGGTCAAGGACTCGGCGGCCGTAGTGCATGAGGGGCTTGTCCAGAACCGGCTTGGGGTTGGTCATGTGGGTCGACGCGACGGCCTGCATGGGGGTCCTCCTGACGGCGAACACTAATTACGTAACCGGCAGTATCGATATTGCAATGCGCCGGTGCAAGGGGTTGGGAGGAGTTGTTTTGCGGTGCAGCCCAGGGCCGCAGAACCGGCATCCGGGCATGGCGAAGGGCGCGAGGGCGCGACGAGGCGTCCCTGCGCGCAGGGGTGACGGGACGTCAGTTCACCGTCAGGGCCGGGCGCCGACCGCCCGGCCGATCAGGTCCACCACCGACTCGACGAGCGCCTCGTCGGGCATCTGCTGTTCGCCGACCATCCGGAAGACGAGTGAGGCCGCCACGAGCGTCGAGGCGGCGGACACATCGACGTCAGGTCTGACGTCGCCGCGCGCGATTCCGCGCTCCAGCAGGTGCCGCGTCTCGCTCATCACGCGGGCCGTGTAGGCGCGATAGGCGCCCGGCTCCGCTCCCGTCTCGGCGGCGGAACCGATCACCCCGGCCAGCAGGCGGTCGATGCCCGGCTGCCGGTAGGCCTTCATGCGCGCCGTGAGGACTGCCCGCAGCTCGGCCCGGAAGTCCCCCATGTCGGGCACGGTCAGGGGGCCGATGCGCGACTCCGCGGCGGCGATGACCAGGTCCTGCTTGGTGGACCAGCGCCGGTACATGGCCGGCTTGCTCACCCCGGCGCGGGCCGCGACGGCGTCCATGGTGAGCGCGCCCATGCCGCTCTCCGCCACCAGGTCGACGACGGCGTCGAGCACGGCCCGCGTGACGTGTTCCTGGCGAGGACGCCCAGGACCCCGGCGTGCCCGCTCCACCTGTTCCTCCGCCATGCGGCGACCCTACGCGGGCCGCGTCCGGTGTCTCGCACTGGGCGCGAGGCGCGGTGCTCAGCCGCTCACCGCCTGCGCCGGCTCGGTCAGCCGGGCCCCCAGCACATGCTTCGTGATCTTCCCCGACGGCGTACGCGGCAGCTCCCTGCGCAGCACCAGCTCGCGCGGGATCTTGTAGCGGGCGATCCGTGTCTCCAGCCACGCCCGCACGCCCGCCAGGTCCGGTTCCGTCCCCTCGCGCGGCACGACGACGGAGCGCGTCACCGCGATGTTCGGCGCGCCGATCGCGCTCATCGCCCCGCTCCAGGCGGTGCCGGACTTCGCCGACTTCGACCTGTCGTCCGTGCGGGCCTGGATCTACGGAGCGGGCCCGCTCGACGCGGACACCGCGCGCCGCCTGATGAAGGCGTACGGATCGGACAACTTCCACCAGGTGTACGGGATGAGTGAGATGGGCCCGGTCGGCTCCTCGCTCTCTCCGGCCGAACAGGTGGCGAAGGCCGGATCGATCGGTCGCGGCGGCATGGTCGGCGTGGACCTCAGGGTCGTCCGGCCGGACGGCGTGGACGCGGAGGCCGGACAGACCGGGGAGATCTGGCTGCGCTCCGACACGCGCATCGTCATCACGGCCGGTCGGTCGCCGGGGCCGAGCCCCGCCTCGTGCAGCACGGTCGCGGCGCGACGGGTCGCGTCGGCGAACTGCCGGTAGGTCCACCGCTGATCGCCGTAGACCACGGCTTCCTTGGAACCGGCCGAGCGAACCGCGCTGTCCAGCAGGGCGCTGAGGTGCATCACGTGCTCCTGACGAGCCGAGCCGGCGGGAACCGGCCATGGCGAGAAACTCTGAATGATGGTTCACTTCTTTCATGGCCTACCGCAAGACCCCAGCCGAAATTCGTCGGCTCGAAGCCGCACGACAGCATCTGGTCGACCGAGCCACCGAGGTCGTGGCCGAGGTCGGCTGGGCCCAGGCGTCCGTGACCGCCGTCGCCGACGCCGCCGGGATCGCCGCCGGCTCCGTCTACCAGCACTTCGCGTCCAAATCCGCGCTCGCCGTCGAGGTGTTCCGGCGGGCCGCGCAGCGTGAGGTGGAGGTGCTGGGCAAGGTACTGGAGGGCGACGGGGACCCGGCCGAGCGACTGCGGCGCGGCGTCGAGGTGTTCGCCCGGCGCGCCCTGGAGAATCACGGCCTGGCCTACGCCCTCCTCGCGGCCCCCGCCGAGCCCGCGGTCGGCGCGGAGCGTCTTGCGTTCCGGCGCCGCTACCGGGCGATGTTCGGCGCGGTGATCCAGGACGGCGTGACCGTCGGGCTGCTGCCCGACCAGGACGTGGACGTCACCGCCGCCGCGCTCACCGGTGCCATCGGCGAGGTCCTCGTGTACCCGCTGGGCACCCCAGCCGCTCACAACACGGACCGGCTCATCAGCGAACTCACCGCCATGGCGCTGCGCTGCGCAGGCGCCCCGCCGGGGACCTGAACCACTCTCCCGCCGGGCCGCACGCACCCCGAACCCGATTCCGATGCCGATCCCGTATTCCGCATCTCGCATCCAGGAGGAGATCCGATGGCCACGACTGGCGCACTACCCAGCAACCCCACCGCCGTGACGCACGAAGTGACCAACCAGGCACCGCCGTTGACCGGACACGACATCGCCGCCGACCCGGTCCTTCTCGAGGGCGTGCGCCGCGAGGGTGCCGCATGGTCTCTCGACGATCTCCACCGGATCGGCCGCCGAGCGGGCAGCGAGGAGGTGCAGCGCTGGGCCGACGAGGCCAACCGCTACGAGCCGGTGCTGCGCACCCACGACCGCTACGGCAACCGCATCGACGAAGTCGATTTCCACCCCTCGTACCACGCCCTGATGGACGTGGCGGTGGGCGAGGGTCTGGCCGGCAGCGCCTGGGCGGACGAACGGCCCGGCGCGCATGTGGCGCGGGCCGCGGCCTTCATGGTGTGGAGCAGCACCGAGGCCGGGCACGGCTGCCCCGTCTCCATGACGTACGCCGTCGTCCCCGCCCTGCGCCACGCCCCCGACCTGGCCAAGATCTACGAGCCCCTGCTCACCAGCCGTGTCTACGAACCCGGTCTGCACACCCCGGGCGAGAAGCGGGGCCTGCTCGCCGGCATGGGGATGACGGAGAAGCAGGGTGGCACCGATGTGCGCGCAAACACCACCTCCGCCACCGAACAGGCCGACGGGACCTGGCGGTTGCGCGGTCACAAGTGGTTCACGAGCGCCCCGATGAACGACCTGTTCCTCGTGCTCGCGCAGGCGCCCGGCGGCCTGACCTGCTTCCTGGTCCCGCGCGTCCTGCCCGACGGCAGCCGCAACACCTTCCGAATCCAGCGGCTCAAGGACAAGCTCGGCAACCGCTCCAACGCGTCCAGCGAGCCCGAGTTCGACGACACCGTGGCCTGGCTCGTCGGCGCCGAGGGCAAGGGCGTCCGCACCATCATCGACATGGTCACGATGACGCGGCTCGACTGCGTCCTCGGCTCCGCCGCCGGTACCCGCGCCGCACTGGCCCAGGCCGCCCACCACGCCCGCCACCGCTCGGTGTTCGGCGCCAAGCTCATCGAACAGCCGCTGATGCGCAACGTACTGGCCGACCTCGCCGTGGAGTCCGAGGCCGCCACCACGCTCGCGCTGCGCCTGTCCGGCGCCGCCGACCGCGCCCAGCGGGGCGACGAGGGGGAGCGCGCCTTCCTGCGCCTGACGACGGCGGTCGGCAAGTACTGGGTGTGCAAGCGGCAGCCCGTAGCGGTGGCCGAGGCCCTGGAATGCCTCGGCGGCAACGGATATGACGAAGCGTCAGGCATGCCGCGGCTGTACCGCGATGCCCCCCTCAACGGCATCTGGGAGGGCTCCGGCAACGTCAACGCCCTGGACATGCTGCGGGCGCTGGCCCGTGAGCCCGAGTCCTTGGCGGCGTTCCGTACGGAGATCGAGGCGGCCGCGGGCGGCGACCGGCGGCTCGACGCGGCCTGGCAGGAGTTGCAGGGCGAACTCGTCCTCACCGAGGACGCGCCGCTGCGGGCCCGCCGGGTCATCGAACGCGCGGCCCTTGTGCTGCAGGGTTCGCTCCTGGTCCGGCACGCGCCGGCCGCCGTCGCGGACGCGTTCTGTGCTTCGCGGCTCGCCGGGGACCGCGGACTTGCCTTCGGGACGCTGCCGACGGGGACCGATTTCGCGGGGCTGCTGGAGCGACTGCCTGCGTGACGTTGGCGTTGGCGTTGGGTGACAGGAAGCGGCTTCATCCACTGCCGCCGCGGACCACGGCCGGTGAGGCGGCGGTTCGCGCGACGCCGGAACAGCCGCACCCGCCGAAGAAACTCCGGCCGAAGGGGACCGAAACACACCGAGTGCCCCTTGTATTCTGCTGCCATGTCGGCTGGATCGCGCCGGGCGCGGGTTGAGGACGTGCACGAACTGGCACTGGGGATGCCTCATGCCACGGTTGTCCACGGCTCCGCCGGCAACCCGGTCTACCAGGTGGGACACAAGTCATTCGTCTTCTTCCGTACTCCCCGCCCGGACGCCTTCGATCCCGTGACCGGTGAACGCTACGCGGATGTGATCGTCTTCTGGGTCCCGTCCGAGTCCGACAAACAGGCTCTGGTACAGGATCAAGCGTCCCCCTTCTTCACCACGGCGCATTTCGACGGCCACCTGTCGGTACTTCTCAGGGCCGGCCGGATCGGCGAACTCACCCTGACGGAACTGACCGAAGTCGTTCAGGACGCATGGCTGTCCCAAGCGTCGGCCACCAGGGCCGCCAACTGGCTCAAGGCCCGAGAGCAATGACCGGCTGACGCGCGGCCGGTGTGCCGGGGTGTGTCACGTCCTTGGGCTGCGTGCGTCCTCCCGATAGAGGTCCGCCAGCAAGGCGACGGCGGCGTGGGTGGCGGGATGCGGGCTCTGCTGGGGCCAGATGAGGTGGACGGGGACGGGTTCGGCGTCACGCAGCAGGCGATAGGCGATGCCGTCGCGACGGTACTGCGTGGCCGTGGACTGCGGAGTCACGCCGACGCAGCGGCCGGTCGCGATGGCGGCCAGCCAGTCGTCGACGTCCTGGGTGTACTCCACGTCGGGGCGGGCGCCTTCGGGCCACAGGTCCAAGGTGGTGGTGCCGGTGCGGCGGTCCACCACGACGGTGCGCTCGCGGATCTCCGACAGGCGGATGCTGCGACGCCTGGCCCACGGGTCGTCGGAGGCAAGGGCGAGGCAGCGGCGCTCCTGCCCGACCAGGGCGTGAGCGTAGCGCCGGGTGTCGATGGCGGTACGGATGACGGCCACGTCGCACAGGCCCTCGGCGAGACCGCCGGTGGGGGTGTTGTGGCGGATCAGGTGGAGTTCTACGTCGGGGTAGCGGTCGCGCCAGCGGCGCTGGAACTCAGCGGTGAGCCGGCCCATCGCGGACCAGGCGTGACCGATGCGCAGGCGCGTGTGACCGGTGGTGGCTCGGCGGACCAGTTCGTCGGCCTCGGCGAGCATGTGACGGGCGCGGGCCAGGACCTCCACTCCGGCGGTGGTGGGGGTGACCGTACGGCTCGTGCGGTGCAGGAGCCGTACGCCGAGGATCCGCTCCAGGGCCAGCAGGGTGCGGGAGACGGACGCCTGGGAGACGCCCAGGTCGATCGCGGCGTCGGTGAAGCTGCCGGTGTCGACGATCGCGACGAGGCAACGCAGGTGCCGCAGCTCCAGATCCGGAGAACCATCCATACGTCCAGCGTATAGGTACGGCGTCGGATGCATTGTGCGTATGGGCCCGTGAGGCGGATGGTCGCGTCATGGAAACCGATGTTCGTGCGGAGCCGACCCTGTCCACCGCACCACAGGCCGCCTCACCTCGCTGGTCCGGAGTGGCCCTGATGCTGGGCGGCGGCCTGTCCAACCAGCTCGGGGCGTCCGTCGCCGCACTCGCCTTCCCGGTCCTGGGGCCGGTGGGTGTGGTCGCGGTACGTCAATGGGTGGCCGCGGGCGTGCTGTTGAGCGTCGGGAGGCCGAACCTGCGCGCGTTCCAAGCAGCGCAGTGGAGGCCGGTGCTGGGACTGGCCGTGGTGTTCGCGACCATGAACCTGACGCTGTACATGGCGATCGACCGGATCGGGCTCGGTCTGGCGGTCACCCTCGAGTTCCTCGGGCCGCTCACCGTCGCCCTCGCGGGCTCCCGCCGTCGCGTCGACCTGGTCTGTGCGCTCGTGGCCGGCGCGGCCGTACTCGTCCTCACCCGGCCTCAGCCCAGCACCGACTACCTCGGGATCGCCCTGGCCCTGCTCGCCGCCGTGTGCTGGGGCTGCTACATCCTGTTCAACCGCACCGTGGGGCGGCGCCTGCCCGGGATCGAGGGTTCCGCGGCCGCCGCACTCGTCTCCGGCGCGCTCTACGTGCCGGTCGGCATCACCGTACTGTGCCTGCACCGGCCGACCGCAGCCTCACTCCTGTGCGCACTGGCGGCCGGTGTGCTGTCCTCCGCGGTGCCCTTCCTCGCCGATCTGCTCGCGCTGCGACGCGTCCCCGCCCCCTTCTTCGGGATCTTCATGAGCGTCAACCCCGTGTGCGCGGCACTGGTGGGCCTCGTGGTACTCGGTCAGCACCTCGACCCGGCCTCGTGGACGGCCATCTCCGTGATCGTCGCCGCGAACGCCGTGGCCGTGGGCACGGCGGCGCACCGCCGTCCGGCCCGTCACGACCACCCGGGCGCGGTGTGAATAGAGTGGGCGAGTGGATCTCAACGCTGTGCGCACCTTTGTCGCGGCCGCGGACGCCGGCCAGTTCCAGGAGGCCGCCGCAGCCCGCGATGTCCCTCATCTGGCGCGGCGACAATCGGCATCCGGCGCTCGACGCGTTCCGCGCCCACCTGGAGGCGACCCGAGCGCAGAGCCCGCACGCCGACGTCTGGGAACCGACGTGGAGACAGCGGACCGCCAGAAGGTCGTGAGACCCAAGGCAGTGTCCGCCCTTCAGCGGAGCACCACCGTGCGCCTTCCCTGGACGAAGACGCGGCCTTCGCAGTGCCAGCGGACGGCGCGGGCCAGGGCTGCCGATTCCGCGTCACGGCCGATGGCGGCCAGGTCCTCGGGGGTGTGGCTGTGGTCGGCGCTGATGACCTCCTGGGCGATGATCGGGCCTTCGTCGAGGTCGGCGGTGACGTAGTGGGCCGTCGCGCCGACGAGCTTGACGCCGCGGTCGTGTGCCTGGTGGTAGGGCTTGGCGCCCTTGAAGCTCGGCAGGAACGAGTGGTGGATGTTGATCAACCGGCCGGGCAGCTGAGCGCACAGGCCGTCGGAGAGCACCTGCATGTAGCGCGCGAGCACGACGAGGTCGACGTCGAACGAGTCGATGAGATCGAGGAGTTGGGCCTCGGCCTCGGGCTTCGTCGAGGCGGTCACCGGCACGTGAAAGAACGGGATGCCGTGCCAGGCGACGAGTGCCTCGTGGTCGAGGTGGTTGGAGACGACCGCGACCACGTCGATGGGCAGGTCGCCGCTGCGGGTGCGGAAGAGCAGGTCGTTGAGGCAGTGGTCGTAGCGGGACACCATGATCAGCACGCGGCGGCGGGTGCTGACCGGTTCGATGTGCCACCGCATGGCGAAGGGAGCAGCCACGGCGGCGAAGTCGTCGCGCATGGCCTGCGTGGTGTTCTCGCCGCCGGCGGCGGCGAAGTGCACCCGCATGAAGAAGTGGCCGTCCCGGCGGTCGCCGAACTGCTGGTTGTCGATGATGTCGCTGCCGTGCTCGACGAGGAACCGCGAGACGGCGTGGACGATGCCGGGCGCGTCGGGGCAGTCGAGGGTGAGGACGTGCTCGACCGGTGCCGTGGCGGGGCTCGTCGGAGAGGAGCCGGTCGGCGAGGGGGCGGGGGACGCGGCGGAAGCCGGGGAATCAGTCATGTTGTCAGCATTCGTTGACGTTGACGGCGAGGCTGCCGAGGGCGGCCTCCTGGCATATGGCCTTCATGTCCCGGCCGAGGTCGCGTGGGGCGACCGGCCCGGCGTCCGACGGAGCGCCGGGCCGGTCGCCGCCCCACGTCGGCCCCACCGTGTGAGAGGAGGGGCCGACGCGGACCACGTACACGTCGAACGTGCTCGACGCGATCAAGGCAGCTCGGGGTCGCGGTACTCGTTCATGGCGTCGATGAGCCAGCGCGCCAGGTAGTCGGCGAAGGACGAACGCGGCAGCAGCCGGTACGTCGGCCCGTCGTCGACCTGCCAGAGCAGGACCGCGATCGGCCCCACCGTGGTCGGCACCGCCCGGCCCGGACCGAAGACCCGAGGATGCAGGTCCAGCGGGCAGCCCTTCTCCAGCACCTGCCGGGCGGCCGGGCCGCTCAGTTCGAGGGTGGTGCGGTTCGCCGAGACGTCGACCACGGAGCCCGGATCCGCAGCGAGTGCCTCCCTCAACTCGGCGGCCGCAACGTCCTCTTCCGCATGGGACAGCACGAGCCACTCGTCGGGACCGAGCCAGAGCACCGTGTGGGCGCCGGATGAGGTGGTCTCGCCGTGCTCGCGGGGGAGCGGTGCCCCCAGGGTCTTCTCGACGCGGATCGCCGCCGCGGACGCGGGGTCGACGCGCAGATTCACCATGCTGACGAAGGGCCACTCGGCCAGCGTGACGCCGCGGGCCCCGGTGACGGCGGCGTCCCGCATCCGCTCCGTGAGATGCGCCAGGGGGCTCACGCGCAGGGCCAACAGGCCCGTGCGCGCCTCGTTCGTGCGCTCAGCCATCGCGCTTGGTCCCTTCGGGGTCGTAGAGGACGGAGTCGGTGACCTCGACGGGCACCAGGTCGTCGCCCACCGGGGCGAGCAGGGTCGAGCCGATCCTGGCCCGACCGCCGGCGACGAGAGCGAGGGCGAAGGGGCGGCCGAGTGCGGCGCTGTGGTAGCTGGAGGTGACGTGGCCGAGCATGGGAACCGGCCCCGCCTCGGGGGTCAACGGCGTGTCCTGTGCGATGAGTTGGGACCCTTCGGGCAGCCGCGTCGCACGGTCGGTGGGCAGCAGGCCGACGAGCTGTTTGCGGTCGGGGCGAGAGGTGTCGGCGCGGGAGTAGGACCGGTTCCCGATGAAGTCCTTGCGCTTGGAGACCACCCAGTCCATGTTCGCGTCCTGCGGGGTGACGGTTCCGTCGGTGTCCTGGCCGACGATGATGAACCCCTTCTCGGCGCGCAGGACGTGCATCGTCTCGGTGCCGTACGGGGTGATGTCGTAAGGCTGTCCGGCCTCGTACACCTGCTCCCAGACGGCCCGGCCGTACCACGCGGAGACGTTGATCTCGAAGGCGAGCTCACCGGAGAAGGAGATCCGGCAGACATGGGCCGGGACGCCGGAGGCCAGGGTCGTCTCGCGGAAGGCCATGAAGGGGAACGCCTCGGCACAGACGTCGAGTTCGGGGGCCAGCTCCGCGATGACGTCACGTGACTTCGGGCCGACGACGGCGACCGTCGCCCACTGTTCGGTCACCGAGGTGCAGTGGACGTCGAGTTCGGGCCACTCGGTCTGCAGCCACTCCTCCAGCCAGTCCAGGACTCCGGCGGCGCCACCGGTCGTGGTGGTCATGAAGTAGCGGTTCTCGTCGAGGCGCAGCGTCACGCCGTCGTCGAAGATCATGCCGTCCGGCTTGCACATCACGCCGTAGCGGGCCATGCCGGGCTTCAGCTTCTTGAAGGCGTTGGTGTACACGCGGTTGAGGAACTCGCCCGAGTCCGCGCCCCAGATCTCGATCTTGCCGAGGGTGGTGGCGTCCATGAACGCCACGCCCTCACGGGCCGCGCGGCACTCGCGGGCGACGGCCGCTTCCATGTCCTCGCCGGGCCGGGGGTAGTACCAGGGCCGCTTCCACTGCCCGACGTCCTCGAACTCGGCGCCGTGGGCGACGTGCCAGCCGTGGACGGACGTGGTGCGCTCCGGATCGAAGAGGTCCCCGCGCTCACGCCCGGCCAGGGCCGCGAAGGCCACCGGGGTGTACGGCGCCCGATAAGCCGTGGTGCCGATCTCGCCGGGTGACGCGCCCGCGCCGAGGGCTTCGGCGATCACGCCGATCGCGTTGACGCCGGACGTCTTGCCCTGGTCGTTCGCGGTGCCGAGCGAGGTGTAGCGCTTGACGTGCTCGACACCGCGCATGCCGGCGCCGGTGGACCGCCAGACATCGGCGGCCGTGACGTCGCGCTGGAGGTCGACGAAGTGGGTGTCCCAGGTGCCGGGTTCGCCGGCGGGGGAGGGCACCAGCCACAGGGCGCGGACGTCGGGGCGTGGGTCCTCGGACGGCGCCGCGGGTACCGGGACGGGGAACCCCGCTTCGGTCGCGGCCAGCGCACCGGCCCGCGCGCCTTCGGCCAGCGCCCCGTCGAGACCGTACGTCCCACGTGCCGCGCCGACGATCTGCTGGTGCCGAACCGTGCCGTCGGGTACGAACGCGACCAGGTCGTCGTCCCAGCGCAGCTTTCCCTGGCGCTGGCTGTGCAGGTGGACGACAGGACTCCAGCCGCCCGAGACGGCGAGCAGGTCGCAGTCGAACTCTTCGGCCTCGCCGACGAGTCGGCCATCGGCATCAAGGGCCTGGACGGTGACGCCGGTGAGCCGGGACTCGCCCGCGGCGGCTACCACCGCGCTGCCCGTGAGTACCCGGACCCCGGTCGCCGCCGCGATCTCGGCGGCCCGCTGCGACAGTTCGGGGCGCGCGTCCACGACGGCGGCGATGCCGATCCCGGCCGCGTGCAGATCGGCGACCGTGTCGTACGCGCTGTCGTTGGTGGTGCCGACCACGGCTCGCCTGCCCGGAGTCACGCCGTACCGGTTGATGTACGTGCGTACGGACGCGGCCAGCATCACGCCGGGACGGTCGTTGCCGGCGAAGATCAGCGGGCGCTCGTGCGCGCCGGTCGCCAGGACGACCCGGCGGGCGCGGATGTGCCACAGCCGCTGGCGCGAGACGCCCGAGGAAGGGTCGGGTGCGTCGGCTCCGAGGTGGTCGGTGCGCCGCTCCAGGGCGAGGACGTAGTTGTCGTCGTACGACCCGAACGCGGTGGTGCGCGTCAGGACAGTGACCTCGGGCGCGGCATCGAGTGCCGCGCGGACCTCGGCAACCCACTCCAGCCGAGTGCGTCCGGACAGCAGCGCACCACCGGGCTCGGGCTGGTCGTCCACCAGGATCACCCTCGCGCCGGATTCGGCGGCGGCAGCGGCGGCCGAGAGCCCGGCCGGGCCCGCGCCGACCACCAGGACGTCGGTGTGGACGTACTTCTTGTCGTAGACGGCGGGGTCGGGGGTCGGGTCGAGCCGTCCCATCCCGGACAGCGTCGTCGCGGACAGGCCGTCGTACAACTCCACCGTCGTCGCGGGGAGCATGCCCTCCGAACATGAACCGCCGAGCTGTACCAGGGCGTTGGGCTCCTCGACCCCCGCCGAGACAATGCCGCGGGGACGGCCGAGGTAGAGGGACGGGGCGGCTTCCACGATGCCGTTCGCCAGCATGGCGGAGGCGAGGGTGTCGCCCGGGTGGCCGGTCAGCTCCCGTCCGTCGAGGGTGAAGTGGAGGAAGGTGGTGCGGTCGACGCGGCCTGCGTCGCCGAGCCGGAACTGCTGGTCGGTCATCGCTGCTCTCCGGCCGGGTCGCTGACGTGGGGTTCGGGGCGCGGCTCGTCGAGCCGGTAGGTGGCGAGCACCTCGTAACTCACGGTGTCGCGCAGGGCGTTGAACCAGCGGCGACAGCCGTGGCTGTGCATCCACCGCTCGGCGAAGGGGCCCTTCGGGTTGTCGCGGTAGAAGACGTACTCGGCCCACTGCCCGTCGTCGAGGTCGGCGGGGTTCTCGGGGTACGGAACGTGGGCCTGGCCCCCGTAGTGGTATTCGCTCTCGTTATGGGGACCGCACCATGGGCAGTCGATCAGCAGCATCGCAGCAGCGTCCTCTCAGTGGGCCACGGCCGCGGCGCCGTGTTCGTCGATCAGTGCGCCCGTCGTGAAGCGGTCCAGGGCGAAGGGGGCGTTCAACGGGTGCGCCTCACCCGTCGCGATGGTGTGCGCGAAGGTCCAGCCGGCGGCCGGCGTGGCCTTGAAACCACCCGTGCCCCAGCCGCAGTTGACGAAGAGGTTCTCCACGGGAGTGGCGCTGATGATCGGCGAGGCGTCCGGTGTGACGTCGACGATGCCGCCCCAGGTCCGCAGCACATGCGCCCGCGCGAAGACCGGGAACAGTTCGACGGCGGCGGCCATCTGCTCCTCGATCACGTGGAAGGAACCGCGCTGCCCGTAGCCGTTGTACGAGTCGACGCCCGCGCCCATCACCAGTTCGCCCTTGTGGGCCTGGGAGACGTAGACGTGGACGTGGTTGGACATGACGACGGTGGGGTGGACCGGCTCGTGCAGCTCGGAGACGAGCGCCTGGAGGGGGTGGGACTGGACCGGGAGGCGGATTCCGGCCCGCTCGGCGAGCACGCTGCTGTGTCCGGCGGCCGCGAGTCCGACCCGGCCGGCGTTGATGCGGCCGAGGTTGGTCTCGACACCCACGACCTTGTCGCCGTCCTTGACGAAGCCGGTGACCTCGCAGCCCTGGACCAGGTCGACGCCCATCTCGTCGGCGCGGCGTGCGAGCGCCCAGGCGACGTGGTCGTGCTTGGCGATTCCCGCGCGGGGCTGGAAGGTGCCGCCGAGCACCGGGTACCGGGTGTCCGGCGAGACGTTGAGGATGGGGCAGACCTCGGCGACCTGGTCCGGGCCGAGCCATTCGGCGTCGACTCCGTTGAGCCGGTTGGCGTTGGCACGGCGCATGCCCTCGCGGACGTCCTGGAGGGTGTGCGCGAGGTTGAGGACCCCGCGCTGGCTGAACAGGAAGTCGTAGTCCAGCTCCTCCGGGAGCCTTTCCCACAGTTTGAGCGCGTGCTCGTAGATCGCCGCGCTCTCGTCCCACAGGTAGTTGGAACGGATGATGGTGGTGTTGCGGGCCATGTTGCCGCCGGCCAGCCAGCCCTTCTCCAGGACCGCGACCTTGGTGATGCCGTGTTCCTTCGCGAGGTAGTAGGCGGTGGCGAGGCCATGGCCGCCCGCGCCGACGATGATGACGTCGTACGAGGAGCGCGGCTCGGGATTGCGCCAGAGGAAGTCCGGGTGTTCCGGGAGCTTCGGCTGCGGCTGGGCGGTCATGCCGCGTCTCCGTTCAGGCGGGGCAGGTGCGGATACAGGGGAAAGGCGTGGGCGAGCTTCTCGACCCGGTCGCGCAGCAGGCCCGCCTGCTCCTCGCCGAGGTGCTCGGGCTTGAGCGCCCCCGCGATGATGTCGGCGACCTCACGGAACTCCTCGGCGCCGAAGCCGCGCGTGGCCAGCGCCGGCGTGCCGATGCGCAGGCCGGACGAGACCATCGGCGGGCGCGGGTCGAACGGCACCGCGTTGCGGTTGACGGTGATGCCGACGCGGTGCAGGCGGTCCTCGGCCTGCTGCCCGTCGAGCGCGGAGCTGCGCAGGTCGACGAGGACCAGGTGGACCTCGGTGCCGCCGGTGAGCACGGTGATCCCGACCTCGGCCACATCGTCGCTGAGCAGGCGCCCGGCCAGGATGCGTGCGCCGTCCAGGGTGCGCTGCTGGCGCTCCTTGAACTCCTCGCTCGCCGCCACCTTGAAGGCCACCGCCTTCGCCGCGATGACGTGCTCGAGGGGTCCGCCCTGCTGCCCGGGGAAGACCGCCGAGTTGATCTTCTTGGCGAGACCGGCCCGGCTGAGGATCACCCCGCCGCGCGGGCCGCCGAGAGTCTTGTGCGTCGTGGTCGTGACAACGTCCGCGTACGGAACGGGACTTGGGTGCAGTCCGGCCGCGACGAGCCCGGCGAAGTGCGCCATGTCCACCATGAGGTAGGCGCCCACCTCGTCGGCAATGCGCCGGAATGCGGCGAAGTCGAGGCGGCGGGGGTAGGCCGACCAGCCGGCGACGATCAGCTTGGGCCGGTGCTCGCGCGCGAGCCGCTCGACCTCGTCCATGTCGATGCGCAGGTCGGACTCGCCCACGTGGTACGGCACGACGTTGTAGAGCTTGCCGGAGAAGTTGATGCGCATGCCGTGGGTCAGATGACCGCCGTGTGCCAGGTCGAGGCCGAGGATCGTGTCGCCCGGGCTGAGGAGCGCGAACATCGCGGCGGCGTTGGCCTGGGCGCCCGAGTGCGGCTGCACGTTCGCGGCCTCGGCGCCGAACAGGTCCTTGACCCGGTCGATGGCCAACTGCTCGATGACGTCGACGTGTTCACAGCCGCCGTAGTAGCGCCGCCCCGGGTAGCCCTCGGCGTACTTGTTGGTGAGGACCGAGCCCTGGGCCTCCATGACGGCGGCCGGGGCGAAGTTCTCCGACGCGATCATTTCCAGGGTCGACTGCTGGCGGTGCAGCTCGGCGTCGACCGCTGCGGCGACGTCCGGGTCGAGCTCGCTGAGCGGGAGGGCCTGGAGTGAGGCGGGAGTCGTGGTCGTGGTGATCGACTGGGCGTCGGTTGCCATCTGCGCACCATTCTAAGAGCCGACTAATGAGCAACTGATATATCAGTCTGTGCGGTAAGGTATGGGACCTCGACGGGACAGGTCAAGGGGGCCTCATGCAGCACGTGGCGACCGAGCCGGCGGTCGGTGGCGAGGAGCTGTCCCTCGCCGAGCGCGCCTACCGCGCCATCCGCGACCAGCTCGTGATGCTCGACATCCGTCCCGGCGCGCCCATCAACGAGGACCAGCTCGCGCAGTCCCTCGGCGTCGGCCGCACCCCGGTGCGCGAGGCGCTCAAGCGGCTCCAGTACGAGCGCCTCGTCGCGACATACCCCAGGCGCGGCACCTTCGCCACCGACGTCAACATCACCGACCTGGCCCATATCTCCGAAGTTCGCCTGGAGCTGGAGCCGCTGGCCGCAGCCCGCGCGGCGCGGCGGGCCACGGCCGAGGACCGTGCGGCCCTGACGGCCGTGCGCCGTGAACTGGCAGGTGTGGACCCCCGGCAGGGCAACGCGGCCGAGCTGATGCACCTGGACCTCAAGGTCCACCGTGCCGTCTACGCCGCCACGCACAACCCGTACCTGGAAGACACCCTCGTACGCCACGACAACCTGGCCACGCGCATCTGGTGCCTGTTCATCGACCGGCTCGCCGACATGGCCGGCCACGTCGAGGAGCACGGACCGCTGATCGACGCGATCGTCGCCGGTGAGGCGGACGCGGCGGCCCAGATCGCCCGTGCGCATGTCGAGGGATTCGAGCGGGCTGTGCGCGACGCCATCTGACCGCTGCTCCTGGCCTCGGCCAGTCGGCCAACTCGCTTATCGGGGTGGCGAGTCGACGATGGCCTGATTCGGCGGAGGCTCGCCGGCCTGCGGGTCAGTGCGCGGCGCCCCGCGCCCCTCGGGGCGCAGCCGGGGCCTGCCCGCCAGGGCGGTCCACAGGTGCGGGGCGTCATCGTCATCAGGCAGCTGCGCGACCATGAACCGGACGCAGCGCTCGATCTCGACCCGCCACAGGAACGCCGCCTCGTCCCCGCCGCAGTCACGACATCGCCGCGCGCCTCGATGTCGGATCCGTCTGGGTCACTCACACCTCGTCCTGGCCGCCGAAGTCCCCTGGGGCGGCTCCAAGGGATCCGGGTACGGCCGGGACCTGTCGCTGTACACGCTGGACGACTACTCGCGCACCAAGCACGTCATGCACCATCACACCCGATGACCCCCGTGACCGGTCACGGAGGGGTGTCGAAGTCTCACCCTAAAGATGAGGTTGAAGGAACACTCGATGAGAGGCGCGGACGAGTCCGGCCGGCAGCTCCCGGCAGGCCTAGAGGTGAGGCGGGACCACGGCGTCGATCAGGTGAGGGCCCGGTTCTGCGAGTGCGTGGCGGAGCTGCTCGGTGAGTTCCTCGCAGGTGGTCGCCCGGGACGACGGGACGCCCATGCCTTCCGCGATCTTGGCGAAGTCCAGGTCGGGCGAGGAGAGATCGAGCAGCGTCTTCGCGGCCGGGCCTGAGAGGTCGGCGCCGACCCGCAGCATCTCGAGGCGCAGTACGGCGTAGGCGCTGTTGTTGAGGATGACGGTGGTGACGTTGAGGTTCTCGCGGGCCTGGGTCCACAGGGCCGAGATCGTGTACATCGCACTGCCGTCGGCCTCCAGACTGATGACCGGCCGGTCCGGTGCCGCGATCGCCGCACCGGTGGCGACCGGGATGCCCTGTCCGATCGCGCCGCCGGTCAGCGTGAGGACGTCGTGCCGGGGAGCGCCGGCCGTCGCCGCGGGCAGGGCCGCGCCGGACGTGTTCGCCTCGTCCGAGATGATCGCGTCGGCGGGGAGGAGGGCGCCGACGACTTCGGCCCAGTTGTTCGCGGTGAGGGGGCCGCTCGGCAGCGTCGGGGCGGACCGCTCGGCCAGGGTCGGCAGGGTGCCCGCTGCCACCTGCTCGGCCAGTGCTTCCAGAGCGGCGACCACGTCCTGGGCCGGATCGGCGAGGGTGTGCACCTGGGCGCCCTCCGGTACCAGGTCGCTCGGCTTGCCGGGGTAGGCGAAGAACGACACCGGCGAGCGGGTGCCCGCCACGATCAGGTGCTTGACGCCGTCGAGTTGGCGGACGGCCTGCTCGGCGAGGTAGCGCAGGCGCTCGATGGCGGGCAGGCCCGCGCCGCGCTCCAGGCGTGCGGGGAAGGTTTCCGCCAGTGCGCGCACGCCGGTGGCGTTCGCGATCCGACTGGTCGCGACGAGGCCGGGCTCACGGCAGGCCGCGCCGCCGATCAGCAGCGCGGCGGGTTCGCCGCTGCGCAGGATGTCGGCGATGGATGACACCGTCTGCGGATCGGGAGCCGCGGGAGTGCGCGAGGGCTGTGGTCCGGCGACCTGACCGCCTTCGTCCCAGGACGCGTCGGCGGGCAGGATCACCGTCGCGACCTGTCCCGGCGCCTCCATCGACGCCGCCACCGCGGCAGCGGCGTCGGCCCCGACCTCCGGGACCTGGTCGCTGCGCCGCACCCAGCCGCTCACCGAACCGGCCACCGGCTCGATGTCGGACTCCAGAGGAGCGTCGTACTTCTTGTGGTGGGTGGCGTGGTCGCCCACCACATTCACGATGGGGGTGTGGGCCCGGCGCGCGTTGTGGAGATTGGCCAGCCCGTTGCCGAGGCCGGGGCCCAGGTGGAGCAGGGTGGCGGCCGGCTTGCCGGCGATACGTGCGTATCCGTCGGCGGCCCCGGTGACGGCACCCTCGAACAGACCGAGGACGCCGCGCATTTCGGGTACGGAGTCGAGCGCAGCGACGAAGTGCATCTCCGATGTGCCGGGGTTGGCGAAGCACACTTCGACACCGGCACCGACGAGAGTGCGGATCAGCGACTGCGCGCCGTTCATGGGCGGCCTCTCCGTCGCGGCTGTCTGCGCTGTCTGCCAGGGCTGACGCCGGCGACTGACTGTGGTGGGATACGCGAAGGGGTGGGTGACCTGCCCTGCGGATACTAAGCGGTCGGTAATTCGCGTGTCGAGGCATTGACCTCGGCCCCGTGCCCGCACCGGTCTCGTCGAAGCCGGACGAGAAGGGCGCTCCGGCACGGGCCCGGACCGGTCAGGCCAGCGCCCAGGGGCCGTTGCCGGACTCGAGGAGCGTCTGCTGCTCCTTCAGCGCCTGCTCGGTGAAAACCCGGTAACCGGTCTCAGGCCGGTATCCGTGGATCTCCCGGGTGTCGAGGGCCCGCATGTAGTCGAGTACGGCTTCGTTGACGACCTGCCCGGGGACCAGCACGGGGAATCCGGGCGGGTACGGCGTCACGAACGTGGCCGACACGACGTCCCGGCCGCCGGCCATGCCCTCGCGCACCTCGTCCGCCGACAGGTACTCGCACTGTGTCTCGTCGTACGCCAGGTAGAAGGCCCGGCGGATGTCCCCTTCGGGAGTACGGCCTCCCGGTCGGAAGGCGGCATGGAAGGCGCTGAAGTCGGGCAGGGCGACGACCGTGTCCCGGACGGCATCGGCGTCCGGCCGGCGCAGGGCGGGCGGGCCCAGCTCGTCCTTGCGGTCCTCCAGTTCCTCGACGATCTTCAGGAGTACCTCGATGAGGTAGGCGACGGCGCTGCGGGTGGTGCCGATGTTCGTCATGAACAGCAGCGTGTTGCGGGTGCTCTTGTTGACCTGCACTCCGTAGCGGTCCATCAGGTGCTCGTGTTTGAACGTGTCCCCGTCGATGCCGGTGAGACCGATGTGCAGGGTCGCCCGGGTCGGGTCGAGCACGAACTCGTCGTCCTCCCACGCCTCCGACATCCGCGCCAGACCGGTCCGCAGCGGCTGTTCCACGCCGGAGGCCCGGAACTCGCCCGGGATCAGGTCGGGTGTCGTCAGGAAGCGCAAGTAGCGGCTGAGCACCGGATGCTGATCGATCGCGTCGCGCAGCACTCCTGCCTGTTCGAGCTGCTTCTGCACCAGCTCGAAGCCCTCCAGCGCGGCCTGTCTTCGGCCCAGGTCGAGGGAGGCGAGGATCTGGTAGTTGGGGGAGGTGGAGGTGTGCGTCATGTACGCCTCGCGGAACGTCTCCGCCGTGCGGTGGCTGAAGTCCTGGTCGAAGACGTGAATCATGGAACCCTGGCGCAGCGAGGTGAGGGTCTTGTGGGTCGACTGTGTGGCGTACACCCGGACCCGGGCCTTGGCGGGGTCGGGGACGAGCCGGCGGTCGAGGAGTGTCTCGTCGTCGGGGTCGTCCCCCAACTCCTGCTGCTGCAGGGCGTACCGGCCGTCGAGGTCCTGGCCGCGCAGACTCTCCGTGAGGGTGCGGGCAGCGGCCATGGCGGTGCGCCGGCGGTAGACCGGGTGGAAGCGGGCGAAGGCGAACCATGCCTCGTCCCAGAGGAACGCCAGATCGGGCTTGAGCGCCAGGCACTCCTCCATCACCCGCGTCGGGTTGTAGACGATGCCGTCGAAGGTGCAGTTGGTCAGCATCAGCATCTTGACGCGGTCGAGGAGCCCGGCCCGCCGCAGCTCCAGCAGCTTGCGCTTGATCTCCTTCACGGGCACGGCGCCGTACATCCCGTAGCGGTCCAGGGGATAGGCGTCGAGGTAGACCACCTGGGCGCCGGCGAGCATCAGTCCGTAGTGGTGGGACTTGTGGCAGTTGCGGTCCACCAGGACGATGTCGCCCGGCCGCACCAGGGCCTGTACGACGACCTTGTTGGCGGTGGACGTGCCGTTGGTGACGAAGTACGACTGCCGCGCGCCGAACGTCCGGGCGGCGAGGTCCTGGGCTTCCCGCAGCGGGCCCGTCGGCTCCAGCAGGGAGTCGAGGCCGCCCGAGGTGGCGGAGGTCTCGGCGAGGAAGATGTTCAGCCCGTAGAACTCGACCATCTCAGGGATCCAGTGCGAGGTCAGCAGCGAGGTTCCGCGGGAGATGGGCAGGGCGTGGAAGACCCCGGTCGGGCGTCTGCTGTGTGCTCTGAGCGCGGTGAAGAACGGTGCGCGGAAGCGTTCGCGGACGCCGTGCAGGATCGACAGGTGGAGTTCGAGCAGCCCTTCGCGCGCGTGGAAGACCCGGGCGAATCCGCTGCTCAGCACACCGGCGATCCGTTCCACCGAGCCGTCGGTCATGAGATAGAGGTCCATCTCGGGCCGCAGTTCGAGGAGCCGGGCGCCGAGCGCCTGAGCCCGCTGCTCGTAGGGCCCGTCCTGCGCGTACGGGTCGACCGGCGGCTGTTCGACGAGGCCGGCGACGACGCTCAGGTCGTACGGGGAGCGGTCGGCGAACCTCCGGTGGATGACCACGGCTTGCAGACCGGGGTTGACCAGGACCGCCATCGCCGCGTCCTCGAAGCTGGGCGCGACGACGATCTCGTACACGAACTCGTCCTCGGCGCGGCGCCGGCCGCGCAGCGAGACGCGCAGCGCCTCCTCCTCCGCCGCGCTCAGTTCGCCGACGACGAGGACCTCGAAGTACGGCTTGGGCGTCGCCCCGCCCGGCAGCGGCTCCTCCCCGGCCGGAGCGGTCGGTTCGGCCTGGCGGGGCGTCGCGCTGCGGTACGACTCCGTGCCGAGGGCGCGATGCAGCTCGTCCGTGCGCCGGGCCAGGCCGTACCGGTCCTCGGCCGCGCGCAGGCGACGCAGTTCGGCGAAGGCCGACTTGCCCGGGAAGGCCCAGCAGTTCTCGATCGGGAGCAGCTGCCGGAAGATTCCGTCCAGGCCCTCCTGCGTGGACTGCCGATGAGCTGCGCTGGAGGTGTCGGACGCCCACTGGCGTGCGAGTTCGGTCAGTGAGCTCCAGGCGTCGGCACGCAGCTGACGGACGCTGCTGTACACGCCGGCGGCCGGTGAACCGGACGCCCCAGCAGGCGGATTGGCGGGTGTGCCGGCATGATCGGCTCCGGCGAGGGGCTGGGGGACTGGCATGTGAATCTCTCCGTGGATGCTGCGGCCGGGTCCTGGCGCGCGGCGTGATCCGTGGGCACACGGCCGGGCAGCGGACGAGTGAGTGCCCCGGTGCGGACGGCGTTCCATCGCGCGTCCGCACCGGGGCTTCCATGAAGCACCAGGCCCCGGGGGCGGTGCCAGGGCCGCTGCCCGCAATGCGTCTCGTATCCCAGACTTCGCACGGGTGGTCCGTGGCGGCGCCGGCGCGCGGACGTAACCTCCCGGTATGTCTCCCGTTCCCGCCGCCGCCCAGGTGCTGGCCATCCTCCGCTATCTCGCGGGCCAGGCAGGGCCCGTACCCGCCGCGGCGATCAGCCGTGACGTCGGGCTTCCCCGCTCGACGACGTACCACCTGCTCGACACCCTGGCGCGCGAGGGCTTCGTCGTGCACCTGCTTGAGGAGCGACGCTACGGACTGGGCGTCAGCGCCTTCGAACTCGCCTCCGGGTACAGCAGACAGGCGCCCTTCCAGCGCCTGGCGCGGGTGCCGCTGGCGAAGCTCGTCGACAGCACGGGCCACAACGCGCACCTCGCCGTACTGCACGGCCGCGAGGTCATCTACGTGATCGAGGAACGGGCGCCGGGACGTGCCCCCTTGGTGACCGAGGTGGGTGTGCGGCTGCCGGCCCACCTCACCGCCAGCGGCCGGGCGGTCCTCGCCCGGCTGCCGCAGGCACAGGTGCGGGCCCTGTTCCCCGACGCCTCGGCCTTCGTCCTGCGCAACGAGTCGGGTCCCGGCTCCCTGACCGCGTTGCGCCAACTCCTCGTGGAGGCACGCCGACGCGGGTACGCCACGGAGGACGGCGAGGTGACACCGGGCTTCGCGTCCGTGGCGGCCGCGGTCCTCGACCACGGCGCACACCCCGTCGCCGGGGTGGCGGTCACCTTTCGCGGCGACGAGGTCGGGGCCGAGCAACAGCGGCGGATCGCCGCGCAGGTGACCCGTACGGCGAACCAACTGAGCCGGCGCATCGGCGGGGTGGCCGACGCGACCGCTCGTACGCAGGTGGCGGGGCCCTTCACGTAGAAGCCGAACTCCCGCCGCCGGACGGGCCGGCGGCGGGAGTTCGGCCTGCTCGGACCAGGCCTGCCCGGGCGGTCACAGGAACCAGGTCCGAGTGGTTCAGCCCAGCGGGCCGGTCACCGACTCGGCGGCCGCGAGGGCGCCGCCGGTCGCCACGAACTGGACGGCGGCCTCGATCTCGGGAGCGAGGTAGCGGTCGGTGCCGGGGCCCTCGACATCGCGGCGCAGTCCGGCCAGGACGGCCGCCGTGGCGGGTGCGGGGGCCAGAGGGCCACGGAGGTCGAGCGCGCGGGCCGCGGTGAGGATCTCGACCGCCACCACACGGGTCAGGCCGTCGATGGCGCGGCGCAGCTTGCGGGCCGCGGCCCACCCCATGGAGACGTGGTCCTCCTGCATGGCGCTGGAGGGGATGGAGTCGACCGAGGCGGGCGCGGCGAGGCGCTTGAGCTCGGAGACGATGCCCGCCTGGGTGTACTGGGCGATCATGTGGCCGGAGTCCACGCCCGGGTCGTCGGCGAGGAAGGCGTTCAGGCCGTGGTTGCGCGCGACGTCGAGGAAGCGGTCGGTGCGGCGTTCGCTGACCGAGGCGACGTCGGCGACGGAGATGGCCAGGAAGTCCAGGACGCAGGCCACCGGCGCGCCGTGGAAGTTGCCGTTGGACTCGACGCGGCCGTCCGGCGTGACGACGGGGTTGTCGATGGCGCTGGCCAGCTCACGCGAGGCGACCGTCTCTGCGTGCGCCAGCGTGTCGCGGGCGGCGCCGTGGACCTGCGGGGTGCAGCGCAGCGAGTACGCGTCCTGGACCCGGGTGCACTCAGGTCCGCGGTGGCTCGCGACGATCTCCGAACCCTTGAGGAGGGCGGTGAGGTTGGCGGCGCTCGAACCCTGGCCCGGGTGCGGGCGCAGGGCCTGGAGGTCGGCGGCGAACACGGCATCGGTGCCGAGCTGTCCCTCGACGCTCATCGCGGCGGCGATGTCGGCGGTGCGCAGCAGCATCTGCAGGTCGTGCGCGGCCATGACGAGTTGGCCGAGCATGCCGTCGGTGCCGTTGATGAGGGCCAGGCCCTCCTTCTCGTGCAGCGTGACGGGGGAGAGACCGGCGGCGGCGAGCGCGTCCGCGGCGGACATCAGGTCGCCCTTCGCGTCACGCACCTGGCCTTCTCCCATGATGGCGAGGGCGCAGTGGGCGAGCGGGGCGAGGTCGCCGGAGCAGCCGAGCGAGCCGTACTCGTGGACGACCGGCGTGATGCCGGCGTTGAGCAGGTCGGCGTAGGCCTGGGCGGTGTCGGGGCGCACACCGGTGCGGCCGGTGGCGAGCGTCGACAGGCGCAGCAGCATGAGGGCGCGGACGACCTCGCGCTCGACCTCGGCGCCGGAGCCGGCGGCGTGCGAGCGCACGAGGCTGCGCTGGAGCTGGGCGCGCAGTTCGAGCGGGATGTGACGGGTGGCCAGGGCGCCGAAGCCGGTCGAGACGCCGTAGTGGGGCACGACGTCGTTGGCGAGGTTCTCGACCACCTTGCGGCTCTGGGCTATCTCGCCCAGGGCTTCGTGGGTGAGGGTGACTCGGGCCCCGTGCCGGGCGACGGACACGACATCGGCGACGGAGAGGGGGCCGACCCCTACGAAGGTTTCGTTCATGACTCCATGAAGCCCGAAAACGGAACCTCTTCGTCAGTGGCTGCGGAGGGTTACTGTCTGGGATCCCAGACAGTTGCCGCAGGTACCGGAATTTCGCGCCGGTCACCGCCGCGCGGGCGGTCTCGGCACCACGCGAAAAGGGCCGGCGGAACCGTCGCTCTCGCGGTTCCGCCGGCCCTTGCTGTCGCCGTTATCGCTGGTGCACGGGCTCCAGACCGGCCCTGGAATGGTTCTCGTCCGAGGGTTCCCGGCCGTCATCGGACACGACCTGCGGCGCCGTGTCGGCCACGGCCGCCCGCCGGGCACGGGGACGCAGCCACAGGTAGTACACGCACGTCATCAGGGCCAGCCACACACCGCCCACCAGCAGCGCGATCCGGGTGCTGTCCGAGAACGCGAGGAGCACCACCACACCGACCATGAACGCGATGGTGATGATCTGGCCGTAGGGCCAGAACGGCGCCGGGTACTTCAGCGCGGCGACCTCCTGCGCGGACATCTTGCGACGGGCGCTGACCTGGGACAGGAGGATCATCAGCCAGACCCACACCGTGGCGAAGGTCGCGATCGAGGCGATGACGAGGAACACCCGCTCGGGCATGAGGTAGTTCAGGACCACGCCGCACAGGAGCGCGCCGATCATGATGACGACGGTCATCCACGGCACACCGTTGCGGGACAGGCGGCGCATGACGGACGGAGCCTGGTTGCGCTCGGCCATGCCGTACATGATGCGTCCGGCGGCGAAGATGTTGCTGTTGATCGCGGACAGAGCCGCGATGATGACGACGACGTTCAGCACGGCGGCCGCGGAGGCGACGCCGAGACCGGCGAAGATCTCGACGAACGGGCTGCCCTTGTCGCCGATGTGCTGCCACGGGTTGAGCGACATGAGCACCGCGAGCGTCAGCACGTAGAAGAGCACGATGCGGATGGGGATCGAGTTCACGGCGCTCGGAATGGTCTTCTCCGGGTTCTGCGCCTCGCCGGCGGTGACGCCGATGATCTCGGTGCCGCCGAACGCGAACATCACCACGGCGAAGCACAGGACCAGGCCCTGGATGCCGTTGGGCATGAACCCGCCGTTGCTCCACAGGTTGGAGATGCCCGCGCCGCCATTGCTGCCGAAGCCGAACACGATGATCGCGAGGCCGGCGAGGATCATCGCGATGATGGCGACGACCTTGGCGAAGGAGAGCCAGAACTCCAGCTCACCGAAGACCTTGACGCTGAACAGGTTCATCGCGCCGATGATGCCGACGGCCGCGAGGAGCCAGATCCACCGCGGCACGTCGGGGAACCAGAAGCTCATGTAGACGCCGAGCGCCGTGATGTCCGCCAGACAGACGAAGACCATTTCGAGGGCGTACGTCCAGCCGGTGAGGAATCCCGGCAGCGGTCCGAGGTACTTTGTGGCGTATTCGCCGAAGGATCCGGCGCACGGGCTGCTCACCGCCATCTCGCCCAGTGAACGCAGGACGAGGAAGACCGCGGCGCCACCGATCAGATAGGCCAGCAGGACGGCGGGCCCCGCCGCCTTGATGGATTCCGAGGAGCCGTAGAAGAGACCGGTCCCGATCGCGGAACCCAGGGCGATGAAGCGTATGTGCCGGGATTTGAGCCCGCGCTGCAGGGACGTGGTGTCGGTGGACAAAGCAGGTCCTCCTTGGGAACGCCGAGTTCCGGGTGAGGTGGCGGGGCTGAATCACTTGCCGGTCGACGGCGTTCGTCAGCCATCCCGCATGACGAAGGCCCTTGTATATTCCTGTATATACAGATGAGTCAAGAGGTGGATCAATGGGTGAACGGACAACGGCGTCCAGTGCCTCACCGGCCGTCGGCCGCGCGCTGGACATCCTGCTGCACCTCGCCGGACGCTCGGGCCCCGTCCAGGCCGCGGCCCTGGCCCGCGAACTCGACATCCCCCGGTCGTCCGCGTACCACGTCCTCTCGGTCCTGGTGGACCGCGGTTTCGTCACCTATCTCCCCAAGGAGCAGGCGTACGGTCTCGGGGTCGCGTCCTTCGAGATCGGCTCGGCCTATCTGCGTCACGAACCCCTGGAGCGCCTCGCGCGCCCCATCCTGCGCAGCGCCTCGGGCCGTCTCGGACAGACCGTGCATCTGGGCATCGTCCACGGCGCGGAGACCGTCTACCTGCTCAAGGAACGGCCACCCTCGACCCGGTCCGGCGACGCGGACATCTCCCTCGTCACCGACGTCGGCGTCCGGCTGCCCGCCCACCTGACCGCCAACGGGCGCGCCATCCTCGCCCACGTGTCCCCGGCCCAGCTTCGGGCCCTCTTCCCCCGGCAGGCGGATCTCATCACCCGTACCGGCAAGGGACCCCGCTCTCTGTCCGAACTCCTCGACCTGCTGGCCCGCGACCGCGCACGCGGCTGGTCGGAGGAGGTCGAGCTGGTCTCCGAGGGCTTCCGGTCACTGGGCGTCGCGGCCTTCGACCACAACGAACGGCCCGTCGCCGCGCTCAGCAGCACCTGGCAACGGCACTACAGCCGGCACCACGCCGACCACGTCCGCGAGGTCCTGGAGCGGGGGGCGGCACGGCTGACGGCCGCGATGTCCGGCCGGCGCCCCCGCGCGCACACTCCGAACGCAGACTGACGGCAGAGCCCGGCTCAGTGCGCGTCGAACGTCCCCACCAGGCGGTACCGGGACCCGGGATGAACCAGCCGCGCGACGCTCACGACAGCGTCCCCGGACCAGGTGCGGCGCTGGATCAGCAGACACGGCTCGGACGGCCCGATGCCGAGGATCTCGCACTCCTCGGCGGACGGCAGGACCGCCTCGACGATGTGCTCGCCCTTGCCCAGCGGGGCGACCTCGGACAGGAACGTGAAGGGCGTACCAGCGGTGAAGTCCTGGTCGAGATAGCCGGGGGCGAAGTCCGGGTGGACGTAGCGGTCCTCCAACTGAACCGCCGCGCCGTCCTCCAGGTGCACGACACGTGAGCGGAACGCGCTGCGCCGTCCGTCGAGGCCGAGCTGAGCGCTGATCTCGGGGTCGGGGAGCTCCTCGCGCAGGGACAGCACCCTGGCCGAGTAACCGTGCCCGCGGCCGCGGACCTCGTCGGCGATGTTGTGCACACCGGCCAGCGCGGAGCTGCTCTTGCGCCGCGCCACGAACGTGCCCACGCCCATGACGCGCCGGAGCAGGCCGTCGGCGCTCAGCTCGCGCAGGGCCCGGTTGACCGTCATCCGGGACAGGCCCAGCGACTCGACGAACTGGCTCTCCGAGGGAAGCGCCTCGCCCTCGCGCCAGCGCCCACCCAGGATCTCCGCGGCCACAAGGTCCTTGATCCGCTGATAGGCCGGGGCGGAACCGGGCGTCTGCCGCGCATAGAGCCGGGCGATCTCCGCAGCGTCCACGACCAAGCCGTCCACCGTCCTCGTACCCCATGGATCCGTCGCGCCACATCGCGAACACCACGGCAATCCTAGGCGAGGCGGCCCGCACGGAACCCGCGCCCCGGAGCGGCCCCGCATCACCGTCAGCCGGCCACGTTCTCGGATCCGAGAATCTCGGCGGCCGCCGCTGGAACGCCTCCCGCGTCTCACCTGTCATGGAACACGCAACCGCTCCGCCATCGACCAGGAGAGAACATGACCGGCGTTTCCCCCGAGTCCCGCCACATCCGCGCCCCCCGTGGCAGTGAACTCAACTGCCTCGGCTGGCAGCAGGAGGGCGCCCTGCGCATGCTCATGAACAACCTCGACCCCGAGGTCGCCGAGCACCCCGAAGACCTGGTCGTCTACGGCGGAACCGGCAAGGCCGCACGCGACCGGGCGTCGTTCGACGCGATCGTGCGCACCCTGAAGACGCTCAAGGACGACGAGACGATGCTCGTGCAGTCCGGCAAGCCGGTCGGCGTCATGCGCACCAGCGAGTGGGCGCCCCGGGTCCTGCTCGCCAACTCCAACCTCGTCGGCGACTGGGCGAACTGGGAGGAGTTCCGCTCCCTCGAAGCCCGCGGCCTGACCATGTACGGGCAGATGACCGCCGGCTCGTGGATCTACATCGGCAGCCAGGGCATTCTGCAGGGCACCTACGAGACCTTCGGCGCCGTCGCCCGCAAGAAGTTCAACGGCACCCTGGCGGGCACCATCACCCTGACCGCCGGACTCGGCGGCATGGGCGGCGCCCAGCCCCTCGCCGTGACCATGAACGACGGCGTCGCGATCTGCGTCGACGTCGACCCCACCCGCATCGAGCGCCGCATCGCCCACCGCTACCTCGACGTCGCCGCCGACGACCTCGACCACGCGCTGAGCCTCGCCATCGAGGCCAAGGAGGCCCGCCGCCCGCTGTCCATCGGCCTCACCGGCAACGCCGCCGAGGTGTTCCCCCAGCTCCTCGACATGGGCGCGCCGATCGACATCGTGACCGACCAGACCTCCGCGCACGACCCGCTGGCCTACCTCCCCGTCGGCGTGAGCGTCGAGGAGTGGCACGAGCAGGCCCGCAAGGACCCCGCCGACTTCACCCGCCGCTCCCGCGCGTCGATGGCCCGGCACGTCGAGGCCATGGTCGGCTTCCTCGACGCCGGAGCCGAGGTCTTCGACTACGGCAACTCGATCCGGGACGAGGCCCGCAAGGCCGGCTACCAGCGCGCCTTCGACTTCCCCGGCTTCGTCCCGGCCCACATCCGGCCGCTGTTCGAAGAGGGGCTCGGCCCCTTCCGGTGGGCGGCCCTGTCCGGCGACCCCAAGGACATCGAGGCCACCGACCGCGCGATCATGGAGCTCTTCCCCGAGAACGAGCACCTGCACCGCTGGCTCAAGATGGCCGCCGAGCGCGTCGAGTTCGAGGGTCTCCCGGCGCGTATCTGCTGGCTCGGCTACGGCGAACGCCACCGCGCCGGCGTCAAGTTCAACGAGATGGTCGCGAGCGGCGAACTGTCCGCCCCTCTCGCCATCGGCCGCGACCACCTCGACTCCGGCTCCGTCGCCTCGCCCTACCGCGAGACCGAGTCGATGCTCGACGGCTCCGACGCCATCGCCGACTGGCCGCTGCTCAACGCTCTGGTGAACACGTCCTCCGGCGCCTCCTGGGTGTCCATCCACCACGGCGGCGGCGTCGGCATGGGCCGCTCCATCCACGCGGGTCAGGTCTGCATCGCCGACGGAACCGAACTCGCCGCGCAGAAGCTGTCGCGCGTGCTCACCAACGACCCCGGCATGGGCGTCATCCGCCACGTCGACGCCGGCTACGAACACGCCGCCTCCGTGGCACAGGACCGCGGCGTGCGCATCCCGATGACCGAGGGGGCCGACTCCCGGTGAGTGCTGTCGCCACGATCGAACTCACGGTGGACGCGCCCCCGGAACGCTGGCACGGCCGGGACGACGGCCCCGGGAACGAGCACCTGCGCTGGCACCACGTGATCAGCACCGGCACCACCACCGGCACCGGCGGCACGGGGCCGTGGGACGCGGCGTTCGCCGGCTTCCGCAGCGACGAGGGGGTACGCCGCAACAAGGGCCGCCAGGGCGCGGCGGACGGTCCGCGTGAACTGCGCGCCGCCCTCGCCTCGATGGCCCTGCCCGCCCCGCTGACCGCGCTCGACGCCGGAGACGTCGAAGTCACCGACGGCGAACTGGAGTTGGGCCAGCACCGCCTCGGGCAGGTCGTCGGCCCGCTCGTCGACCGGGGTGTTCCCGTCGTGGTCCTCGGCGGCGGACACGAGGTGGCGTACGGCACGTACCTCGGCCTCGTTTCCACCCGGGCTGTCCAGGCAGGCGGGCGGATCGGAGTGCTCAACCTGGACGCGCACTTCGATCTCCGTGACGACGTCCGCGCGAGCTCGGGAACACCGTTCCTGCAGATGGCGCGGAGCGAGGAGCAGCGCGGGCACCGGCTCGACTACCGGGTGCTCGGCGTCAGTCAGCCGAGCAACACCGCGCACCTGTTCCGCACCGCCGAGCGGCTCGGCGTGCGCTACCTGCCGGACACCGAGTGCGGTGTGCTGAACCTGCCCGCGATCGACGCCTTCGCCGACGAGTTCATCGACAGCCACGACGTCCTGCACCTCAGCATCGACCTCGACGTACTGCCGGCCGCAGTTGCGCCCGGCGTCAGCGCCCCGGCCGCCCACGGAGTGCAGATGGAGATCATCGAGCACGTCTGCGCCAAGGTGGCCGCCGGCGGGAAGCCGCTCGTGGTCGACGTCGCGGAACTCAACCCGGACCTCGACACCGACCACCGCACCGCCCGGGCGGGCGCCCGCCTGATCCACCGCATTCTGACGACACACCATGCGAGGACCGCGCAGGTCTGACGAGACACATCACCGACCGTACGGGCCGGTGGTGCCGGGCGTCGCCCCCGCCAACCTGCGGTGCTCGATATTCCACATGCGCCGCGCCAGCCGGGGCTGAGAAGATCAGAACATGCCACTCGTCGAAGTCTCGCCCGGAATATCCCTCGCCTACGAGACGTTCGGTGATCCTTCCGACCCACCCGTCCTGCTGGTGATGGGCTTCGGCGCCCAGATGATCGCCTGGCACGAGGACTTCTGCCGTGCGCTGGCCGACCGTGGCCGCTACGTGATCCGCTTCGACAACCGCGACTGCGGACTGTCCACCAAGTTCGACGAGCACCCCGTCGACATGGGTCGGTTCATCGCCGCCGTGAGCTCGGGAGACATCGCCTCCGCCCTCGCCAGGTGCCGTACACGTTGACGGACATGGCTGCCGACGGCCTCAACCTGCTCACCGCGCTCGGTATCGAACGCGCTCACGTGGTCGGGACCTCGATGGGCGGAATGATCGCCCAGAAGGCGGCCATCACCGAGCCCGCCCGGGTGCTGACCCTGACGTCGATGATGTCCTCGACCGGCGAACCCGAATACGGCCAGTCCGTTCCCGAGGCCCAAGCGGTACTCCTGAGCCCGAAGCCGGCGGACCGCGAGGGCTACGTCGCAGCGGCGGACCGGGAACTGGTGTGGGCGTCCAGGCGATACGGCGACGCCGCACTCCTGCGTGAGCTGGCTGCCGTCAGCTACGACCGCGCGTACTGTCCGGCAGGAGTCGGACGTCAACTCGGAGCGATGATCCTCGACGGGTCGCGTGCGGAGGCACTCCGGACCCTGCGGGTACCGACTCTGGTGATCCACGGCTTGGACGACACGCTGATCACCCCGAGCGGAGGGGAACGCACCGCGGAACTCGTAGCCGGAGCGAAGCTCTTGCTGATCCCCGACATGGGCCATGACCGCCCGCGCGAACTCTGGCCCGAGATCATCGGCGCGGTGCAGACGCACACTGAATCCCTCGACGTTTCCTGATGCAAACCGCCCCAGGGCCGGCTGATCGCTGGAGGACCAGCGTGGCCACAGAAGCGTGGTGACCCCCGTGCCAGGCTCGCGATCAGAACTTCCTGACACCCCTGCGGGGCTGTCGCCCGCACGGTGGCTCCTGCGGGTGGCCTTCGACGATCCGCAGTGCCTCCCGGAGACCTTGGCCGCCTTCGCGGTGCGGCGGCTCGGCCCAGCCGCTGCCGGGTCGGTCGCCCGTATCAGGAAGGACCACCCGGATGTGGATCCGGCAGGGCTCCGTGCACTGGTGGTGGCCAGGGGGCGGCGTGCCACGGTGTCCGAGGGCGCCTTCGTCGGTGGCCCGTTCCTGCTGTTCGTACCTGTCGCGTTCTGCGCTGCTCTGCTTAGCCAGGCCCGTACGGTCCTGGAGCTGGCCGCGCTGAAAGGCGGCGATCCCACCGCCGACGACCGCGCCGCCGAGCTCCTCGTCCTCCAGGGCGTGCACGAGAACACCGGCCGGGCCCGGGAGGCTCTCACGGTCTGCCACGGGGAACGGCCGGCCACCGCCAAGCGGTCCGCGCTTCGGCATCCCGTCGTGCTGTGGCACCTGACCCTGCGCATGGCCCGGGTGCTGGGACTGCTCACCGCGCGCGACCGCCCTGGCTGGTCACACCGGCTGGTGCAGGCAGGCCGATGGGTTCTGCTGGGGCTTGTGTTCGTGCTGGGGATCGTCGCCCCTCTGGTCTGGCTGCCCTACATGGCGATGTCGTACCACCAGGCCACCACCCGGTTGACGGACCGGGCCACAGCCTTCTACTTCACCGATTCCGCGCCGGTCTCCCGGCGGCGGTCGCACCTCGACCCCGCCCTGATCGCCGGCGTCGCCCGCACCCTCCTCTCCATTTTGGTGCCGGTCGCCCTGGTCGCGGCCGCCCTCGTCACGGGCGTGCGGATCGCCGGCAGCAGCTGGCCGGTCGTCGGCATCCTCCTGTTCAGTGCCTCTGTCGCGGTCGGCGCGGTGTGGCACTGGCGTCGGCGCCGCCACGGGAAATCCGGCGGATGACAGAGGGCGGGAAGCGGTGGGCATCGCCCTCTCGGCTTCCCGCCCCTCGCGCGGCCCGCCGAGTTGGGGGCGGGCCGGCGGCCGGGTCCCGGTGGGTACGCTCGACCGCATGGTGCAGAGCAGCGCGGAAGACGTCGACGGGTATCTCGCAGAGGTGGTGGAGGGGCGCAGGGAGGCTCTGACCAGGCTGCGGCAGCTGTGCTGTGCGGAGCTCAAGGGGTTCGAGGAGGTCATGGCGTACGGAATGCCCGCATACGAGCGGGACGGCGCTGCCGAGATCGCCTTCGCGAGCCAGAAGCAGTACGTCTCGTTCTATCTTCTGCGGTCTGATGTCCGGGAGGCGTTCACGGAGCGCCTGGCTGCGCAGGACATGGGCAAGGGCTGCCTGCGTTTCCGGAAACCGGAGAGCATCGACTTCGACTTGGTGCGAGACCTGCTGAGGGCTACCGCGGCCGCGCCGGGCAAGATCTGCTGACGGCCCGCCAGGCAGACATCGGCGGACGGGTCAGCCGGGACGGGACCGTCTCTGCCCGCGTTCCCTTCGGCTGCCGACCGAAAGCTCAGCCGCGCTCGCGGAGATACGCATCCAGCTCTGCGGCCCCGGTCGGCATCGCCCGCCCGCGGGCGGACAGCCGGCCCCGCCAGTCGCCCAGCGCGGCCTCCAGCGGCTCAAGGCCGCCGGCCGCCCGTACCTGGGCGATGAGCGGGGCGATCTGCTCCAGCAGGTTGCCGCCCCGCCTGAGTTGATGGGCGAGCCGGGCGTCCCGTACGTCGGCGTCGTCGTAGACCCGGTACCCGGTCCGCGGCGTGGGTTCAGCAGCCCGGCGCCGCGTGTCCGCCGCCCTCGGCGATACGCGGCCGACCGCCCGCGTCTCCCCCTACTTCGGGTATGCCCCACTCGATCCGGCCCACCTGGGCGGGTACGACGGGATCGTGTTCGTCAAGGACGTCCCGCGGAGTTAGCGTGCGCGGCCCTCACGTGATCGAGGCGGGCACGCGTCACCCCAGAGCGGCCAGCTGGTGATGCACCGCGGCGGTGGTGCGTGCGGTCTCGCCCGTGGCGAGCAGGTCCAGCATCGCGCCCCGCAGAACTGCGAGTACGAGGGTGCGCTGGGTGAGGGCGGCCTCGGTGTCACGTAGCGCGGCGGGCTGGCCGGCGGCGAGCAGCGCCAGCCAGTCGCCGACCGTGTCGCGCGCGAACCCGGCCCACGGCCCGTCGGGTTCGATGAGGGAACGGGCATAGCTCTCGACCCACAGCGTCAGCAGCCCGCGGTGAGCCTCGTCGGAAAGCCATCGCCACAGCTCCCGGGCGACGGGCTGCAGCCCCTCGCCCCGGACCTGTGCCTCGGCGACCTGCTGCATGTGTGCCAGTTCGTCGGCTCTTGCCCGCGCGAGCAGGGCGCGGATCAGGCCGTCCTTGCTGCCGAACAGGTAGAGCAGCACGCGCGGGCTGGAGTGGATCTCCTCGGCCAGCGGGCGCAGGGACAGCTCGCCCAGGCCGCTGCGCAAGGCATAGGCGTAGGCCGCTTCCAGCAGTTCCTGCCGCCGCGGGGAGGGGTTTGGTTCGGATCGGCTCACAGGGTTAGTCTACTGAAACAGTCGTTTCAGTGAGACGCGGGAGTCGAGGTCGACATGGCAGAGCGTGAAGCGGTTGTCCGGCCGTTGGGCAGGCCCGGCGATCTGGGCTGGGTGGTGATGGCGCACGGTGAGTTCTACGACCGGGAGTTCGGCTGGGACACCGGCTTCGAGACGCTGGTCAGCCGGATCGTCGCCGACTATGCCGAGGGGAAGGAACCCGGTCCGCAGGCGGCCTGGATCGCCGAGGTCGACGGAGCGCGGGCCGGCTGCGTCTTCTGCGTCCGCTATGACGACCGGACGGCGAAGCTGCGCCTGCTGCTCGTCGATCCGAACGCGCGCGGCCTGGGCCTGGGAGCCCGCCTGGTCGAGGAGTGCCTGAACTTCGCGCGGGAAGCCGGGTACGAGGCGATCACCCTGTGGACCAACGACGTGCTCGGTTCGGCCCGGCGCATCTACCAGAAGCACGGCTTCGAACTGGTCGCCGAAGAGCCCCATCGCAGCTTCGGCCAGGACCTGGTCGGGCAGACCTGGCAGCGCAGCCTGCAGGAGGGCGTCACGGGTTGGTCTTGACGTTCTTCATGGTGAGGTGGGATTCGAGCCGGAGAACACAAGGCAGGCCGCTGAGCCTGCCGGTGAGGAAGGCTTCGTAGGCGGCGTGGTCGGCGACGGCGACGCGGATGAAGTAGTCGGGGCGGCCGAACATGCGCCGGAACTCGATGACTTCCTCGTAGGACGAGACGGTCTTCTCGAACTCCTCGAACGTCTTGCGGTCAGTGGCGCTGACCTCTACGTCGATGAGGACTTCCAGCCCGCGGCCGAGTGCTACGGGGTCGATGACGGCCCGGTATCCGCTGATGACACCGGCCTCCTCCAGTCGCTTGACCCGGCGCAGGCACGGGGGTGGGGTCAGGCCGACTCGTTTGGCGAGTTCGACGTTGGTGAGACGCCCGTCCTGACTCAGATGAAACAAAATTTCACGGTCGATACGATCCACATGCATTTGATTGCCCTTTGCTGAAGCTCTGAGCCATTATCGGCAACCATATTAGGTCATTTCTGCCCTAATATTTCCGCATGGGAATACCTCCGTCTGCTGTCGACGATGCCTTTCGCCCTGCCACCGGAACCCTGGCCTCCGGTGTGCCCCCGTCCCCTTCATCGCCGCCGGTTCCGCCTCGGAAAGCCGCGGTGGCGGCCGCGTTCAAGGATTCCGCCTCCGTGGGCCTCGGGCTGGTGCCGCTCGGCGTCGCCTTCGGGATTGTCGTCACGCAGTCCGGCTTGGCGTGGTGGTGGGCGAGCGCGTTCACGGCGCTCATCTACGCCGGATCATTCGAATTCGTGCTCGTCGGCCTGGTCGCCGCGGTCGCACCGCTGGGGACCATCGCCCTGACGGCCTTCCTGGTCAACATTCGCCACGTCTTCTACACGCTTTCCTTCCCGCTGCACCGTGTGAACGGGCACCTCGCGAAGACCTACAGCACCTTCGCCCTGACTGACGAGGCATACGCCCTGACGACCGGCGAACACGCCCGGTCCTGGTCAGGCCGACGCATCCTGTGGCTCCAACTCTTCATGCATCTGTACTGGGTCGGCGGCGCCACCGCGGGCGCACTGCTCGGCTCACTCATCCCTGACAGCGTCACCGGCCTGGACTTCGCTCTGACCGCCCTGTTCACCGTCCTGGCCCTCGACGCGATCCGCGACCGGCACGACGACCTGCCGACGCCCGCCCTGGCTCTGCTCAGCGCACTTGCCGCCCGCCTCCTCTTCCCCGCCGAAATGCTTCCGGCCGCGTTCGCCCTTTTCACGGTCGGCCTCGTGGCCCGGCACCTCACCGCCCGCACGAGGGCCGGCCATGCCTGACACTCCCTACCTGCTCGCCGCGGTCGCCGTCTCCACCGCCATCACCTGGGCCCTGCGCGCCCTGCCCTTCGCAGCCCTGGCCCCCCTGCGCGCCAGCGCCACCGTCCAGTACCTCAGCACCCGCATGCCGGCCGGCGTCATGGTCATCCTGCTCGCCTACTGCCTACGCGACCTCCCCTTGCCCCAGTCACGCGCCGTCGCCCCCCTCGCAGCCCTGACGGTCACCATCGGCCTGCACCTGTGGCGACGTAACGCCCTGCTGAGCATTCTCGGCGGCACCACGGTCCACGTGATCCTCGCGAGCACCGTCTTCGCGCACTGACCGGTGGGCCGACGCGACAACGTGCGCGGGCCTACGCGTGTGAGGAGCGCAGGGTGACCGCACGGTGGAGGGCCTTCCGGCAGGCCAGGGCCGGCGCCGCCCCAACTTCCGGCTGCCTTGGCCATGACGCTCCTCGTTCTCCTCCACGCCGCGCTCACGCTCGCCTGGCTGGGCGGATACGTGTTCCTGCTGTCCAAGGGGGAACGGGCCCTGGAGAAGCCGCGGATCCGCAGAGCAATGGGACGGACCACAGGTGTCGTACTGATCGGTTCGGCTTCGGCACCGCGGTCGCGACCGCCTCCGTCTGAGCTCTGACCGGCGGGCGGGCGATGGCGTGCTCGACTCGGGCGCGGACCAGGTTCCACCGGTCACCGCCCTGCCGCCCCGAGCCGGGGGCGACAGGATTCATCGTGGCGCAGCATTGCCGGCATGGTGGCTGCCTTCGGGCACTGGCACCTCGGCCTCCCCGCCAGCCGGTGCGGGTGTGCGGACGAGTCGCATCAACAACGGACCGATCAGGGCGAGTGCGGCCAGCGCAAGGATGGCTGCCGACACGGGCCGGGTGACGAAGACGGTCCAGTCGCCCTCGGCGAGGGTGAGGGCGCGGCGGAACTGGGTCTCGGTCAGGGGGCCGAGGACAGCGCCGAGTACCAGAGGGGCCACGGGGTATCCGGTGCGGCGCATCAGGAAGCCCAGGACACCGAACGCGAGGGCGATGCCCAGGTCGAACGGGCTCTGGGAGAGGGCGTAGACGCCGAGCGCGGCGAAGAGCAGGATTCCGGCGGTGAGCAGGGAGCGTTCGATCTTCAGGAGCTTCACCCAGAGCGGGATCATCGGCAGGTTCAGGGCGAGGAGCACCACGTTGCCTATGTAGAGACTGGCGATCAGCGTCCATACCAGCGTCGGCTGGGTCTCGAAGAGCTGCGGTCCGGGCTGGACGTTGTACATCTGGAAAGCGATGAGCAGCATGGAAGCCGTCGCCGACGTCGGGATGCCGAGGGTGAGCAGCGGGACCAGGACACCGGAGAAGGCGGCGTTGTTGGCGGCTTCCGGGCCGGCGACGCCTTCGATGGCACCCTTGCCGAACTGCTTTTTGTGCTTGGAGAGTCGGCGTTCCAGGTTGTAGCTGAGGAACGTGGGTATCTCGGCGCCGCCGGCCGGGAGCGCACCGATGGGCAGGCCGAGGGCGGTGCCGCGCAGCCAGGGCTTCCAGGACCGTCGCCAGTCGTCGCGGGTCATGCCGATGCGGCCGCGCAGCGGCAGCGGATCGGGGTCGGGCGCCCGGCGCAGCCGAGCCGCGGTGTACAGGGCCTCGGCGATGGCGAAGAGGCCGACGGCGACGGCCACCAGCGCGATCCCGTCGAAGAGTTGGGGGACGCCGAAGGTGTAGCGCGCCTGCCCCGTGAGGCTGTCGATGCCCACAAGGCCGATGGCGAGCCCCAGGAAGAGGCTGCACAATCCGCGCAGCGGGGCCTCGGCCACGACCGCGGTGACGGTGGCGAAGGCGAGCACCATGACCGCGAAGTACTCGGCGGGCTGGATGTGTTCGGCGATGGCGGAGAAGGCGGGCCCGGCGAAGGTGATGCCGACGGTGGAGATCGTGCCGGCGACGAAGGACCCGATGGCGGCGGTGGCGAGGGCCGCTCCGGCCCGGCCCGCACGGGCCATCGGGAAGCCCTCGAGGGTGGTGGGAACGGAGGCCGTCTCGCCAGGCACGTTGAGGAGGATCGCGGTGGTCGATCCGCCGTACATGCCTCCGTAGTAGATGCCGGCGAACAGCACGAGCGCGCCGACGGGGTCGACGACGTAGGTGACGGGCAGGAGCAGGGCGACGGTGGTGGCGGGGCCGAGTCCGGGCAGCACACCGACCAGGGACCCGAGCAGGCAGCCGGCGAAGGCGAGCAGCAGGTGCACCGGACTGAAGGCGTTGGCGAATCCGTCGCCGAGGTGGGAGAGCACGTCCATGGGTCAGAACGCCAATCGCAGGTAGCCGGGCGGGAGATGGATGCCGAGGAGCCGGTCGAAGAGCAGGTACGCGGTCACGGCGAGGGCGAGCCCGATGAGCAGGTCACGCACGGCGCGGCGGCTGCCGAGGACACGGGCGACGACAGCGAACAAGGCCGTGCTGGTCTGCCAGTAGCCGAAGAACTCAAGGGTCAGGCAGTACGCGGCGAGCGCGGCGACCAGCAGGCCGACCGGACGCCACTCGGTGACCCTGGCCTCCTCGCGGGCCGCACCGTCCTGGGTGGGGTCGGTGCCGCGGAAGCACTGCACGGCGTTGAGGGCGGCGACGACGGTGAGCCCGGAGCCGACCAGGAGGGGGAAGGCGCGCGGGCCGACGTCGGTGCCTTCGGCGAGGGCGGCGTCGGGGATGCCGAAGGCGAAGGCCAGCACGGCGAGTCCGGCGGCGAGGAAGGCGGCGGCCGTGATCCGGGGCGCGAGCGGACGCCTGGTGCCGGCGGTGGGTGCGGGCGTGGTCATCCGAGTCCGACCTCCTTGAGGACGCCGCCGACCTGGCCGCGCTGATGGTGGATCAGATCGCCGAACTTCTTGCCGGGGAGCCAGACCTCGTCCCAGTCGTTCTCGCGCAGGGTGCGTTTCCAGCAGTCGGTGTGCCGCATCTTGTCGATGAGTGCGACGACCGCGCGCTGTTCTGTGCGGTTGAGTCCGGGCGGGGCCATCACGCCGCCGATGGCGTCCACGGCGTCCTTGCCGTAGCCGAGGTGCTCCAGCGTGGGCGGCGATCCGAGGTCCTTCGGTGACTTCCCGCCACTGACCGCGAGGATGCGCAGCTTTCCGGCCTCGACCTGGGGGCGGATCTCGGAGAGCGTGGAGAGCCCCGCTGTGGCGACACCGCTGAGCAGCATGTTGAGGACCTCGCCCCCGCCGCCGGTGGGCACGTACGTGACCTTGTCGGGCGTCACATGCGCGGATTCGGCGAGCGAGGCGACGGTGATGTGGTCCGGGCCGCCGAGCGACCCGCCGACCCACTTCGTGCCGCGCGGGTTCTTCGCCATCGCCCGCATCAGGGAGGCGAAGTCGCGATACGAAGAACGGGCGGGTACGACGATCGCGGTGGTGGAGACGGTGAGGCCGGCGATCGGGGTGAGCTGGGTGAGGGAGACGGGGGAGTGGTTCTGGATCTCACCGCCGAGGAGGGTGACGGTGTCCATGGTCATCAGCTGGTACGGGTCGTCGGCACGGCCAGCCATCCGTGCCAGGCCGATGGTTCCGGCGGCGCCCGGGGCGTTGGACACGGTGACGTCCTGACCGGTGATCCCACACTTGCTCAGGGCCGAACCGATGCCACGGGCACGGGAGTCGAAGCCGCCGCCGACACTGCCGGGGGCGAGGATCGCCAACCCCCGGGCGGGGTAGTCCTCGACGGTGGCGCCGGAGTCGACCGGGCCGAACGCGCAGCCGCCGAGGGCGGCGGTGAGCACGGTGGCGAACAGGGCGAACAGCACCGGTCGGCGCGGGCCGGGCGGGCGGGGGACCGGCCCGGGGGGAATGAACGGGGACATGGAGGGGCTCCAGCGCGGAGGGGGCGGGTAGGGGGGAACGTGTCGGGGGATCCTGCGTGCCACGGCGTCGCGGCAGCAAGAGGATTGACAGCAAGCAATCAATCCTTGAAGGTCGGCGGATGCCCGTCGTGATCGAACCCGGTCCTGATCCGGACCGTGCCGTGGCTCCGCGGCTCTCCCCGCTCGCCGAACTCTGCGCCTGTCTGCACGCCCTGCAGACCCCCGGTCACCATCCGGCCAGTCGCCGTTGGGTGGACGCGGTACGGCAGGACGCCGACCCCGCGCTTCTCGCCCGGGCCGCCGCGCTGTCGCCGCTGTGGAGCGCTTTCCGGGCCCGGTATCTGCTGCCGTTGTCGGCGGGCGCCGAGCGTTCCCTCGAGGAGGAGATCGCTGACATCACCACCCTGGATCTGGGGCAGTTCACCGGGATGACGGCGCAGGCGCTGCTCGGGAAGAATTCACCGCGGCCCGGGGCACCGCTCGAGGAGCCGGACCGGTTCCTGTCGCGGCTGCGGCAGCATGCCGAGGAGCGGTTCACGCTGGGCGCCCGGCTGCTGTCCGACCCCGAGGGGCTGCGCGACACGGTCACCGGCTTCCTCACCGCGGCGGGCGAGGAGTGGTTCGGCGCGGAGTGGGAGCGGCTGGCCGGGCCGCTGCGGGCGGAGGTCAGGGGCCGGTTCGCGGAGCACCGGAACGACGCGGTGGCGGTGCTCGCCTCGTTCCCGAACGCGCGGCTGCTGGCAGATCCGCCGCGGATCGAGTTCGAGAAGCTGTACCAGGCACGGGTACCGCTGGTCGGCACGGACTGCCTCCTGACGCCGTCCCTGCACGTCAACCCGCATCTGGCGATCAAGCACTATCCGGGCCTTCCGGTGGTGGTGCAGTATCCGGTGCGGGGACCGGGCAGCATGGGCCCGCCTTCCCTCGACCTGGTGCGGCAGCGCATCAAGGCGCTCCAGGAACCGATCCGGATCGACCTGTGCCGCACCCTGCTCCGGGAGGCGATGACCACGACCGAACTGGCCGAGCAGTACGCGATGACACCCCCGCAGATGTCCCGGCACCTACGACGGCTGCGCGAGGCGGGGATGGTGGTCACGCACCGCCGCGGCGCCCAGGTCCACTACCAGCTGGACCAGGAGGCGGTCCGCACCCTGGGGCACGACCTGCTCGCGGCGCTGCACCGCTGAACGCGTCCTCGTACCCCGAAGATTGACGTACGGGCGGCAATCTTCTTGAGCCGCCCGTCCCCCGTGGCGAGGGTGAGCGGGACCGCACCACGAAGATCGAGGTCCACGCCCCATGACAAGCAGTCCTGCCATCACCGCCACCGCCCGTACCAAGACCACCTCCGCCTTCTATGTCACCGGCGCCACCACGCAGTTCGCCTCCCGCCACGACCAGCGTCTCTCGTACTGTCTCTACGTCCCGTCCGCGCACGAGACGGCCACCGAGCCGCTCCCCCTGCTGGTGATGCAGCACGGCACCGGCCGCACCGGGCCCCAGTACCGGGACGCGATGGCCGGCTTCGCCGAGGAGCACGGCATCGTCGTGCTCGCCCCGCTCTTCCCCGCAGGGCTCGGCGACGACCCCGACGACCTCCACAACTTCAAGTTCATCGCGCACCAGGGCATCCGCTTCGACCTGGCGCTGCTCGCGATCGTCGACGAGGCCGCGGAGCGGATTCACATCGACACCTCACGGTTCGTGCTGCACGGCTTCTCCGGCGGCGGCCAGTTCGCCCACCGGTTCCTCCTGCTGCATCCGGACCGGCTCGCCGGAGTCTCCATCGGCGCCCCGGGCAGGGTCACGCTGATCGATCCGGAACGGGAGTGGTGGCTGGGCACCAAGGGGTTCGCCGAACGGTTCGGCGCCCCCGTCGACCTGGACCAGGTGCGCGACGTCCCGGTGCACATGGTGATCGGCGCCGAGGACACCGAGACCTGGGAGATCAACAACCCGGGCGACTCCAACTGGATGGACGGCGCGGACGACGTCGGCCGCACCCGCGTCGAACGCATCTCGGCACTGCGTGACAACTACCGCGCCCACGGGATCGACGTCGTCTTCGATGTCGTACCCGGGCTGGGCCACGACGGCATGGGCGTGCTGGAGCAGGTCCAGGTTTTCGCCGCCCGTGTGCTGCGGGCCGAATAGGGAGCACAAGGGTATTCAACTCCTGACCGGACAGCGGTCGTTCGGGATCCGGGCGCCGCTCGTCGGTCAGGAAGTCCAGTGCCGCTCCTTGGTGCGGAGCCGTCGCAGGCCGACGCCGGCAAGTGGCATGACGCGACTCGCCTCACTGCAGGACTTCGGGCCGGGCAGGCAGGCGACGTCGAGCAGCCGCACCGGCATCCACCGCAGCGACATGGGCAGGGCCGGCTGCCGGCGTCAGCGCGGTTGCGGGTCGATCACTTCGCCTCGGCCGGTCGGACGGCGTCGGGACCGGCCGGGAACCGCGGCTCGCCGTCCGTCGCCTTGCCCGCGAAGTTCGTCGTCAGGCAGGCGCCCGGCTCGACGGTCTTCGCCTGCACCCCGAAGGGTTCGAGATCGAGCGCGAGGTACGAGGTGAACCCTTCGATGGCCGTCTTGCTCGCCTGGTAGACGGCCGTGAGCGGCATGTGGCCCAGCACCACGCTGGAGGTCACATACGGAGCTGCCGCCGGCCGGGCTGCTCGCTGCCTGGCATAGGTCCGGCCGTCAAGGACCGTCCACGGTTTTCCATCCCCAGGCGGTGAGCATGCCGGCCGACAGCGCGGCGCATTCGTCGGAGTCCAGGTACCGGACCGCCGCGTCGACGGCCGCGTCATCGATCAGGCCCGTGGTGAGCATCGCCGCCCTGCTGCGTTCCCATGTGTCCGCCCAGAAGCGGCTGATGGGGCTGGCCGGCAGCAGCGGCGGCACATGGATCTCGGCAGCCACGGACACGAGCCCCGCCCCCCGCAGCAGCTGCGGGTACGACGGAACCCAGGAGACGTCGGTGCCGATGGTGGACCGCAGCCCCTGCCACATCGCGCGCATCATCACGGTGTACGGCGTGTCGGGCGTCCGGTCGCTTGTGAGGTCGACCGCGTCACTGAGTACCAGCACACCGCCGGGCGCCACGAGTTCGGCCAAATCCGTGATCAGGCGCTCGCGCTCGGGCAGGTGCATCAGCACGAAGCGCGCGTGGACGAGCCGGAAGCGGCCGGGGGCGAAGTCCGGCGCAGTGACGTCGGCTTCCAGCACATCGAGCCCGGGCACGAGCCGTGCGCTGAGGAAACGTGTGTCGCGGTCCACGGCGAGCACATGTGACACCCCGGCCTCGTCGAGCAGCCGGCGCGAAACCGTACCCGTGCCGGCGCCCACGTCGAGGCAGCGCCACCCCGGGCCGACGCCGAGTTCCCGCAGTCGCGCCATGGTGATGTCGTCGTAGGCGAGGGCGCCGAAGTCGATGCGCTCGGCCTCACCGGCCTGTTCAGGACGGAAGACGGCCTCGCCATAGCGGTCGCCGCCTGGCACGTCCCCGCGCGGAGCGGCGGTCACGTCGCGGCCGTGGTCGGGACGCCGTGGGCGTCGTCACGGATGAGTACCAGTGCGCGGTCGGCGAGGGGCTGGGACGGCGGGTCGTAGAGCGGTTTCAAGGCCGGACCTCTTCATCTGTGGGTCGGTGGGGCGGCGGCCCTCCCGAGGTCGCCGTCCCACCGATCTTCTATCGGCGGCCGCCGGCGCCGCCGCGGCGCGCCGGACCGCTACCCGGACGACTCAGAGCCGTGCCGGCGTCGCCGGAAGCATGGCCCAAGGTGTGCTTCCAGCGACCGACCACCTCAGGGCAGCAGCCGAGGCCGTCGCTTCGCCGCGACGTCCTCCACCCAGCCCACCAGCGGGATCGCCGCGGCGATCAGCACCCAGCCGACACCGAACATGAACCACTGGTTCTCCAGCGGCAGGTACTTCGCGAACGCGGGCACGTTCCAGAACCGGTCGATCAGCGGCACCGCGAGGATCAGCGCGATCTCGTGCCAGAGGTAGATCGTCATCGCCCGCGCGTTGAAGACCGACACAACCCGGTCGAGCCGTTCGAAGCGCGCCAGCCACGCGAAGTCGACCTTGAAGTACGCCTTCGAGTACATCAGCAGCATCACAAACCCGGCCGACCAGAAAGCCTGCGCAAGCGGGATGTCGTCCAGGTCGTAACTCCCGTACTCCGCCTGGTGGGTGAGGGCGAACCAGGCACCGTAGGCAAGCGCCGCGAGAGACAGCACAACGACGGGGCCCGGTCGCAGACGGGCCAGGACGCCCTCACGGTGCGCGAAACCGGCGAGCCAGCAGAACAGGAACGTGGCGAAGTCGAGAAGAGCGCTGCCGAACCGGTCGTCCGGCGGCTGCCACACAAACTGGAGCACCAGGATCGGCGCGAGCGAAGCGAGCAGCACCGCCACCGGCGCCGGCCGGAACACCTTCAACAGCAGCGGTGACAGGAGCACGAACCACAGGTAGGCGCGCAGATACCAGAGGATCTCCCAGGCCTGCATGCCCCAGCTGTTACCCGGCGGGTCGCCGAGGGGCACCACCCAGTACACGACCTGCCATCCCGGTATCCAGCCGTGCAGCAGCATCGCGAGGACGACGAAGATTCCCCAGAGCCAGAAGGGCGGCAGCAGCCGTCGTATCCGGCTTCTGATCACCGAAAGGGCCGGCCGTTCAAGGGATTTGGCCATCAGTGACCCGGCGAGCGCGAACATGACGCCCATGGAAGGGAAGACGAGGCCCGCCCACACCCAGCCGAACGTGTGGTAGGCCACGACGCGCATCAGTGCGAGGGCGCGAAGCGTGTCGAAGTACCGGTCGCGGCCGCCCGCCCGGACCGCTGACCGCTCGGGCACGGCGGGTTCCCGGTAGTCCGGCACGATCACACGGAGAGGCGTGGTGTCCTGATCAAGGCCCTGCGTTCCCGGCGTTCCCAGCGTTCCCGGTGTTCTCGGCGGTTCAGGCGTTACGGGCGTTACGGGCGTTACGGGTGTTACGGGTGTTCCGCGCGTACGCCGAGCGGCTCTGTGACGATTCCCCTGTGCCTCCGAGGTCACTGCCCCACCCCCGTCGGCGTCCCGACCTCGCCGGTGCGCTTGAGCTTCTGCCAGCGCAGCCGGCCGCCCGTGAGGGCGGTGATGGAGGAATGGATGAGGACCAGGTACATCATCTGGCGGTACGCGATCTGCTGGAGCGGGAGCATCCACAGGTAGCGGTACTTCTCTCCGTCGAGGCGGAACGCGTAGGCGGCGCAGACGAGCTGGAGGCCGAGCACGGCCAGCCAGGCGAGCAGGGACGCCTTGAAGTCCACGAAGATCATCGAGTAGACGGTGAAGAGGTCGATCAGGGGCGCGAAGACCGGCGTGACGATCTGGAAGAGCACCACGAGGGGCATTCCCACCCGTCCGAAGCGACCCGAAGGCCCCTTGTCGACGAGGGACTTACGGTGCTTCCACAGCGCCTGCATGGTGCCGTACGACCAACGGTAGCGCTGGCTCCACAGCTGCTTGAGCGAGGCCGGTGCCTCCGTCCAGGCCCGCGCATGCTCCTGGTACACCACACGCCAACCGGCACGGTGCATCGCGATGGTGATGTCGGTGTCCTCGGCGAGGGTGTCCTCGCTCATGCCGCCGACCTCGAGGACGGCCTGGCGCCGGAACGCTCCGATCGCCCCGGGGATGGTGGGCATGCAGCGCAGCAGGTCGTACATGCGGCGGTCCAGGTTGAAGCCCATCACGTACTCGATGTGCTGCCAGGCGCCGATGACCGTGTTGCGGTTGCCGACCTTGGCGTTGCCCGCGACCGCGCCGATGTCCGGGGCGGCGAAAGGCTGCACGAGCTGCCGGACGGTGTCCGGCTCGAAGACCGTGTCGCCGTCCATCATCACGACGATGTCGTAACTGGCGTGGCGCACCCCGTTGTTGAGCGCCGCGGGCTTGCCCGCGTTCTCCTGACGGATCATGCGCACGTTGGGCAGGCCGAGGGACTCGGCGATCTCCTTCGTGCCGTCGGTGGAGCCGTCGTCCACGACGATGATCTCGATGGGATGCGTGCTCTTTGCGAGCGAGTTGAGGGTGTTGGCGATGCACTCCTTCTCGTTGTACGCGGGCACGATCACGCTGACCGGCCTGGTGACGGGCGGCCCCCAGCTGAACCGGCGTTTGTTGCGCTGCCTGTGGTGGCGCCGCGCGAGGACCAGCATCATCGCGAATCGCGCCATGACGGCGACTCCGACGACCGCGAGGAAGACGGCCAGCGTCGGCACGGTCCACTCGGCGATCGCGACCGCCACGATGAGCGCCTTGCCCTCGTAGAGCGTGGTGCCGGTGGCTTTGGAGTGGGCCGCCTGGTCGACATTGCGGGCGCCGCCCGGAGCGTTCGTGCCGGAGGAGGGAGGGGTTCCCTGTTGGGCCGCGCCACCCGGTGCCTGACCGGACCTCTGGGCCCCACCGGGCTGAGCGCTTCCGGCCTGTGCGCCGCCATCCTGCGCGCCGGTGCCCTGCGCGGAGCCGCTCCCGGCGGAGCCGTTCTGTGCGGAGCCGCCGCCCCGCGCCCCCGTCTTGGCCATGGCGCCGCTGACCGTAGTGAAGGTGTAGCCCTTCGCCTTCATCTTCTTGATGTACTCGGGCAGCGCCTTGAGCGTCTGGTCACGGTTGCCGCCGGCGTCGTGGAAGAGCACCGAAGCGCCTTTGCTCTTCTTCGGCGTCGCCCACTGGACGATCTTCGAGACGCCCGGCTTCTTCCAGTCGTCGCTGTCGGTGTCGACGAAGACGCTGGTGTAGCCCATGGCGCCGAGCTTCTGGTAGACCGGCCAGCTGTAGTTGTCGATCGCGGCGGCCTCGGACGAGTAGGGCGCGCGCACCAGCTTCGTGGTGATGCCGGCCGCTCCCGCGAGCGCCAGCTGGGTCTGCGTGAGCTCACGCTTGACACGGGCGTCGCTCTGATAGGAGAGGTCGACGTGGGTGAAGGTGTGCAGGCCGACCTCGTTCCCCTGCTCGACCATGTCCTTCACGATGCCGGGGTGCCGGGCGATCATGGAACCCACGAGGAAGAACGTGCCGTTCACATCGTTGTCCGCGAGGATCTTGAGAACCTTCTCGGTGTACGTGGCGTCGGGACCGTCGTCGAAGGTGAGCACGATGGTCTTCTTCGGAACGGACTGCGTCCGCATGGAACCGTTGGCCGAGGTCAGAATCGGGCCCCCGTCGAGGATGCGCTGCGGCACCTTGTCGTAGGACGCGTCGGTGCGGACGCGGTGGTCGCCCAGGACCTCGGCCCGCAGATATCCGTCGAGCATCATCACGCTGACGAGTCCGAGGACGAGAACGAGCGCGAGGACGACGCGTGGCCGCTGCAGAGCGGCGGCTCGGCGCCCGGCGCGCTCGAAGCGGGAGGGAGCGGCACGGCGACGGCGCCGCGCGGAGGTGTTGCTGGTCATGTTTTCCCTTACCTGCGCGTCAGTGGGCGTCGGCGGCGGCTGATGCCGAGGGGGCGGGCAGTGAAGGGCTGGGCGAGAGGGAGGGGCGGGTGGCCGGAGGCGTTCCCTGCTGCTGACCGGCGCCGCCCGGGGCGCCGTACCCGGAGCCGGCCGGACCACGACCGGTGCCGGCGCCGCCACCTCCACCGCCGAAGGGCAGCAGGTCCGTCGTGCTCACGGACACACCCCACCCCATGAACGACAGGCCGAGGACGACCGCGTATCCCACACAGGCGACGACCACGGCAAGGCCGAACCTGCGCAGCAGCTTGGCCCGCCGTCCGGAACTGTCGACGAATACGGGGCCTTCATCGGCCCCTTTTCCACGTTTGCGGTGGCTTCCGCGCCCACTGGCACGTTTTTCGACGGAGGAATCGAAATGCATTCCCGGGACGCTAAGGGATCTTCATGTGGCCCATCACAGGCATTCCTGTGCGCACCCTGAGAAGGCCCTGAGTTCGCTGTGATGTGCCTGATGACACCTGGATCACAGGCTTCCGTGTTTCAGTTCCGGGACCGGACCGAAAAGAAATGGGTGCATGCGCGATGAGGAATGTTCTGGGGAGGCCGGCCGCCGCTTTCGTGTCGCTGGTGGCGGCAGCGACCTGCGCGGGGTGCTCATCGGGGAGCTCGGGCCCGGCCGACGCGGCACCGCACGGTGCGCCCTCGCAGGCCGCGAGCGCACCCTCGTCATCCAGCCCGTTCGCCCCCTACGTCAGTGCCACGGACGCTTCGGAGCTGGACGCGGCCGGGTCCCCCTCCGCGTACAACCTGGCCTTCACCATCGCGGACGGCAGCTCCTGCACGCCCACGTGGAACGGCACCGAGGCCGTCGGCGACGCGACGGTGAAGAAGCGGATCTCGGCACTCGAGTCGTCCGGCGCGACCGTGCGGGTCTCCTTCGGCGGGGCGTCCGGCAAGGAACTGGCCGAGACATGCGGCAGCGCGTCCGCTCTGGCCGACGCCTACGCCGCCACGCTCGACGCCGCGGGCGCCACCCAGGCCGACTTCGACATCGAGGGTGATGCGCTGAAGGACTCCGACTCGGTGACCCTGCGCTCGAAGGCGATCGCCCTGCTCCAGAAGGAGCGCACCGGCCTCAGCGTGTCTTTCACACTTCCCGTGATGCCCTCGGGCCTGGACGCGGACGCCGTGGCCCTCCTGGAGTCGGCCAACGACCAAGGCGTCAAGGTGTCCAGCGTCAACATCATGACGATGAACTACGGCACGTCCTACACCGGCGACATGGGCGACTACGCCATGGCGTCGGCCAAGGCGGCCCACGCCCAACTCGCCGACATTTTCGGGCTGTCGGACAGGAAGGCATGGCGCGGACTCGCCGTGACGCCGATGCTCGGCACGAACGACGTCGACAGGGAGACGTTCACCCTTTCCGATGCCGCCCGACTGCGCGCCTTCGCGGAGACGAAGGAGCTTGCGTGGGTCTCCATGTGGTCCACGTTCCGCGACCAGCAGTGCTCCTCTTCCGGCACGTCGTCGGACGACGCGCTCACCAACTGCAGTGGTGTGCAGCAGAGTTCGGGAGCCTTTGGCAAGGCTCTGGCCGGCTGAGGCGACGCGTTCGGGACACGGTGGCGCCGACGCCTTCTTCGACAGCGAGGGCGAGAGCGCGAGCGAGAGCGAGACCGTGCCCGACGCACCTCGGGCGCCTGACTGGCATCACTCAGTTCGACGGGCACCCATGCGGCATCATGCTCCGCATGAGCGACTCTCCCCACCCTCAAGGTGCCGGCGGCAATCTGGCGCACAGCCGGGTGCCGATGACCGGCCGCGATCCCCACGAACCCGGACGGGTCTCTTCACCGCTGGAGCTGTTGTTCGACCTGACGTTTGTGGTCGCGGTAGGAACCGCCTCATCCCAATTCGCCGACATGGTCGCCGAGGGGCATCCCGGTGACGCGGTCACCGCGTTCGTGCTGGCGATGTTCGCGATCAGTGTCGCGTGGATCAGCTTCAGCTGGTTCGCTTCGGCGTTCGGCACGGATGACTGGCTCTACCGCGCGCTGACGATGGTGCAGATGATCGGTGTCGTCGTGTTCTCGCTCGGCCTGCCCGCGATGTTCCACTCGGTCGACGAGGGCGAACACCTCGACCTGAGGGTGATGGTGCTCGGCTATGTCGTGATGCGGATCGCGATGGTGCTGCAGTGGTGGCGTGCCGCCCGGGAGTCCCCCACATTCCGGGACGTCGGAATGGCGAACATCCGCTGGACGGTGATCGTCCAAGTCGGCTGGTGCGTCATCGCGTTCACGCATCTGCCGCTCAACGCGGTGTTCGTCGCCTTCATCGTCCTCGGTGCGCTCGAACTGGCATTGCCTGTCCTCACCCAGGGCGGTGCGGGCGGAACTCCGTGGCACCCTCACCATGTCGCCGAGCGGTACGGCCTGTTCGCCATCATCGTTCTCGGGGAGGGCGTCGTGGGGACCGTCGCGTCCTCGGGCGAGCTTCTCGGCGGTGTGGACGGAACCCATTGGAGCGGCAACGCGATCGCCGTGGTCGTCGCCGGCGTCGGGCTGACCTTCGGCATGTGGTGGGTGTACTTCTCCACCCCCTTCGGCGACATCCTCGTGCACCGCCGCAGCCGCGGATACCTCTTCGGCTACGGGCACATCCCGCTCTTCGTCGGGGTGGCCGGCGCCGGAGCCGGCCTCCACGTGGCGGGCCTGCACCTGGAGCACCACTCCGAGATCAGTGACGTGGCCGTGGTGCTGTCCCTGGCCGTCCCGGTCGGCCTCTACCTGCTCATGGTGTACCTCCTCCACACGCTGCTGCTGTCCACGGCCGACCCGTTCCACGTGATGCTGATCTCGCTCACGCTGGCGGTACTTCTCGTGGCGGTGCTCCTGTCGGCGGCCGGCGTCGCCATCGCGGCGTGCCTCCTCATCGTGATGCTGGCCCCCTTCGTCACCGTGGTCGGCTACGAGACGATCGGCCACCGCCACCAGCGCCGGATGCTGGAAGGACTCGACTCGCAGAACCAGTGACAACTGCCCGCGGATACGGGGGTGATGGGCACAGGTACAGGCCCTGGCGGCCCGCCCGTTGGCCTTCGTCCCTTCCGACCTCCCACGAGTCCGACTCGGTCTGCCGCTGATCCCTCGCTGGTACTGTCCAGCCATGCCGCGGCTGGTGGAAGTTCCTGGGTACGTCCGCTTCTGGACCGCCTCGGCGGTGTCCGCTTTCGGTTCTCAGGTCACGGGGCTGGCCTTGCAGATCCTCACCGCCGTGGCGCTGAGCGCATCCGCCACTGAGGTCGGCATCGTCAACGCCGCCCGCTGGGTTCCGTATCTGCTCTTCGGACTCGTGGCCGGGGTAGTGGTGGACCGCCGCCGACGCAAGCCGATGATGGTCACCACGGACCTCGGTAGGGCGGTCCTGCTCGGCGCGATACCCGTGCTGTATGCGCTGGACCGGCTCACGATTCCCACGCTGTGCTTGTTCGTCTTCGCGTTCGGGGTGCTGTCACTGCTGTTTGACGCGGCGAACCAGTCGTACGTGCCACAGCTGGTACCGAAAGAACTGCTCAACGCGGGGTACGCCCGTGTGGAGCAGGCGGGCGCGGTGGCCGGCTCGACCGGCCCTCTGATCGGCGGGGCACTGATCAAAATCATGGGGGCGCCGCTGGCCGTGCTGGTGGACGCCGTCACCTATCTGATCTCGGCCTTGTTGCTCGCCTCGGTGAAGGCACCCGACCCCGTCCCCGACGCCGGCGCACGGCGCAGCCTCGGCAGCGAGCTGCGGGAAGGGGTGGCGTGGGTCTACCGGCATCGCACGCTGGCATCCATCGCCCTGACCTCACACGCGATGCTGCTTTTCAACAGCATGGTCAGCACCGTCTTCGTGGTCTTCGCCCTGAACGAGCTCAAGATCGGCGCATTCGGCCTGGCGGTCACCTACGCCTTCGCGAGTGTCGGAGCGGTACTCGGCGGCGCGTTCTCCGCACGTGTGGCCGGCAGGCTGGACGTCGGCCCCACTCTGATCGCCTTCCGTCTGCTCGCCGCGATCGGCTGGCTGCCCCTGGTCCTGGCAGGACGTGGACCGTGGGCGCTTGTCTCCGTGGCGCTCGGCTTCTTCCTCGTGTCCCTGGCCATCGGCATCGAGAGCCCGGTGGAGATCAGCTATCGGCAAGCGGTGACACCCGACCGGCTGCGCGGGCGCATGAACGCGACGATCCGCTCCATGAACTGGGGAATGGTAGCCGTGGGGGCACCGCTCGGTGGAGTACTCGCCGACCAGGTCAGCTATCGCTTCGCCCTGTGGATCGGACTGTCCGGAGCAACCGTCCAGGCGCTCGTTCTGACCGTCTCTCGTACCCGCAGGGCCCGCACCACCGACGAACTCGATTTCCCGGCAGGGGCCCGCACGTGACCGGAATCCGTTCAGTCCCCGGGGTGCGGGTCATATTGGACGATGGCGCCGCGGCTGAAGTTCGCGTCGCCGTGCGCCTCCACTGTCACGGAGCCGACGCCCCAGGCCCGGTCGGTGCCGGGGATGGCTGTGATCTCCAGCAGTCGTAGCTTCTGCTTGCGGTCGGCGGCGGTGACTTTGCCGCTTCGGCCCGCGGCGGCCGGCGGGGAGCCGATCTTACGGCCGGCCACCGCAAGTGCCATCACCAGCGCCGAAGTTGCCGCACGCCACCGCCGCGTCCCGATTCCCCTCCCACCTGGTGACCGGTCCCCTACATGTCTGGCGCGGCACTGCCTCGGGAGGCTCCTTCTGCCTATAGGGGCGGTTGGCTCGGCGCTCGGTCAGCCGGTGTGCAGGATCCGAAAGCGATCGGGTTCCGCCGGATCCCGGTCGACGACCTGCACCGGCGTCCAAGCCCATTGCCACACGCTGATGCCAGGCGTGCGGGAGAACTTGATCTGCCCGCGAGTGCCTTCGACTGCAACGCGCGGCCAGGAATCGGCAATCCGCGACCGGTCCGCGCCGTGCGAGCGCAGTACATCGGCGAGGACCGCGATCGTGTCGTAGCCCTCGAAGGCGACGAAGGAGGGCGCTTCGCCCAGCACCTCACGGAGTGCCGTCCCGACGCGTGCACCGAGTGGGCTGAGGCGCTCCGGCAGGTAGCGCAGGAACGGGATCCCGGCGCCGTCGTCGCTCAGGAGCTTCGCCCATTCCGCGCACTCCGGTTGCCCCGCCGGAGCACCGATCAGCATCTCGGCGAGGCGCTGGTCGTGGCGTACGGACTTGACGATCGACACTGCCGGCTCCGGATGGCCGACCAGAAGAAGCAGGGCTGTCGCGTGATTCTCGACGAGTGCGTCGCACAGCCCAGCGGGGTCGAGCTCCCGCATGTCGAGTTCGATGACGGCGCCGCCGCGTGGAGCGAGATGATCCCGCAGAATGCGGGCCCCGGATGCCCAGTAGACACTCGGCTGGGCTGCTACGGCGATTCGGCTGTGGCCCGCGGCGAGGAGGAAGTCCGCGTATATCTGCCACCCGTGGGACTGCGCGGGCGCGAGGCGCGCGACCCATTCCGTCGGCTGATCGGTGAGCGCGTCGAGAACCGCTGACGAGCAGAGGTACGGCATGCCGAGGGCGTCGGCCCTGGCAGCAGCGGCGCGGGCGACGACGCTGTGATATTCGCCCGCCAATGCCGCCACGCCCATGCGAGCCAATTCATCTACTGCCGCCACGGCCTTCTGCGGATCAGCGGCCGTGTCCCGGACCACCAGCTCGAGAGGCCTTCCGACGATTCCGCCGGCGTCATTGACTTCGCGAACGCCCAACTCGAGTCCGGCGAGGAGGTGCCGGCCTGCCTCGACCCAGCCGGGCCGAGTCAGCGGAGCGAGAGCGCCGATCCGGATGGACGACCCGTCGGTCTGTTCCACTCCAGGCGGTGATGCCGGCGTATTCATGAGTTGGCGCCCCCCTGAGTGACGATCCGGTGGCACTTCGTCCGGATCGGATCGCAGAGTGCACGTCAGTGGTGCCGAGGGTAGCCGAGCCGAGCCGGGCGGGGATCGGCGCCCCATCCGGTGCGCGACCTCCAACGCCTGCTCGCCGCCCCGCGGTCCGGGCCCGGGGCGGCAAGCGTCGGTCGATCGGTCCCGTCAGCGGCCGAACTGTTCATCTCCGTCAAGACAGTGCAGTACCACCTGACGCACATCTACACGAAACTCGGCATCCGCTCGCGCGGGGAGCTGGCGGCCCTTCGGCGCGACGAGGCCTGACCGCACCCACCTGCGACGCGTCGTACGGAACTGAGGAAATCCCCTGCACAGTGCAGTCAACTCCGTGCCGCGCGACCTGACAGCCGAGTTCAAGAAGGCGGGCATCTGTCGTGCCGGCGCCCTGAGCGGTCTGCGACCGTATTGAACGACGACCATGCCGAACGAGCAGGAGGAGCCCCTCCATGTCCGTGCCGCAGAACGCAGCACATCCCGCAGGACAGCAACAGCGCCAGGTGGAGGACGAGTTGATCGATACGGTCCTGGCGTCGTTCCGTGACACCCCGGACCCGCGACTCAAGGAACTGATGCAGTCACTGGTCAGGCACCTGCACGGGTTCATCCGTGACGTACGACTGACCGAGGCGGAGTGGCAGCAGGCCATTGACTTCCTCACCGCGGCCGGGCACATCACAACGGACCGGCGTCAGGAGTTCGTGCTCCTGTCCGACGTGCTCGGGGCCTCCATGCAGACCATCAATGTCAGCCATGAGGCCGCCGGGAGCGAGACCGAGGCGACGGTGGTCGGCCCGTTCTTCGTGGACGGCGCCCCGGAGATCCCCATCGGCGGCGACCTGGCGGGCGGAGCCCCAGGAGAACCCTGCTGGGTCGAGGGCACCGTCACCGACACCGACGGAAAACCGGTCGCGCGAGCCCGGCTCGACGTATGGGAAGCCGACAAGGACGGCCTCTACGACGTGCAGTACGGGCCGGACCGCACGGCGGGCCGTGGACACCTCTTCACCGATGACCAGGGACGTTACGCGTTCTGGGGACTCACCCCCACCCCGTACCCGATTCCGCACGACGGGCCGGTCGGTGAACTCCTGGAGAGGACCGGACGCTCCCCGCTGCGCGCCCCCCATCTGCACGTCAAGGCGACCGCCCCCGGACTGCGCGCCGTGATCACCCACATCTTCGCCGAAGGCGACCAACTGCTCGCGCAGGACGCTGTGTTCGGCGTCAAGGACTCCCTCGTCAAGAGGTTCGACCGGCAGGCACCCGGCACCCCGACACCCGACGGCCGCACCCTCACCGACCTGAGCTGGACCCGCGTCCGCTTCGACATCGTGCTGCGGCGCGCGTGACGTGCCCGTCGGAGCAGGAATCGGAGCAAGAAGGAGAACGACCCATGCGATTCGAGCACGAGACACTTCCGCAGCGCGTCCACTTCGCTGCCGGTGACGCACGCGCGGCCGTGCGCACCGAGGTCGAACGGCTCGGCGGCACCCGGGTGATGGCCATCGCGACGGCCCGCGAGGCCGAACGGGCCAAGTCCGTGACCGCCGACGTCCCGGTGGTCGTGCACCACGACGACGTGGCGATGCACGTCCCATTCGCCACGGCCGAACGGGCTCGGGCGGCAGCGGCCCGGCACGAACCGGACGTGCTGATCTGTGTCGGCGGCGGCTCGACGACCGGCCTGGCCAAGGCCCTCGCGCTCACGACGGGGCTGCCGATCATGGCCGTGCCGACCACGTACGCGGGGTCGGAGGCGACCAGCGTCTGGGGACTCACCGAGGGCGGCCGCAAGACGACGGGCGTGGACGCCCGCGTGCTGCCGCGCGCGATCGTCTACGACGCGACGCTCACCCTCACACTCCCCGTGCCCATGAGCGTCGCCTCCGGCCTCAACGCCCTTGCCCACTGCGTCGATTCGATGTGGGCACCGCGCACCGACCCGGTCGACCAGGCTTTGGCCGGAGAAGGCATCCGCGCGCTCGCTGCCGGACTTCCGGCGGTCGTCGCCGATCCCTCCGGCATCGAGGGCCGCGAGCAGATGCTGTACGGGGCGTACCTGTCGGCGGTCGCGTTCTCGTCGGCGGGGTCGGGCCTGCACCACAAGATCTGCCATGTACTCGGCGGCCGCTACGACCTGCCGCACGCCCAGACGCACGCCGTCGTCCTGCCGTATGTGCTGGCCTTCAACGCCCCTGCCGCGCCGCACGCCGAGCGCAGGATCGCGGAGGCGTTCGGCACGGGTTCGGCGATCGAGGGGCTGCAGCGGCTGCGCCGGGCGGTGGACGCTCCGTCCGCGCTACGGAACTACGGCCTCGCCGAGCGGGACATCGACGACGCGGTGCCGGCGATCCTGGAGGCTGCCCCGGCTGACAATCCGCGTCCGGTCACGGCCGACGGCGTACGAGGCTTGCTGCGCGCGGCGTGGGAGGGGGCGGATCCGTCGACGCCGGGTGTCAGTCCCCGTTCGTAGGATCACGCCATGCCTGACGCCTTCACCGTCCTGTGGACCCGTGACACCTGCCGCGCCCTGCGCAAGGCCAACCGCGTGGGCGAGCGGCCGCCGGTCGCATTCAGCGGCATCCATACCTCCCTCCCTTCCTGGTCGGCTGCCCGTGCCGGGGACGAGGTGTTCGCGCTGCATGTCAATCGTGGCGAAGTGTTCGTCGTGAGCCGAATGAAGGTGCTCGACATGGAGCGGAGCGCCTGTTGCGGCACGGCCCCCGCGTCGTGGGAGGATCCGGCGTTTCCCGGGCACGGCGACTGGGCCGCGCTCGGGGCGGACGGCTGTGGTGCCTCGGCCGTGCACGTGGACGCGACGCCCGTCCGCTTCGACAGGCCGATCCCTGGCGAACTTCTGACAACGCTCACCTGGCGCAACGTTCGAGGGAAGACCCGCAATCTCAAGCACGTCGTGGACGGCCGCCTCGAACGCGCGATCAGCCTCCAAGGGTTCTACCGCCTCACCCCCGAGTCCGCCGGGGAGCTGGCACAGGTCGTACCCAATGCTCCGTATAGGGCCCGGGGAATCAGAAGAAGTCCCATCCGGCGGTGAAGCGGGCGAGGGTGTGGTGTCCGCCCGCCCGGTCGCCGCCCTGGCAAGATGGCGGCATGGAACGTGTGCTGGGAATCGGCGGGTACTTCATGCGGGCCAACGACCCGGCGGCGTTGAGCGCGTGGTATCGCGATTGCCTGGGCCTGGACGCCGATGAGCACGGCCTGTGGCGTCAGGGAGCCGGGCCGACGGTGTTCGCGACGTTCGAGTCCGAGACCGACTACTTCGGGTCCCGCGCCCAGCAGACCATGCTCAACTTCCGGGTCCGCGATCTGGACGCGATGCTCGCGCAGTTGCGCGCCAAGGGAGCGGACGTGGCGGAAGAAACGCAGGACATGGAGGGTGTCGGCCGGTTCGGCTGGGTGACCGATCCGGAGGGCCATCGGCTCGAGCTGTGGCAGCCTGCCTGATCGAGACTTCGCGCTGACGGTGACGTCATGTGCTCGTGGCTGCGTTTCCTGCCGCGTTCAGCTGGTCGCGCTTCGGCGCGGATCATCGCCAGTACCTCGTCACGGAGGGCGCGCAGGGCCGGCTCGGTCGGGGCCTCGACGTTGAGTCGCAGCGGCGGCTCCGTGTTCGAGGGGCGGACGTTGAACCACCGGTCCGTTCCGCTGACGGTCAGGCCGTCGAGGTCGTCGTCCGTGCGGTCCGCGTCGCCGCGAGGCGACCAGTGCCCAGGGTGCGGATCTCGGCGAGGCCTGTGTCCTGTCCGACGGCGGCGGCGCCGGCGCGGCCCAGCTTGATGCCGTTGTACTGGGCCGGGTTGTGCGAGGCCGTGAACATCGCGCCCGGCAGGCCGAGAGAGCCGGACGCGTAGTACAGCTGGTCCGTCGAGCAGAGGCCGATCTCGGCGACGTCGGAGCCCTGCGCGGTCGCGCCGAGGGCGAAGGCGCGGGCCAGGCCGGGGGACGAGGGGGCATGTCATGGCCCGTCACGATCGTGCCCGCGCCGGTGACCTGGACGAACGCGGCGCCGAAGAGCTCGGCCGTCGTCTCGTCCCACCGTCGCCGGTCTACTTTCCGCGGAACGTTCCCGGTGTCATGCCCGTCCGCAGTCGGAAGAACTTGGTGAAGTCGCTCGCGTCCGTGAACCCGAGCCGGACGGTGACCTCCTTCGCTGTCAGGCCGCTGTGCTGCAACAGGCGCTTGGCCTCCAGAAGGACCCGGTCGTCGACGTACTGCTTGGCCGTACGTCCTGTCGCGGCGAGCGTGGCCCGGGTCAGCGTGCGCGGACTGTAACCGAGCGCCGCCGCGTAGTCCTCGACGCGCCGGGTCACCGCATGGTCCCGCTCGACGGCCGCGTGGAAGCGACGGAACGCCTCCGACGCAGCGGTCGGCCGCGGCGCCGGGCCGCGCGCCTGCGCGAGCCGCACCACGAGGACGGAAAGCAGCGCGCGCAGGACCTCGGTGTGTGCCCGGAGGGGGAGTGAGGCCATCGCCCCGTACTCGTACACGAGATGGTCGAGCGCCCGGCGAACGCCTTCCACGTCCGAGCCCTCGAGGACCGACGGGCGCTGTTCGTACGGCGGATCCATGTGGGCCAGCGAAACGGTCGCCGGCGGCAGGAAGCCGGGCTGGAACAGCACGATCACCCCGTCCGCCGCCACCAGGTCGGGCCCGAACCGCTGCACCTGACCCGGCCGGATCCACAGCCACGACCCGGGCCTCAGCTTGTGCTCGACGAAGTCCACCCACATGCGCAGTGGCCGTTCGCGCGCGCCGATCAGCTGATGGAAGGCGGGGCGCAGGGGTGCGTACGGGTCATTGCCGTGGCGCCGCGAGCGTTCGAGCAGGTCGGCGAGTTCCATCACCTCGACCCCGGCCGGTGCGCCCACGGCCGGGGTGTACTCCAGGTCCCTGACATCGGGGCGCCCTGCAGGGTGTCCGTTTTTCCCCATCGATGGTCCCGAGGGTACCGCTGCCGCGTCCGGATCGCTCCGTAGCGTGAAAGCACAGGTCAGCGACGTGTGTGAGGTGGTCCTATGCGGTTGGTCGTGGGAATGACCGGGGCGACGGGTGCTTCGTTCGGTGTCCGCCTGCTGGAGAATCTGCACGAGCTGCCGGACGTGGAGACGCATCTCGTCCTGTCCCGCTGGGCGCGCACCACCATCGAGCTGGAGACGGGCCGGTCCGTGGCCGAGGTGTCCGCTCTCGCGGACGTCACGCACCATCCCGAGGACCAGGGCGCCACCATCTCCTCCGGTTCGTTTCACACCGACGGCATGGTGATCGTGCCGTGCTCCATGAAGACCCTCGCCGGGATCAGGACCGGATACGCCGAAGGGCTCGTCGCCCGGGCCGCCGACGTGGTTCTCAAGGAGCGACGCAGGCTCGTCCTCGTCCCGCGTGAGACGCCGCTGAGCGAGATCCACCTCCAGAACATGCTCGAACTCGCCCGCATGGGCGTGCAACTGGTGCCGCCCATGCCCGCCTTCTACAACAACCCGCAGACCGTCGACGACATCGTCGACCACGTGGTGGCCCGCATCCTCGACCAGTTCGACCTGCCCGCGCCCGCCGCCCGGCGCTGGGCCGGGATGCGCGCCGCCCGTGCCGCTTCCCGATCCATGGGCGACGCCGCCTGAAGTCCCCCGATCCGTAAAGGAATTCACCATGGCCTATGACGACCTGCGCAGCTTCCTCGACACCTTGGAGAAGGAGGGGCAGCTGCTGCGCATCACCGACGAGGTGCTGCCCGAGCCGGATCTCGCGGCCGCCGCCAACGCGACGGGCCGCATCGGCGAGAACGCCCCCGCCCTCCACTTCGACAACGTCAAGGGCTTCACCGACGCCCGGATCGCCATGAACGTGCACGGCTCCTGGGCCAACCACGCGCTCGCGCTCGGCTTGCCGAAGAACACGCCGGTCAAGGAGCAGGTGGAGGAGTTCGCGCGGCGCTGGGACGCCTTCCCCGTCGCGCCCGAGCGCCGCGAGGACGCCCCCTGGCGCGAGAACACCCAGGCGGGCGAGGACGTCGACCTGTTCTCGGTGCTTCCCCTCTTCCGCCTCAACGACGGAGACGGTGGCTTCTACCTCGACAAGGCCGCCGTCGTCTCCCGCGACCCGGAGGACCCCGACGACTTCGGCAAGCAGAACGTCGGCACGTACCGCATCCAGGTCATCGGCACCAACCGGCTCGCCTTCCAGCCCGTGCCCATGCACGACGTGGCCCAGCACCTGCGCAAGGCCGAGGAGAAGGGCGAGGACCTGCCCATCGCCATCACCCTCGGCAACGACCCCGTGATGGCGATCGTGGCCGGGATGCCGATGGCGTACGACCAGAGCGAGTACGAGATGGCGGGCGCCCTGCGCGGCGCGCCCGCGCCGATCGCCACCGCGCCGCTCACCGGCTTCGACGTGCCCTGGGGGAGCGAGGTCGTCATCGAGGGCGTCATCGAGTCCCGCAAGCGCCAGATAGAGGGCCCCTTCGGCGAGTTCACCGGTCACTACTCGGGCGGCCGCCGCATGCCCGTCATCCGCGTGGACCGCGTCTCGTACCGCACGAACCCGGTCTTCGAGTCCCTCTACCTGGGCATGCCGTGGACCGAGTGCGACTATCTCGTCGGACCCAACACGTGTGTGCCGCTGCTCAAGCAGCTGCGCGCCGAGTTCCCCGAGGTGCAGGCCGTCAACGCCATGTACACGCACGGCCTGATGGTGATCATCTCCACGGCCAAGCGGTACGGCGGCTTCGCCAAGGCCGTCGGCATGCGCGCCATGACCACGCCGCACGGGCTCGGCTACGTGGCGCAGGTGATCCTCGTCGACGAGGACGTCGACCCGTTCAACCTGCCGCAGGTCATGTGGGCCATGTCCGCCAAGGTCAACCCGAAGGACGACGTCGTCGTCATCCCCAACCTGTCGGTCCTGGAACTCGCGCCCGCCGCGCAGCCCGCCGGCATCTCCAGCAAGATGATCATCGATGCGACGACGCCGGTCGCCCCGGATGTCCGCGGCAACTTCTCCACTCCGGCCAAGGACCTGCCCGAGACCGCCGAGTGGGCCGCCCGCCTGCAGCGCCTCATCGCGGCCCGCGGCTGACCCCGCCGAACCTCGCTGAAAGGACAACTACCTTGAACTGCCTGCCTGTTGAATGCCCCCGCTGCGCCTTTGCGGAGATCTCCCTGCTTGCCACGTCGCCCGTTCCAGGCGTGTGGGACGTGGTCCAGTGCGGCCGCTGCCTCTACACCTGGCGCACCATCGAACCCGCCCGCCGCACCCAGCGCGACGCCTACCCCGACGCCTTCAGGCTGACGGAGGCGGACATCGAGAGCGCGATCGAGGTGCCGGCGGTGCCGCCGCTGCTCAAGTGACGTTCCTGGCACGCCTGTCAGTACCCAGGAGTAAGAGCCGACGGACGGAAGCCTGGGCCTCTCAGCCCGGGCGGACAGCTGCACCTGAGCCAACGTGCCTATGCGGCTCCGAGTTGGAGCATTCGCCCGGATCCGTCAGCGAAGAGTTTCCACCAGGAGCTCGCCCTGGTCGCTGACGACCTTGACCTCGACATCCTTCTGATTGGGGCCGTCCCAGACCCGGCAGTCGACCTTGTTGCCCACCTTGACCTCGACGGAGACCGGGCAGGTCACCCCCTGAACGGACGCCTGTTTCGGGCCGAGGACCACCTCGGCCACCTGCCGCTCCAGCGCGTCCTGATTCAGCACCCGAGGCGGTTCGACGGATATGACGTCGGTGGCCATCACCTTGATCGTCACCGCCACCGCGCAGCAGGCGATGACGGCCGAGGAGATCGCCAGGACGGTACGCGCGAAGTTTCGTTGATCTGCCACGCGGACAGTCCTATCGATCAGACGAAGGACTGACAAGGCCTCCCGCTCGTGTGCCCAGCGGGGCTGTCCTGGCTGCCGCGCCGTCATCGACTGGGCCTTCGGGCGTGGCTAGGGGGTGTCCGGCGGACACCCCCTAGCATCGCGACCATGCCATCCGACATGGATCCGTCGATCATGAACCCGCTCGAACAGCTGACGATCGACCAGCTGCGGGCCCGGACCAGCATGAAGTGGACCACCTTTCCGGCCGACGTCCTGCCGCTCTGGGTGGCCGAGATGGACGTGCCGCTCGCCCAGCCGGTCGCGGACAGGGTGCATGAGGCCATCGCGGCCGGTGACACCGGCTACCCGAGCGGCCGGGCCTACGCCCGTGCCCTTCAGTCGTTCGCCGCGGACCGCTGGGGCTGGCGGGGCTTCGAGGCCGAGCAGACCGAGATCGTCCCCGACGTGATGATGGGCATCGTCGAGGCGCTGCGGCTGATGACGTCCTCGGGCGATGCCGTGGTGGTGTGCCCGCCCGTCTACCCGCCGTTCTACGCCTTCGTCACCCACTCCGACAGGAGAGTGATCGAAGCACCGCTCAGCCCCGGTGGCCGACTCGACATGGAGACGCTCCGGTCAGCGTTCGCCTCGGCCCAGCGCGTCTCGGCACGGACCGTCCTGCTGCTGGCCAACCCCCACAACCCCACCGGAACCGTGCACACCAGGGCCGAACTCGTCGCGGCCGCCGCTCTGGCCAGGTCCTTCGGAGTGCGCGTCGTCTCGGACGAGATCCACGCGCCCTTGGTCCTGCCCGGTGCCGAGTTCGTCCCCTACCTGACCGTCCCCGGCGCCGAGGACGCGTTCGCCCTGCACTCCGCGTCGAAGGCCTGGAATCTCGCCGGCCTGAAGGCGGCACTGCTGGTGGCCGGACCGAAGGCCGTCGACGACCTGCACCGGCTTCCGGAGGAGGTCAGCCACGGACCCAGCCACGTCGGCGTCCTCGCCCACACCGCCGCCTTCGAGGAGGGACGGCCCTGGCTGGACGCGCTGCTGCGTGGTCTCGATGCGAACCGGGCGCTACTCGCCGACCTCATCGCCGAGCGGCTTCCCGGGCTCGCCCTGATGTGGCCGGAGGCGACCTATCTCGCCTGGCTCGACTGCCGCACCCTCGGCCTCCATACGACGTCGCCGACCACTGCCACTCCGGTGGTGAGTGAGATCGCCGGCCCCGCCCGGCTGTTCCTCGACCAGGCGCGGGTCGCGTTGAGCTCAGGGCACGCGTTCGGCAGCGGGGGTGCCGGGTTCGTACGGATCAACTACGCCACCTCCTCGGCGATCCTTCGCGAAGCGGTGGACCGCATGGCCGCCGCGGTGTCCGGCCTCGAAGCCCCCTGACCAGCCGAGAAAGCTCCGCCACAGCGTCCGGGTCCGTGACCGCCTGCGAGAAGTCGGCCACGGCGCCGACTGGAAACCCGTAGGGCCCGTCAGAGAATGCGCAGCGTGCCGCGTGCCTGCGCCGTCGAGCTCGTCCCCGCGTAGACGTCGACGCGGCCGCGCTCCACGACGTACGTCCCTGCCGGGTCGTTCGTCCAGAAGCCGAGGTCGTCGGCGCCGAGCCGGAAGCGGACCGTTGTGTTCCCGCCCGGCTCCAGCGTCACCCGCTCGAATCCGCGCAGCCGGCGCACCGGCTGCGCGATGCTCGCCGCGACGTCGTGAATGTAGAGCTGGACCACCTCGTCTCCGACGCGGTCGCCGGTGTTGGTGACCGTCACCGTGACCTCGAGCGTTCCGCCCGCCGCCAGCTCGTCGCGGGTGATCTCGGCGCGCGGCAGCTCCGGGGCGCCGGTGGTGAACGTCGTGTAGCTCAGGCCGTGCCCGAACGGGAGCTGCGGGGTCTCGTCCAGGTCCAGGTACTTCGAGACGAACTTCGGGTCGGCGCCGGGGACATGGGCGGGGCGGCCGGTGTTCTCGTGGTTGTAGTAGACCGGGATCTGGCCCACCGCCCGCGGGAAGGACACGGGCAGCTTGCCGCCGGGGTTGACCGTGCCGAACAGCACGTCCGCCACCGCGTGCCCCGCCTCGATGCCCGGGTGCCAGGCCTCGAGGACCGCGGGCGCGGTGTCCAGCCAGCCGCCGATCGTCAGGGGCCTGCCGTTCAGGAGCACCACGGCGTACGGCTTGCCGGTGGCGGCGACGGCGGCGATCAGTTCCTCCTGCCCGGAGGGCAGTCCGATGTCGCTGCGCACGGATGCCTCGCCGCTGAGCGCGGGAGGTTCGCCGACCACGACGACCGTTACCTCGGCCTCCTGCGCCGCGGCGACCGCGGCCGTGATGTCGTCATCGGCGTGGGTGACGCGGGCGTCGGGCGCCGCCCTGCGCACCGCGTCCACGATGCTCACGGACGGGAGGTGGAAGCCGCCGGGACCGGCCCAAGTCCCGTGCAGGTCAGTGGAGTTCGCGAGCGTGCCGACGACCGCGATCGAGGGTGTGGTGCGCTCCAGGGGGAGAACACCGTCGTCGTTCTTGAGCAGCACCATCGACCGGGCGCCGGCGGCTCGCGCCGCCTCCCGTGCGGCCGGCGTCGGACCGGTGATCTCGGCGCGCTCGTCGGTGTACGGCTGGTCGAACAGACCGAGGGCGAACTTGAGGCGCAGGATGCGCGTGACCGCGTCGTCGAGGCGGGACTCGCCGATCAGGCCGTCGGCCACGAGCTGCTCGCCGTGCTCGGTCACGTTGGTGGAGACCATCTCCATGTCGAGCCCGGCGTTGAAGGCGAGGCGTGCCGCGTCGGCACCGTCCTCGGCGAAGCCGTGCGCGATGAGTTCCTCGACACCCGTGTAGTCACTGACGACGAACCCGTCGAAGCCCCACTCCTCCTTGAGGATCGTGTGCATCGTGTGCGGATTGCCGTGCGCCGGTACCCCCGCGACTGTGTTGAACGCGGCCATCACCGTGGCCACGCCCGCGTCTACGCAGGCCTTGAAGGGCGGTAGATAGTGGTTGCGCAGCCGCTGCTCGGAGACATCGACCGTGTTGTAGTCGCGGCCGCCCTCCGCCCCGCCGTAGGCGACGAAGTGCTTGGCGCACGCCGCGATGCGCCCCCCGTCCGCCAACTCGCCGCCGCTGCCGGAACCTTGGTAGCCGCGGACCTTGGCCACCGCGAAGGCGGCGTTGACGTACGGATCCTCGCCGCAGCCCTCCGCGATGCGCCCCCAGCGCGGCTCATGGGTGACGTCCATCATCGGCGAGAACGTCCAGCGCACACCGTTCGAGCGGGTCTCCGCCGCCGACACCTCGGCGTCGCGGCGGGCCACCTCCGGGTCGAAGGAGGCCGCCTGGGCCAGCGGGATCGGGAACGTGGTCCAGAAGCCGTGGATGACGTCGAGGCCGAACAGCAGCGGGATGCCGAGCCGGGACTCCTCGACGGCCATCCGCTGCAGGGCGTTGGTGTGCGCCGCGCCATGGATGTTGAGGACCGAGCCGAGCAGACCGGCGCGCGCCGCCGCCTCGATGTGCGCGGTCTGGCCGCCGCCGGGACCCGTGTCACCGGTCCAGGTCAGCTGTTGCAGCTGCCCCAGCTTCTCCGCGGTGGTCATCTGGTCGAGAAGCCCCTTGACCTGGTCCTCATATCCTCGAAGCATGCGAGCCCCTCACCGCTCTATTGCCGCATCGCCCATGCGAAGTTAACGTGTGCGCCAGTCATGTAAGCGCATTCAGGAAGCGCATACAAGTGGGCGGAGGTTTCTGATGGCCGACCTCGGGATTCCGACGGCCGGGGACGGTCTGCACGTCATGACGTTCAACCTGCAGGTCCACTGGGACAACCCGCCTCACACCTGGCCCGAGCGCAGACAGACGGTCGCCGACCTGCTGCGCCGCGCACGTCCCCACCTCATCGGCACCCAGGAGGGCCTGCGGCACCAAGTCCACGACATCGAGACCGCCTTGGGCGAGTACGGTGACGACTACGGCTGGATCGGAGAGGGCCGGGAGGGCGGTGACGACGGCGAGTTCATGGCCATCTTCTACGACCGCCGGCGCCTGGCCCCCCTGACACACGGTCACTTCTGGCTCTCCGGCACACCGGACATCGCGGCCTCCAACACCTGGGGCGGCGGCTGCCCCCGCATGGTCACCTGGGCCCACTTCCGCGACCTGGCCACGGGCGGCGAACTGTACGCCGCCAACACCCACTTCGACCACGCGAGCGCCCGCGCCCGCGAACGCTCCGCGGCCCTGCTCGCCGAGCGGCTGAGCGCGCACGCACCCGACATCCCGACCATCGTCACCGGCGACTTCAACACCCCGGCGGGACCGGACAGTTCGCCGTACCTCCGCCTGCTCGCCGACGCGGGCCTCGTGGACGCCTGGGACGCGGCCGAGGAACGCGGCCCGGACCTCGGCACCTTCCACGACTACCTGCCCCCGGTCCCTGACGGCGAGCGCATCGACTGGATTCTCGTCTCGCGAGGCGTCCGGGTCCGCTCGGCACGCGCCAACACCTTCGCGCCCGGCGGCCGCTTCCCTAGCGACCACCTGCCGATCGAGGCTGTTGTGCACACCGCACCATCCCGACCGTCCTCGGAGGACCCCACCCCATGACCTCTCGCCGCCCCGCCACCGAGTGGCTCGCCGACGCCGTCCTCTACCAGATCTATCCGCAGTCCTTCGCCGACTCCGACGGTGACGGCATCGGCGACTTCGCCGGTGCCGAGGCCAAGCTGGACCACCTCGCCTGGCTCGGCGTGAACACCGTCTGGTTCAACCCGTGCTTCGCCTCGCCCTTCCGGGACGCGGGCTACGACGTCAGCGACTACCTCACCGTCGCCCCGCGTTACGGCACCAACGACGACCTGGTCAACCTCGTCGACGCCGCTCGGCGCCGCGGCATCCGCGTCCTGCTCGACCTCGTCGCCGGACACACCTCCGACGAACACGCCTGGTTCAAGGCATCGGCCGGCGACCCCGCAGACCAGCGCTACATCTGGGCCGACACCGAGACGGCGCCGCCCGGCTTCGTCGCCTCGCCCGGCACCCGTTCCGGCTTCTACCAGCCCAACTTCTTCGAGTCGCAGCCCGCCCTCAACTTCGGTCACGCCCGCATGAACGCTGACGAGCCCTGGCGCCTGCCCGTCGACGCGGAAGGACCCCGCGCCAACCGCCGCGCCCTGCGCGACATCATGGACCACTGGCTCTCCCTCGGCCTGTCCGGCTTCCGCGTGGACATGGCCGCATCGCTGATCAAGGACGACCCCGGCCACGTCGAAACCGCCAAGCTGTGGCGGGAGCTGCGCGGCTGGCTCGACACCAGGCACCCGCACGCGGCACTCCTGTCCGAATGGGGCGACCCGGCGACCTCCGTCCCGGCCGGCTTCCACGCCGACTTCTTCCTGCAGTTCGGCTCCGAGAACGACGGCCTGTACCTGCGCTCCCTGTGGAACAACTTCGCGGGCACGGTCAGTGAGCCCTGGGCGCCGCAAGCCCCGTACTTCGACGTCTCGGGCGAAGGCTCCCCGCGGACCTTCCTCGACGGCTGGCGCGCGGCCCGCGACGCCATCGGCGACGCCGGCTTCATCGCCCTGCCCACCGCCAACCACGACTTCTCCCGCCTGGCCTGCGGGCCCCGCACCGCCGAGCAGCTGCCCGCCGCCTTCGCGTTCCAGCTCACCTGGCCCACGCTGCCCGCGATCTACTACGGCGACGAGATCGGCATGCGCTACGTCCCCGGCCTGCCCGACCACGAGGGCAGCCGCCTCGGCCCCCGCTACAACCGGGCGGGCTCACGCACCCCCATGCAATGGGACGACACTCCCAACGCGGGATTCTCCACCGCCCCGGCCGACCGCCTCTACCTGCCCGTCGACCCCGACGCGAACCGGCCCACGGTCGCCGCCCAGCAGGCCGACCCCGACTCCCTGCTGAACCTCGTCCGACGCCTCATCACCTTGCGCCGCGCCACTCCGGAACTCGGCTCCGACGCAAGCACCGAAGTCCTGCACGACGGCTACCCGCTGGCCTACGTCCGTGGTGGCCGCTACCTCGTCGTCGTCAACCCGCGTGGCGAACACGCGGACGCAGCCGCGCCGAAGGACACCGCCACCCTGGTGGTGGCCTCCGGGGTCACGGTGAGCGGGGGCCGGATCAGCGCGGAGGGCTTCGGCTACGGGATCTTCGAGCTGTAAGCCACAACACAGGGGCCGCACTGCCATCCGGCGGTGCGGCCCCTCCTGCGTCACCGGCGTCAGCCCTTGCGGACCGTGAACTCCCCGCGGCGTACGCGCAGGATCGTGCGCCGGGCCTCGTAAGAGGACTTGGCGCCCTCGCACCGCGTCCGGCCGTCGACCGTCACGACTGGGCGGTCACCGGCACCGACTGCTGCGTCATCGCGGCTCCTCGGCGCGCACGTGCTCCGGTGTGTCCAGGCAGCGCAGTTGCAACGCGGTGAGCCGCGCCGTCAGGTCCTCGACGACCTGCGCGTACCCGGGGTCGTCGTACCGGTTGTGCAGCTCGTCCGGATCCCGCTCCAGGTCGAACAGCTCCCACTGCGGCGCCCGGGTCAGCGGCGACGCCCCGACCTGCCCCGAACCGTGGCCCGGGTAATGGATCAGCTTGTGCGTCCGGGTCCGGATCCCGTAACTGGCTTGCACGCCATGGCACACGTCCAGATGCTCGAAGTAGCGGTAGTAGACCGCGTCACGCCAGTCGTCCGGCCGCTCGCCGCGCAGCAGCGGCAGCAGACTGCTGCCCTGCATCCGCTCGTGCGCGGGTACGTCGGCGAGGTCGAGAATCGTCTGCGCGTAGTCGACGTTCGCCACCAGCTCGTCGCACGACGACCCCGGCCGCACCACACCCGGCCAGCGCACGACCAAGGGGATGCGCAGCGACGGCTCATACATGAACCGCTTGTCGAACCAGCCGTGTTCACCCAGGTAGAAACCGTGGTCGGAGGTGTACGCGACCACGGTGTCGTCGGTCAGCCCGCTGACGTCGAGGTAGTGCAGGACCCGGCCCACGTTCTCGTCGAGCCCCGCGATGACCCGCAAGTACTCCTTGATGTAGCGCTGATAGCGCCACTCCCGCTCCTCACGCTCCGAAAGCCCTTCGGGCACCGGCATCTTGAGGTCCTGCGGCAGCAGGTCCGACATCCGCATCCGCGCCTCGGCCGCCGCGCCCGAACGGTTCGCGTAGTCGTCGTGGAGCGTGGCCGGGGCCGGAATCTCCTGGTGCTCGTACAGGTGACGGTGGCGCTCGGCCGGCTCGAAGGCGCGGTGCGGCGCCTTGTGCTGGATCAGCAGCGCGAACGGCCGCTCCGGATCCCGCCGGTCCAGCCAGTTCAGGGCCAGGTCTGTGATGATGTCGGTGACGTACCCGCTGTACTCGTGCTCACCGTCGGCAGTCAGGAACGTGGGGTCATGGTACTGCCCGTGCTCCGGCAGGATCTCCCAGTGGTCGAAGCCGCACGGGTCACTGACCCCGCCGTGCCCCAGATGCCATTTGCCGATGATCGCCGTCTGATAGCCCGCCGCCTGCAACATCCCGGGGAACGACGGCTGACGCGCGTCGAACTTCTGCCCCGGCTGCTCCAGCGTCGTCATGCCGTGCACATGGCTGTAGGCGCCGGTGAGGAGCGTCGCACGGGCGGGCGAGCAGATCGAGTTCGTACAAAAGGCGTTGTCGAACCGTATGCCTTCGGCCGCGAGCCGGTCCACCGCAGGGGTCCGGTTGATGACACTGCCGTAGGCGCCGATGGCAGGCACGGCATGGTCGTCGGTCATCATCACGATGATGTTGGGGCGCCGGGCGGGGCGGTTCTGTGCGTGCTTCATGCCTGTCATATCCCGAAGTTCTCCCTCGCCAGCAGTGGCCGTACGCGCCGGGCGAACCCTCCGCCGCGGAACGGGCGTTGCAGGAGTCCGGGCTCGAGCACCTGGGCGAGCGCCGCCGCGATCATTCCCTGGTCCAGCGCGAGCATGTGGTCACTGACCCGGCCCGTGTTCACGTCGACCGAGTCGCGGAAGCCCAGGCCGTCCTCGTACGCTCCGAAGTCCCGGGCGATGCGCAGCAGGTTGGTGACCGCCTCATCGCGTGCGAACGGCATCGCGAGGAAGGATGCGTGCGGAGTGACCACGCCCCCGGAGGTGTAGCCGTCGACCGCCATGCCGATGGCGTCCACGCCGTACGTGGCATAGCCGCCCGCCGGGACGTCGGCAGGGGAGAAGCCCCAGTAGCCGTACGCCTCCTCGACCGTCCCGTGCTCGATCTGACTGCGCACGTAGCGCCGGTGGTTGAGCCCCCACGCGCCGGGCGACCACGCCGCTTCCGGTACGAACAGCGGCACCATCAGCGCCTCGAACATCGACCCGCCCCAGGAGGGGACGATCTTGCGGCCCCGGTATGTGTAGTGGCCGCGCCACAGTCGCACACCGTCGACCGTCACCCACTCGCCTTCGGGCTGTTGTTCCTGATCGGCGCCGGGCTCCAGGGTGCGGAAGGTGTGCCAGTAGTGCTCACCGGGCAGCGAGCCGTCGGCGATGCCGAGGTAACTCGCCATGCGCGGCTCGGTGTTGAGCGCGCCGTACCAGTGGGGGGTGAAGGACCCGGTGGCCGTGGAGTAGCCGCCGTGCAGCTGGCCGGGGTTGGCCTCCGGGTCCGCGGCGTCGTACGGCGTGTAGTAGAACGACCAGTCGGCGTCCGCGAGCAGCCGCGCCACGCGCGGGCGCAGCTCCGCGTCGGCGTCGGCGGCGATCCTCAGGCCCGTGACCAGCCACGCGTTGTCGACGGACGACAGGAACGGGTCTACCGGGTCGCCGCTGCCCGGCCAGGTCGTGAGGGTCTCGCCGGTGTAGGCGTCGTACCAGTTGAACCAGAAACCGTGGGCGCGCTCCAGCCGCTCCACGGCGGTTACGGTGCGGGCGAGGCGGCGGTGCATCGTCGTGGCGTCGATGACTCCGAGTCCGCCGGCCGCGACCGTCGTCCACAGGCCGCAACCGATGTTGGTAGGTGAGGTGTTGACGGACGGCGTGAGTGTGCTCGCGGTGACGTCCATGGTGTCCGCGGCCAGACCGAAGTCCGTGGTCAGGGCCTCGATGGAGCGGTACGTGTCGTGGAACCAGCGGCGCAGCAGGGCGTCGGTACCGGCTCCGGCGGCCGTGCCGTCGGCGCCGAGGGCGAGGGCGGTGGACGCGCCCGCTGCGGTGGCGAGGAAGGTACGCCGTTTCATCCCGGTCTCTCCTTTGAGGTGGGGGCGTGGTCAGATGCGGGACAGGTGGAGCGAGCGCAGGCCCGGCAGCGGGACGTCGAGCGACAGGGACGCGGCGCCGTCCGGTGCTGTCGTGAGCGGGGGGAGCTGTTCGTGGGGGAGCGTGCCGTTGAGTGCGTCGCGGGCCGTTGCGGCGTCGGTGGTGTCCGCGCGGTGCAGTGAGACGGCGTACGAGGTGTGGGGAGCGAGGCCGGTCACCCGTACAACGGCCGTGCGGTCCAGGGCCGGCGAACCCGACGCCATACCTGGGCGGTCGGCGGCCGTGTTCCACACCATGACGTACACGTGCGAGCCGTCGTCCGTGCGCCTCGCCACGGCGTTGACCAGGGCCTGGGCGCCGTCGCCGGTGACGTGCGGCGGTACGGCGCCGGTGGCGTCGACCGTGACCGTCACGGTCGCGAGGGCGATGCCCCGGGCCTTGACGCACCCGGGGACGGGCGTCGGGGTGAGCGGTCCGGGGCCGTCGTCGGTCAGGGCCGCGACCTTGTACCAGTAGCCGCGACCGGGTTCGGCCCGGGTGTCGGCGTACGGAGGGCGGGGGAGGGACTGCCTGGTCAGGGGCTCGTAGGGGCCCTCCGCGAACGGTGAGCGGTGCACGAGGTAACCACGGGCCCCCGGCACCGGCTCCCACGTCAGGAACACATGACCGGTCCCGTCTTCGGAGCGCAGTGCGGCGGGCGGTGGCAGGGAGACGGCCATGGCCGCGGGCCGGTCCAGGGCGTGTGGTGCGGCGTTCCTCGGTGGCATAGTGGTCCGCCTCTCGAATGGATGCGCATACATTCATGGCGTACGGATTCGCCGGTTCCCGTCCCCGTGGCCCGGGACGGGAACCGGCCGGCGGGAAGGGCTACTTCAGCCCGGCGGTGGCGATGCCCTGGGTGAAGAAGCGCTGGAGCAGGACGAAGACGAGCAGCACCGGCAGCACCACGAGGAAGGCGCCTGCCATCAGGACGCCGTTGGAACCGTCGGCCTGGGTCGGGTCCGTGGCGAAGGTGGCGAGTGCGACCGGGAGCGTGTACTTGCCCGGGTCGTTGGTGGCGACCAGCGGCCACAGGAAGTTGTTCCAGGAACCGAGGAACACGAAGATCGACAGCGTTGCCAGGGCCGGCTTGACCAGCGGCAGCACGATCCGCCAGAAGATGTACCACTCGCGGGCGCCGTCCATCCGCGCCGCCTCGAGCAGCTCGTCCGGGATGGCCTGGATGAACTGCCGCATGAGGAAGACGCCGAAGGCCCCAGCCGCGAACGGCAGGATCAGCGCGGCGTAACTGTCGATCAGCCCCATCGCGCTCATCATCACGAACATGGGCAGCAGCATCAGGTTGCCGGGCACCATCAGGGCGCCGAGCACGACAGCGAAGATCGGCCGCTTCCCCGCGAAGTTCAGCTTCGCCAGGGCGTAGCCGAGCATCGAGCAGAACAGCAGATTGCAGACGGTCACGAACACGGCCACGAGGAGGGAGTTGAACAACGCCTGCCCCACGTCCATCCGGTCGAGCAGTTCCCGGAAGTTGTCCAGGGTCCACTCGGTCGGCCACCACACCGGCGGGCTCGCGCCCAGCTCCCGCTGTGTCTTGAAGGACGACAGCGCCATCCACAGGAACGGCGCGACCGTCACGATCAGCCCGACGGTGAGCAGGACGTAGACGAGTGTCCGCCGGGCCCGGGCCGCCGGGTCCCGCCGTGCCTTGCTCGCCGGGGCCGCGAGCGGGGCCCGGGTCTCGGTCGTGCTCATGAGGTCTTGTCCTTGAGGAGGCGGAGCTGGAGTGTCGTGATCGCGAGGACGATCACGAACAGGACGTACGCCATGGCGCTGGCGTAGCCCATGTGGAAGAAGTCGAAGCCCTCGCGGTACATGTGCAGCGAGATCGTCAGGGTGCTGTCCGACGGGCCGCCGTCGGTCATCACGAACGGCTCCTCGAAGACATTGAGGAAGCCGATCGTGGTCATGACGGCGACGTAGAGCATGGTGGGCCGCAGCAGTGGCACCGTGATCCTGCGGAACTCCTGGAAGATCCCCGCGCCGTCGATCCGCGCGGCCTCCCGCACCTCCGTCGGAATGGCCTGCAGACCGGCGAGGAAGAGCACCATGGCCGAGCCCATGTTGCGCCAGACAGCCATCATGATCAGGGAGGGCATCGCGAGTGTCTCGGAGCCGAGGAAGTCCGGCGTCTGGATGCCGAGTTGGTGGCCGAGGCCCGCGATCAGGCCCTCGCTGGGGTCGAGGACGAAGCGCCAGATGACGGCGACGGCCACGATGGCTGTGACGACCGGCGCGTAGAAGCCGACACGGAAGAAGGTGCGCAGCCGGTCGATGCCCGAGTTGAGCAGCACCGCGGCCGCCAGGCCGCTGCCGATGGTGAGCGGCACGCCGAGGACCACGAAGTACCCGGTGTTGAACAGTGCCTTGACAAACTTGTCGTCCTGGAACAGCTTCGTGTAGTTGTCCAGGCCCACGAACTGCGCCGACAGCGGATCAGTGACATTGCGCAGACCGAAGTCGGTGAAGCTCATCAACAGCGTGGCCACGATCGGGAACGCCATGAAGGTGAGGAACAGCACCAGGAACGGTGTGGAGAACAGCCAGCCGGCGAGATGGTGGCGGGACAGCCGGTCCCGACGGCGCCGGCCGGGCCCGGTGCCGTCAGCCTGAGCCTTCGACACCACTGCGTCCTGTCCGGCACCCGGCGCACCGGCCTGTGCGGTGGTGGTGCTCATGGGGTCAGTCCACCAGCCCCTCGGCGGTCTTCTGCAGCGCCTTCGCGGTCGCCGCCGGGTCCGCGCCCTGCGAGATCTTCGCCAGGGCGCCCTCGACGGCCGCGGCGAACTCGTTCCACTTCTCCAGCGGCGGAATCGCCTTCGCCGTGTCGAGCGAGGACTTGAAGGTGGCGAGCGACTCGCCGCCGTTCTGGAGGGCGGGCTCGTCCCAGGCGGCCTTGACGGCCGGCAGTGCCTTGTCCGCCTCGTACCACTTGGCCTGCGTCTTCGGCGTGATGAGGAACTTGGTCAGCTCCTCGGCCGCCGCCTTGTGCGCGCTGTCCTTGAACGTGACCAGGGAGGCGCCGCCGACCCAGGAGGTCGAGGTCTTGTCCGCGGGGACGGGCACGACCTTGTACTTGTCCTTGAGCTGCGGCTGCTGGTCGGCGATGTTGCGCACCATCCAGGGGCCGGACTGGAACATCGGCCGCTTCCCCGAGGCGAAGTCCTTGGTGACGTCGTACCCGGGTGTGAAGGTCTTCTTGGCGAGCCCCTTCCTGAAGTAGCTCGCCCACTCGGTGAACGCCCGTACCGCCTCGGGGGAGTCGAGGGCCGGCTTGCCGTCCTTGCCGATCAGCTCACCGCCCGCCGAGTACAGGTACTGCACCCAGCTCTGCCAGGCGCCCGAGCTGCTGGGCTGCAGGTCCGTACCCCACTCGGCGCCCGCCTTCCTGTAGGCGGCGGCGAGGGACTGCTGCTCCTTCCACGTGGTGGGGGCCTTGTCGATCCCCGCCTTCTCGGCGAGGTCGGTGCGGTAGTAGAGCGCGCGGGTGTCGGCGTACCAGGGAACGCCGTACGCGGTCCCGTCCTTGACATTGCTGTCCCAGGTGGCGGGGAAGAAGTCGGACTTCTTGAACGTCTTGGCGTCCACCGGCTCCAGGGCGTCCAGGGCGATGAATTCACCCATCATCGTGGAGCCCATCTGTGCCACGTCCGGCAGCTTCTTGCCGGCGATGGCCGACACCAGCTTCTGGTGCACGACGTCCCAGCCCACCGGGGTCACCTTGACGGTGATGTTCGGGTGCTGCTTGGTGAACTCGTCGGTGACCGCCTTGAGGCGGGTGCCCTCCTCGCCCATGGCCCACACCGTGAGCGTCTGCTTCTTGTCCGCTGCCACCTGCGCGCCCCCACCGCTCCCGCAGGAGGTCAGGGCGAGCGCCGTCATCACCACGGTCGCGGCGACGCTGACGGACTTGGTGCGTGTCATGGGGCCCTCCAACACATTCATGTAAGCGCTGTACGTAAGCGCATACATGACCTTGTAGTACGAGGCGGACCGACTCAAGAGGTCTGGAGGTAACGCTTCCGTAAACGTGCGGACATCCGCGAACACGCAGCTGACAAAGGGCTGTTACACGCCCTCAAACGGTGCTTTCCTGCGCGCATCCGCAGCTCGCCCGACGGGTCACCGCCACCGGCAGCACGCGCACTTCAGCCGCCCGGTCGCGCTCGTGGAGCCGGGCGATCAGCAGCTCCACCGCCACCTCGCCCAGGTGGCCGGTCGGCTGCCGTACGGTCGTCAGCGTCGGCCGCACCAGACGACTCAGCGGGATCCCGTCGAAGCCGGTCACGGCGATGTCGTCCGGGACGGCGACCCCGCGCGCCTCCAGGGCGTGCAGCGCGCCGACCGCCATCTGGTCGTTGGCGAACACCAGCCCGTCGGGCAGGGCCTCGTCCCTGTCGAGCAGCTCCAGCGCCGCCTTGCGGCCCGCGGCCTGGGTGAGGTCCCCTCTGGTGTCGGGCGCCTTCGGCAACGGCAGTCCGGCCTCCAGGTGGGCGGCCTGAAAGCCGCGGAAGCGCGCCTCGCCGTCCGGTGAGTCGGCCGGGCCGCCGGCGAAGGCGAGACGGCGCAGCCCGTGGTCGACGATCAGATGCCGTGTCAGCTCCAACTGGCCGTCGAAGTTGGCCACTTCGACGTGGTCGTAGCCGGTGTGCCGTTCGCCGGCCAGCAGGACGACCGGCTGTCGGCGCCCCACGACGTCGAGGTCCTCTTCGGTCAGGGCCTGCGCAAGTACGGCCAGGCCGTCCACGCGCCCCGCCACCTCGGCGAGTTGCCGGCCGGCCTGGTCGGCGTGCGCGGCCGAGATCAGCAGCGCGTAGCCATGGCGCCGCGCCGCGCGCTCCATGCCGCGGATGACCTGGTCCGAGTAGAGCACCAGCTCGGCGTCCTCGGCGCCCGGCGCGTGCTCCGCCTCGGTGTCGTGGAAGTCGGGGAAGCAGAGTCCCAGCACGCCGGTCGCCCGGCTGGCGAGCCCGCGGGCGCTGCCGCTCGGCACGTAGCCGAGCTCGCGCGCGGCGGCCAGGACCTTCTCGCGGGTCTCCGCCCGGACCGCGTCGGGGTTGCGGTAGACGCGCGACACGGTCGCGATGGAGACGCCCGCCTTTTCAGCGACGTCGTACACCGTGGGAGTGGTCATCTTGCTGTCTCGCCTCGCCCCTTCGCCCGGCACTTGGCGTGCCCGGCTGCCCGCCGTCGTTCCTGAAAGCGCATTCAGCCTAAGGTCGGGGTGGGTGCCGGGGCAAGATACCAGGTGCCGGGCAGTGGCGGCGGCCGGTGATGTATGTGGCCAAGGGCGCGGTGCCGTCAGCGGCGCGCGTCGTACAGCACGGGGTTGAGGGGCGTGTCCGGGACCTGGCCGATCCCGGTGCCGGGCATCCAGCCGCGGTCGGCGGCCTGGTGGTCGTTCGTGGGCTCGGCGACGCGGATGTCGGCGTCCAGGTAGATCACCGTCATGACACGGCGCGGGACGCCGGCGCGGTTGGGCCCCGCGTGGTGGAAGATCCATCCGCGGTGGAAGCTCGCGTCGCCGAGCGCTGTCGGCGCCGCTGATCCGCTCGGCCGGGACACGGGTCACGCCATGAGGGAGGGGCAGACGCTGCGGAGGGTCGGCGCGCGGACTCGGCACACGATCTGCGGAGCGACGCGTTGCACACAGCGGAGCTTCACAGCTGTTGTGCGATCACTTCCTCGATGGAGCCCTCGGGGACCTTCCCCTCGGGAGTCAATTTGTCGACCGCCACGGGCAGCGTTTCGGCGATTTGGTCCGCGGCTTCGATCTCGCTGAGCCCACCTGCCTGAGCGGCTGCCGCGAGCAGGCCCGGAGGTAGCGCCTGGGCGATCTCCGCGCCGCTGACCGGGTCATTCTCTGCGTCGCTGATCCATGACTCGGACTTTGCGCCCAGACCGCCGTCCTTGAGCTGGCTGAGCAGCCCGTCGATCGAGCTGCCGCTGCTGTCGCTGCCGACGGAACTGAGCAAGGTACTGAGCATGTTCCCCGTGCCGCTGGAGGTGCCTCTTCCCAGCAGGGATCCCAACAGGCTCCCCAGATCTGTGCCCGCCATTTCTGTCCCTTTCGTCGTCTGGGCTTGCGCGCCGGCCGCGCGATCGGATCCATCGTGAGGGCGGCGTTCCGGACTCGCGCGGAGGCGTAGCGCATGTGCGGGACGCGGTCGCTGGACCCGCTCGAAGCGCTCATGATCACTTGCACTACGGGCTTGCGACGCAGCCCTTATCAGCTAACCAACGCTCATTCACTCCTGCACCTTGACGATGGCCGGTCGGGCTCGATTCCCCCGGGGGCGGCGACAGCCGATCGAGGGTGTGCGTGCTCGGATGCCGAGTGCGGCCGTAAGGGCCGGGCCGAGGGAGCAGCAACGGCGCGGTGAACGCTTGTCCCGTCCGGCCGCAGGCCATCGCGTACTTCTCCCGCACGACCGCAGGGTGCGAAGATCGACGGACCTGCATCTGACGGGGAGACGTGGATGAGTGTGCTGATCAGGCCCGCGCGGGTGAAGGAAGCCGAGATACTCAGTGACCTGGCCCTGCGGTCCAAGGCGCATTGGGGCTATGACGCCGGATTCCTGGCCGCGTGCAAAGACGAGCTCACCGTTGACGCGGGTGAGGTCGTACGCAGGCGCGCCACGGTGGCTGACAGAGACGGTCACATCCTGGGCTTCACGACTCTTGAGGGAGAGCCGCCCACAGGCGTTCTGGGCATGATGTTCGTAGATCCGCAGGTCATTGGCCAGGGAATCGGCCGCCTGCTGTTCGAGTACACCATCGCTGCCGGACGAGAGCTGGGGTTCGCCCGGCTCACGATCGAGGCGGACCCGAATGCGGAGCCCTTCTATCGTGCGATGGGTGCAATACGCACGGGAAACGTCCCCTCTGGTTCCATTGCCGGCCGTGTGCTGCCGCAGATGGCTGTCACCATCCAGCGCTGAACCAGCGCGGCCCTGTTGCCGGGCGCGCGAACGCGGCAGGGCGACCACGAGCGGGACCGCATCCGCCGCTGGGCACGGCTCCGTCGCGATGGGGTGGGGCCGATACTGATCGCGGCCCGTCAGCCGGAATTGCGTGCGATCCCTAGCGCGAGCGCCTGCAGGATGGCCTCGGTGGACGTCTCGGGGTCTGTCTGGTCGTACGCGTCCGCGACCGTCTCGAAAGCCAGGACGAAGCCCTTGATCAGGGCGCTCAGTGGTTCGGAGAGCTGGTTCAGCACGGCAAGACCCACCTCTGCCGCATCTTCGGTGTCGGGGACGAGGAATTGAGTCGGAATGACCTCGCCGAGCAGGTCGGATACGTAGTCTGCGCCGACACCACCGCGTAGGGCCGTGAGCGCCGCGATGGCCTTGAGCTCGATCTCGCTTTCGGTCATGTGCCGAGCGTAGAAGGAAGCGGTCGTTCCGCAAGGGCCGTTCGGCCTGGCCTTCTCAGCGGCAGGGTCGGCATCCGGCACGACCGCTCCGCCGCGCCCCTCGCACAGCGGGTGTCGATAAGGGCCTGTCAGCTCCGTCCCAGGGACAGATGCGGCCACCGTGGCCGTACCGCGCGAAGGAGGCCCAGCATGGCGATCCAGCGGATGGACAATGTCCTCATCGTCGTCGACGATCTTGACGCGGTGATCGAGTTCTTCGTCGAACTGGGCATGGAGCTGGAGGGCAAGGGGCCGCTCGAGGGCCGTTGGGCGGAACGGGTCATCGGGCTCGACGATGTCCGACAGGACATCGCCATGCTGGGGGTCCCGGACGGTCACGGTCGAGTGGAACTGGCGAAGTTCCACAGGCCGCAGGCCATCACCCCCGAGCCGAAGGACGCGCCGGCGAACACGCTGGGCATGCGTCGCGTCATGCTCGCCGTCGACGACGTCGAGGACGTCATCGCCCGCCTGCGGACCCATGGCGCGGAACTCGTCGGCGAGCTGGAGCAGTACGAGGACACCTATCGGCTCTGCTACGTCCGCGGCCCCGAGGGCGTCATCGTCGGACTGGCCGAGCAGTTCCGCTGAAGGCCGCGGCCGAGGCTGCCGTGCCCCGCAACATCCGCAGGCGGCCGCGCCTGCCGGTTCGCCCGCCGCCAGCTTTGATGACGAGCACGTCTGCGATCGGCGCTCCCCGCACCGCTTGCATAAGAAATCGAACATGCGATCTAATTGATGGTATGCGGAACACGATCACCGAGGACCTCGTAGAGACACAGCGGGAGTGGGACGCGACCTACCGGCAGCTGGCTGTGCAGCCCGGCCGCACAGCCCTGCGCCGCCGCCTGCTGCAGCTGTCCCGGGTGCTGGCCGGAGAGCGGCTGAGCCCAGCGCAGAAGGCGGAGCTGCGGCAACGGGCGCGGGAGGGCCGCTGACCGGGCGGCGGTGGCGGATCGCCGCGCAGATGCGGCGGCGGGCAACGGGCAGCGCGCGAGGCGCTGTATGCGCCGATCTCGGGCATGAGATGCCGGCCCGCGGCGGAGGCGATCGCGGGGAAGATCCCGTAGCGCCGGCGCGTCAACGGATCCGTGTCCGGGGGCAGCGATCGGGATTCTCTGACTAAAGTCAGAGATATGGATGCGACGCAGATCGACGGGGTGCGACGGTTCAACCGCACGGTCACGGAACGTGTGGGCGTGCTGCACGACCACTACCTGGGCCTCGACCGGCCCGTCGCCGAGGTGCGGCTGCTCTGGGAGATCGGCCTGCAGGGCCGGGACGTACGGCGGCTGCGCGAGCGCCTCGGGCTCGACTCCGGCTACGTCAGTCGGCTGCTGCGCTCCTTGGAGACGGACGGCCTCGTGACGGTGGAGCCGCAGCCCGAGGACAGGCGCGTGCGCACCGTACGTCTCACTGATGCAGGCCGTGCGGAATTCGCCGTGCTCGACCGGCGTAGCGACGAGTTGGCCGGCTCTCTCCTGGAGCCGCTCAACGCCGGCCAGCGCGCCCGCCTCGTCGCCGCCATGGCCGAGGTCGACCGGTTGCTGACGGCCGCGACGGTCACGGTGGACGCGGTTGATCCGGAACGCCCGGACGCCCAGCACTGCCTGCGGTCCTACTTCGCGGAAATGCAGGAACGCTTCGAGACCGGATTCGATCCCGGGCGGAGCCTGCTGCCCGACGCGGGTGAACTCCGCCCACCGAACGGCCTGTTCCTGGTCGCCCGGCTCCACGGCGAGCCTGTCGGCTGCGCCGGTCTGAAGCTGCCGCCCGGCGCCCCGGCCGAGATCAAACGCATGTGGGTCGACCCCCGCACCCGGGGCCTCGGTCTCGGCCGCCGGTTCCTGGCCGAGCTGGAGGCGCGGGCCGCCCGGCACGGCTGCGACGTACTGCGCCTGGACACCAACAAGGCGCTCGCCGCCGCGATCGGCCTGTACCACTCCTGCGGCTTCCAGGAGGTCGCCGCCTTCAACGACGAGCCCTACGCCCACCATTGGTTCGAGAAGCGGATCACCGCACCACGGTCGGGATGAGGGCTTCGAGGGACTGGTGGATTGTGGATTGTGTGCCGGATGGCGGACATGTCTGGTGGAGCGGGCGCAGCTGCGCCATGTGGACCGCCTGAGCGTCGGCCGGTTGTAGCCTCCCTCTCATGACCTGGCTCCCGGATGACTTCGTTCACCCCGTCCATGTGCCCGTGCCCCACACCGCGCTGCACCTGCGGCCGATCCGCGAGTCGGACACCGCGCTCGACTACCCGGCCGTCATGGGCTCTCAGGAGCGGCTGTGGGAGATCTTCGGTCCGGCCTGGGGATGGCCCAAGAAGACGATGACCTACGAAGAGGACCGCATCGACCTACTGCGCCACGAGAAGGAGATAGCCGCGCACCAGTCCTTCAACTACGCGTTGCTGGACGAGGAAGAGACAGCGGTCCTCGGCTGCGTCTACGTCGATCCACCCGAGCGCACCGGCTCCGACGGCGAGATCTCCTGGTGGGTGGTGGACGACCTCGTCGGCAGCGAGGCGGAGCGCGCGCTCGACGCCCTGGTACCCGAGTGGATCGCCGCCGACTGGCCCTTCCGGCAGCCTCGTTGTCTGGGCCGGGACATCACCTGGCAGGAGTGGCTGTCGCTGCCGCCCGCCGATTGACCCTTCTGTTGGACATCAGCCGCCCGGACCGGCCGGGAAACCGCACCCAGAGCCGTTGGCCCGGAGCGTGCGGTGCTCGTCGCGGCGGAGTCCGGTTACGCCGGGTGGTGCGACGGGCCCGGGCCGGCCAGGCGGCTGAGAGGGCAGGTGCGGTCGGTCAGGCGTTCCATGCCCGTTGTGCCAGGCGCCGGTGCAACTCGTTGACCGCGGGAACGAGTTCATCGACAGGGCCCTCGACCTCGACCGAGGGAGCGACCTCCTGGATGGTCAGGCTGCGCACGGGCGCCTGGGGGCGGCCCCAATCGGCGAGCCACCCGGACAACTGGGCCGCAGAGGCCACGTACACGATGCGACCCAGCCCGACCCAGGCATGTGCGGCCGAGCACATCGGGCAGTGCTCACCAGAGGTGTAGACGGTGGCGGCGGCCCGTTCCTGAGGTGAGAGGTTCGCGGCCGCCCAGCGGGCGAGTTCGAACTCGGGGTGGCACGTGGCGTCGCCGTCGGCGACCCGGTTGCGGTCCTCGGCGCGGACGACTCCGGCACCGTCCACAAGTACCGAGCCGAAGGGCTCGTCCCCGGCTTCCAGAGCTTCGGCCGCCAGCTCGACGCACCGTCGCAAATGGTCCAAGTCGTGGGTGTCCATCAAAGCCCCTCCGGCGCTCGAAACTGATGCGCACGCCATGCTCACACAGGCCTCGGGCGGAGTCCCGCATCGGTGCTGTGGTCGGCGGGTCTGCGGCAGCGCGATGGGCGTGCGAGCGGCAGGTGCGCTGCCAGTCGCTTTGGACGTAGACAGAAACGGTCGGGCAGACGTCGGGCGCCGTCGTGCGACAGCGCCTGACGCCATGTCATCAGGCGGAATTCCGCGCCTGGTTGGGCGCGGGCGTCACGCGAGAATGGTCTCCGAGGTGGCCCCCTTCTCGTTCGCCGACGCTGCGACCTGCGCTGTCGACTTCGGGCCGCGGGCTAGGACGTAGACGAACAGGGCGGGGTCTGGGCGACGTTCAGCCCGGCCACGGAGGCGATGACGGCCATCAGCGCGATCGGGACGGCGATCAGGATCGCGCGCAGCTGACGTGCATCGGGCGCACCGCGGTCACGGGCGGTGCCGCTCCCGTCAGGGGCTGCCACCTGGGGGGCCGGTTCGTACTCATGGATTCCTCTCAAAAGGGCGTACGGGGCGTACGGGGTCTGGGGAGGGGGCCGGAGCATGGTGGGTCGCCGAGGGAGAGGGGGGCGGGACGCGGCAGCCGCGCGCGTCTTTCGGTGTGCGCAGGGCCGGCATGGGCCCGGGCATCAGGCGGTGATGGCGATGTCGCCCTGCGTTGCGGTGAAGGCCGCCTCGGTGTAGGTGGGTGTAGGTGGCCGGGTGAGCGTCGATGTGGGCGCCTCCCAGGGCACCTGCCGCGGCGGAGGCGCGCACCTGAGCCGTGCCGGCCTGCATCCGGGTGGCGACCGCGAGGATGCGGCGAGTCACGAGCGTGCCGTCGGCCGGACGCACCCCGGCGATTCCGCCGTCCTCCTTTCGCTCGGGCGTGGCCCAGCCCTTCCGGGTCACCTCGTCAGCGAACGTAACCCTCACTTGCATCACGGGCATACGATGTTGCCTATGACGCAAAATGATGGCGAGCTGGACAGCCTCGTACGCAAACGGATCCGCGCCCTGCGCGTGGCACAGGGCTGGTCCCTGGAGGAACTGGCCACCCGCGCCGACGTCAGCCAGTCAACGCTCTCCCGCATCGAGAACGGCCGGCGCCGCCTCGCCCTGGACCAGCTGGTCACCCTCGCCCGCGCTCTCGACACATCTCTCGACCAGCTCGTGGAGAACGCCTCCGACGACGTCATCACGAGCCCCATGATCGACGCGGCCCACAGCATGATGCGCTGGCCCGTCAAGGGCGACCCCGGCATGAGCGTCGTGCGCCAGCGGATGACCGAACCACCGCCGGACAACCCCGCACGCATGCGTGCGCACCCCGGCCGGGAATGGCTCGTCGTCCTGTCCGGCACCGCGGTCCTCATGCTGGGCCACCGCAGGTTCCGCGTCGAGACCAACCAGGCCGCGGAGTTCCCCACCATGCTCCCGCACGCCATCGGCGCCGAGGGTGGCCCCTGCGAGATCCTGGGCATCTTCGACCGCGACGCCCGCCGCGGCCACCAGCGCGACAGCGGCAGCAAAGGCGTCGGCGACGACTTCGAGCCGGGCGGCCCCTGCTCCTGAGCTCGTGCCGCGGCAGAAGTTTTGCCGCACACCGGCCACACCGACGGCCCACACACCCGGACACCGGCCGCCCACACACCCGGCCGCCCACACACCCGCCCAGCAGAATGCCGCCGACTCCGGCAGCCAGGCAGACACCTTTGGCCTGGACGAGGAAGTACTCACCGCGCGCTACACCGCCATCGCCGCCCCCGCAGTCGGCGTCGCCACGGCCGGTGACGACACGTGGCTACGCCTGACGCGGGGTTTGGTGACTGACTGGCAGCGCGTGTACCTCCTGAGTCACTGCTGTCGGGCAGGGTCTGCAAGGGAAGGGGTGCCCCGGGCTCCGAGGAGGCGGCAACGGTTGGACCGGTGGCGCAGTTCAACCGCTTCAGGTCCGCAGGCGTGAGGCTGTGCCGCTGTGGCGGCCGGAACATCGGGTGAGTGCTGCGAAGGCTGTGCCACCAGGGGATTTGCCCGCCGTGAGGCGCCGGTCGAGCCCGTCGAACGGGTTCGGTGCCGAGATGAGTGGCCGCTCAAGATGACGTGGAGCGGATTGGGAGTAGCGTTTATCACTGAGACCGCAACCCGGGACGCGCCACATCGGCGAAGTCTTCTCGCGGTGGACAGCTCGACTGCTGCTGCGGGGTTCGCGCGTAGAGCCGCACACGGCCGACACACGGCCGGCGGCCACGGCGTGTCTTTCAATTTCCAGAGCGGTGACATTTCGACCGCGCGCCCTGATGTTTCTTGCGTGCGCGGCCATCCATCTCGCGTTCGGGTGCGCGAGACGATGGAAGGGAGAAAATTCTCATGCGAGCACTTCGCGTGAAGCGCCTCTTCGCGGTGACCGCCACCGGAGTTCTGATGGCGGGTGGCGCCGCGATCGGCACAGCGGGGACGGCCTCGGCCAACACGGGCTCGAACCACCACAACTCCGGCTACAGCGACTGCTACAACCGCGGCTGGGGCTGGAACTGGAACTGGAAGTACAACGACTGCCGCTACTACGGTCACCACCGATACGGTGGCTACAACCGCGGCTACTACAACTACAGCTACAACGACTACGGTCGCCGTGGCTACAACGACTACGGTCGCGGTGGCTACAACGACTACGGCCGTGGTGGCTACGGCGGCTACGGCGGCTACGGCGGTTACGGCGGTTACGGCGGAGGTGGCTACGGCGGCTACGGCGGCGGTGGCTACGGCGGCGGTGACTACGGCGGCGGTGGCGGCTACGGCGGCGGTGGCGGTGGCTACGGCGGCGGTGGCGACGGCGGCGGTGGCGGCGGCTACGGCGGCGGTGGCGGCGGCTACGGCGGCGGCGGTGGGGGCGGCTACGGCGGCGGTGGCGGCTGACTGTCTGCCTCCTGAGAGCGCGGTGTGCGGGCCCGGTCAGCGCCGGGGCCGCACACTGCGTTACTCCCCAACCCGCCCACACAGCGAGAGTGCGGCAACCGCGGGGGTGAGGGTCGCACACGCCGCGTGAGGCCGGAGGTGCTGTCTACGACGTAGCGGGGACATGGAATTCGTTCGCCGGCACAGGCGGATGCTTCTAGTCTGCGTCGGGTGATGACAGCTGACGACGTGCTGTGCGTTCTAACTCGTTTGCAGCGGGCGAACGTTGACGTCTGGATCGGTGGAGGGTGGGGAATCGATGCTCTGCTCGGCGAGCAGACCCGGGACCACCGTGACCTGGACCTGATGCACCGACAAGACCAGGAAGCCGCCGCGCTGGGGGTCCTTGGTGAGGCGGGCTTCGTGGAGAGTGTGGATCGGAGGCCCATCAGATTCGTCATGGCGGCTGCGGACGGACAGGAGATCGACCTTCACCCGCTGGTCTTTGCCGACGACGGCTCAGCAGCGCAGGCATCACCCGAACCGCAGCGCCCTTTCACGTATCCCTGCTCGTGTTTCGTGACCGGCACCATCAAGGGAATGTCCGTCCCGTGCTTGTCCGTCGAGCAGCAGGTCTATTTCCATCAGGGATACGAGCCGTCGGAACGCGATCGCCACGACATGGCACAACTGCGCCGCGCCTTCGGGACCACCACGCACTTCTGATCCAGCCGGGTCCGGCCTGATCCAGCCTGATCCAAACGGAAAGCCCTACAGTTCCGCCTTTCCCATGGTCTGGCCTCGAGCGCTTTTCCACACCGGCCGGCTCATCGGCGTACTGCCATGCCCTGGCTCGCCGCCTCGCCGCCATTCAGTCGGTGGCGTGGCCGGGTGCCTTCCGGGGGATGCAGAAGAGCGCAAGGGTGGCGGCCGTCAGGTAAGCGGCCGAACCGATGGCCATGCTGGTCCGCAGCCCGTTGGTGAAGTTGCCTGTGGCGGCCAGCAGGGAGCCTCCCAGCGCGACGCCTGTGGCACTGCCGACCTGGCGGGTGGTGTTGAACAGGGCGGAGGCGGTGCCGGAGTACTTGTCAGGGGCGGCCGCCATCACGGTGGTCGTTGACCCGGTGAGGGCGAAGGACGTACCGAAGCCCGCCGCCATCATCGGCGCCACGAGCAGGGCGTAGCCGGGGTTCGGTCCGGCCACGGCCCAGCCGGCCAGGCCTGCCCCTCCGAGAAGCAAGCCGGAGACCACGAGCGGGCGGTGTCCGGTGCGACGTGCCAGCCGTCCGGACAGGACGGAGGCGAACATCGTCATGGCCACTGCCGGGAAAAGGGCGAACCCGGTGCGCAGCGCGGTCAGGCCGCGCTGATGCTGGAAGTACAGGCTGGCGGTGAAGACCATCCCGTAGAAGGCGAAGTTGAACAGCAGGCCGATGATCGCTCCACCGCTCATCGCCCGGGAGCGCAGCAGCCGCAGTGGCAGCACGGGGGTGCGGGCCAGGTGCTCCCGCAGGACGAACGCGGCTGCCGCCAGCAGGCACAGGCCGGCCCCGGTCAGGATCAGTGGGTCCGTCCAGCCGCGTCGTCCGGCCTCGTTCAGCACGGCGGTCAGCAGGGCCACCGTCGCGATGATCGCGCACTGGGCCGGCCAGTCCACCGGGCGGTCCGTGCGCCGGGCCGAAGGGGGCACGCGGCGCAGCGTGAGCAGCAGGCAGACGCATCCGACGGGCAGGTTGATGAAGAACACCCAGCGCCAGCCCACGGTCGTGACGAGGAGGCCGCCCAGGAGGGGGCCGGCCGAGGCGGCGATGCCGGCCATGGAGCCCCACAGGCCGAAGGCCCGCGAGCGCTCGACGGGGGAGGGATACGCCTGTTGGAGGAGAGCGAGGGAGGCGGGCACGATCAGTGCCGCGCCGGCGCCTTCCAGCAGCCGGGCGGCGATCAGAGTCCCGGTGCTCCGGGCCAGTCCGCAGCCGGCCGAGGCGACGGTGAACACCACCACCCCGGTGCAGAAGATCCGGCGATTGCCCAACCGGTCTCCGAGCGCGCCGCCGGTGAGCAGGAGGCCGGCGAAGATCAGGGTGTAGCTGTTGGTGATCCACTGAATCCCTGTCAGCGACGCCGACAGTTCCCGCCCCATCACCGGAACGGCGACGTTGATGACGGTCACGTCCAGGATGACCATGAAGTAGCCCGTGCAGACAGCGAGCAGCGGGGCCAGGGAGCGGCCCGAAGCCACAGACCTGTCCGGTCCATGGGTCTGCGGACCACCGGCACGCACCATGGCAGCACCGTAGATCAGGAACGCGCCTCCCTCGGCAGACCCGCGCCGTGTCAAGCTCTCACGGACCGCTGCCCGCATCGAACGGCGAGCAATGTTCGAGACCTTGGGTGTGCCACACACCTGGAGACTGCGGTCGCCCTTGACTCTGCTGCTTCAGATTGATGTGGGCGGGCCTGTCTGTCGGCGGGGTGTCGGCGTCCGTCGCGGCGGTCGGTGATCCGTAGGCGATGTGTCGGTTCGCGCTGGAACTGTGGAGGGCGAGCTGCTCCCTCGGGAGCGGCCGCAACCGTCTCGCCCCTCCGGATCCAGGGAGCCTCCCGTCATGTCGCCCACGTCCTCCACTCCGCCCTGGGATGTTCACCGGCTGCCGCGCGCGGAGGGCAGCGTCTTCTTGGTCACCGGCGGCAACGCCGGTATCGGGTACTTCATCGCGGAGCAGCTTTCAGCGACGGGAGCGACGGTCGTGCTGGGCTGTCGGGACCCGGCGAGAGCCGAAGCCGCCGTGACGTCGATCCGCTCTCGCGTGCCCGGCGCGCAGGTACGGGCAATCCGGCTGGACCTCGCTGACCTGTCGTCGCTCAGCGCAGCGGTGGAATCCCTGGAGGTGGGTGCTCTGCACGCGGTGGTCCACAATGCGGGCGTCGCGCTCGATGACCCGCCTCGTCGCGAGACAGGGGATGGTCATGAACTCATGTTCGGCACGAATCACCTCGGGCATTTCGCGCTGACCGGTCTGCTGATGCCGCTGCTGTCGGCCGCACCTGCGGCGCGTGTCGTGACCGTCGGTAGTTTCGCGGCGAAATCGGAACGGCTGGACCTGGACGACCTCCAGTCCCGGCGGGACTACCAGGCCAAACGCACCTACGGACGAACCAAGCTGGCCCAGATGTACTTCGGGCTCGAACTCGACCGCCGCCTGCGCGCCCTCGGCAGTTCGGTGGAGAGCGCAGTGGTCCATCCCGGCGGTGCCCTGGACGCCCTCACTCCGTCACGGCCGCCGGTCCATGTGCGAAGCCTCGGCGCGCGGCTGTGCGCGGCGCCCGCCGCTCTACTCGTCCAAGGCAAGCACGCCGGCGCCTGGCCGGCGGTCCGAGCGGTGCTCGACCCGGCCGTGCGCGGAGGACAGCTGTGGGGGCCGCGCCTGTTCAGCCTGCGCGGGGCACCCCGACAAGAGGCGGTATGGAGTCATCTCGCCGACACCGCCGTCGCGGCGGGGCTGTGGGACGCCAGCTGCGACCTGACCGACGTCGACCCCACCGGCCTCCGCGGACAGGCCGGGCGAGCAGGCCCGTGGCCGACGGGGGGCTGAGTCAGCTGAGTCACGGCGTGGGACTCGGCGCTTCTCTTCCTGTGATGGGAGCGTGCAACTGGGCACGAATGAGCGGGAGTTGATAGGCCGGAGGAATCGGCCAGGAACCACCGCTCGGTCGAGGTGGTGACGTCTGCCCGGGACTGGCAATCGGGGGCGGCCGGACTCCGGGAGTGCGAGGGCGATGAGTCCCGCCGCGGTCCCCGGTCTGTATACCCGACACGCGATCAACCGTACGCGAGGAGAGCATCATGACCGCCACCTACACATACGACGTCTTCTCCAGCCTCGACGGCTTCGGCGCTGCCAGTGGAAACTGGACCGGCTACTGGGGCAAGCAAGGCCCCGAGCTCCTCGAGCACCGTCTCGCCCTGTACGACGACGAGCAGCGGATGGTCTTCGGGGCCAACACATATCGGGCGTTCGCGCAGATGCTGGCCTCGAGCACCGAGGAGTCCGAGGTGCGTGACCCATGGGTCACCCGGATGAGGAACCTGCCGGCGACGGTGGTGTCGACCACGCTGGAAGGGCCCCTCGACTGGCCGGACGCGAACGTCGCCGCCGGCGACGCCGTCGACGTCGTCGCTCGGCTCAAGAAGGAGTCCAAGGTGCCGTTGCGTTCGCACGGCAGTCTGTCGATGAACCGGGCGCTGATGGCCGCCGGCCTGGTCGACCGCGTCCAGGTGACGCTCTTCCCCGTGATCACAGGTCAGACCGGGCTGGCCCCGATCTTCCAGGGTGCGGCCGACTTCGACCTCGAGCTGATCGAGCACCGGACCCTCGACGGCGACATCCAAGAACTCATCTACCGGCCCACCCTGCATGTCTGAGCCCGTGCGGGCCGATGGGAGGCGCGTGAGTTTCGCCCGGGGCGGGATGGTGGTGACCGTGCAGCGGACGCGCATCGAGTCCGTCCCCGATCCCACCCCGCCCCCGTGACGTGGTCGTCGAGACCGGAACTCGGCCGCGGCATCTACGGTGAGACACGTGACGCTGAGCGCAAGATCTCTTCTCCCGGTCAACATCACGCTCGGCGTACTGCTGATCGTGCTTCTCGCGGTGGCGGCGGGGGTTGCCTACTGGTTTCGTCTGTCTCCCGACTCATCGGCCGGCAGGCCGAGGGAGATCCTGGTCGCGGGGGTGCGCGCGGCGGCTCAGCTCGCCGCGGTGTCCGTGGTCATCACCTGGGCAGTCACCACGGTGGCCGGCCTGGTCGCGTTCCTGGCCGTGATGTTCACCGTCGCCGTAGGCACGGCAGGCCGAAGGCTGACCACCAACCGCACCTGGTGGCTGACCGCCGCGCCCATTGCCGCCGGTGTCGTCCCCACGGTGGCCGCATTGCTGCTCACGGGACTGGTTCCCCTCAAGGGACTCGCCCTTGTTCCGGTCACCGGCATTCTCATCGGCGGCGCCCTGACGGTGACGGTGCTCTCCGGGCGCCGCGCCCTGGACGAGCTGGAACAGCGCCGAGGTGAGGTCGAGGCGGCGATGGCGCTGGGCTTCCTCGACCGGGATGCGCGGATGGAGATCGCCCGGCCCGCGGCATCGGACGCCCTGCTTCCGGGCCTGGACCAGACACGTACGGTCGGCCTGGTCACGCTCCCCGGGGCGTTCGTGGGCATGCTGTTGGGCGGTGCGAGTCCGGTGATGGCCGGGGCGGTGCAGCTGTTCGTACTGATCGCCCTCATGGCCGTGCAGGCCATCGCAGTCGCCGTAACCGTCGAACTCATCGCTCGTCGGCGCCTGTTCCGCCCTGACACGAAGAGCCGCTGAAATGACGTGACTTCAGGACCCTGGGTCTCGTGGCTCACGATGGTGAGGGCGCGGGCATGCAGGGTGTGCTCGCCCACGTCGGAGCGCGGTCATCAGCGTAGGTGCGCGAGTTCGAGGAACTCGTGCAAGTCATGAGCGGCTTCCAGCACGCAGACGCTGCTTATTCCCACCAGAGCTCCGGCCGCGGCGAGGAGGTGTGCCGGTCTGCGCGGGGGAGGTTCGAGCAGGGCTGCGACTCGGCGGGGGATGACGCCCGGGGCCGGGCTGCGGCCGAGGACCCCCAGGGCCGCTGACGGCAGGCGAAGCGCGCGGGTTCGTTTGGTCGCCACGGCCGCTCTGGCCACGGTTTCGGCGACTGCGCGCCGGTCGCCGGTGTGGAGTGCGGCGTACTCATCGGCCCACCGCTCGACGGTGTAGGCCACGGACGCGGCCAGCGGGCGGAGCAGCGGGTTGGCGGCGGCTGAGATCTGGGCGAGGGTGACGAACGCGTAGTGATGGTGGTTCAGGTGGGCTCGTTCATGGGCCAGGATGATGTCGTGACCGGTGGGGTCGAGAGCGTCGAGCATGCCGTGGGAGATGACGATCCGGCCGGGCAGTCCTGGCATGGTGTACGCGTCGGCGTGCAGGTCGTCGGTGACGACGACCGATTCCCTCCCGGGGAGGCAGGCCGCTTCGAGAGCGGCTGCCCACAGCGCACCGGCCCGGCGCACGGTGAGGCGGACGGTGGCCGCGACGGCGAGCGTGAGCAGAACGGCTCCTGCCAGGGCCGCGGGCCAGGCTGCCGGGTCGTCGCGGGCGACCACCGCAGGGGAGTAGCCCTCGATCGCCGCGATCAGCGGGAGACGCACCAGTCCCGCCACGGCCAGCAGGGCGAGGACCACGGTGCTGGACACGGCCAGGATCAGTCCGGCCGCTGTCAGCAGCCATGTCGCCAGCCGCGGTTCGAGGCGGCGGGCCAGTGGGCCCGCGCTCAAGCCGGCCAGCGCGGGCAGCAGCAGCGGCAAGTAGACGGCCAGGTGCATCGGTACGCTTCTCCGCTACCCGTCGCTGCCCAGCAGGCGGCGCAGCAGGTCTTCGTCGTCGTCGGACAGCTCGTCCACGAAATGGGTCAGAACGGAGGCGCGGTCGGTGCCTGCCTCCATCACCTGGTGCATGTGTCTGGCCGTCAGCCCCGACTCGTCGGAGACGGGTTCATACGCGTAACTGCGGCCCAGCGGCGTTCGTTCGAGTACGCCACGGCTGTGCAGACGGGCGAGCGTGGTGGCCACGGTCGTGTGCGCGGGGGACGCCGTCAGGAGTTCAGCCACGTCCCCGGGCGTCAGGGCACGTCCGGCCGAGTGCAGCAACGAGAGGATCTCGGTCTCCAGCGCGCCGTTGGCCCGGCGCCTGCCACCGGTCCCAGATGCCTGTTCCTGAGCACCCAACGCCGTCCTCCTGTCTTCGTGGTCTAAAGTCACCCGTATCTTCTATTCGCGAATAGAAGATAATGTGTCCCCAGCCCCGCCGTCACGTCCCAGGTGCGGTGGACCCTGCTCACAGGATGCCTGATGCCTCCTTCGCCTGCCCACAGCCCTCGGCGCGAGAGCCTGCCGTTCTGGCTTGCCATGTCCGTCCTGGCGGTGTGCGGAGTTCTGCTCGGGACCCTGGTTGCCGCGGTCGCGACGCGGGCGTCGCCCTTCGCCCTGGACACGGCGCTGCATGCGTGGATGCTGGACCACCGTCCGGCCTGGGCACGGCAGTTGGCCATCGTCGTGACCGATACAGGCAGTGGAGCGGCGGCTTATGCGCTGGCGGCGGCGGCCGGAACGCTCGCGCAGCGCACCGCGTACTGGCGAGGCGCGCTCGCGGGGGTACTCGCTCTGGCCTCGGCGCAACTTCTGCGTATGGCATTGGCCTCGGCACTGGCAAGGCCCAGACCACCGTCCGCGGACTGGGCGGCGAAAGCCGGCGGATGGTCCATGCCGTCCGGGCACACCACGACGTCCATGGTGGTCGCCCTCTTGTTCACCCTCGCCGTACACCGCAGGGTGCATGGCCGGGGGCGGCCGTTCCTGCTCGCTGTCCCCGGGATCTGGGCAACCACCGTGGGCCTCACTCGGATTTTCCTGGGCATGCACTGGCCGACCGATGTCGCGGCCGGGTGGCTACTGGCCGGCTGCTGGGCCGCGTCGGCAATACTCGTTGTTCTTCTGTGGCGGCGCCGGGCCGGCCACGCACTCTCGATGGAAAGGCAGCACACGTGAGCGCCATCAGCATCGGACAGGCCGTGATCCTCGGCGTGGTGGAGGGAGTGACGGAGTTTCTGCCCGTCTCCTCCACCGGCCACCTGAAGATCACCGAGGGGCTGATGAACATCCCCGTGGACGACAAGTCCGTCGTCGCGTTCACCGCGGTGATCCAGGTCGGCGCCATCGCCGCAGTACTGCTCTACTTCTTCAAGGACATCGTCCGGATCCTGGGCGCATGGGGACGCGGCCTGCGCGACCGCGACCAGCGCTACCATCACGACTACAAATTCGCCTGGTGGGTCATCTACGCCACCATTCCCGTCGTCATCGTCGGACTGGCCGCCAAACCGCTGATCGAGGGCCCGCTCGCCTCGCTCTGGGTCGTGGCCGGATCGTTGATCGTCGGCAGTGGACTGATGTGGGCCGCCGACCAGATGGGCCGGCACAAGCGCGGCGAGGACGACACCAGCCTCAAGGACGCCATTCTCGTCGGCTCCTCCCAGATCCTGGCCCTCCTCTTCCCCGGCTTCTCGCGGTCCGGCGCCACCATGTCCACCGGGCTCATCCTCGACCTGGACCGCGTCGCCGCCACGCGCCTGTCGTTCTTCCTCGGCATCCCCGCACTCACCGGCGCCGGCCTGTACGAACTCAAGGACGCCGTCGGAGCCGGCGCGGCCACCGCGCCCCTCGTCGTGGGGACCGTGGTCTCTTTCATCGTCGCGTACGCATCCATCGCCTGGCTGCTGAAGTACGTCGCGCGGCACAGCTTCAATGCCTTCGTCATCTACCGGGTCATCATCGGCGTTCTCCTGTTCGCCCTCCTCGGCTCCGGAACCCTCAACGCCTGAACGGGCCACGGCGACGGCGCAGCCGCCGTCGCCGTGCTTCGGACCGAGGTCCTGGCACCGCCCGCGCCGACGGGCACCTGAACGCATCCTGACTGCCGTGCGGCGCAGCGCGCACCGCTCGATTCACGGGAGCACCATGGGCGGAATGAACAGCTGTCCGGCCCGCCGCATACCGGCGTTCCTTCCCGCCCCTGCTCCTGCGACGGAAGAATGCCGCCCTGAACCCCCGAAGCGCCGCAAGGACTGACAGGACGACCGGCTGGTTGCGAAGCCGGCTCGGCCGCGGAGTCGTCCTGTCCTACGCAGTTGCCCTGCTCCTGCCGGGCCCCGGACTGTGGCTGCGCCGAGCTCACTCCCTGCCGTTCGGCGCGCCAGGCCGGCTGTCCTTGGCCACCGCACCGCTCCTGCTGTCCCTGGTGCTCTTCTCGGCCGGACTCCAGGTTCCGGCGGGCACGCTGGGGACCCTGTTGCGCCGCCCGATCGCGCTGCTGGCCGGGCTCGTTCTGCACCTGGCGATTCCGCTGCTGGCCATCCCCGCCGTCGCGTTCCTGCTGCGCCGGACGCCCGACACCGACGGCGGCAGCGGCCTGGTCACCGCGATGATCCTCATCGTTGCCATGCCCGTCGCCGCCGGGTCGACCGTGTGGACCGGCAAGGGCGGCGGCGACCAGCCGACCATGGTCGGGCTCGTCCTCGCGTCCACCCTCCTCAGTCCGCTCACCATTCCTGTGGTCACCAGCGCCCTGGTGCCGCTGCTCGGAGGCGGTTACGCCGACAGACTCACCAGGGCCCTGCACGCCGTCGACGGCGGATTCGCCCTGGTCGGTGTGGTCCTGCCGTGCGCCGCGGGCATCCTGTGCCGCCTGGCGCTGCCGGCGCCGTGGCTGCGCCGGATCGTCGGCATCGGCGTACCCGTTGCCCTGGTCGGCTCACTCCTGCTCACCTACGTCAACGCCTGCGGCGCCCTCGGCTCGTTCCCGGCCCGCCCGCGACCGCTGCTGCTGCCCGCCGCGCTGGCCGTGGCGGCCGGCGTCTGCCTGCTGTCGTTCATGGTCGGCCGCGGAGCCGCACGTCTGCTGGGACTGGACGCTCCTGCGGCATCGTCACTCACGCTCGCGTGCGGCATGAACAACAGCAGCGCGAGCGCGGTCCTGATCACCACCACACTTCCCGACAAACCGCACCTGCTCCTGCCGGTCCTGGCCTACGGACTGCTGCAGAAGACGGCCGCCGGCCGAGTCGTCCGCAGACAGCGGATACGCACCAACGGCACGCACTCCGTGGCGCGCACCTCCTGACCAGCGGTCGGCAGGGACAGCAACCGCAAAGTCGCCGGGCGCGCACAGTGCCGGGGCGTAGTACCCCGGTACCACCCGCCTGGCTCCCTTCAGCCCCCGGTACCACCGGATCGGGGACATCGCGGTCTTAGCGTTGCGAAGGAGGCGTCAGGCGTTTCCGACGCCTCAGCCCGAAGAAGAAGAGAGAAGCGAATGATCGACGCACAGCAGCTCACCAAGAGGTACGGGGAGAAGACAGCCGTCGACGGTCTCGACTTCACGGTGAAGCCGGGCACGGTGACCGGCTTCCTGGGACCCAACGGAGCGGGCAAGTCCACGACCATGCGCATGGTCATCGGGCTCGACGCGCCGACGAGGGGTTCCGTGACGGTGAACGGCCACCGCTACGCCCGACACCGGGCACCCTTGCAGGAGGTCGGAGCGCTTCTGGAGGCCAAGTCGATCCACCCGGGCCGCTCGGCAAGCAACCACCTCCGGGCACTCGCGCTCACCCACGGCATTCCGCGCCGCCGCGTCGACGAGGTCATCGAACTCGCCGGTCTCGGCAGCGTCGCGAAGAAGCGGGCCGGTGCCTTCTCTCTCGGCATGGGGCAGCGGCTCGGCATCGCCGCCGCGCTGCTGGGCGATCCGCAGACGGTGATGCTGGACGAGCCCGTCAACGGTCTGGACCCCGAGGGAGTGCTCTGGATCCGCAACCTGCTGACATCGCTCGCGGCGGAGGGGCGGACGGTGTTCGTGTCCTCGCACCTGATGAGTGAGGTCGCCCTGGTGGCTGACCACCTGATCATCGTCGGCAGGGGACAGCTGCTGGCCGACACGACCGTACGGGACCTCGTCCGCGAAGCGGGCGGTGACACCGTGAAGGTCGCGACGCAGGACCCGACCATGCTGCGGGACGTGCTGTCCGGGCCTGGCGTGGAGGTCACCGGCCGCGTCGGATCCGAGGAACTGCAGGTGACCGGGATGACCGCCCGCGCGATCGGGCTGAAGGCGGCCGAGCACGGAATCCCCCTGTTCGAGCTGACCGCGAAGGCGGTGTCGCTGGAGGAAGCCTTCATGGAACTGACCAGGGACGCCGTGGAGTACCACGGTTCCACGACCGGCGCCGACACCTTCGGGAGCACAGCATGAGCACCCTCACGGCAACCCCCGAGACCCCCGGGAGCGCCCAGGCCACTCCGGGCGGGCCCGTCTACCGGGTGACCGGACGGCGTGTGCTGTCCTCGGAGTGGGCCAAACTCTGGTCCGTGCGCTCGACCTGGATCACTCTCGGTCTGGGCCTGCTGTTCCTCGTCGCCTTCGGTCTCATCGCCGCGAGCCACTACAAGACCGAGATCGGCTCCGGCCGTCCGATGGAACGTGACTTCGGCTCCGCGACGGCCTTGAGCCTGTCCCTCTTCGGCACGAACTTCGCCCAGCTGGCCCTCGGCGTACTCGGTGTGCTGGTCACAGCGGGCGAGTACTCCACCGGCATGATCCGCTCGACCCTGGCCGCGGTGCCGCGTCGGCTCCCCGTGCTGTGGTCCAAGGCGGTCGTGTACGGGCTGGTCGCGCTCGTGATCGCCACGGTCGGCGCTTTCGTCGCCTTCCTCGTCGGAAGCAGGATCGTCTCCGGCACGCCCGCTGCCATGGGCCTCGGCCACGCCGGCGTCGTGCGCAGCCTGCTGGGCGCCGGGCTCTACCTGGGCCTGGTCGGTGTGATCGGCACCGCCTTGGGCGCGCTGCTGCGGTCGGTGGCGGGCGGCATCTCGGTCCTGGTCGCCACCCTCATGCTCGTCCCAGGGCTGATCTCCCTACTGCCCAGTTCGTGGCAGGGCGACATCGACCCGTACCTCCCGAGCAACGCGGGCGAGGCGATGTTCGCCCTGGCGCACGACTCCGCCAGCCTGTCGCCGACCGCCGGGCTCCTGGTCTTCCTCGGCTGGACGGCGCTGGCGCTGGCCGGGGCGGCGTACCGGCTGCTTCGCAGCGACGTCTGAGCCGTTGCCTTCGCATCACGGGCAGGACCCGCGTCAAGGCCCGGACCCGCATCATGGGCTGGTGAACTCCGTGACCACTGAAGACCTCGGCGGGATGGGGCCGCTCGTCGCTCGGTTCGGCCGGGCCGGCGAGCGGCTACGGCGCGCCGACCAGGCCCGTCCGTGGGTGCTGGACACCGCGGTCGTGGTCCTGGTCTTCCTGGTGTTCTGCCTGCCCGACCTGCTGCACCAGGGCGTTGGGGACGGAGACGGTCCGCGCCGGTTCCGCCTGGTGTTCACCCAGCTCCCCACGGTCGGGGTGCTGGCGCTGCAGGCCGGATTGGTGCTGCCGCTGCTGTGGCGGCGGCGATCGCCCGCGGTGGCCTTCGGCGCGGTCACGGCCGTGTTCGTCCTGCAGTGGTCTCTCGGTGCCGCACTCCGCGCGGATGTCGCCCTCTTCGTAGCCCTGTACAGCCTGGCCCTGCACGGGCGGCTGCGACAACTGCCGTGGGCGTGCGCGGTCATGGCGGGTGCGCTGGGCCTGGTCGCGGCGCGGGTCTCGTCGGCGGTGTCGCTCTGGGACGCGCTCTTCTTTCTCCTCAGCACGGCGACCGCGGCCCTCGCGCTCGGTCTGATGATCCGGATCCGGCGGGCCCAGCTGGCCGGACTGCGGGACCGTGCGGCCCGGCTGGAGATCGAACGCGACCAGCGCGGCCGGCTCGCCGTCGCGGCCGAACGGACACGGGTGTCGCGCGAGATGCACGACATCGTCGGCCACAACCTGTCGGTCATCATCACACTCGCAGACGCGGGCGCCTATGCCACGGCCGTCGCACCGGAACGGGGCACGGAGGCCCTGCACCTCATCGGCGACACCGGCCGTCAGGCCCTCGGCGAACTGCGGCGCCTGCTCGGCGTGCTGCGCGAGGCGGACGGCCCGCGCACCGAGCCCGAGCTGAGCCCGCAGCCCGGACTCGCGGACATCGACGCGCTGTGCGAGGGGGTGCGTGCTGCCGGCCTGAAGGTGATCTACCGTACCGCCGGTGACATCGACGCCCTCGACAGCGGCGTACAGCTGACCGTCTACCGCATCGTGCAGGAGGCCCTGACGAACACCCTGAAGCACGCGGGCGCCCATGCCCGTGCGAACCTGGCGATCGTCGTCGAGGACAAGCGGCTGACCATAACCGTCCAGGACTCCGGCCCACCCGCTCCGGCCGGCCGGCGGGGACCGGCGAACGAGGAAGGACACGGCCTGGTGGGCATGCGCGAACGAGCGGCTCTCTACGGCGGACACATCAACGCCGGTCCCGCCGGCGCGGGATGGGCCGTGCGGGCCGAACTCAACCTCGCTCCCCAGGACGGTGCCCGATGACCACCGTGCTCGTCGTGGACGATCAGCCCCTCCAGCGGTACGGCCTCCGCATGCTCCTCGACTCCGTGCCCGAGACAGAGGTGGTCGGCGAGGCCGCGCACGGAGCCGACGCCGTGCGCAAGGCCGCCGAACTCCGCCCCGACGTCGTCCTGATGGACGTACGCATGCCGGGCATGGACGGCATCGAGGCCACGCGCCGCATCGTCGCGACGGGCGACCGCTCCCGCGTCCTCGTCATGACCACCTTTGACCTCGACGAGTACGTCTACGCGGCCCTGCGTGCCGGAGCCAGCGGCTTCCTCCTCAAGGACGCCCGTCCCGACGAACTCCTGGCCGGCATCCGCGCCGTGGCCGTGGGAGACGCGGTGATCGCTCCGGCGCTCACGCGCCGCCTGCTGTACGAGTTCGCCCAACTCGTGCCGTCCGGCGCGAACGGATCCGCCGAGGACGCGAAGCTGAGCTCGCTCACCGACCGCGAACGCGAGATCCTCGTAGCCATCGGCAAGGGCTGGACCAACGGCGAGATCGCCACCCGCTTCGTCCTGTCGGAGTCCACGGTCAAGACCCATGTCGGCCGCGTCCTGTCCAAGATCGGTGCGCGCGACCGCATCCAGGCGGTGATCTTCGCCTATGACCACGGCCTGGCCCGGCCCCATGGGGGCTGAGCCGACGGGCCGGCGATGCCGTCAGTGACGGCGGTGCGGGCGGCTGTTGTCCGGGCAGCACCTCCCAGTGCCCTGGATCAGCCGTGGTCAGTGCCAGGCGGCCATGGAGGCTCCCGGGCAAGCGCTGAAGCACGTGCTAGCTTCCGCGCATGGAACAACGCGTCAGTCTGATCACTCTGGCTGTTGCCGACCTGGGGCGCTCCCGGGCGTTCTACGAGAGCCTGGGCTGGCGGGGACAAGAGGTCGAAGAGACCGTCTTCTTCCAGGCAGGTGGCCTCGGGCTCGTCCTGTGGGGCCGCGACAAGCTCGCACTCGACTGCGGCCTCGACAGCGCTGACGGGACAGGCTTCGGCGGCATCGTCCTGGCGCACAACATGCGCTCCCCGCAGGATGTGGACGCGCTCCTCACCGCAGCACAGCAGGCCGGAGGCACCATCACCAAGCCGGCCCGGGCAACGCCCTACGGCGGCTATGCGGGGTGCTTCGCCGACCCTGACGGACACCTGTGGGAGATCGCCCACAACCCGGGCTTCCCCCTGGCCGAAGACGGCTCCCTGACCATCCCGGCCTTCGGATCTCCGTAGCCTCGTGTGCGGGGGGCATGGTTCGTCCGTCCGGTCGGGGCCGCTTCCCCGATCGGGCCTGTTCAGACCGCGTCCGCGGGGTGGGCTTGACCTCGAGTGCACTCGAATTCGTACCGTGCCCTCATGAGCGACAGCAGCACACCGCAGCACAAGATCGGTTCGGGTTTCGGCGCCCAGAGCTCCGCCGACGATGTCCTCGCGGGCATCGATCTCACGGGTCGGCTCGCCCTGGTGACGGGAGGCTACTCGGGCATCGGCGCCGAGACCACACGCGCACTGGCGAAGGCCGGCGCCCGGGTCGTGGTCCCGGCCCGCCGGGTCGGCGCGGCACAGGAGAACCTGGCCGGGATCGACGGCGTCGAGGTGGAAGAAATGGACCTCGGCGACCTGGACAGTGTGCGCGCCTTCGCCGAGCGTTTCCTTGCCACGGGCCGGCCCCTGGACATCGTCATCGACAGCGCGGGGATCATGGCCTGCCCCGAGACCCGCGTCGGGCCGGGCTGGGAGGCCCAGTTCGCCACCAACCACCTCGGCCACTTCGCCCTCGTCAACCGCCTTTGGCCGGCGCTCGAGCCGGGTGGCGCCCGCGTCGTCTCGGTCTCCTCGACCGGCCACCATGCCTCCGGTATCCGCTGGGACGACGTTCACTGGCGCCACGGCTATGACAAGTGGGAGGCGTACGGCCAGGCCAAGACGGCGAACGCGCTGTTCGCCGTGGAACTCGACCGCCGCGGCCGGGGTCTGGGCGTGCGGGCCTTCTCGCTGCACCCCGGTGGCATCTTGACGCCCCTTCAGCGGCATCTGCCGACGCAGGAGATGGTCGAGCGGGGCTGGATCGACGAGGACGGCAACCTGCTCCACCCCGAGGCGTTCAAGACGCCGCAGCAGGGCGCGGCCACGCAGGTCTGGGCGGCGACCTCCCCCCAGCTGGACGGCATGGGCGGCGTCTACCTGGAGGACTGCGACATCGCCGAGCCCGCCCCGGCGGACGGCTCCCGGGTCGGCGTCAAGGAGTGGGCCACGGACCCGGAGCAAGCGGCCCGCCTGTGGGCACTGTCCGCCGAACTGACGGGCGTGGACGCGTTCGCCGCCTGAGAGATGCCGTCGCACCCTTACGCGAAGCCAGGACCAACCCCGCCGCCACGCCCGTTGCACCTGTGCCACTGACCGCGGCTCGAAGGCCCCTCCGCATGAGAACGCACATCGTCTCGTGGCTACGGATCGACCCGTCGGGCCCTTCCTCGTACCAGGCGTCCGGCTCCCGGCCGTACGGGACACAGCCCAAGCGTTCGTACAGGGCACGGGCCCGGGGTTGCCTTCCTCCACTGCGAGTTCGGCCCTGCGCAGCCCGGCCCCCACCCCCTGGAGAAACGACTCCTTCGGCGACGGGTGGGCCAGCCGCTCCCCACCGGACGAAGTACTTCCGATTGCAGCGGGGTGAAGCCTTGTCAGGGGGCTGCTTCCTGGATAGGACTGTCCGCGTAGGTGATCACCGGAACGTGCGTGTGCCGTCCGGGGGTCACCTCGGTCAGTGGGTGCCGGCTGCGCGGTGGGTGGTGACGATCAGGGTGACGGCCGAAGGCGTCAGAGCATTGGGGCCGGCACGTGGACCACCGCTCGCCACACCGGGTGAAGCCGAACGATCCCCTGATCCTCGAAGGAGAGTGGAGCAACTCATGAGCCATGCGCAGAACTCCGGGGTGAGCCGGCGCCGCGTCCTGGGCGGAGCGGCCGGGCTGGCCGCCGCTGCGGCGGGGCTGCAGACCGGCACCGCGTTTGCGAGCCCGGCACTGCCCGACGAGGCCCGTCGGCGCAGACACGCGGACCGGGTCACGATCACCCGGGACGACTGGGGTGTTTCCCACATCGTGGGCGAGACCGATGCCGACGCGGTGTTCGGGATGATGTACGCCCAGGCGGAGGACGACTTCAACCGGATCGAGCAGAATTACCTCGTCGCCCTGGGCCGTCTCGCCGAGGCCGAGGGCGAGAGCGCGATATGGCAGGACCTGCGCCAGCGGCTGTTCCTCGACCCGGAGAAGCTGAAGAAGGACTACGCCAAGTGCCCTGTGTGGCTGCGCGCGTTGATGCGGGCCTGGGCGGACGGACTCAACCACTACCTCGCGACACACCCCGAGGTGCGACCGCGTGTGCTCGACCGGTTCGAGCCGTGGATGCCGCTCAGCTTCTCCGAAGGCAGCATCGGAGGTGACATCGAGTCGGTGCTGCTCACCCAGCTCGAAGCGTTCTACGACAAGCGTGACGTTCCGATGACCGACGCGGAACGCGGCCTCGTGCAGCGCGAACCCACGGGGTCCAACGGCTTCGCGATCGCACCCAGCCACACGCGGGACGGCCACGCACTGCTGCTGATCAACCCGCACACCAACTTCTTCTTCCGCGCGGAACAGCATGTGACGAGCCGCGAGGGACTCAACGCCTACGGTGCCGCCACCTGGGGACAGTTCTTCATCTACCAGGGCTTCAACGCGGAGACGGGGTGGATGCACACGTCGAGCGGTGTCGACAACATCGACGAGTTCGCCGAGACGATCGTGGCAGGGGCCGACGGAGCCCGTTCCTACCGTTACGGCGACGAACTGCGACCCGTCACGACGAAGAAGATCACGCTCTCCTTCCGGACCGATGACGGAGGGCGGCAGGAGCGCACCTTCACGACGTACGCGACGCACCACGGCCCGATCGTGCGCGAGACGGACGGCAAGTGGATCGCGTGTGCGCTGATGAACAAGCCCGTCGAGGCGCTCCAGCAGAGCTTCCTGCGCACCACGACGCGGGACTATGCGGGCTATCTCCGGGTCGCGGGCCTCAAGGCGAACAGCTCGAACAACACGCTCTTCGCGGACTCGAAGGGCGAGATCGCCTTCCTGATGCCGCAGTTCATGCCGGTGAGGGACGACCGGTTCGACTATCTCAAGCCTGTCAGCGGCAGTGACCCGGCGACCGACTGGCGTGGACTGCACAGCCTGGACAGCATGCCGCAGGCTGTGAATCCGAAGAACGGCTGGGCGTTCAACACCAACAACTGGCCCTGGACCGCCGCCGGCGCGGACAGCCCCGACAAGGCCGACTATCCGCGCTACTTCGACCGCTTCGGTGAGAACCCGCGCGGGCCGCAGGCCGTCCGGGTACTGAGCGCGCGCGACGACTTCACCCCGCAGACGTTGATCGAGGCCGCGTTCGACCCTTATCTCACCGCCTTCGCGCGGCTGCTGCCGGGGCTCGTGGCGGCGTGGGACCAACTGCCCGAAGGGAGCGCGCGGAAGGAGAAGCTGGCCGGTCCGATCGGTCTGCTGCGCGACTGGGATCACCGGTGGTCCGCTGATTCGACTGCGACGTCGGTGGCCGTGTTCTGGGGCGAAGACACGTGGGCGCTCACCTCCCAGGCGGCGGCGGACGCCGGAATGTCGGTGTGGGACTACATCGCCGACCGTGCCACGAACGCGCAGAAGCTCGCAGCCCTCGAGACGGCGGTGCAGCGGCTTCAGCGGGACTTCGGCAGCTGGCAGGTGCCGTGGGGTGACATCAATCGCTACCAGCGCAACGACGCCGCGATCGTGCAGGAGTTCAGCGACGACAAGCCCAGCATCCCGGTGCCCTTCACCTCCTCGCGCTGGGGCTCGCTCGCCTCGTTCGGCGCGAGGGCCTACCCGGGAACCAAGCGTTACTACGGCACCAGTGGCAACAGTTTCGTGGCGGTCGTGGAGTTCGGGCCGCGACTTCGCGCCTGGGCGGTGACGGCGGGCGGAGTGAGCGGACACCCCGACTCGCCGCACTTCGGCGACCAGGCCGAACGCTATGCGCGGGGTGCCCTGCGGCCCGTCTACTTCTATCCCGAGGATCTCGCCGGGCACGTCGAGCGGAGGTACCGGCCCGGCACGTGACCGGTCGCCCGGGAACGGGGGCGAGGGGCGGCAGGGGGCTGAACGGGCTCACGGAACCGCGTACGGGCGCCCGCCGGGCCCTGGTCCCCGTTCCCTGGCGGCAGTCCGTGCCCGGCCGCCCAGTTACGCACTGCCGGGAAGTCAGCACCGTTCCTGCGTCGTTGAAGGCGATGGCGCGGTCGACGTGTGGCAACCCGCGCGTGGCCGTCCAGGACCTGTCCGAACGACGAAACGCGGTGATCACGCCATGAAGGCAGTGCGGTTCCACGAGTACGGCGAGATCGATGTGCTGAGGGTGGAGGAGGTGGAGCGCCCGGCGCCCGGCCCCGGGCAGGTGCTGGTCGAGGTACGCGCGGCCGGGATCCAGCCCGGCGAGGTGATGATCCGCAAGGGCGCCCGGCACGAACGCTGGCCTGCCGCGTTCCCCTCCGGGCAGGGCAGCGACCTGGCCGGCGCTGTGGTGGAGGTCGGTGCGCAGGTGCGCGGCTTCACAGTGGGCGATGACGTCCTGGGCTTCACCCACAACAGAGCGAGCCACGCGGAGTTCGTCGTGGTCGACGACGTGAACGTGGTCTCCCGTCCGGAGGGCCTGCCATGGGACGTGGCGGGGTCGTTGTACGTGGCCGGTACGACCGCGTACGCCACCGTGTTCGCGGTCGACCCCGGGCCGGCCGACACGGTCGTGGTGTCCGGTGCGGCGGGCGGCGTCGGGTCGCTTGCCGTGCAACTCGCACGGCGGCGCGGCGCCACGGTGATCGGCCTTGCGAGCGAGCGAAACCATGCCTGGCTGAAGGACCGTGGCGTCATTCCGGTCGAGTACGGGGAAGGCGCGGCCGAGCGGATCCGGCAGGCCGCCGGCGGGAACGTCGACGCGTTCATCGACACGTTCGGCGACGGCTACGTGGAGATGGCAGTGGGGTTGGGCGTGCGGCCCGAGCGGATCAACACGATCCGGGATTGGCAGGCCGCGGCCAGAGTCGGTGCGCGGACATACGGAGAAGGCTCGGCGGCATGCGCGGTGGTGCTCGGTGAGCTGGCCCGGCTTGCCGCGTGCGGGGAGTTGGAGGTGCCGATCGCCCGCACCTACCCGCTGGAGCGGGTGCGAGACGCGTTCCGCGAGCTGGAACGGGGGCACACCCACGGCAAGATCGTGCTCCGTCCGTAGCCCCGGCTGCCTGGGGGCGACCATCGAGCAGGTCCCCCGTAGGAGCATCAACGCAGTGTCCCCGCCGGCAACCAGATGACTCCCCGTCAAGTGGTCGTCGGCGGGCCTCACCCTGGCCGACGTCTCGGGGACTGGGCCTGGTCGCCTGGTACTCACTGATCCACATTCCTGACGACGGAATCAGCTCGGTACTTGACTTGCGCCGAGTGCTTCGGCCCGGTGGGCTGCTGCTCGGCTTCCATGTCGACGACGACGTCTGCGGGCCCCAAGGGCCCGACGCCAGCCGCCAGGTCATCACGAACGCCCCGGGGTACCGACCCGAAAAGCGTCAGTCCGTGTGACGCGGATGCAGCCGTGTCTCGATGTCGTCCGCTGCCTCTCGGTATTCGATGGGCGCCACCCCCAGCGTCTGCCGGAACGCCCGGCGCATGCTCTCCGATGAGCCGAACCCGGCCGCCTGCGCGATGTGTTCGACCGGGTCGCCGCCGCCCTCGAGCAGGGCGCGGGCCTGCCGATTCGCTGCCGACGTTTCTGCCGACCTGTTCAGCATCCGTCGCGAAGGCGGCGCGCGCCATGGCCGTACGGCCGGGTATGCCACAGATACGGACATCGGGCGGACGGGCGGACGGGTGGTGGGTCCAGGTGGGTCGGCGGGGCGGACGGATCGGCAGCGAGGGCTTTCGTGCGGGGTGGTGCGGCTAGGCGATGGGTGTGGAGCGGATGGCGGAGATGTCGAACTGGAGCCGGACTTTTTCGCTGACCATGGTGCCGCCTGCTTCGAGGCGTTGGTTGTAGACGAGGCCCCATTGGGTGCGGTCGATGGTGGTGGTGGCGTCGAAGCCGGCTCGTTCGTAGCCGAAGGGGTCGAGGACGGAGCCGAGGTAGTCGAGTTGGAGTTCGACGGGCCGGGTGACGGCGCGGATGGTGAGGTCGCCCGTCATGCGGAAGGTTTCTGCGCCTTCGTGGGTGGTGGAGGTGCTGCGGAAGGTCATCTCCGGGTGGCGGCGGGCGTCGAAGAAGTCGGTGCCGATGAGGTGGGCGTCGCGTTGTTCGACGCCGGTGTCGACGCTGGCGACGCGGATGGTGATCTCGGCGCGGGACTGGGAGGGGCGGGCTCCGTCGAAGTACAGGGTGCTGTCGTAGTCGGTGAAGGCGCCGCGGACGGTGGTGACCATGGCGTGGCGTACGGAGAAGCCGATGCGGCTGTGGGGGCGGTCGATGGTCCATTGCCCGGTCAGTGCGCGAAGGGCGGGGTCGAGCGCGGGGCCGGTGGTGTCGTCGGGGAAGGGTGTGCGGGGGCCGACGGCGGGTGTCGGCTCGGTGGTCGCGCTCTGGCGACGGCTGAAGATACCCATGCGGTCGTTGCCCTCCTCGTTTTTGATTACTCCGTGTTATCACGGTGTGGGGAGGGTGTGGTCGGGGAGATGGGTGGCCTCGTCCGATATCTCTGTCGCGGCCTGCAAAGATGCACAGGATCGACCCAGGATCGTCATGAGTGTGGATGTACTGTCCGGCGGTACGTCGTCACGTTGAGTCGCCGCACGGTTCGGTGAAGTGGCGAGGTCGGCGACCGTGGCGAACAGTGCGCGACAGCGATCAGGCCGAAGCCTCGTCGGTCAGCGACGGCACCGCGCACGGACGGAGGATCATGAGCGAGTCTTCCAAGGTCGCCACCATGGCAAAGGGGAACCGGTCGAGCTCGAGGCACAGTTCGACGTCATCAGGATGGACTCCCTGACGCACGCCCTCCGCCAGCTCGGCGGCGGCGCGCGACTCGCCGGCGCGGCGAAGGAACTCAGCTGCATCCGTTCCAGCCCCGGTGGCCCTGCGAGCGATGTATTGAGCGCACGCCAGATCTTCATCGGCTTGACCGTCCTCGCCAGTGACCACGAACGTGACACCGTCGCACTCGCGTATCCGCAAGAGCCGAGCCGTTGCCTCCGCCACCACGAAGCCGGCGCACAGCACCAGCGACGCCTCCTTGACCGCAAGGGCGCCGACGGTCCCTGCCGTGGTCTTCTGCACAACGGTCCGTCCGCCGAGGTCAATGGACCGCAGCAGGCCCGGCGAGTTGACGGCGTCGAACCCGGGCGCGGGCGGACCGTCTTTGAGCGTCGCCCAATCCGGGTGGCGTGCCTTGAGCGCCAGGGCTTCCTCCAGTGACTCAGCAAGAACGATCTTTTCCGCTCCCTGGGCAAAGGCCCAGGCAGCCACCGTGAAAGCGCGCATGACGTCGACTACGACCGCCACGGACGGGGCTTCGACCAGCTCGGAGATGCCAAGGAAATGAGCGTCCATCCGGTCATGATCGCGTACGCCCGACCCGAAGCACCCGGACAGTGATGCGCATCACGTCGACGGTCTCGGAATGCAACAACTCCGGCTGCCCACGTCGCGAAAGCAGCGCGCAACGACAGAGGCCCGGGGCCCCACCGAGCCCTGACTCGTCATCAGGGCCCGCCCATCGGGCTTGACCCATGCGACAGCCATAGAGGGAAGGAGAGACTCCTGCAGCCCTGAGTATTGCTGGGTATTGAGACGTCAAACCCCGTTGCGCGAAACGGTATTTCGTGGCCCTTCCTATTGGCCGATACGGTCGGATTCATGGAGTGGAATTCTCAGTCAGCCGAAAAACTTGTGGCTGCCTTGCGTGCCGGTGAAGTGACCTCGGCGGAACTGACCGACGAGGCGATCACCCGTATCGAGCGGGACGACAAGGCGATCAATGCGATCTGTGTGCCGGACTTCGACCGTGCACGGGCCGCCGCGCGCGGTGCCGATCAGGCGCGCGCCCGCGGTGAGGACCGGCCGCTGCTCGGCATTCCGGTTACGGTCAAAGAGTCCTACAACATAGCCGGGCTGCCCACGACTTGGGGCATGCCGCTCCACCGGGACTACATGCCGGCCGAGGACGCGGTGCAGGTGTCTCGGCTCAAGTCCGCAGGCGCGGTGGTGCTCGGTAAGACCAATGTGCCCTTGGGACTGCAAGATGTGCAGAGCTTCAACGAGATCCACGGCACCACCAACAACCCGTGGGATCACGGTCGTACGTCGGGCGGATCCTCCGGCGGCTCGGCGGCGGCCCTGGCGTCCGGATTCGGCGCGCTGTCCATCGGCTCCGACCTCGCCGGCTCGTTGCGCACCCCCGCGCATTTCTGCGGCATTTACGCGCACAAGCCGACACTCGGGCTGGCGGCGAGCCGCGGCATGGTCCCGCCGCCCGGGCCGGCCCTGCCGGTCGAGCACGACCTCGCCGTCGTCGGTCCGATGGCACGCACCGCTCGCGACCTCACGCTCCTGCTCGACGTCATGGCCGGACCGGATCCGCTGACGCTCGGTGTGGCGCACGAGTTGGCCCTGCCGCCCGCGCGCCACGAGCGCCTTGGCGACTTCCGGGTCCTGGTCCTTGACGATCATCCACTCATTCCGACCGGGTCCGCCGTGCGGGCGGGCGTGAACCGGGTGGCCGACGCGCTTGTCGACGGCGGTGCCCGCGTCGAGCGGGACAGTCCGCTGCTTCCCGATCTGACCGAAGCCGCGATGCTCTACACGCAGTTGCTGTTTTCGAGCTCCGTTGCACGTTTCCCCGTCGAAGCGTACGAGCAGCTGCGGACCCGCGCCGCCGGACTGAGCGCGGACGACCGGAGACTCGAAGCGGCGCGGCTGCGCGGCATGGTGCTCAGCCACCGCGACTGGATCGAGGCGAACAGCCGTCGCGAGCTCCACCGCCACGGCTGGCGGCAGCTCTTCGCCGAGTTCGACGCCGTGGTGTGTCCCATCACGCCGACTCCCGCGTTCCCGCACGACCACAACCCCGATCCGAGAGAACGCCGGATCGACATCGACGGCGTCGAGTACCCGTACTTCGACCAGCTCGTCTGGGCCGGTCTGCCCACCATGCCAGGTCTGCCCGCCACCGCCGTTCCGGCGGGCCGGTCTCCCGAGGGTCTGCCGGTGGGAGTGCAGCTCATCGGTCCGATGTACGAGGACCGCACCCCGCTGCGACTTGCCGAGCTGCTGGAGCAGCAGATCGGCGGCTTCCAGGCACCGGCACCGGCATAGGGCGTGTGGGGGCGGCGACCAGGAAGCCGCCCCCATGCTCAGCCCTTTGAGGTCTCGGCTACGTCGACCGTTTCGGAGCCCTCGCGACGCATCCGCTCAGCCCCCCAGGCACCGAGCGGACCGAGCGCCTGATTGAGCGTGCGCCCGTGCCCAGTGAGGGAATACTCCACCCGCGGCGGCACCTCGGCGTAGACCTCCCTGTGCACGAGTCCGTCCGCCTCCATCTCACGAAGATGCTGCGTCAGCATCTTCTCGCTCACTCCCGGCAGACCGCGACGGAGCGCGGCGAAGCGGCGTACGCCATGGGCATCGAGTTCCCAGAGGATCAGTCCCTTCCATTTGCCGCTCACCACGTCGAGCGCGGCGTCGATGCCGCAGATGTAAGGCCCGCTTCTCGGCGCCACGGCCATCACTGATCCCCTTACGAAAAGGTAAGTACCGCAGAAAATAGTGGGTACTTCCGAGCGTAGTCGCGCTCTCCGATCATGGAGAAGTGAACGAACGACAGAACCACACCGCCAGGCAGAACAGCACCGTCACCGTGATCGGGCTCGGCCCGATGGGCCAGGCAATGACACGTACCCTCCTCACCGCCGGCCACCCGGTCACCGTCTGGAACCGCACCGCCCGTCGGGCCGACGGTGTCGTGAGCGACGGAGCAACGCTCGCGGCGACGCCCAGAGAGGCGGTCGAAGCGAGTGACCTCGTGATCCTCAGCCTCACCGACTACCAGGCGATGTACGACGTCCTCGACGGCGCCACCGGATCGCTTGCCGGCCGGACGCTGGTCAACCTGAGCTCTGACACTCCCGACCGCACACGCGAGGCAGCGGCCTGGGCAGCGGGCCACGAAGCCGCCTTCCTCGCCGGAGGTGTCATGGTCCCCGCGCCGATGGTCGGTACGGAGGCTGCCCATGTCTACTACAGCGGCCGCGACGAGGCCATGGAGAGCCACCTGTCGACGTTGACGCTGCTCGGAACGCCCAAGCACCTGGGGGAGGACCCAGGCCTCGCGCAGATGATGTATCAAGCCCAACTCGCGGTGTTCCTCACCACCTTGTCCGGCCTGATGCACGCCACCGCGATGCTGGGCACCGCAGGAATGGAGGCCAAGGAAGCACTGCCAGAGCTGCTCTCCTCCGCCGACTCGATCGGCGACGTCCTGAGGGCCGGTGAACAGGCCCCCGGCACCGCGCTTGATGCCGGAGAGCATCCCGGCGACCTCAGCACGGTCACCATGATGGGTGCGACGTCCGACCACATCGTCGAAACCAGCACGTCACTCGGCCTCGACCTCGCACTCCCACTGGCCGTGCAGGCCCACTATCGGCGCGCGATCAGGGACGGACATGGCAGTGACAACTGGACTCGCATCATCGACAGCATCCGCGGACCGCGATGACCGGACTCGGGACCGATGCATCCACGCCCAGCCGCGACTCCGCCAGACTCCGCCGCCTGCCTGCGCCCGCGGCGGACCGTCACCCGGCGACTGACCCGGCACGGAGTGGGGCAGAGCCAACTGGGGGCCACCCCGTTGTCTTGGCGGCATTGCCCCGGTCAGGCGACGCCGTTGCTGTCCGCGACAGGTCTCGTGGACAGCAGCTGCCTGCCGACCAGACGGCGCGGCCGGTGGGTGTCCCTGCCCATACTTCTCACCCCCCGTGTTCCGGAACACGGCCGCCATCGGTTCACGGCCGGATGCCCCCACGCCCGACCGTGCCGAGAAGGGCCGGACGCGGGTGGCGGTGCGCGGCAGGCGGGGTGAGGATGGCGCGCAAGGGAGTCCCCGGAAGGTGGTGCGCGCATGGCGGAAGAAGCCGGTGGGGCGGCTGGGGCGTACACGGCCGGGCGTAACCAGGTGATGCAGTTCGTCGACACCTTCGCTTACCTCGGCCACCTTGCCACCGGAACCGGAACCGGAACCGGAACCGGAACAGGCACCGGAACTGGAACAGGAACAGGAACAGGAACCTTCCTGCCCCTCCCGCGTGAGTACCGACCGAGCCCGAAAGCGCTCGACGGCACGTGCACCCTGCCGCCTCCTGCCGCCTCTCAACACCGCCCAACCGGCCTGAAACAGTCGGACAGGAGGGACGCACGTGGTTGACGCCGACCCCCACCTCGGCACGGAAGCATCGGACTCGGCCGTGCTGGACGCGTTGTTCACCCAGGCACCGCTCGGCCTCTTCCTTCTCGACGATCAGCTGCGGGTGCGTCGCTACAACACATCGCCCCGTGGCCTGCGTGGCATCTCCGCAGAGCGGGTGCTCGGGCGGACGTTCGGAGAGGTCGGTTCGGGCCTCGACACCACGGAGCTCGCCGTCCTCGCTCGGGAAACCCTCCGCACGGGTCAGCCCGTGCTACGGCACACCCTGAAGGGCACGTCGGCCACCCGACCTGACGAGGACCTGACGGTCTCGGTGTCCGTGTACCTGGTGGACGACACGGCCGACAGGCAGCCCGGTGTGCTCCTGGTGGTCGAGGACGTGACCGAACGTGAGGCGGCCCGGGCGCGGCTCGATCTCCTCTACGACGCTCGCCGGACCGTCGGCACGACGCTGGATGCGACGACGACCGCCCGCGAACTGGCGAGCGCGCTGGTGCCGGCCCTGGCCGACGCCGTGACCGTGCACATCCTGGATGCGGTACTGCGCGGTGAGCCTCGCCGTCGGGGACCGGTCGACGCCGGACAGCCTCTGAGCCGGGCGGCCTTCCTGAACGGGCCCGGCACACACGCCGACGAAAGGGACACGATCCTTGAGACGCTGCCCCTGGCCACCCCCTTCACACTGAGCCTCCAGGACGCCAAGCCCCGCCTGATCACCCACCTGGACGCCGAGGGGGTCTGGTCACCCGAGCTGTCCGAGTGCGCCCACGCACTAGCCGCCGCGGGCGTCCACTCGTTGATGGCCGTCCCCCTCGTCGTACCGCATGCCGTGCTCGGTGTCGTCACGCTCTACCGTTCGGAGCGACCCCAGCCGTACACACGGCAGGATCTCGATCTGGCGGTGCAGGTCACCTCCCGGGCCGCCCTCGGCATCGACCACGCGTCGAGCTACGCACGGGAGCGGAACACGGCCACGGCCCTCCAACGGCATTTGCTGCCGAGCCGTACGCCGGAGCTGACAACCGTCGAGACGGCGCATCTGTACCTGCCCGTGAGGGCGGGCGGGGACTGGTTCGACGTGATCGAACTGTCCGGAGCCCGGGTCGGACTCGTCGTCGGCGACGTCGTCGGACACGGGATCGAGGTCGCGGCGATGATGGGGCGCCTGCGTACCGCCCTGCGCACGCTCGCCGAACTCGACCTGGAGCCGGACGAGTTGCTGACTCATCTCGACGAGATCGCTGCCCGGCTCGCCAGTGAGAACGTCGACGTCAACGGGGCGGGCCACGATGACGGCATCCCTACCGGCGGCCGGGTCGCCACCTGCGTGTACGCCGTCTACGACCCGGTGAAGTGCCGTCTGACCCTCGCCTCCGCCGGGCACCCCGCCCCGCTGATCGTCTCGCCGGCCGGAGAGGTCACCACTGTGGAGGCCGACGCGGGCGCCGCGCTCGGCACGGCGCACAGCACGTACGAGACAGCCACGTACGACCTCGACGACGGCGCCGTCCTCTGCATGTACACCGACGGACTGCTCGCGGGCAGTGACGAGGCGGCCGACACGCTCCGGCGGGTTCTCGCCCACCAGGACCGTGCGCTGCCCGAGACGGCCGACGCGATCGCCTACGCCCTGACCGACGAGCAGGCCGAGGACGACGCAGTGCTGCTCCTCGCACGCGCCCAGGGTCTCGCCGATGACCAGGTGGCTCAGTGGGACCTGCCGTCCGACCCGTCGGTGGTCGCCACGGCGAGGTCGCTGGCCGAACGGCAGCTGGCTGCCTGGGGGTTGGAGGACATCGCGTTCGAAACCGAACTGATCATCAGCGAACTGGTGACGAATGCGATCCGATACGGCGAGGGCCCGGTGCGTCTCCGGCTCATCCGCGACCGGCACCTGACGTGCGAGGTCACCGATGGATCCAGTACCTCGCCACACATGCGCCGCGCCCACGACACCGACGAGGGCGGTCGCGGGCTGTATCTCGTGATGACCATGAGCCACCGCTGGGGTACGCGTTACGCCTCACGGGGCAAGACGGTCTGGGCGCAGCAGACCCTTCCCGCCCGGACCGACGACGGCGCTCGATCGACACAGTGAAGCCACCGACCGCCATGCAGCGCCGCACGGCCGACGTCCTCAGTGCCCTGCTGACCGCGACGTCCCTGCCTCGATGACCGCAACCGGCCTCCCGAACCGACCGGGCCACGGCCCCAGTTCTTGGCAGTGATCGCCAAGCCGGGCATCAAGACCGCGACCGCCGGCCATGCGGGTGACGATGCGACGGCGCACGGCACCTGGCGGGGTGGCCAGGCCGCGATCGCCGTCACCGTGTCTTCGTTCTGGCTGGTCACGTAGACGCTCTTCCCGTCCGGGCTCACCGCCACCCCACCTGGGCTGTCGCCGACAGGGACGGTCCTGACCACCTCGTTCCCGAGAAGGTTGCCCACGTAGAGGCGAGTTCCGTCACGGCTCACCGTCACGCCGAGTGGGTTGTCGCCGACCGGGATCGTGCCGACCGCGGCCCGAGGGGCCGCAGGGGTGGCCGCCGCGGCCGGCAAAACCGCGCCGGCCGCCGCCATGACGAACGCGAGTATCCACATCCGCACTTGCGAAAGCAGCCGGGGCATCCCCTGGTGCGCCTTCCGTACTTCTGGCCGTGCCGGCGAGGCAGCTCGACCGGCGATTTCCGCTCCACACGCGGTACTTCCCTTCGTGCGCAGTGGGGGAAAGGCCATCGGCTCCGGAGAAAACCTCGCCCACATGCCTTTCCCATCCACCGTGAGACCTGACCCAATTAAATGGAAATCAGAATCGGCGACGGCATGGTCTGGAACATTTATGGTGCTTTGGAGATTGAGGTGGCTGAAGAATTCGGCCAAAGGGGCTTTCCTGCACTCCACTCGAACGAGTGAACGAAGCCGGTCTTCACGCCGCGTCCCCAGTACTTGATCACAGTCGGAACCTTCATCAGAGGTGAGGTGCTGAACGTCGAGGAGATCACCAACGACGCCGAGATCCCCTACGACGACACGTTCTCGATGGACGCCGTCCTCGGAACGAACAACCTGTGGACGGTGTCCGCATCGAACAGCTGATGTGCCTGCCTCCGGCGCCGCACGACGGTGGCGCCGGTTGACCTGCCGGGCGGGTGCGCCCTGGGCTCGTACTACGCTGCCAAGGTGATGAACCCCAGCGAGCCCCAGGACCCGCAGCCGGCGGCGCGGGGCTCGGCCGTGGTGCGGGGCGGCCGCGCGAGCTCCGATCGCCGCGGCGCTGCCGGCCAGGGCCGCCCGGCCAACCAGGGGCGGCGGGTCGCGGCTCGCAACCGTTCCGCTCTCATCGCCGCCGCCCGCGAGGTCTTCGCCGAGCAGGGCCTGAACGCCCCGCTGTCCGCCGTCGCGCGCCGCGCGGGGGTGGGGCAGGGCAGTCTCTACCGGCACTTCGCCGACCGCTTCGCACTGGCCTCCGCCGTCCTGGACGAGAACGTCCAGCAGATCGAGCGGGCCGGCGCCGAGCCGGGCGCGAGCCTCAAGGGTGTTCTGGGCGTGGTCACGTGGCACCTGACCCGATCGACGGCATTCGTCGACCTGTTGCGCGTGCGCGGCGACGGCGAGCAGGCCCGTGTGCTGGCCGGGCGCGTCCGCAGTGTCCTGGCCCGGTGTCTGCCCGCCGGGCATCGCCTGTCCGCCGACGACGTCATGCTCGCCGTCGCGATGGTCTCCGGCGCCGTCGCCGGCCCCACCCCGGCGGAACGGGAGCGCGTCGCCCTGGCGGCTTGGGGACTGCTCGGCGTCGAGGTGGGGCCGCTGCGACCCTGCGAGGCGGTCGTCGACGTGTGACTGTCAGCCGCCGTTGGACTGGCGGATGCCCTTGGCCAGTGCGGTGAACGTGAAGACGTACCCGCCGTCGGGGCCGCTGACGGTCATATAGGCCTTCGTGCCGCCCGGAGCGATCGCGACGTTGGTCGCCGACGTGAGCCCCTCGGCGTCCTTGGCAGGGACCTCGGCGGTGGCCAGACGCGCCCCGTACTTGCTGTAGACGGCGATGGCGGGTCGGCCGTGCAGCGCCTGGTAGAGGTTGCCGTCGGCGTCCACGGCGATGGAGTCGGTCTGGGCCAGGCCCCCGTCGACATGGATGGCCTCGTGCCGGGAGGTAACAGCGGCCTTGCCGGCATCGAGCAACAGGTAGGAGATGGTGTCCTCGGCGAGCTCGCTGATCCACAGGCCGTGCAGGCCGGGGTCGAACATGACTCCGTTGGGCTGGGCGAGCCCGTCGGCCAGGACGCTGCTCTTCGTGCCGTCGCGGTCGATGCGCACGATGCGGCCGTCGGTCTCGTCCGGCTCCGTGCCGTGCGCGTCGCTCACGTACAGATTGCCCTCGCCGTCGAAGGCGATGTCGTCAGGTGTCATCTTGGAGCCGTCGACCGTGCCGGAGAAGAACGTGCGCGGATCCGAGCCGTCCGGCGCGAGGCTGACGATCGAACCGGTGGCGAAGTCGGTCAGGTACAGACGGCCGTCGTGCGGGCCTGTCTGCGCGGAGGTGTAGGCGCCGGTCTTGTCGGTGTAGACGCCCTTGTGCTCACCGGTGGCGACATCGACGGAGATGAGCTTGGGCTCGCCCGGGGGTGCGGTGACGTCCACGACGTACAGCCGGCCGTCGTCGTCCAGGACCGGGCCTTCCAGCAGAGTCATGCCGGTGGCTTCGTGCACGTCGGTCACGTGCGCGAGCTGGGTGGCACGGATGCTCCTGCCCTCGCCGGACGGCGTGGGGTTCTTCGAGGCCGAGGCGCCGCCGGTCTGAGTGCCGCAGCCGGTCAGTGCCAGCAGGCCGACGGCGGCCAGACCCGCCAGGGTGCGGTGCGCGCGGTACGTGGTCATGCGGTGATGTGCTCCTTCCTGACATCCGGGAGATCCGGACGTCGTGACGTGCCGGAGACGTACTCCCCGCCGTGGCGCGGGTGTTCAGCAACGGGGCCCTCCCCCGGGAAGTTCGGCGCGAGGGGGCCCGGTCGGACAGCTGTCAGGCGGCCGACCAGCCGCCGTCGGAGGGCAGGATCGCGCCATTGATGTTCGCCGCGTCCTTGCTGAGGAGGAAGGTGATGGAGGCGGCCAGCTCCTCGGCCATGGCCAGGCCCGGGATCGCGACGCGCATCTTCGCGGTCCGGGACGAGCCGTACGGGGCGGCGGCGGGGACGTGGATTCCGGTGGCCACCGCGCCTGGTGCGACGGCGTTGACCTGCACGCCGGTGCCCGCGTACTGGTAGGCCGACGATTTCGTCAGGCCCACCAGCGCGTGCTTGGAGGTGGTGTAGGCGGCACCGGCCGCCGAACCACGCAGGGCGGCTTCGGACACGATGTTGACGATCCGGCCGCCGCCGGCGGCGAGCATGCCGGGCACGACGGCGCGCATCAGGCGCATGGGTCCCTCGACGTTGATGCGCATGACGCGATCCCAGATCGTGTCGTCGACCTCGTGCACGGCGGCGTCGTCGTCCATCACGCCCGCGACGTTCGCCAACGCGTCCACGCGACCGCCGGCGGCGGCCAGGACGGCGTCGGCGGACATGGGCGAGGTGATGTCTGCGGTCACCGGCGCGACCGCCTCGCCCAGGTCGGCGGTCAGGGCCGAGAGGCCGTCGGCGGAGACGTCGACGGCGATCACACGGCCGCCCTCGCGCACGATGCGCGACGCGACGGCCTTGCCTATGCCCGAGGCGGCACCGGTGACGACGACGGTCTGGCCGCTGAAGCGACCGTGTGTGATCTGTTCGGTCCACGGCTCGGGGGCTGTGATCTCGACCCCCAGGTCGGGTTCGACGGCCACCGCGGTGCCGGCCGGGGGAGCGGTGGGCAGGCCCTCGGGGACCCGGCCGGTCTCAGCGGCGGTGACCAGCGTGCCCACGAGCTCCGGCGGGAACTTCCCGCCGGACATCTTCACAAGTTGCTCCAGCGGCAGGCCGAGGGCGGGGGCCAGGGCCTGCTCGCGCTGCCCCTGGGAGGCCAGCAGGCCTCGCAGGACCTGCCCGGCGGAGTGATCCGCCAGCCAGTCGCGCAGAGGGGAAGCGGGGGTGAGGTTCGACATCGCGGGCCCTTCGTGTCGTGGGGCTGGGGCGGGCCTGATCGAGACAGGACCCGCACCGCAACCGGACAGTGTTGTCCGGTTCTTGGGTTACGGTACCGGTGCCCTCGCGGGACGCCCCACGAGGGCACCGCCCCATCCCGCGCGGCTGCTTGCGCACCTCCCCCCACGAGAGGAATCCCCCACATGCCCCTGCCTCAGTGCGACACCCCACCCACCCCGCAGGAGACCGCTGACCTGCGCGAGCGCTATCGCGTCGAGCGGGAGCGCCGCGTGCGCCCCGAAGGCCCGGGCCAATACCGGTCCACGGCCGCGGAGTTCGGCTACTTCGCCGCCGATCCGTACGCCGACGAAGTGGCGGAGCGCGAGCCGCTGCACGACGTGGTGGACGTCGCGATCGTCGGTGGCGGTTTCGGCGGGATCCTGGCGGGCGCACGCCTGCGCGGCCAGGGCGTGGCTCGCGTGCGCGTCATCGACAAGGGCGGTGACTTCGGAGGCACTTGGTACTGGAACCGCTACCCGGGCATCCACTGCGACGTCGAGTCGCACGTCTACCTGCCGATGCTCGACGAGACCGGATACGTGCCCGAGTGGAAGTACGCGCCGGGAGAGGAGATCCGCCGGCACGCGATGCGCATCGCCGAGCAGTTCGGCCTGTACGAGGACGCCCTCTTCTCCACCGCCGTCACCTCCCTGGCCTGGGACGAGCGTGCCCGGCAATGGGTGGTCGCCACGGACCGCGGCGACACGTTCCGCGCCACCTACGTCATCACGGCCACCGGCACGCTCACGGAACCCAAACTGCCCGGCATCCCCGGCATCGAGGACTATCGGGGCCACACCTTCCACACCTCCCGCTGGGACTACGGATACACCGGCGGCAGTCCCGAGGGAGGCATGACGGGCCTGGGCGGCAAGAGGGTCGCCGTCGTCGGCACCGGAGCCACCGGCGTGCAGGTCATCCCGATGCTGGCCGAGGACGCCGGGCATCTGTACGTCTTCCAGCGCACCCCCTCCGCCGTGGACGTGCGCGGTCAGCGGCGCGTGACGCCTCAGGACGTCGGCGCTGACCGCCCGGGATGGGCGGCCGAACGCCGGGAGAACTTCCTGCGGATCGTCTCCGGGGAGGATGCCGGGCAGGACCTGGTCGCCGACCGCTGGACGGAAACGGCCGCCCTGCTGGAGAAGCTCCTGCCCAGCTTCCGCCGCGACGGCGAGCCGGACTTCGAAGCCGCCTACGAGGCCGCCGACCACGCCACGATGAACCAGGTCCGCGAGCGGGTGGCCGCCGAGGTCACCGACCCCGCCACGGCCGCGGCACTCAAGCCCTGGTACCGATACGCGTGCAAGCGCCCCACGTTCTCCGACACATACCTGTGCGCGTTCAACCGGGACAACGTCACTCTCGTGGACACCGCCGACACCCACGGCGTCGAGCGCATGACAGAGCGCGGCGTCGTCGTCGGCGGGGTGGAGTACGAGGTCGACTGCCTGGTGTTCGCCACCGGATTCTCCGTGGGCGTTTCCGGCATTACCTCAGGCGATCTGCCCGTGACCGGCCGCGGCGGCGCTCAGCTCCTGCACGCGCGGGCACAGCACGGTCCACGTACGCTGCACGGTTTCACCAGCAACGGCTTCCCGAACCTGATCCAGATGGGCTCGCTGCAGAACGCCAGCAGCGTGAACTTCACGCACATCCTGGACGAACAGGCCGTCCACGCCGCCGCCCTGGTCGCCGCCGCTGAGGCGAACGGCGCCGTCGTGGAACCCACCCCCGATGCCGAGGCCGCGTGGATCGACGTCTGCGCCAAGGGCGCGCCCGACCACGTGTGGTTCCACGCCGAGTGCACCCCCGGCTACTACAACCGCGAGGGCCGCGGGCGCCCCAACGGTCCCACCGCCTACCCGCACGGCGCCGTCGCTTTCCATGACCTCCTGCGCCGCTGGCGTGAGGAGAACATCAGCGAGGCCCTCCAGGCCAAGGCCACCACAGCCTCGTTCTGATGCGTCGACCGGTAGGGGCGGCGGCGCCCCTACCGCCGCACCGCGCCTGTCGTCCTCTTAGCTTCCAGCGCCGGACTGCTGACGTGGACGCCGGACCATGCGCCCCAGGGCGCGCCTTCCGATCGCCGTGGCGGCTGCGTCGTGGCGGGTGGGTTCTGGCGTTGCCCGTGTGTGGTTGGCGGTGTGAAGGCCGGGTACTCGGGGTGCACGTAAAGGATCTCGAGCTACGAGAGGCCATGCCCGCGCGGTAGGCAGCGGCCGCCGGAGCCCAGGACGGGAAACGGCCTTCCTGACCCAGGACGGGAAGGAGAATGCAAACGATGGCGCGGATTTTCGTTGATGGCGATGACTTGGTTGTGCGTCTGTCATGGCGGGAAAGGGCGGCCGCCCGCCACGGCAATGTGCGCGCGCCGCTGACCGCGGTGATCCGTGTGACCGTCGAACCCGACTGGTGGCGGGCTCTGCGCGGTGTCCCGCACCGAGGCGTATGGATTCCAGGGACCTGGTGCATCGGCACGCGCAGTCACCAGGGCGGGATGGATTTCGTGGCCATACGGTCCGGCAGGCCGGTCGTGTGTGTCGAACTGCGGACCTCTTCTCCCGCTCCCTTCAGCCTCCTCGGCGTCTCTGTTCCCACCCCCGCGGAAGCCACGGACACGGCACAGTCGATCTGCGGAAAGGCACCAGAGATCGACACGTCCACGCCTTGGCGGCAGCCGCTTCCAGTCCCCGGGGAGAACTCGGCCTGAGCAGCCGACGGCCGGACCTGGAAGCGGCGGACCGAGGTGACCGCTCACCGTCAACCGGTCCTGCGGCCCACGCCCCCGTAGAACCCGATCGCCTCGGACCCGGCGGGCGGCGGGTTGTCCGGACGCCAGAACGGGGCCTGGGCCAGGCCGGGTTCGACCAGTTCGAAGCCGGTGAAGAAGCGCTCGACCGCGGCGCGGGACCGCAGGTTCAAGGTGGCCGTGGCCTTGCTGTAGACGGCCTGAGCCGCACTGCGGTCGGCGAAGTCGCCCGTGGCGTGGGAGAGGACGAGGAAGCTGCCGGGTGCCAGGGCGTCGCGCAAGGTGGCGACGATCCGCTCGGGCTCGTCGGCGTCCGTGAGGAAGTGCAGGACGGCGACGAGAAGCAGGGCGACCGGCTCGTCGAAGTCGATGACCTGACGGACGCCCGGGTGGTCGACGACGGAGCGCGGGTCGCGCAGGTCGGCCAGGGCGATGCCGGTGGCGCTGGAGTCACTGAGCAGGGCGCCCGCGTGCGCGCTCACGATGGGATCGTTGTCGACGTACGCGACCCGCACGTCGGGCGCGACGGCGTGCGCGGTCTCGTGCACGTTCGGAGACGTGGGAAGGCCCGTGCCGATGTCGAGGATCTGGCGGACGCCGCTGTTCACGACGTGCCGGACGGCGCGCCCCAGGAAGGCGCGGTTGGCCCGCAGGCCGACGCGTACCTCGGGCGCGGCGGCGGAGAGTTCGTCACCGGCCCGCTGGTCCACCTCGTAGTGGTCCTTGCCGCCGAGCAAGTAGTCGTAGATCCGGGCGGGATGCGGCTTGCTGGTGTCGATCTTCCCGGCATGGAAGCCGTCCTGTCTCACGCTGAGCCCCTCCAGGCCTCGATGATCCCCCAGCTTGCCACATCAACCGCCGTGCCCCTGACGGAAGTTGCTCTGGTCGTCGCATCGCACGGCGAACAGTCCGTTCCCACTACTCTTTGACGCTGCCCTCTGTCATGCCCGTCCGCCAGTACCGCTGCAGTACGAGCATCGCCGCGGCGAGCGGGATGACGGAGACGAAGGCGCCTCCGATGGTGTACTGCATGAGCTCCGGCACTCGGTCGGCAGCTGTTTTCCACGTGGTGAGGCCGAGGGTGACCGGGTACTTCCGGTCGTCGGAGAGCATCACCAGGGGCAGGAAGTAGTTGTTCCAGATGCCCACGAACTGGAACAGGAAGACGGTGACCAGGGCCGGCGACATGATGCGCAGGACGAGTCCGAAGAAGATCCGGCCCTCGCGCGCCCCGTCCACCCGGGCGGCTTCCAGGAGCGTGTCCGGCACCGCCGACTCGGCGTAGATCCGGCAGAGGTAGACGCCGAACGGCGAGGCGAGGCTGGGCAGGAGGACCGCCCAGTACGTGTCGACCAGGCCGATCTTGCTGAACACGAGATAGAGGGGAAGGGCAAGCGTGCTCTGGGGGAGCAGCACCCCCGCCAGGACCGTCTTGAACACCGTCTCCCGTCCGGCGAACCGGTACTTGGCGAGTGCGAACCCGGCCGCGGCGGCGAGCAGCGTCGCCACGGCCCCGCCGACCCCCGCGTACAGCACGGAGTTGAGCACCCAGCGAAGGTAGACGTGGCCGTCGTAGGTGAAGACCTTGCCCAGGTTCTCCAGCAGCTGGGCGTGGTCGAACCAGAGGCCGGAGCTGCCGTAGACCCGGTCGGTGGACTTCGTGGCCGCGATGACGAGCCAGTACACCGGCAGCAGGAAGTAGCAGGCCGCGACCGCGAGAGAGGCGACCAGCAGGATCCGGCCGGGGCGCAGGGTACGGCGGGGCACGGCCGGGGCGGCGGGGACGGGATGCGTGTCGACTCTGGGCAGGTCCGTGGTGGTCGTGGCGCTCAACGTCCGCTCCTTTCCTTGCGGGTGACCAGGCTGAGGAACGTGAACGACAGGGCGCAGGCGACGAGGGCGAGGATCACGGACTTCGCGGCGGCGAGATAGATATTGGCGTTGGCGAAGGCGTCGTTGTACGCGCTGAGGTTCGGCGTGTAATCGTTCGTGACAGCGGGCGCCTGCAGCTTGATGACGAGCGGCTCGGCGAACAGCTGCAGCGTGCCGATGATCGAGAACACGCAGGTGAGGACGAGGGCCGGACGGATCAGCGGGAGCTTGATGTGCAAGGCCGTCTGCAGGGGACCGGCCCCGTCGATCTGTGCTGCCTCGTACAGCTCCTGCGGGATGGACTTCAGCTGGGCGACGATGATCAGCATGTTGTAACCCGCGAACTCCCAGATCACGATGTTCGCGATCGACCACAGCACGCCGTGGTAGCCGAGGAAGTCGGGAGCCGCATCGCCGAGTGCGTCGGTGACGGGGCTGATCCCGGGGACGTAGAGGAAGCCCCACAGGATGGTGGCGATGACGCCCGGCACGCCGTACGGCAGGAAGAACGAGGCGCGCAGCAGGCCCGACCAGCGGCGGCCGACCTGCTCCAGCATCAGCGCCAGTGACGTGGCGAGGAACAGCATCAGCGGTACCTGCACGATGCCGAAGAGCAGCACACGGCCGAACGACTCCAGAAACGCGGCCTGTTGGAGGGCCAGGACATAGTTGTCGAGACCCGCGAAGCCGACCGTGGGCGCGCCGAGGCCCATCGGGCCGTGCCGGTCGACCTTGAGCAGGCTCTGGTAGACCGCGTAGCCGATGGGCACGACGAAGACGAAAACGAAGACCGCGAGGAAGGGACCGAGGAATGCCCAGGCGGCGCGGTCGGGGCGGGACGCCCCGGTCTTCGCGGCCCGCAGGGGAGTGGTGTTCGTCATCGTGCGCTCCTCGCCTTGAGGCCCTTGGCACGGAGGTCGTCGACGACCTTGCCCTGCGCGTCCTTGAGCGCGTCCACTAGGGTGCCGCCGGTGGCGATCGCCCGTGCCATGCCGTCCTGGATGTGTGCGAAGGACTGGGTGGTGGTCGGCGACCACTGCCAGGAGGTGTCGACGTTGCGGTCGGAGGTCTGGAACACCTCGTTGTAGACCTGGCCGCCGAAGAACGGGTCCGGTTTGCCGAGGGCCGTCTTCTTCAGGTCGATACGGGCCGCGGGCCAGCCGTATCCGGCGGCCACGAGCAGGTCGATGCTGCGCGGGTCGGTGTTCAGCCAGTGCGCGAACTCCAGGGCCTCGACGGGATGCCGGGTGCCCTGCAGGATCGCGGTGGAGGAGCCGCCGTAGTTGCTCGACGTGTGCGCGCCCGCCTCCCACTGCGGCAGGCCCGTGACCCGCCACTTGCCCTTGGTGCCGGGCGCGTTGCCGCGCAGCAGCGCGTCGCCCCACTGGGCGGAGACCCATGCGGCGAGCTGCCCGGTCTGGATCGCCCGGTACCAGGGCGCCTGCGTGTCCGGCATGATCGTGACGAGGTCGTCCCGGATGATTCCGTCCCAGTAGTCGGCGACTTCGAGGGACTCCTTGCTGTCGATGTCGACGATCCACGTGTCGGTGTCCGGGTCCGTGCGGATCCAGTGCGCGCCGCGCTGCCACGCGAAGGTGGAGAAAAAGGAGGCGCTGGCGGGATTGAAGGAGCAGATCCGCGCCCCGCCGCCGCGCCTCCTGACGATGCGCGCGGCTTGCCGGAACTCGTCCCAGGTGCCCGGGACTTCGGCGTCCCAGCGTTCGAACAGGTCCTTGCGGTAGTAGAAGCCCATCGGCCCGGACGCCTGCGGGACCGCGTACACCTTGCCGCCGAACACGCCTTGGTTCCATTGCCAGTCGACGTAGCTGCCCTTGAGTTTGTCGGCGCCGTACCCGCTGAGGTCCGTGAGGCCGTTGACGAGCATGAACTCGGGCAGCGCGTAGTACTCGACCTGGGCCAGGTCCGGCGGATTGCCCGCCTTCAGCGCCGAGTGCATCTTCTGGTAGCCGCCGGACGTGTTCGCCGGGACGATCTGCACCTGGACCTGGACGTCCGGGTGGGTCCGGTTCCAGAGGGCGACGGACTTCTGCAGCGGGACCCAGGTCCACAGGACGAGCCGGACCTTCCCGCCGGGGCGGTGCCGGGTCTCCGCGCTGAGCCGGGCGGCGCCCGGTGACTCGCCGCAGGCGGCGAGCGCGGGCGCGCCGGCAGCGGCCGCGGCGCCCCACGCCAGGACTTTCCTTCGAGAGGGCATCCGACCTCCTTGTCAGTGCCTTGGCCCGCGCCCCGGCCGGGGCGCGGTGGCGCACTCGCGGGCGCTCCGCCTCGGGCGCCGATGCTGTCGACGGCCTCAACTATCAATTAATTACGAAGTATTGTGAAGGCTCGTGGCCGGACGAGACCCGGAGCAGCCCCGAAGCGGATCCCAAACAGCTCCCGAACAAACCGAAGACAGACGCCGAACGGAACCCGAACAAATCCCCAGCAGATCCCGAACGGAAGGAGCTGTTTCATGGCACCCCCTGGTACAGCCGACCGCTTCACCGGGCGCACCGCGGTCGTCACCGGCGCCGCGGCGGGCATCGGCGCGGCGACCGCGCGCCGCCTCGCCGACGAGGGAGCCGCTGTCGTGATCGCCGACGTCGATGAGGCGCAGGGCGCCCTCGTCGCCAAGGGGATCCGGGAGTGCGGCGGCCGGGCCGCCTTCGTCCGCGCCGACGTCGCCGACGAGGAGAGCTGGGAGCAAGTCCTTGCCGCCGCCCATACGTTCGGTCCGGTCGGTGTCCTGGTCAGCAACGCGGTGAAGGTCGAGGTCGCCCCGGTGCACGAAACATCTTCCGCTTCCTGGAACCGGCAGCTGTCCGTCGGCCTGACGGCCGCCTTCCTCGGCGTGCGCACCTGCCTGGATGACCTGCGGGAGGAGCACGGCGCCATCGTCCTCGTCTCGTCCGTCCACGCCCACCACGGCATCCCTGGTCACCCCGCCTACGCGGCGGCCAAGGGCGGACTGCTCTCCCTGAGCGGTCAACTCGCTGTCGAGTACGGTCCGCAGGTGCGGGTCAACACGGTGCTGCCGGGGCCGATCCTCACCGGCCTGTGGGAGCGGGTACCCGAGGACGAGCGTGTGGCCAGCGCCGCCGAGACCGCGGCAGGCCGCCTCGGCGACCCGGCAGAGGTGGCCTCCGCCATCGCTTTCCTCGCCTCGCCGGAGGCGTCGTACGTCACCGGCTCCAGCCTCCACGTCGACGGTGGCTGGAGCGTCGTCAAGTCCTCGGCGTGACCGGGCGTGCTTCTGGTGCGCGAGGCCGTGTTCCCGGTACGCGAGGTCGTCTTCCCGGTACGAGACGGTGTGTTCCCGGTGCGACCCGGGATACTCGGCGACGTCGTCCACCCACGACAGATCGGCAGGCAGACATGTCGGGCTATGCGCGGCGCGGGGTTCACGGTCAGACCGTGGAGGCCATCGCCCACCGGGTGTTCAGCGGCCGGATCGGTGAGGGGGACACGCTCGACCTCGGTGCTCTCCAGGCCGAACTCGGCGTCAGTCTCACCGCGTTGCGGGAATCGCTGAAGGTGCTCGCGGCCAAGGGAATGGTGGACGCACGGCAGAAGCGCGGCACCTTCGTCCGGCCCCGCGCGGACTGGCATCTGCTCGATGGAGACGTGCTGCGCTGGCAGTTCGAGTTCGCCGGACCGCCGGCAGTCGGCGCCGTGCATCCGTTGCTGCGGGATCTCGGTGAGGTCCGTGCGATCGTCGAGCCTGCGGCGGTCCGGCTCGCCGCCCAGCGCCGCACGGAACAGGACATCGCTGCGCTGCAGACGGCGCTCGACGCGATGGCGCAGGCGGCGAACGGCGGCGCCGACGCGGTTCAGGCCGACCTCGCCTTCCACCGCGCGCTCCTCGCGGCCTCCCACAACGAACTGCTCGAACGCATGGAGATGGTGATATCCAGCGGCCTGGCCGTCCGCGATCGCCTCGTCCACGGCTCCGACCGCCCTGAGGACCCGGTCCCCAGCCACCGCGCCGTGCTCGACGCCGTCAGGGCGCAGGATCCCGACGCGGCCGAGTCGGCCATGCGCACCCTGCTCGACCAGGCCGTCCGGGACCTGGGCAAGGTCCAGGGCGGGCACGGCCCCGGCCTGGACTGAGCGGACGGGCGATGCGGCCCGTGTTCGATGCCGGGACCAAATGACCGTTCTTGTGCCATATTGCGCACATGCCCCCAAGGAAAGGGTTGTCATGAAGTTCGCAGTCATCGGTGGTACGGGACTCATCGGTTCGCAGGTCGTCAAGGATCTGAACGCCGCCGGGCACCAGGCGGTACCGCACTCGAAGTCCACCGGGGTCGACGTCATCACCGGTCAGGGACTGGACGAGGCGGTGGCCGGAGTCGACGTCGTCATCAACCTCACGAACTCCCCGACCTTCGACGAAGCCTCCCCGGCCTTCTTCCAGACCTCCATGGACAACCTTCTGGCCGCGGCCCACAAGGCCGGCGTCGGCCACTTCGTCATTCTCTCGATCGTCGGCACCGACCAGGTCCCGGAGCTGGACTACTACCGGGCCAAGACGCTCCAGGAACACATCCTCGCGAACGGGCCGGTCCCGTTCTCGATCGTCCGAGCCACGCAGTTCATGGAGTTCATGGACGCCGTCATGTCCTGGACTGCTGAGGGCAGCACCGTCCGGCTGCCCGCCACGCCCATCCAGCCCATCGCCTCGAAGGACGTTGCAGGCGCAGTGGCGGACGTCGCCGCGGGCGCCCCGCTGAACGGCATCCGCAACATCGCCGGCCCCGAGATCTTCACCCTGGACGAACTGGGCCGGATCACCCTCTCCCACAAGGGCGACAGCCGCACCGTCGTCACCGACCCCACCGCCGGCATGTTCGCCGCTGTCAGCGGCGACGTCCTCACCGACAAGGACGCCCACCTCGCCTCCACCCGTTACACCGACTGGCTCTCCTGACTCGCTGCCTGCGGGGGCTGTTCCGGCCCGGCGCCGCCGAGCGGGCCGCGGCCGGTGGCAGCGCGGCGGTGACGCCGCCGTCGACAACGGCGGCGCCGCGCGATTCGCCTGTGGTCTCAGGCGGCCTGGTTCGCCAGTCGTCTCGTGACAGTGAGTCTTGTTCGAGAGCCCCGAAGGTTGGCCAGTGGGGGCACATGTCGCCGCGTCGTTCTGGCATTCATCCTCTGGCGTTGGCGACCCCCAAGCCGTCCATGTAGTCGCGGACCCGCGTGATCAGCCCGCCGTGGACCTGGAGTATCAGGAGACCGGGGACGGTGAAGGTGGTGGGGCTCGTCGGCAGCGTTCCCACCACGACATGCTCGGCGATGATCACTTCCGGATCGGCGGTCTCGTATGCCGCGATCTTCCTGATCTCCTCCACCTGGGCGGGGCTGGCGCCCCAGGCCGCCCGGTATCCCGCGCGCACGGCCTCGCGCCCCTCGTAGCGTGGAGGGAAACCGGGAGAGGTGAACGGGAACTCGTGCACCGCGTCCACGGCATACAGATCGGCGAGATCGTCTGCGGACTTGTCGAGCATGGCCTGGTAGTAGCAGGCCAGGATCTCGCGAGGGGTGCGGACAGCAGGTGTCTCCGGATCCGACACAGGGATCACTCCGTTCGCTCAACAGTTGTTGACTCACTCTCCGGAGCACCAGCTGGCAGTTCGGTGGCGGAGAGAGCCGGCCGAGGTTCCCGCGGCAGACGATGGGGGCGCCTCCAGGATGGCACCGGGCGCTGACATCGTTCCCCGGACAGCCACGTGGCCCGGCCCCTTCACGGGAGAAGGCCGAGCCACAGTCCGCAGTTCGCGCACGACGCGGGGCCGCGCACGCCGTCACGCCGGCAAGTGGGCCGTCGCGTGCAGTAAAGCGTTCGCGCGTGCCGCCGTCCGGATGGTGAGGTGGCACGGTGACCAACCACGATGAGGCGGCGGCTGTCAGGCCGTTGACGCTGGCCTGGGTGAGCCGGCACCTGGAGGTCGGCGAACGGATCGTCAGAACTGAGGCGCTGCACGGCGGCATCACTGCCGAAATGCGGAGGCTGACCATCGTCACGCGGGACGGAGGTACCCGTGACCTGGTGCTGCGGACCTTCGTCAACAACGAGCACGCCGAGGACTGGCTGAATAGGGAGGCCGGCGCCCTGACCCTGCTCCCGGGGACCGGCGTGCCGGCTCCTGGACTGGTCGCGGTTGATCCGAACGCCGCGCATTGCGAGTATCCGTCGCTCCTGATGACGCATCTGGTGGGCCGGACGGTCCTCGACGATGAGGGTTTGGAGACGCGTGTCCCTCTGCTGGCGCGTCAACTCGTGACGATCCACGCCCTGCGACCTGCCGAGCGGCCCCGGGAGTACGTGGCGTTGACGACCGGCGACACCGTCGTGACTCCGAAGGGCGCCGATGCGGCGGTGTGGGCCGCGGCGATCGACGTGATCCGCAAGCCCGCGCCACCCTATGAAGGACGATTCCTGCACCGGGACTTCCACCCCGGCAACGTGCTGTTCGACGTGCCGCCCTCAAGGCCGGCAGGTGCCCGGATCACCGGAGTCGTCGACTGGGCGGCTACCTCCTGGGGCCCGGCGGATCTCGATGTGGCGCACTGCTCCACCAATCTCGCGCTGCTGCACGGTCCGGCGTGGGGTCTGCGGTTCGCTGAGGCGTATGAGGAGGCCGGCGGGGTGCTGGCCGCGGCCGCGAGCGAGCGGCTGTACTGGCAGGTGCGGGACGGACTGGCGTTCTCAGAAGAAGTGCAGTCGGTGTCGCAGCCATGGCGGGAGGCAGGGAGGACGGAGCTGACGACACGAGCTGTGGAGGAGCGGCTGGATGCCTATGTGAGCGCCCTGATGGACGCGCTGGGCTGAGCCATGACGGTCCGGGGCACGACCTCGGTCCCATCGTCCACTGCTCAACCTAGGTGCGGTTGTTGTTGACGGTCAGGGCGTGACGGCGCAGCGGGAGATGTGGGCCTCGGGCCGACGGAAGCAGGTCCAGACGGGCTTGCCCTTGCCGGTGAGGGCAAGCACCCCCAGTCGTTGCAGAGCTCCTGGACGATGCGTATGCCTCGCCGGACTTCCCCGCTCCGTGAGGCAGGCGGGATGCCCTGCGCATCAGGGTAGGACGCGGGCCAGGAAGTCGCGGATGTGCTCGGTGATGGTCCCGAGGTGGCTCTCCAGGGCGAAGTGCCCGGACTCGAGCAGGTGGATCTCCGCGTCGGGCAGGTCCCGGGCGAACGCCTCCGCGCCGGCGGGGCCGAAGATCTCGTCGTTCGCGCCCCAGACCGCCAGCAGCGGGACCTGGGAGTCGCGGAAGTACCCATGGACCTGCGGGTAGAGGTCCGCGTTGGTGGGGTAGTCGCGAAAGAGCTGAAGCTGGATCTCGTCGTTGCCGGGGCGGTCCAGCAGCGCCTGGTCGTGGACCCAGTTGTCCGGGCTGATCAGGCTGGGGTCGGCGACACCGTTCACGTATTGCCAGCGGGTGATCTCGGGCGTCAGGGCGCCGCGCATGGGGGCTTCGGTGGCCGGTCCCGGGGCCTCGGCGTAGGCGAAGACGCCGTCCCAGAAGGGTTTGACGAACCCCTCTTCGTAGGCGTTGCCGTTCTGGGTGATGATCGCGGTGATGCGGTCCGGGGACTGGAGGGCGAGCCGCCAGCCGATGGGAGCGCCGTAGTCCTGCACGTACATCGCGAACCGGTCGATGCCCAACTGCTGGAGAAGGCCGGAGGTGACCTCGGTGAGGGCGTCGAAGGTGTACGGGAAGTCCTGTAGTGCGGGCATCGCGGACTGGCCGAACCCGATGTGGTCGGGGGCGATCACGTGGTAGCGGTCGGCGAGTGCCGGGATCAGGTGACGGAACATGTGCGAGCTGGTCGGGAAGCCGTGCAGGAGCACGACTACGGGTGCCTGGGGGTTGCCGGCCTCCCGGTAGAAGACCTCAAGGCCGTTGACGGTGGCGGTGCGGTGGTGGACTGCGGAGAGCATGTCTCTAACCTCTCTGTCCAGCTTCACTGGTTACATGTAGAGTCGAGCACTCGAAGTCTAACCTGTCAAGTTACTTTTATAGGTTAGGCTGAGGTTGCGTCCGGAGAGCGGCCGCGCCGGGGTGGCGGTACGTCGGCCTGTCTCAAGCCTCCGCGCGTGAACGGTCATCAGCCAGCGCACCGCCCGCCTCGAGCCCGTAGTCGCGCGAAGGGCGGTCCGGTGGCCTGCGCGGTGAGTGCGCACGTATAACCTGCCAGGTGAACCAATTCGGTTAGGAGGTGCGAGGGTGACCGACCAAGAGCAGCAAGACATGCTGCTGGAGCTCCTCAACGGCACGCCGGTGGTCAATGGTGTCGTCCAGGACCGGCTGGCAGATCCGGAAGAGGCCAGAACCTGGCAGCAGGCCCACGGCGGCAGCGGAAGCGCGGACGAACTGCGTAGCCTCGTGCAGGCACGCGATGCCCTTCAGGACGTGGTGCGCGGCAGCCGGCCCGCCACGTCGCTGGCCCCGCTCCTGAAAGGCGTCACCTCCCGCCCGCGCCTCTCGCCTGAAGGAGTGTCGTGGGCCCTGGACACCCCCGCGGAGCGTCGGATGGCGGTGGAAACGGTCATGGCATGGAGCGCGGTGCAGCAGACAATGCCCGGACGGCTACGACCGTGTGCCAACCCGGAATGCCGGCGGTTCCTCATCGACCGCAGCAAGACCAACAAGGCCCGCTGGTGCTCGATGGCCGTCTGCGGCAACCGTATGAAGGCACGGCGCCACTACCAGCGCACCCGCGACGCCACAGCCGAGTAGCACCGGTCAGTTGTACTGAACATGAGGCTCTGCGGTCGAACGCCGAACCCGCATCTGAGTCCGTACCAGCACAACCCTGGGGGCCTTTCGGATGTCCCACAGGTGAACTCCACACCTCGGATACCTCGGACCTCCTGGAGCCCACGTGCGCACACGGATTCGGAAGTACGCCACAGCAGCGACCATTGTCGCTGCGGCTGCTGCCGGGCTGCCCTTCCCGGCCTCGGCCTCTGTTGCCGCGCAGACCGATGGCGACTTCAACGGGGACGGGTACGCGGACCTCGCCGTGGGCGTACCCGACGGCACGGTCGGCGGCAAGGCGAGAGCCGGATACGTCAACATCGTCTGGGGCGGCCCGAAGGGAATCGGCGCTCACGGCAGCATCCGCATCACCCAGGCCACCCCCGAGGTTCCCGGGACACCGGAGACGGGCGACCGCTTCGGGGGCTCCGTGGCCCTGGTGGACACCAGCGGCGACGGCATCGCGGAACTCCTCGTCGGCGCGCCCGGCGAGGACGTCACCGGCCGTGGCACGGACGCGGGCTCGGTCACTGCGGTGGGCGGGGCCAGGGGCGGTCCGGGCCCGGGCTCCGTCGTCCTCAACGGCCCCTCGGCGTCGGCGGCGTTCGGCCTGGCGGTCTCCTCGGCCGACCTGACCGGCGACGGCAACAAGGAGATCGTGATCGGCGGCAAGGACAAGGTCGTCGCTCGTGTCGCCCAGGGCGAAGACAGCATGGTCACCACCGTCGTCACCGCCCCCATGGGCGGCCACGCCCCCATCCTGGCCACCGGCGACTTCACCGGGGACGGCACGGCGGACCTCGCGGTCGGGTACTGGACGAAGACTCCGTTCACCCAGTCCCACGTACGCCTGTGGACCTGGGACGCGACCGAGCAGGCCATGGTGAACACCTGGAACACCGACAACGCCGGCGTCTCCGCCCTCGCCGCGGGCGATTTCGACGGCGACGGCCACGACGACCTGGCCCTGGGTGAGTGCCGTGAGATCGCCGACGAGAACATCGACGACCCGTGCGGCCCCGAGGAACTGGCCAAAGGCGGCGGCATCCACGTCCACTACGGCAACGCAACGCCCGGCAGCTTCGGGTCCCGCCGGCAGACCCTCAACCAGGACACGGTCGGCGTGGCGGGCGTCGCGGAGAACGGTGACCACTTCGGCGCCGCCCTTGCCGTCGCCGACATCGACCACGACGGCCGCGACGACCTGATCGCGGGCGCCCCCGGCGAGGCGATCGGTACCCGCTCGGGCGCGGGCGCCGCGACCCTCCTGTTCGGCGGCCCGACCGGCCTCGTCGACGCGTGGGGCGAAGGTCATTCCGTCGGGTTCCAGCAGGACACCCCGCGCGTGCCGGGTGTCGCGGAAGCCGCCGACGCGTTCGGTGCCGCCGTCGCCACCGGCGACTACGACCACGACGGCAGGGCGGACGTGGCGGTCGGCTCTCCGGGTGAGAACGCCGCCTCGGGCGGCGTGTGGCTGCTGCCCCGGGCGAGCGTCAACGGCTCCTCCGCGTTCACGCCCGCCGAGCTGGGCCTGCCCTCCCCGTCGAGCGCGCTCGCGTACGGCAGGTACCTCAGCGGCCATTGACGTCGACCGAACCCGTCCGGAGGCCGGTCGGTCGCCGTCGGCTACGCCGGTCGCGATTCACTGTCGACCAGTCAGTGATGTGCGGTCCGAAGAGAGTTCTTCAGTTCCGTTCCAGAGGGCATGCTGCCGACAGGTCTTGGTCGGATCCCGTCAAGGCGGCCCGCAGGTGTCGAGTCGCCGTTCGACAGAAGGCGCAGGGTCCGGGTGACGGCGGGGTGTCCGCTGCCGGGAGGGGGCAGTCCGCCAGACGCCAGGCGAGGTGTCCGTCCCGGGCGGTGTAGGCGCGCAGGAGAGTGTCCCGGTCCACTGATCCGTCTCTGAAGTCGGTGGCCGACACTACGATGCCGCCTCCCGAGGCGACCGTGTCCCACGCATCCGGGGAGATGACAGCGCGTGGGGAGATCCCGTGGCGGTTCAGCCCGAGAAGCTGGACGGTCAAGGGGTCGGTTTCGGGATCGGAGGCGGCGGCCAGCGCGTGCTCGTCGGTCCTGACCGTCAGCTTGTGGTCCGCGGTGCGCTGCTGCCAGAGGATCTGGCCGTGCGGTTGTCGATGCCGAGCAGGAGGTTCGGGTGCGACCGGGGCCCCGGCGCCGAATACGGCGGGAAAGGGGCCGCGGGCTCCAGTGACCACATCCTGTGACTGGTGCCAATCCACCAGCTGATGACAGGCGGCGAGGACGATCAGAGCGATGAGCCCCCCCACACCCGACTGCGGGCCGCCCGCAGGTCCGCATCGCTCGGAACAGGCTTGCCGGGTCCTCCCGACAGCCCCACTCCTGGTTCTCCCAGCAAATTCATCCGTTGCGGCACGACAGCCCCCCACGGACCCCGCCCGTGATCACCGTGATCCGGTGTCTGTGGGATCTTCACCTTCCGTGCAGGAGCGAGGCACGAGCCGCAGCGTGAGTCCCGTGGATCCCCAGTTGGTTCCCTGGGAGTTGTCTCCCAATGTCACGCCCGCATCAGAACTGCCGTGAGTGGCATGGGTGAACTGTTGTGTGCGTGCGGGCGTATCCGGGTGCGTGCGGGTGTATCCGGGTGCGTGCGGGTGTATCCGGGTGTGGCCGGCCGGTGGGCGGGGAACGGCTGTCGGGTCCAGAGCAGCAGTAGACGCCACTCACCTGGAGACTCGCATGACCCTCGATTCCGACGCGCGGCAATGTCCATTCGACTTTGCCGAGGCCCTCGAGTTCGATCCGGTGCTCAGAGACCTCATGAACGAGGGACCTGTCTCCCGGATCCGGCTGCCCTTCGGCGAGGGCACGGCATGGCTCGTCACCGGTTACGACGACGTCCGGACGGTGACCACCGACCGGCGTTTCAGCCGTCATGCTGTCGCCGGCCGTGACTTCCCGCGCATGACACCGGAGCCGATCGTCCAGTCCGAGGCGATCAATCTCATGGACCCCCCGGCCGCCAGCCGCCTGCGCAGCCTCGTGTCGAAGGGCTTCGCCCCGGCTCACATCGAACGCATGAGGCTGCGCACGCAGAATGTCGTCGACGAACTGCTCGACCAGATGGCGGGGCACGGTACACCCGCCGACATCATGGAGCACCTTGCCGGACCACTGCCTCTGATCACGATCTGTGAGGTTCTGGAGATCCCCGAGGCGGACCACGCACAGCTGCGCGCCCACGCCCGGACGATGATGGACGTCGGGGTCGGAAACCGGGACGCCGCGGTACGGGCGAAGGCCGAGTTGCGCGCCTACTTTGCGACACTGACCGCGCAGCGCCGCAAGAATCCCGGTGACGACCTCATCAGCGTGCTGGCGACGGCCCGCGACGGCGACGAGATCCTCAATGATGAGGAGTTGGCCGTCATGGCCATGGTCCTGCTGATCACAGGGCAGGATACGACGACGTACGAGATCGGCAACCTGACCTACCTGTTGCTCACCCGGCCCGATCTGCTCGCGACCGTGCGCGAGCGCCCCGAGCTGCTGCCCGGGGCGATCAACGAACTGCTGCGCTTCATCCCCTTCCGCAAGGGGGTCGGTATCCCCCGGGTGGCCCTGGAAGACGTGCAGCTGAGCGGGGTGGCAATCCAGGCGGGCGACATCGTGCACGTCTCCTACCTGACCGCAAACCGGGATGCGCGCAAGTTCGACCGTCCCGACGAGGTAGACCTGGAACGTTCCGGCCCGCCTCACATGACCTTCGGCTGGGGCGCCCATCACTGCCTGGGCGCGCCGCTCGCCGCCGCGGAGATCGAAATCGCCCTCGGAACGCTCTTTGAGCGCTTCCCCCGCCTCGCGCTGGCAAAGCCCGCCGAAGAACTGCGATGGAACGCGACATCGATCTGGCGCTATCCCCTCGCGTTGCCCGTCACCTGGTGACAGGCCGGCACATGTCCGCAGGACCGAGCGGGGACACCTCTCACGCGTGACACCGCGCGCCCCGCTCGGCGCGCCCGCGAGCATGAGCGGCACCAGGGGGCAGTGGCCCCACGCGGTCGTCCGCAGGCGGCGAGGACGGCGGTTTCACCCTGCTCACGCCGACTGCGGGGAGCAGCGGTCCGACGTGCGGCGGTGATCCATCTGGCGTACGTTGGAACGCGCTGGCCAACTCCAGCGGCGGCGACTCTGCCAGGACTTGCCGCCCGGCCGGGACGCATTGTGTGACGGTCCGGTCGACCGTGTTCCCCTCAGGTATTCCACGTGCGCGCCGTCTTTGAGCGCCCAGGGCAGCAGGGGCTCCCTTCCAAACGCTGAACCCCAGGCCCGGTCCCGGCCGCGCCCGGGCCACCAACTGCAAGGAGTCACTCCCATGGCAGTTCTCTGCAAGCCGGCAATCGCGATACCCGAACACGTCATCACCAATGAGGAAACCCTCGAACTGGCGCGGAGGATGCACCACGACCATCCGCAACTCGACCTGGCGCTGAGCCTGATCGAGAACACCGGGGTACAGAAGCGGCATCTGATCCAGCCCATCGATGTGGTCCTCAAGCATCCGGGACTGGATGTGCGCAGCACCATCTATGAGAGGGAGTCCAAGGCCCGCGTCCCGAAGGTGGTTCAGCGTGCACTGGACCAGGCTCAACTCGAGCCCCTGGACATCGACTTGATCATCTACGTGTCCTGCACCGGCTTCATGATGCCCTCGCTGACCGCGTGGCTCATCAACACCATGGGCTTCAAACCGCAGACACGGCAGCTGCCCATCGCCCAACTCGGTTGCGCAGCAGGCGGAGCGGCCGTGAACCGGGCGCACGACTTCTGCACGGCATACCCCGACGCCAATGTCCTGATCGTGGCCTGCGAGTTCTGCTCCCTGTGCTATCAGCCGGGTGACATCGGCGTGGGATCGCTGCTCTCCAACGGCCTGTTCGGTGACGGCATCGCCGCCGTTGTCGTCCGGGGCCAGGGCGGCACCGGAATGCGCCTGGAGCGCAATGGCTCGTACCTCATACCCCACACCGAGGACTGGATCTCCTACGCGGTTCGCTCGACCGGCTTCCACTTCCAGCTCGACAAGCGGGTACCGAAGACGATGGAGCCCCTCAGCCCCGCGTTGCGCGCGCTGGCGGAAGAGCACCAATGGAACGTCGGCAAACTGGACTTCTACATCGTCCACGCAGGCGGGCCGCGCATCCTGGACGACCTGAGCCGCTGCCTCGACATACCGCCCGAAGCGTTCCGCTTCAGTCGGGCCACACTCACCGAGTACGGAAACATCGCCAGCGCAGTCGTCCTCGACGCCCTCGACCGCATGTTTGAGGAGCAGTCGGCACTCGAGGGCCACCAAGGCCTGATGGCCGGCTTCGGTCCCGGCATCACCGCCGAGATCGCCCTGGGCACCTGGGCAACGGACAGTTAAGGCTTGGCTTCCTGGCCCCTCAGCCGAGGGGCACACGGAGGCGCTGGACCCGCCGTGCACCTGGTCGGCCACCTGCCGGCGGGTGCACTACGGCTGTCTTTGGGCGGGCTCGGACGATATTCCCGGCTGCCTGCTGCGGCGAGGATCTGCCGCCTGTTCTGCACGCCGAGAACGTCGAGGTGCGGGACCGTGTCGCCGGCGTGTTGGAGGTATTGGGCGGTGGGGATTGCACCGTACAGGCCCGGGATGCGTGCGATCTCGGAGGCCGACATCCTGCCTCGCGCCCAGCGCCTGGCACAGGGCGGCGCGGCGTCGTCGTGGGACGGGCGGGGGTCAGCGCATGGGCTGCACCACGGTCAACCGGCGGTCGGGCAGGTATCCGGTGAGCGCCACGGTGGGGCCGTGGGAGAGTACGGAAGGATCCGGCACATCGGAGGGGATCGGTACGTCGGCCGCGATCGCGCGGTCGGCCGCGCCGGGTGGGGGCGGGAAGGGTGCGGCCGTCTCGATCAGGTGCCGGTAGTAGTCCAGTGACTTGGCCATGTCTACGGTGACCGCGGCGGTGACCCGCCCCTGGTAGCCGTAGACCATTGCCAGGCGGCGCGCCTCCAGAGAGCCCTGGGCGATGACCACGTGGTCGGAGTAGGTGGGCACGCCCACCGATTTGATGTTGAGCCCGAACTGGGTCGACCAGAACGTCGGGATGGCCAGGTGCGGGCGCCGCAATGGCCCCGGACTGACCATGTTGTGGGCCGCCACCTCGGCCTGCTCGACCGCGTTGCCCCAGTGCTCCAGGGAGAGCATCTGGTAGCCGAACAGCGGGTGCGGGAAGCGGGAGACGTCACCGGCCGCGAAGACGTCGTCGGTGACGATGCCGTACATGTTGAAGGCGCGGCAGCCGGCGTCGCAGGCGATCCCGCGCGGGCCCGCCGCCAGCCCGGAGTCCGCCAGCCACTCGACGTTGCGGATCGCGCCCAGCGCCACGACGCACACGTCGGCGTCGACGCGGCTGCCGTCGGACAGGTCGGCGCCGGTGAAGCTGCCGTTCCCGCGCAGGGCGGTGACCGTCACCCCGGTGCGCAGGTCCACGCCGTGGTTGCGTTGCATGGCGGCCGCGAGTTTCGCGAGAGTGCCGCCGAGCGCGCCCACCAGGGGCGCGGGGCCGCGTTCGGCGACCGTGACCTCCAGTCCCCGTTCCCGGCAGGCGGAGGCGATCTCCGAGCCGGTGAAGCCGCCGCCGATCACCAGCACCCGCTCCGGCCCGGCGGCCAGCCGCTCGGCCAGCCCTGCGCCGTCCTCGCGGGTGCGCAGGGTGAACACCCCGTCCAGGGCGCCCTCCTCCTGGTTGGGCCAGGGCCGGGCGCGGGTCCCGGTGGTGATCAGCAGCCGGTCGTACGGCAGCGACTCGCCGTCATCGAGCAGCACCTGTTTCGCGAGTGGGTCCACGCCGGTGGCGCGTACGCCCAGCCTCCACTCGGCGTCCGGGTCCCGGCGCATCGGCAGCCCGGTGGTGTCTGCCATCGCCCGCCCGAGCAGCACCTGCTTGGACAGCGGCGGCCGGTCATAGGGCGGGTGGGACTCGTCCCCGACCACGGTGAGCGAGCCGGTGAAACCCTCCTCGCGCAGCGCCTCCGCGGCTCTGAGCCCGGCCAGCGAGGCTCCGACGATGACGATGCGGCCGTCCTTGAGGTCACCGGGCACCGCCGCTCACCTCTTCCCCGAGGAGGATCGCCTGCACCGGGCACGCCGCCGCGGCCCGGCGCACGTACTCGACCTGGTCGTCGGGAACCGCCGTCGCGTACAGCAGCCCCTCCTCGCCGTGTAGCTCGAATACCTCCGGCGCGAGAAAGACGCACTGTGCGTAGCCCTGGCAGCGCGTGAGGTCCACTACGGCCTGCATCCCCACCACTCCCTCGGTTGTCACACCCCTTCTTCCAGCATGGGGCCAGACCTAGGCGCCCGCACGCCAGCCTCCCCGGGGCGCAGCCGGCCCCGAAGCGCTGCGCGGCCTGAAGAATCTCGTCGACGAGCACCTCGCCGGCTTGTTGTTGGACACGACAGACGATCTCGCCGCAGCGGCCACCGGTACGGACTTCGTGCGGGGTCGGTACCGGAGCGGCCTGCCATCAAGGAGCAGATGTTCGCGACCCTTTGCTGGAGGGCTTGCCCGGTCTGGGCGTCGCGGGCCACGTTCAGGCCGACGTCACGCTGACCAGGTACGAGGACAACGCCAAACCGTCGCTGGACATCTTCGCGGCCCCCGACGGACTGCGCCTGGTCGCGGCGGAGTTCACGATCCTCAGCACCGGCGACGACCCCGGCAACCTGGGAGCGAAGACCATCGACTCGACCCGCTCCTGCAGACCGACGGAGAACACACGGCCAGGGGGAACGGAACCTCGCCGCGGAGGTGATCGCGTACGCATCTGCGCGCACCGAGCACCGTCTGCTTCCGTTGGAGTGAAGAAGTCGATGAGCCGCTGCCCCTCGACGCCTCGACGCGTAATGGTTCCTCTGAGGCAATCGGTAACGAAAGAAACAGAGTTAGGTATATGAGGCGCATCGGAACAATCCTGGGCGCTGCCGCGCTCACCCTGCTGACCATTCCGGCGAACGCTCACGCCGCAGCAGTCGCCTGCGGCGGTGGAGTGTCGACCGGCCGGGTGGCCGTCAACGGCTGCATCAGCGCCCAACGCGGAAAGGAAGGCCGCATTTACACTCGGGAGATCACGGCGTACGTCAAGGCGCGCAACACGGGGCCGAGGGCGGTGAACGTGTCCTACGAGGCGTTCTTCCGTGTCGTCGACGGTGGCTACTGGGTGAAGTTGGGCAGCGGTCGCACCTATGTCCCGGCGGGTGGCACCGTCGAGCCCACGGAGGTGGGAAGCTCGACCCGGGTGTGCGCGCCCGGTGTGAGGGTCGAGATTCGCGTACACGCCCGTGCCGACGGGGGCGCCTGGAGCGGCTGGTCCACCGCCGGCACGGGGCAGTGCCAGACCTGAGCGGCTGAACATGCGATGCCCGAAGGCCGGGTGTTGATCCTGGGGAAGCGTGACCCGAAGTGCGCGCTGGTCCCGGCGGGCCGCAGTGCTTCTTGCCCGACTGGGTGAGGGGTGTCCGGCGGAGCGGCGGACCTCTTGAGGGCGACGCGTTCGATGGCTTCGAGACAGGTGGCGCAGGAAGGCTGTCTCCGCCTGTCTCCGCCGCTGGAGAAGGCCAAGAGCGGCGAGACCTTCGAGTAACCGGTAGCTGCGTAAGTGGCCGTCACCCCGAGCACGGGGTGACGGCCTTCGGCTTCGTCAGACAGGTAGGCGGCCCGCGACGACCGTGGCCGCCCCTGTGCAGTGGCGGAGGTTCGCCGGCTCTCGGCTGCTTGTCGTCCCTGGCCACCGCGCCTGGGGCAGGCGCATGCGCGGCCTCGTCCGCCCCGGTGCGAAGCGCCGCCGCCCACCCGCCGTACCGGCCCTTGCTTCATCTATCGAAAATCGATAGATTCCCATCGTAACTCGATGGAGGGATGGGTCGTGGGAAAGCTGACAGTGCGTGCGTTGCGTGCCGTTCTCGTGGTGGTGCTGACCGGCACCGTGTTCGTACAGGCATCGATGGTGTGGGTGCTGGTCAGTGGGAGTGACCCGGAGGACGGGTCGCTCCCGCTGACCGCGCTGCGCGTGATCACGATCCTGGGCATGGTGGTGGCCCAGGTCGCCCTGGTCTGCGTATGGCGGCTGGTGACGATGGTGCGCCGCGGGACCGTGTTCTCCCACGCCGCCTTCCGGTACGTGGACGGTGTGATCGGCGCGATCGTGGCGGCTGCCCTCCTGTGGTTCGCGGTCACGGCCGTCAATGCGCCGGGCCAGCGGGAGGACCCGGGCGTCACCGTCATCATGGGCGGGATTGGCCTGGCCATCCTGGGGGTCGCGCTCATCGTGCTCGTGCTGCGGATGCTGCTCGCCCAAGCTGTCGCCCGCGACAGCGAAGCGGCGCAGATGCAGGCCGAGTTGGACGAGGTGATCTGATGGCGATCATCGTCGACATCGACGTGATGCTGGCCAGGCGGAAGATGTCCGTGGGTGAACTCGCGGAGCGCGTGGGGATCACGCCCGCCAACCTGGCGGTACTCAAGAACGGCCGCGCCAAGGCGGTGCGCTTCGCGACGCTCGCCGCGCTGTGCGAGGTGCTCAAGTGCCAGCCGGGGGACCTGCTGCGCTGGGAGGCCGAGGACGCCGCGGTCGGATGACGTGCCCCGGGGCGGGAGTGAATACCCCTGGCGCCACCGGCTCGTGACACGGCACGCGGACCGCATGGACGTGGATCGCCGATCACCCGCAGCACCGCCCCGACCCCGCTGCCCGCGAACGCCGCCACCGCAATCTTGGATTCGCGGACGGCCCGTGGGCCTTGCGGGCGAGAGGTGGGCGACGTCAATGGGCCGGGCCCCAAGGGAATTACGGAGTCGCGTCGAGCTCCACGCCCAGGTCCTGCGCCGTGTGCCAGAACTCGGGGTCCGCCTTCTGGAGCCGGACCGCCGCGTGTTTGAGGTGGCGGCGGGCGGCCGTGCGGGCCGCTTTGGCGTTGCCCTGCTCGATGGCGGCCAGGATGGCGTGGTGCTCCTCGCGGACCGCGTCGAAGAAGTCGCCCCTGCGGGCCTCGTTGGCGCGGGTGACGCGGATGCCGCCGCGGGAGACCTCGCCGAGGTAGCGGACGGTGGAGACCAGGACCGTGTTGCCGGTCGACTCCGCGATGGAGCGGTGGAAGGCCAGGTCCTCGTCGGCGCCGTCGCCGCCGGCCGCGACCGCCGCGTCGATCGCGTCGAGGGCCTTTCGCATCCGGGCGTGGTCGGCGGCGGTGGCGCGGGTGGCGGCGAGCTCGGCCGCCTCACCCTCCATGGCGCGGCGGACCTCGACGATCTGCAGCACCTTGGCCTTGGTGTCGGTGGTGCTGGTGGTGTCGGCTTCGAGGTCGAGTGGCCGGGTGCGCCGGGGCAGGACGAAGACGCCCCGCCCCTGGCGCGGCTCGACCAGGCCGGCGCTGGCCAGCCGGGACACGGCCTCGCGGATCACGGTGCGGCTGACGCCGAGCTGCTTGACCAGCTCGACCTCGGTCGGCAGTTTGTCGCCCGTGGTCAGCCGCCCGGACTCGATCTCGTCCGCGAGCATCGCGGCGACGCGGTCCGCGAGCCGGACGGGCCCGTCCACCTTGGTAAACATGGTCGTCAGTCTATCGGCGTGGGCCTGGCCGCCACGGCGGTGACGGCCTGCGCGTGGTCGGCGACGTACTGGTGCACCACCGCCGCGAAGTCCGCGTCGGGCTCAAGTCCGAGCCAGGCCGCGCGGGTGTTGTCGAAGGCGGCCGGCCAGGAGCCGACGATGGCCTCGACGGCCGGGTCGGGGGCGACCTTCACCAGGTCGGCGACGGCGTCCCCGGCGACCTGACGCAGCGTGTCGAGGATCTCGGCGACCGTGACCGTGAGGGCCGGGAGGTTGACCGGGAGGCCGCCGGACAGCTGCCCGGGGCCCTCGCCGCGCTCGGCCTGGGCCACGCGCAGAATGCCCTCGACCGTGCGGCGGGGGGAGGCGAGGGCGACCCGCAGGTCCGGGCTGACCGGGCAGGTCGCCTCGAGGCCGGCCAGCGGCTCGCGGACGATGCCGGACAGGAAACCGGAGGCCGCCGCGTTCGGCTTGCCGGGGCGCACCGAGACCGTCATCAGGCGTGTGACGCGGCCGTCGAGGAAGCCGCGGCGGGTGTACTCGGCGATCAGCTGCTCGCAGATCCGCTTCTGGACGCCGTAGCTGGACTGCGGCGTGGGCAGCGTCTCCTCGCTGACGACCTCCGGCAGCGCCAGCGCGGCGTCAGAGCCGTAGACGGCGACGCTGCTCGCGAAGACCACCCGTACCTTCGGAAGACCCGCGGCCGACTGGGCGCGCGCCGCCTGGAGGAGGGCGCGGGTCGTATCCAGGTTGGCGCCCATGCCGAGGTCGAAGTCGGCCTCGCACTCGGCGGAGACCGCGGCAGCGAGGTGGATGACCACGTCCACGGGCTGCGCGAACAGGTCGCCGAGGTGCTCGGTCAGGTCGCCCTGGACCACGTCCACGAGCGGGTCGGCGGCCAGCGGCGATTCCTGCGGTACGAAGAGGTCGGCGAGGACGAGGCGGGTGATGGGGGCGCCCTCGAACGTGCGCTGCTCCAGCAGGGCCCCGGCCACCTGGCGGCCGAGGAAGCCGAAGCCACCCGTGATGACGATCCTCATGCGTTGTCTCCTTGGAACGTGTCTCGCCAGCCGAGACCCTCGCTCGTGCCGGCCTTGGGGAAGTACTCGCAGCCGATCCAGCCGTCGAAGCCCAGCTCGTCGACGACGGACATGAGATGACGGAGGTTCAGTTCTCCGGCATCGGGCTCGTGACGGTCGGGCACGCCCGCGATCTGAAGGTGGGCGACGCGGCCGGTGGGCAGGTCGCGGCGGAGTGTGGCGGTGAGGTCACCCTCGACGATCTGGCAGTGGTACAGGTCGAGTTGGACCTTCAGGTTGGAGGCCCCCACCTCCTGGACGACGGCGTGGGCGTCGGCCTGCCGGCTGAGGAAGTAGCCCGGCATGTCGCGGCCGTTGATCGGCTCGATCAGGATGTCGACGCCCGCCGCCGCGGCCTGCTCGGCGGCGTACGCGAGGTTCGACAGGTAGGTCGCGCGGTACGGCGCCGGGTCGGCGCCCTGCGGGACCAGGCCCGCCATCATGTGCACGCGCGGGCAGTCGAGCGCGGCGGCGTACTCCAACGCCCGCTCGACGCCGTCGCGCACCTCCGCCTCGCGTCCGGGAAGCGCCGCGATCCCGCGCTCACCCGAGTCCCAGTCCCCGGGCGGCGCGTTGAACAGCACCTGCCGCAGGCCGTGCACGTCGAGACGGAGCCGCAGCTCGGTCGCCTCGTACGCGTACGGGAAGAGGTACTCGACGGCCTCGAAGCCGTCCGCGGCGGCCGCGGCGAAGCGGTGGGGGAAGTCGTGCTCGGGATACAGGGTGGACAGGTTCGCGGCGAACCTCGGCATGGTGACTCCGTAAGGTGTGAGACAGGCTCGGTCAGCGGTTGACGACGCTCTTCTTGGTGGCGAGGACGGCCGCGGCGCCGATGACCAGGCCCAGCGCCAGGACGTACATCGGGATCGCCGTCGAGTCGGTGGCGTCCTTCAGCGAGCCGATCATGTACGGGCTGACGAAGCCGGCCAGGTTGCCGACCGAGTTGATGACGGCGAGCCCGGCGGCGGCCGCGGTGCCGCTGAGGAAGGCGGTCGGCAGCGACCAGAACAGCGGTGCGCAGGTCAGCACGCCCGCGGCGGCGATCGACAGCGCGACCAGGGACAGGGCGGTCGACCCGGTCCAGCTCGCGGCCAGCGAGAACCCGACGGCGCCCATCAGGCTCGGGACGACCAGGTGCCAGCGGCGCTCGCGCCGCTTGTCGGCGGAGCGGCCGAAGAGGTTCATCGCGACGAGCGCGGCCAGGTACGGCACGGCGCTCAGCGCGCCGATCGCGAAGCCGCCCTCGATGCCGGTGGACTCGACGAAGGTCGGCATCCAGAACGTGAGCGCGTACTGACCCATGACGAAGAAGAAGTAGATGAGGCACATCAGCCACACCTTGGGGTCGCGGAACGCGTCCCACGTCCTGCCGTGCTCGCCGTGGTGCTTGGTGTCCTCGGCGAGCGCGCGCTCGATCACGCTCTTCTCGTCGTCGCTCAGCCACTTCGCGTCGCGCACGCTGTTGTCCAGGTAGAACAGCGTCATCACGCCGATGGCGATGGCGGGCAGCGCCTCGATGAGGAACAGCCACTGCCAGCCGTTCCAGCCGCCGGTGCCCTCGAAGACGTCCATGATCCAGCCCGAGAGAGGGTTGCCGAAGATGCCCGCCACGGGGATGGCCGACATGAACAGCGCGATCACCCGGGCCCGCCGCGCGGACGGGAACCAGTACGTGCAGTAGAGGATCACGCCCGGGTAGAACCCGGCCTCGGCGGCGCCGAGCAGGAACCGGAGCACGTAGAACGTCGCCTCGTTGTTGACGAAGACGAACAGCGCCGAGACCACGCCCCAGCTGATCATGATCCGGGCGATCCAGGTGCGGGCGCCGACCTTTTGCAGCATCAGGTTCGAGGGGACTTCGAACAGGAAGTAGCCGATGAAGAACAGGCCGGCGCCGAGGCCGTACGCAGCCTCGCTGAAGCCGAGGTCCTCGGACATCTGCAGCTTGGCGAAGCCGACGTTGACCCGGTCCAGGTACGAGACGACGTAGCAGAGAATCAGGAAGGGGACGATGCGCCGGATGACCTTGCGGAACACGGCGTTCTCGCGGGTCAGTTCGGGGCTTTCGGCCGTGGGGACGGTCGTAGGCATGAGGGGCACTTCCTTGTGCGGCTCAGGGGATTTCGAGCGGATGGGGACGGGACGGGGTGTTACCAGGAGGCGCCGAAGGCGGTCCTCAGTTCGTCGATGGCGTCGTCGGGGAGCGGCTCCGGCCTGCGGCCGGTCGTCAGCCAGAGGCGTGCGGTCTCCTCCAGTTCCTCCAGTACGGCCAGTGCGGACGCGGCGTCCGGGCCCCAGACGACGGGGCCGAGCCGGTCGAGGAGCACGGCCCGGATCGGAGTCCCGTTCGCCGCACGGGAGTTGATGCGGTCCGTGACCAGGCCGGCGACGCGCGGGTCGCCGGGACGGTGGTACGGGACGAGCGGGACGTGGCCCACCTTCATCACGTAGTACGGGGTGAGGGGCGGGAGCACGTCGTCCTGCTGCCACACGCCGGCCAGCGTCAGCGCGACCAGGTGCGTGGAGTGGGTGTGGATGACGAACCGGGCCGTGGGGTCGGCCGCGTAGATGCGCCGGTGCAGCGTGAGCGTCTTGCTGGCGCGGTCGCCCGCGATCTGCTCCCCGGCAGCGTCGACCTGCGCGAGCCGGTCGGCCTCGAGGAAGCCGAGGGCCGCGTCGGTCGGCGTGATCAGGTGGCCGTGGCCGTCGTCGAGCTTCGCGCTGATGTTGCCGGCGCTGGCGTGGACGTAGCCGCGGCCGAACAGGCTGGTGCCGACGCGGACGATCTCGGCGCGGGCGGCAGCCGCCTTGAGGTCCTGTGTCTTGAGGCCCTGAGTCACTTGGACTCCTCGTTCAGGAGGGCGAAGGCCGCGGTGAAGAAGTCCGGGCCGCCGAAGTTGCCCGACTTGAGGGTGATGTGGAGGGTGTCGCCGCCGGGCAGCGGCGCCGCGCACCACGGCACACCCGGGTCGATCTGCCCGCCGATGCGCAGGCCCGTGAGGCCGAGCGCCTGCACGACAGCGCCGGAGGTCTCGCCGCCCGCGACCACGAGTTGCCGTACGCCGCGCTGGATGAGTCCCTGGGCGACGCGGGCGAGCGTCTGCTCGACCAGCTCACCCGCCTCGGCGGCGCCGAGCTGACCCTGGACGGAGCGGACCGCGTCCGGCGACTCGGTCGAGTAGACGAGCACGGGCCCGTCGGCGAGGTGCTTGTCGGCGAAGGAGAGCGCCTCGGCGGCGATGTCCTCGCCGGCGGCGATCCGAAGGGGGTCGACGCTGAACGCGGGGCGGCCGGTGCTGAGGAACTCCCGTACCTGACCGTGCGTGGCGGCGGACACCGAACCGGCGACGACGGCCTGCCGGCCGGAGGCAGGGGGCAGCTGGGCGGCGGCCGGGGACGGTTCGAACCCCCAGTTCGCGGGCAGCCCGATGGCCAGGCCCGAACCGGCGGTCACCAGCGGCAGCTCCTTGACCGCCGCACCGAGCCGCAGGAGATCGTCATTGGACACGGCGTCGACGATCGCGGCGCCGACCCCGTCCGCCCGCAGTCGCGTGATCCGGGCCCGGACGGCGTCAGCGCCTTCCGCCACCACCTTGTGGTCGATGAGGCCGACCGGCCGGGTCGTCTGCGCGTCGAGCACGGACACCAGGTTGGAGTCGGTCATCGGCGTGAGCGGGTGGTGGCGCATGCCGGACTCGCCGAGCAGGACGTCGCCGACGAAGAGGTGGCCCTTGAAGACGGTGCGCCCGTTGTCGGGGAACGCGGGCGTCGCGACGGTGAAGTCGGTGCCGAGGGCCTCCATCAGGGCCTCGGTGACCTGGCCGATGTTGCCGGCCGGCGTCGAGTCGAAGGTGGAGCAGTACTTGAAGTAGATCTGCTCGGCGCCCGCGGCGCGCAGCCACTCAAGGGCGCGAAGGGACGCCTCGACGGCCTCGGCCGCCGGGACCGTACGCGACTTGAGGGCGATGACCACCGCGTCCGCGTCGAGCGTGGGATCAGTCGTGGGGTCGGCGCCTTCGGCCGGTACGTCGATCAGCTGGAGTACGCGCATGCCCGCGCGCACCAGGTTGTTGGCCAGGTCGGTGGCGCCGGTGAAGTCGTCGGCGATGCACCCGAGGCGGACGCTCACGTCAGTCCTCCTTCTTGGGCTGGTGGGTTGGCTGGGGCCGGTCCGCGGGCTGCGGCAGGTCGATGCCGGGGAAGATCTTGATGACCGCGCTGTCGTCCTCGCCGCCGAGCCCGGAGGCGGACGCCTGCAGGAACATCTGGTGGGCGGTGGCGGACAGCGGCAGCGGGAACTTCTGCGGCCGGGCCGAATCCAGTACGAGCCCCAGGTCCTTGACGAAGATGTCGACGGCGGACAGCGGCGTGTAGTCGCCCGCCAGCACATGTGCCATACGGTTTTCGAACATCCATGAGTTGCCGGCGCTGTGCGTGATGACCTCGTAGAGCGCCTCGGCCGGAACGCCGGCCTTGATCCCCAGAGCCATCGCCTCGGCTGCCGCGGCGATGTGCACGCCCGCGAGCAGCTGATTCACGATCTTGACCTTAGAGCCGAGACCGGCGTGGTCGCCGAGACGGTACACGGTGGAGCTCATGGCTTCGAGTGCCGGGTCGGCGACGGCGTACGCCGCGGCGCAGCCCGACGTCATCATCGTCAGCTCACCGGCTGCCGCGCGGACGGCCCCGCCGGAGATGGGCGCGTCCAGGTAGAGCACGCCGGACACGCCCAGGCGGCGCTCCAGATCGGCCGACCAGTCCGGGTCGACGGTGGAGCACATCACGTAGACGGATCCGGGGCGCAGCCGCTCGGCCGCCGCTCCGTCGCCGAAGAGGACCGACTCGACCTGCGCCGCGTTGACCACGACGCCGATCAGGACATCCACCTCGGCCGCCAGCTCGGCGGGTGAGGCGAACGCCGTCCCGCCGTCCCGGGCGAATTCGGCGGCCACCTCCGGCCGCAGGTCGTGGACCCCCACGTGGTGTCCGGCGGTGCGCAGGCTGCGGGCCATGCCCAGGCCCATGGCCCCGAGCCCCACCACGCCCACGCGCGGCCGTACGGGCCGCTGCTCGTCGTTCATGTCCGCCCTCGTCATCGTTGACTCGTCGACTCGTACGTGTCGTTGTGCTGCTGCAGTCACAAGCAGCGATCGGGTCATATGATGACCTGCGGACATCGAGGAGTACAGAGTGACGCCGGTCACATCCCAAGTGCCGTGCCTGCCGGTGCCGGGTTTGGCACCGGCAGGGGCGGCGTGGGCGGCGGACGGTGCGGCCGCCGCAGGAGGGCCCTGCCGTCAGCGCACCCCCGGTACGAACGCAGCAGTTCGGGCAGTGGGCGTCATGCGCTGCCGCCCAGTCCTGTGGCAGGGACGCGTCGGTGGGGTCAGGCTGGGAGCAAGGGGCCGAGTCGGACATGGGAGGCGCCGTGGGCAACCTGGTCGTCGTGGGGGTGGATGGTTCGCCGTCCGGCCTCGCAGCGGTGGAGGCGGCGGCTCGAGAAGCGCGATGGCGGCGTGCGGGGCTTCGAGTCGTGTATGCCCTCTGGCCGGTGATTACGCCCGGGCCCGTGCCGATGGCCGCGGCGCCCTTCGGCCCACCCGAGGGAGTGTTGCCCGACGAGGTCGAGAGCGCGCTGACCGCGGCGCTGCATCGAGCCGCCAGCGTGGCACCTCAGGTGGAGATCACCCATGACGTGGTGGCCGGCGAGGCGCTGACGGTGCTGGAGGCTCAGTCGCGTGACGCGGATCTGGTGGTCGTCGGATCCCGGGGCAGGGGAGGCTTCGTCGGGATGCTGCTGGGGTCGACCGCGGTCTACCTGACTGCCCACGGCCACTGTCCGGTGATGGTGGTGCGCGGGGAACCGGACGCCGCCGGGCCGATCGTGCTGGGCGTCGACGGGTCGCGGGCCGGCGAGGAAGCGGTCGATTTCGCGTTCGCCGAGGCCGCGCTCAGGGGTGCCGAAATCGTGGCCCTGCACGCGTGGACGCCGGACAACGTGCCCCTGCCGCTGGCTCCGCCGCAGTTGGCGGACGTGCCCCAGGCGGGCGCAGTCGCCGAGAACGAGGAACGTCTGCTGGCCCAGGCACTCGCGGGTCGTCAGGAGAAGTATCCGCAGGTCCCGGTCAAGCACGAACTGGTGCTCGGCGTGACCCACGAGGCGTTGATCGAGGCGAGCAGGACCGCCCAACTCGTGGTCGTCGGGGCCAGGGGGCGGGGTGGCTTCACCGGGCTGCTCCTGGGATCGGTCAGCCAGTCACTGCTGCAACAGGCTCACTGTCCTGTCACCGTCGTCCGCGGCAAGGAGTGACGAGCTCTCCCTGAATCGGCCCACGTCGTCGCCTTCGTCACCAGCGTCGTCACCCGACGCCCGACGCCCTGCGCGCCAAGGTCCACGAGGCGCTCGCCTTCTACAACCAGATCCCGTTCCACGCCCGTGTCATCGAGCTGTCAGGCCACAGTCACGCCGCCGGCCTGGCCGTCGTCGGCGATGAGAAGGACCTCACCGAGACGGTGCGCCGCTACCGCGACGCGGGCGCCACGGACGTCGTCGTCCCCGGCTCCCAACTCGACGGTGACGGGGCCCGGTTGCGCACCTGGGAGGTTCTGGGCGAACTGGCCTGAGAGATGCCTGCACGGCCACGCCACCCGGTCATTATCCTGTGCGGAGGACTCCGGGCAGTTCCGCAGCGTCGAAGCGCTTCGACAGCTTATGGACAGGCGACCGCCGATCCCCATAGGGTCGACTGGTCGAACGGTCACGGGCAAACCGTGCCTGTCGAAGCGCTTCACTTCGGCGTCCCCTCGTCACGGCTCAGGAGAACGACATGGTCACGCTCGCAGAGGTCGCCCGGCACGCCGGAGTCTCCGCCAGCACCGTGAGCTACGTCCTCAGCGGCAAGCGGTCCATTTCCGCGGCCACCCGCGAGCGCGTCGAGTGCAGCGTCCGCAAGCTGGGGTACCACCCGAACGCGGGCGCCCGGGCGCTGGCCAGCAGCAAGTCGAACATCATCGCCCTGATGGTGCCGCTGCGCACCGACATGTACGTGCCGGTGATGATGGAGATCGCGATGGCCGTCGCCACCGCCGCCCGCACTCACGGCTACGACATCCTGTTGCTCACCGGCGAGGAGGGCGCCGAGGCGGTGCGCCGCATAGAAGGCAGCGCGCTCGCCGACGCCATGATCGTGATGGACGTCGAGCTGGACGACGAGAGGCTGCCGCTGCTGCGTGCCGCGAACCGGCCCGCCGTCCTCATCGGTCTGCCGTCCGACACCGCCGGACTGAATTGTGTGGACCTCGACTTCGCCGCCGCCGGGGCAGTGTGCGCCGAGCACCTCGCCGGCCTCGGGCACCGTGAGATCGCCGTCATCGGCGAGGCCGCCGCCGTGTACGAGCGGCACACCGGATTCGCCGAGCGGACCCTGACGGGCCTGCGGGAGCGCAGCGCCGAGCTGGGCCTGCGGCTGCTCCACCGCCCCTGCGAAGGCAGCTACGCCTCGGTCTCGGCAACGTTGTCGCGAGTCTTCGACGAGCGCCCCGGCACGACCGCGTTCGTCGTGCAGAACGAGGCGGCCACGGACCCGCTGCTCGCCCTGCTTCGCCAGTCGGGCCGCGCCGTCCCCGAGGACGTCTCCGTCGTCGCTGTCTGCCCCGAGCAGGTCGCCGCGCACGCGTCGGTGCCGCTCACCTCGGTCGCGGTGCCCGCGCAGGAGATGGGGCGGCGCGCCGTGGAGCAGGTCATCGCGAAGATCGAGGGGCGCGGCTCGGACGAGGAAGTCGTGCTGCTGGCACCGGAGTTGACGGTGCGCGAGAGCGCGGCCCAGGCGCCCGCCGGAGCCTGAGCCGCGCGTCCCTCTGCGCGCGGGATCAGCTGCTGGAGACCTTGAAGCTGTTGGTGGTGAAGTCCAGACCGCCGGCGGACGACGTGATCTCGTAGCCGAACTGCACGTCACCGATGGTCTCGTCGCCCCACCAGCCCTTGGTGTCCTTGATCCACTTGAGGATCGGCAGGATGTTCACCGTGCCGGACGTCGAGTCCGAGGTGCGAAGGAACGAGTAGACCTCGTTGGCCCCGTTGTTGCCCTTGTAGACGGTCCAGGTGTGCCCGCCCAGGGTGACGTTGCCCTGCGAGGTGCCGAGCGGTCCGACGGCACCGTTGTAGTTGACCCAGAGCATGACCTCGTGGTCGTGGTCGCTGTCCCAGATGTCGTACGACGTGTTGTACGCGCCCGACGACGGCACCGTCACGTTGTAGCTGCTGGTGAGGGAGGACAGCGAACTGATCGACTTGTTCACGACCTTCTTCGCGTTCGGGTAGGACTTGATGCCGCCCGTGTTCGGGTGGTCCGCCCAAACGCCCCAGTTCGACGAGGAGTTGACCCAGATCGTCTGTGCGCCCGCGCCCGAGCCCCAGATGTTGTTGTAGAGGGTGTAGCCGTCCGAGGTGGTGTAGTTGCCCCACTGATCGGAGGAGGACCAGATGGCCGCCTGTGCGGGGGAGGTGGCGAGGGCGAGCAGTGCGCCGCCCGTGAGGACGGAGCCGAGGAGCGTGCGGCGGCGCAGGGAGCGTCTTGCGGTGGGTGCCATGGTGTCCCTTCCATGGTCGGAGGGGCCCGGTGGGCCCCGGTGGTGGGGGGAACTAGCGCGTCCTCATGCTGAGTTCGCGGTCCTCGCCGGCGGTCAGGCGCAGCAGCCCGTCACCGCCGGCCGGGGTCTTGAGATCGATGTGCGCGTCGTGCTCCGGGCGGACGACGGCCGTGCAGCCGCCGTCCGCCCACGTCAGGTCGACGCGGGCGCCGAACCGGGTGCGCAGGCCGCGCACGGCGCCGCGCCGCCAGGCCGGCGGCAGCGCGGGGAACAGCACAAGGCGGTCGGGGGTGGACTGCACGAGCGCCTCGGTGAGCAGCGCCGGCAAGGTGTGCGCGGCGTCGGCGTTGTAGACGTCGCGGTCCGGGTAGTGCGAGCTCATCAGGGAGTGGTGGAAGTAGTCGCCGGTCAGGACCTGGCGCAGCGCCGAGGCCACCCGGAGAGGGTCGCGCAGCCGGGCCGCGATGAGGGCATGGTGCAGATGGCCGTGTGCCGAGTGGTTCTCGGCGCCGCGCAGTTCGAGCGCGCGGTGCGCCGCCTTCGCCAGCTCCGGGGTGTCGTAGGGGGTGATGTCGTGGTGCGGCCAGACCGGGTAGAGGTGGCTGAGGTGCCGGTGATCGTAGGCGTCATCCAGGCCGGGCCAGACCCATTCGGCGAGCGCGCCGTCGGAGTTGACCCGGTAGGCGGGCAGCCGGTCCGCGAGCGCGTTCCAGCGGTCGCCGTCCGGCCCCGGTTGCCAGGCGGCGGCGGTGCGCAGGGCGTGCCGGGCCGCCGCGATGTCCATGGTGGCGTTGAGCGTGCCCCAGCTCGCGTTCGCGGGCCGGTTCTCCGGCGAGTAGGACGGTACGACCACGAGGCGGCCGTCCGGCCCTGTGCGGGTGAGGAAGTCCTCGTAGAACAAGGCGAGTTCGGTGAGGGCGGCAGCCAGCCACGCGGGCCGCACCCCGGTCGTCTCGGCCTGCTCGACGAGCGGGGTGAGCAGCCAGTCGGCGCCCGCCGTCCACAGGTGCATCGGCCACTCCCGCTGGAAGTGGTACGTGTGTCCCGACTCGCCGTCGGTGTGTGCGGGGGCGACGATGCCCCGCGCCCCGAAGATCTCCCGCGCGTTGTCCCGCCAGTCCGCCAACTGCCCCTGAATCAGGGCCCCTTGCGCATCGGACACCTCGGGCAGGTCGCAGGCCGCCGCGGACGCCGTCTGGAGATTGAGGTTGGCGTCCGTGGTGAACGCCCCCGACCAGGCCGTGCCCCACTCGCCGGTCCACAGCCCGGTGAGCCGCGGCGGCAGCGCGCCGGACGCGCTCAGCAGGTGGTAGCGGCCCGCCGCGAACAGCCGCTCAAGCAGGGCCGGGCTGTCGGTCCGTTCGAGCAACTCCGAGCCGGGCAGGCCGCGTTCGGAGCGTGGCGCGTCGAGGGTGAACGTGACCCGTTCATAAGCGGCGCGGTGCAGGGCCTCGTGCCGGGCGAGCAGGGTCTCGTAGGTCTCCTCCAGGTCCGGGCCCGCCAGTGAGGCGAGCGCCCCCGCCTCGGCGCCCGCGTCCAGCTCCCCGGGATGCCGCCGCACCCGAGTGAGCAGCAGCAGCCCGTTCGCGCCCTCGACGCGTAGCCCCGCGGTGCCCACCGAGCGCCGCCCGCCCTGCACCAGCGCGACCGTCACCCCGGTGTACGCCAGATCGCTGTCCGGGTAGCGGCAGCGCAGTGTCAACTGCGCGCCCTGGGGTGTCAGGACGACGCTGCGGCCGACCCCGAGCCTGCCCGGCACACCGGAGAGGCGGGGGTCCAGGGACACATCGCCGTCGAGCCCGGGCCCGGTGACGTACTGCACGACGACGTCGTCGGCCCGCGACACGAACACCCGCCCGCGCCAGCCGCTGCACTGTGCCTCGGCCACCCCCGTCGCGAAGGCGACCGCGCGCCGGTAGCCGCGCCACACCACGCTGTCCCGTACGAACCGCACCTGGAACGCCGGATGGAACGCCTGCACCCAGCGCAACGCACGGCCGTCCGTGAACTGCTCGGCCGCCGTGACGTCGCCGGCCAGCAAACTGTCCTGGATGTGCGGGAGATGGGCGGCGATCGCTGGTGGCCTTGGGCGAGGTCCGCCGTCAGGGCGGACCAGCGTGTGATGGGTGACGACCACCCGGTCGTCGTGCGGGTCACCGAACACAAGAGCGCCGTGGGTGCCGTTGCCGCTGAGGAAGGCGTCCTCCCAGCGCGTGGCCGGCGCCGGTTCCCAGGTGCCGTGCGGATGGTCAGCCGGCACTGTGCCCCCGCGTCGTCGTCCCCAGAGCGAGGACCGCGACACCGAACCGCCCGAGAGTCACCGCGTCGCAGTGCTCGGCTCCCGTCAGCAGGTCCCGAAACGTCGTGTCGTCCGGCAAGGCGACGGTCACGTCGTCCCGTCCATGGTGCAGCAGGAACAGCAGCTCGCCGCGGCGTACGGCCTCCACACCTGCGGGGAGGCCGGACAGCGGAGGCCGTACGCCCGCCTCGGCCGCCACGTCCGCGACCAGCGAGCGCAGCGCCGGGGGTTCGGGGAGCGTCGAGAGGTACAGGGCACGGTCGCGTCGCAGCACGGCCGGCAGCCCGTCGAGGTCGCCGCCGCGGTACACGGCACTGACCTCCGTGCCGGGTTCGGCCGTCAGCTCCTCCGACCACAGGGTGCCGGTGAACTGCCCGCAGTCCACGCTCTCGTCGGGGTCCAGCGGCCACCACTCGTGCACCGTACGGATCCCGAACAGCGCGCGCAGCCGCGCGTCCATGCCGCCGGGCCGCACCCGGTCGTCCGCGTCGGCGACCCCGGTGAAGAACCCGGACACGAGCGTGCCGCCGCCGCGCACATACGCCAGGAGATTCTCGATCGCCGCGTCCGTGAGCAGGTACAGGTGCGGCACGACCACCAACTTGTAGGAGGACAGGTCGTGCTCGGGGTGCGCGAAGTCGGTGGCGAGATGTGCCTCCCACAGGGCACGGTGCCAGGCCCGCACGACCTCCTCGTACGCGACGTGTGCCGACGGCCTGCCGTCCTGGCGGTCGGCCCACCAGGAGTGCCAGTCGTGCAGCACGGCGACATCGGCGGCGATACGAGTACCCGCGACCTGCGATCCCAGCTCCGCCAGTTCCGCGCCGATCTGCTTCACCTCGGCGAACGCGCGGCCCTCCTCGCCCGCGTGGCCGACCATCCCCGAGTGGAACTTCTCGGCGCCCTGCCGGGACTGCCGCCACTGGAAGTAGCAGACGGCGTCGGCGCCGCGCGCCACCGTCTGCAGCGACCAGAGCCGGTTCAGGCCGCGCGGCTTGGGGTGGTTCACGCCGCGCCAGTTGACCGGCCCCGCCGCCTGCTCCATCACCATCCAGGGGCCGCGTGCCTGGCTGCGCGTCATATCGGCGATCATCGCGTTGTACTGACCGCCCAGCGGGTCCCGCGGGTCCGGGTACACGTCGACCGACACCACGTCCTCCCGCTCCGCCCACGCCCACGCGTCCTGGCCGATCCAGAACGGCATGAAGTTGGTGGTGACCGGGACGCGGGCGGGGGAGTGCCGTCGCACGATGTCCCGCTCGGCCGTGTAGCACTCCAGCAGCGCGTCCGAGGTGAAGCGGCGGAAGTCGAGGACCTGCGCCGGATTGTGCAGGTACTGGGCGCGGCGCGGCGGGATCGCGTCCGCCCACGTCCCCACGTGCTGGCTCCAAAAGGCCGTGCCCCAGGCCTCGTTGAGGGCGTCCAGCGTGCCGTACTTCGCGCGCAGCCAGTCGCGGAAGGCGTGCGCCGCCTCGTCGCCGTAGTCGAAGGTGCAGTACTCGTTGTTGATGTGCCACATCCGCAGGGCGGGGTGGTGTCCGTAGCGGATCGCGAGGTCCTCGGTGATCGCGGCGGCATGGCGGCGGTACGTGCTGGAGGAGTGCGCGAACTGCTGGCGTGAGCCCCACCACACGGTCTGCCCGTTCTCGTCGCGCGGCAGGGTCTTTGGGTGCAGCCGCCCCAGCCACGGCGGCGGTGACGCGGTCGGCGTCGCCAGGACGACACCGATGCCGTGCGAGTGCATCAGGTCCATCAGCCGGTCCAGCCAGCCGAACTCCCGTGCCCCCGGCGTCGGTTCGAGCTTTGCCCAGGAGAAGACGCCGAGTGTCACCGAGGTGACGCATGCCTCCTTCATCAGCCGGACATCGTCGGCCCACACCTCCTCGGGCCACTGCTCGGGGTTGTAGTCGCCGCCGTACAGCAGGCGGCCTTCATGTGCGATGGTCACCCCTTCACCGCCCCCGTGAGCATGCCCTTCGGCAGCAGATCGCCACCGCGTTCAAGGACGAACCGCGCACGCTGCGCGGTCGCGGCGCAGCCGGACCCGCCAGGGGACCTTGCCGGCCGCGCGCTAGCAGGAGCGGGGCGGGTGGCCGCCACGGCCCCGGTCAGGGAGGTGCCGGCGATGGCGAGTAAGGCCGGGAAGAGGCCCGCCACCCGTCCGGCGCGGCGTCTGCGGCTCCGTGCTTGTCTCATACGGGTCCCTTTCAGCGGCTGAGGTCGGTGGTCCCGGTCAGCGGTCGGGTTCAGATGGAGAGCTGCTCGTAGCGGAACCAGTCGAAGTGGACGGTGCCGGTCGCGGCGTACATGCCGATGACGCGGCCGGTGAACCCGCCGGCCACCTCGGTCGACAGATAGCGGCCGTCGAGGGCCGCGAGTGCGGTGAACGTGCCGTCCGGCTCCTCGACGCCGAAGGCGAGCGTGTCCGGGCCGGTGCGCGCGTCGCGCGGGCTGTCCGTGGGGGTCACGTCGACGCCGAGCACGAGCGGTCCGTCGGACGTCGCCCGGGGCGCGGAGGCCACCACGGTACGCAGTGGTCCGACACGGGCGATCACCCGTACTTCGGCGGCGTCGGCCTCGATCTCGTAGTGGTGCCCCTCGTCGAGCCGGACCGCAAGGCCGCCGGTGCCGTCCGCGGGGTCGAGGTGGGCGCGGACGCGGCAGGAGAGGTGCTGCTGCCGGTGACCCACGAAGGTGAGGTCGGTGGCGTCGGGGCCGCCCCCGAGGGCATGGAGCGTCAGCCGGCCCGGCCGTTCCTTCGTGGTGCAGTGCCGCGGGGAGCGGTGGCGGAGCGAGATCCAGGAGGGCCGCAGATCGGCGTCGTCGAAGTCGTCCGTGAAGGGTTCGGCCCAGGCGGGCGCGGGTCCGGCCGTCGCCGGCGGGCCGACGACCGGCCAGCCGTCCTCCCAGGTGACCGGCGCGAGGAAGGTCTCGCGGCCGAGCACGTGCCAGCCGGGGGTGCCGCCGCGCGGCCGCACCCCGAGGAACACCATCCACCACGTGCCGTCGGGCGCTTGCACCAGATCGGCGTGCCCGGTGTTCTGGACGGGTTCGTCGGTGCTGCGGTGGGTCAGGACCGGATTGGCCGGGCAGGGTTCGAAGGGGCCGGTGGGCGCGGGGCCGCGGGCCACGGAGACGGCATGCCCGCGCTCGGTGCCGCCCTCGGCGATCAGCAGGTACCAGTAGTCGCCCACGTGGTACAGGTGCGGCGCCTCCGGGGCCTTGGCGCCCGGCGTGCCGGACCACAGAGGGCGCGGCTCGCCGAACGTCTCGCCGGTGTACGGGTCGATGCGGACCTGGGAGATCCCGGCGACCGTGACCCAGCACGCGCCGTCCTCGTCCCAGGCGAGATCCGGGTCGATGCCGGGGACGCCGGGCAGCGGGACCGGGTCCGACCAGGGGCCCGCCGGGTCGGTCGCGGAGACGAGCAGATTGCCGCCGCCCAGGCTCACATTGGTGACGACCAGCCAGAAGCGGCCGTCGTGGTGGCGCAGCGTCGGCGCGTAGATCCCGGCGGAGGAGGGTGTGTCCCAGGGCAGCCGCAACTGGCCGGGCCGGTCGAGGACGTTGCCGATCTGCCGCCAGCGCACCAGGTCGCGACTGTGGAAGAGCGGAACCCCGGGGACGTACTCGAAGCTCGAGCACGCGAGGTAGTAGTCGTCGCCGACGCGGCAGACGCTGGGGTCCGGGTGGAACCCGGGGATGACCGGGTGTGGGTCTGCCATGCTGTCTCTCTCCATCGTGTCGAAGCGCTTCGATTCGCGGGGAGGATATGCACGGGGGTGTTGGCGCGCAAGGGGTTGGACAGGACGTAAAACGGCCCTGAAGTCCCGTCATGCTTACGGGACTTCAGGGCCACGGCATCATCGATGTGCTTCATCTGGCAGACGTCGGGCTTCCGTTCGGACGGAGTGGACCGCGGCGTCCTCCGAGCTGGAGCCGACTGTCAGTACGCGCCGTTCACGTTGTCGATCGAGCCGTACTTGTCGGCCGCGTAGTTGCAGGCGGCGGTGATGTTGGCGACCGGGTCGTAGCTGTTCATCGACGTGCCGGGCACGTGGTACGCGGTGAACGTGGGGTCGATGACCTGCAGGAGCCCCTTGGACGGGGTTCCAGCGACAGCGTTGGAGTCCCAATTGTTGATGGCCAGCGGGTTGCCGGAGGACTCGCGCATGATGTTGCGGTGGATGCCCTCGTAGGAGCCGGGAATGTTGTGCTTGGCCATGATGTCGAGCGACTCCTTGATCCAGCCGTCGAGGTCGTTGGTGTACGACTTCTTGGCCGGGGCAGCGGCGAGCGTGGTCCGCTGCTCGGAGCGGTCGGCCCGCTCGGCGGACGCCCTGGTGGCTGCGGGCTCGGCCGGGCTCTTCTTGCCGAGCGTGAGCTTGACACCGGGGTGGATCAGAGCCGGGTCGTCACCGATCGTGGCCCGGTTGTCCTGGTACAGCTTCTTCCAGCCGCCGCTCAGAGAGTGCTCTCGAGCGATCTTGACGAGGGAGTCGCCCGCGGTGACGACGTACGTCGTGGGGGCCGCGGCGCTCTTTGCGGCCGGGGCGGCCTGCGCCGCGCCGGCGCTGGTCGCGCCGAGCACCGGAAGAACGAGCACAGCCGCGCCCGTGCCTGCGGCGGCTATGCCCCGGGTGAGCGAGATGGACTTGGTGCGGCGGTGCTTTCCCTTTGAGGGCATGACGAGTTCCTCTCCGTCGCCTGCGAGGTGAGCTGTCGGGTTCGGACGGGAGATGTCCGGTCGCACGGCGAATGCGACTTCACCCCGAGCCGTTCCGGAAACCGGATCGGCGGCTTACCTGGGTCCCCCGCTCCTGCCGTGCGTAACCGAGTGGGTGGGAGGGAATCCGGATAGCGGCAGGATTCGGCGTTCCATCCGGATTGACGGTGACATTAGGCGAGAAAGAGCGCACAGAACAAGGCCAGAATTCCGAGAACGGAATGTGAGAGCCCTGTCTCGGCCGACCGGAACCTGCCGCTCTCTTTGATCAAAAAGCCCAACCTTCTTTGTGCAGAAGGGAAGTGGGCTCAGCAGGGCTCGGGGCGCGCGTCCGTCCGTGTGACACGGTTCACTGAATGGGACGCGGGCTGGAATGCCGCTCGATTGCGTGTCAGAGTGCCATATTTCGCGTGAATGACGAGCGATATGTGTGTAGCGTCGCGTACGCGGCTAATGATGCGAAAATATGCTTCTTTTCTCAAAAGCGGACATAATGTCGTGTCCTGTTTGTTACGATATGGGATGTATTGCCATCAATGCTGGCTCGGTCGCGCGGACCGATGGACGCCCCCGCCGCACGGTTCATGGGTGGATGTCGATAGGGATGGAGCCTGAACGTGGCCTTGTGCGGTTCGGCTGCGGGATCGACTGACGTGCGGCCGGGCTCCCTTCATCATCGGAATGCACTTCCCGCCGGCCTGATGGGCTCGCGGGATGCCCGGGGTCGGGACAGGTGAGGGCTCCTATGCCGCACCCGGGATCCTCTGCGACTGCGGTTTTCCGGGCAGGTATCTCTCTGCGTGGGAGGCCTGGTCGATCCCAGGACTCAGTGGTCGACGCAGCGAGAAATGGGAACTTCGCACGCCCCCGCGCCGGGTCGGACTCGAACCGAAGATCGGCCGCGAAGGAGCGCAGGAATAGGGGCAGTTGCTCGGTCGCATGGAACATGACGGCAACGTCGGAGTTGCGGCGCCGGCGCAGACTGAGGAGGAACTCGGCTGGGCGCGCGACTAAAGGCTGTTGAGCAGGGCGCAGTGCGCACTTTCACCATTGATTCGCCAGTCACACGGGCTATTTCAGCCCTTCATCCGAGCGAAGGCGTGCTGGACGCGAGCTCGAACGCGGTCATGGGAGCGGCGCTTTCCTGTTTTCCCGGCAGGAAGCGCCGCGTTGTGGTGAGCCGTGGGACGGGCCGCTTCCTGGGGTCCGAGTGTGCGGTGGGCAGACGGGACGAGGGCGGCTGGTGCCGGGGTGTGCGGGCGTTCATGGCGGGCACGGCATCTGACCGACGCCGGGGCGAGATGGTCCGTCTCCCTGCGGGTGCCGCTACCGGTGTTCCGGGTTTTCGTAGTCGTGGCGGCAGCCGGCGTCCCAGGCGGCGCGCTGGTTGCCGTAAGCGGGGATGCCACCGAGATCTTTCAATGCCCGGGCCAGGTGCAGCAGGTTCCAGGTCATGAACGTGGTGTTGCGGTTGGTGAAGTCGTTTTCGGGGCCGCCGGAGCCCGGGTCTAGGTAGGACGGGCCGGGGCCGGCCTCACCGATCCATCCGGCGTCGGCCTGGGGAGGGATGGTGTAACCCAGGTGTTGCAGGCTGTAGAGGACATTCATCGCGCAGTGTTTGACGCCGTCTTCATTGCCAGTGATCAGGCAGCCTCCGACACGGCCGTAATAGGCGTACTGTCCTGCATCGTTGAGGAGACTGGAACAGGCGTAGAGGCGTTCGATCACCTGCTTCGTCACGGAGCTGTTGTCGCCCAGCCAGATCGGTCCGGCCAGCACGAGGATGTCGGCGGCCATGACCTGACGGTAGAGGTCCGGCCAGGCGTCGGTCTCCCAGCCGTGCTCCGTCATGTCGGGCCACACGCCCGTGGCGATGTCGTGGTCGACGGCCCGGACGACGTCGACGTGGACTCCCTGGGCTTCCATGATTGCGGTGCTGCGGTCGATCAGGCCCTGGGTGTTACTCGTCTCCGGTGAGCGTTTGAGGGTGCAGTTGATCACCAGCGCCCGCAGGTCGTCGTACCGGGCCGGAGGTGTGTCGGTGGCGGGTGACGAAGCGGTCATACGGTCCTCCCAGAGCCCTGTCGCCACGGGGCGTGCGGTGACATGTCCACTTTGCCCGGCGTGGGGCAGGCCGACGGCAGCCGCCACAGCAGAGGCCTCCGAATGGCCCTGGTGGTCTGCGCATGCGGTCGGCCCGAGCAGGCGCTGTGCGGCCTGCTGCTCCCGGTCCCGCTGGTGACCGCGACGGCGGTTCTGGCACTGGGCCCCGCCGGCCCGCCCCCCGGCAGACGGGGAGCGATGGCCCTCGCGGCTGCCTTGTCGCGGCGACGGGGACGGTGATGGGGAGCGGACGGCGTCCGGTGCAGCCGTGGTCGTGGCGGCTGTGGTCGTGGCGTTGCTCGTACTGCGGGGCGCTGGGGTCTGGTGATCGTTGGGCGGCCTTCGCCGGGACCGGTTCTGAGGGGAAGGGCATCATGCGCCCATGGATCATGGGTCAGCGCGGGCGTTCGTCGATTCCTGGGTGACGGCGTGGAACGCGCACGACTTGGACGCTCTGCTGTCGCACTTCGCTGACGACGTGACGTTCCGGTCGCCGGTGGCCGCTCAACTGCTCGGCAATGACGGGGTCATTCGCGGCAAGGACGCGCTGCGCGCCTACTGGGCGGAGGGCCTGCGGCGCATCCCGGACCTGCAGTTCGAGGTGGTCGGATCTTACGTCGGCGTGGACTGCCTGGTCATCAACTACCGTAACCAGAAGGGCGGACTGGTCAACGAGGTGCTGATCTTCGAGGGCCCGCTCGTCGCCGAGGGATACGGAACCTACCTGGGCGAGGACGCCAACCCCGCTGGGGCACGCTGAGCTTGCCACATCGAGCGGAGGTGCCGGCCGGGCGGGTGAGGCCGGTCGCCCTGGCCGGGGCGGGCAGGACGTCGGCGCCGCGCGGACATCCGCGCCGCACGCGCGTCTGCCCGCCGCTCGCGGCGGGAGGGGCGCGCGCTCCCCGGGCTCCCGCCCGAGAGCAAGAAGGCGAGGGACTTTTCTACTCCCTGAGCCGCCGGTGCCGATCGACTTCAACTCCCGGCTGATCGACGTGCGGGGCCCAACTGCCCGGTGGTGGACTGACTGCCACCTCGATGATTGATTCTGCTTGGAGTCGCACGCTTGCGAGCATGTATTGACACCCCTTGGGCGGGGCGCCATAGTCTTCCGCAGGCAATTGGGCTGCAAGTTCTGTCGGACGAAGAACGTGCCCACTGGTGATGCGGCTGTCGCTGCAGTGCCCCTTCGGGGGCAAGCGGCAGCACGCGCGACTGGATCGACCTTGTCAGGTGCACGCCGATTCATGGTCGGTGGTGGCCTTCTGCTCGTCACCCCTCCAGCACTCATGCGAGAAGGCGGTGCCCAGACGTGCACGGCCCCGCTCACCTTCAACACCCCCTTGAGGAGCATCAGATGAAACGAGCGTCGACACGCATTGCGGTAGCAGCCATCGCCGCACTCGTCCCGTTCATCGCGGCACCTGGCGCACAGGCGCAGACCTTCGGCGGGAACGAACTACTGTCGTGGACGGTGAGCGGGGCTCCCAGTGAGGGACTGACGTCCCTCAACTTCCCGATCACCGTGAACACCGGCACCGCCCATGTATCCGGGACCTACTTCGCGATGCAGTACGGGTTCACCGGACAGAGCGACATCGGGTACGCAGGACTGCAGCCTCGGCCGGATGCGAACGGGCACCAGCGCCTGCGCGGGGTGTTCTCCTCCTTCATCAGCGGCACGACAAGTACCCACGCCAACTGTTCGGACGGGGCCGACGGCGGCGCCGGCGTCAGCTGCGGAGTGGACTTCGACGCCGTGTACGGACACACCTTCCGCGTCGAGATCGCCCAGGTCGGCACGGATACCTGGTCGGGCACCGTCGTCGACACCAACAATGGACAGCGGATCCCCGTCGGCACCTACAAGTTGCCCGCCGGCTCCGGCAACCTGAAGGCCTCCCAGGCGGGTTTCATCGAGTACTACAACGTGCCCAGCTGTGACCAGCAGCCGCGGTACGACGTCACGTTCGGCGGACCGTCCTCCGGATCGCTGTCCGGTTCAACCAAGTGGGTCAAGGAATACGGAGAGTGCGCCGGCTACGGCAGCACCCAAGTGGCCACGGTCGGCGCAGGTGTGCACGTGACCCGCGGAAGCGCGGGTTAGCCCGCGAGGGGCGGCCTCCCTGAGCCCGCCCCTCGATCGGGACCCGGCGCAGTCCGGTCACGCTCACCGATGGACCCGCCGGCGCTCGTCGGCGAGCCGGGCCCAGGTCAAGGAGGAGGCCGGGTATTTCGCGGCTGCACCAGCGGGCGCGGTGCCGACGCGCGAGCAGCTCGCGCGGCTCCGGGCCGTCGGGCAGGTGGGGCGGGGGAGGGGGCGGTGAGGGCGATCCAGCGCCCGGCCCTGGAAGCGCGGCACGGATCTCGCGGCCGGTGTTTCGCCCATGGGATCAGCGTCCCGCTCCCCGTGTCCGCAGCGGCGGTCCGACGCCGGCGGGACGAGCCATCGCCGGCCCGATTCCGACGGGCCGGCGATCCCCCGTGCTCGGGTTGGTGGTGTCACCACTCGTCGTGGTCGCCGATCACCCGGAAACTGCCCACGACCGCGTCCTCGACGAAGACGCCTCCGAGGCCGCTCCCGTGGTCTGTCCGGGGAGCGACACCATAAGTCCTGCCGTAGGGGCCGACCGTGGCCACCGGTGAACCGTTGTCGCAGTTGAACCCGCGGTAGACCTCAACGGTCCTGTCGCTGTCGTTGTCGATGCTGAAGCTGGTTGAGCCCAGCCCACTGGCAGCGGGGATGCAGCCCTCCGTGCTGGCGGAGTACGTCCGTTCGTTGAAGTGGATTTTCCCCCACCGCTTGCCGCCGTGACCACGGTCCTCGTGGCCACGGCCCTCGTCCCCCCTGCCCTGAGTGCTGTCAGTACCGGCGGGAGCCTCCGCGGGGGCGGCCTGCTTGACGGGCGGGGCGGCCCGCTTTGCCGGCGGTGCGGCTTGTTTGGCCGGCAGCGCGGCTTGTTTGGCCGGCGGCGCGGCCTGGGTCGATTCGGATTGCGCGGCATAGGTGATGCCGGCGGTGGCAAGGACCGCTGCGCCTACCATGGCGGCGGACACGGCAAAGGTTCGCGTGGGCATGTCAATCCTCCCTGTCTCAGAGACGCCAGCTAAACAGCCGACATTCAACGAACGTAATAATCGGCTCATCAGCTGTCATTTCGGGACAACTCAAGGTGTGACATCAGGCTGCTGATCGAGTGGAATCGCTGCGTTTCGTGCATGTCTCGGAGTTTCTGACGTAGCGCCAGAATTCGGTTTCAGGTGAGACCGCAGTGCGGCCGGGGATGCAGCGGTACGGCCCGGCTGCGGCACATCTGACGGCAGCGGGCCACGCGGGGGCCGGGATGCCGGCCGGACCGGCCGGCCGCGTGATCTGTGGTGAGCCGTGGCCGCGTCTGCATGACCGAAGGGCTGGGGCTCGTGCTCCAGTTCGCCTTCGGCCAGGTGTGGTCACCGCGCATCGGCTCCAGTCGGCCGCCGGGTTGCCGGCCGCAGAGCGGTCGGTCACGTGCGGGGTCGGCTGGTGATGCCGTCCAGGACGGTGATCAGGTTGTGGTTGAAGGTTTCCTCGGCGTTGAGGTGGGCCCCCTCGATGACGAGCCGGGCGACGGTGGGGTACCTGCCGGTTTTCAGCATGCGTGTGAGGTAGGGGCCGAGGCTGGCCTGAAAGGCGGCTTCATCGGTGCCGGTGGAGCGGGTGGTGCGCCGCTCGGTGACCTCTCTGCGGACCGCTCCGATGATGAAGGCGTTGAGGGCGCCCAAAGCCCGCTGGAGATCGTCGATGCCGCGCACGCCGGGGGCCTGGCTCAGCGCCGCCGCGGTCGCTTCGCCCACGGCGAGCGCGTGAGGTCCCAAGTGCGGCCTTCCGCCGAGCAGGTCGGAAAACCACTCGTGATCAAGGGCGGCATCGCGGGTCGCGTGGGCGATGGCCAGTACCGTGGCGCGCCACGCGGACTGCTGGCCTACCTCCGCGATCCGGGCATAGACGACGTCGACCATCAGATCGAGGAGTTCGGACCTGTTGATCACATAGTCGTAGAGCCGCATAGGGCCGACGCCGAGTTCTTTGGCGATCTTGCGAACCGACAGGCCATCGAGGCCGTGCGCGTCGGCAAGCCGGATCGCCGCAGCGGCGATCTTCTCGCGGCTCAACGGCACCGGCGCCGCCCGGGGCTGAGGTTCGGGCCGTTCCCAAACAGGCAACGCTTCGCTACCGTACGGTGTATCCATGAGGACAGTGTACGGTAACGGGGGAGTGGGCATGCGAATTGCGATCGCTGGTGGCGGCCTTGGCGGGCTGACGCTGGCACGGATCCTGCATCAGCACGGCATCGATGCGGTCGTGTACGAGCGCGAGGAAAGCCGGTCCGCGCGGCCGCAGGGCGGCGCGCTCGACCTGCACCCGGAGTCCGGGCAACGGGCCCTGGCCGAGGCGGGTCTCGCCGGCCGGTTCCGGTCGGAGGCGCGGCCCGACGGCGAGGAACATCGCATCGTCGACCCGGCCGGACGGACCCTGGTACACCATGAGCCGCAACCTGGCTCATTCTCCGGACGTCCCGAGATTGACCGGAGCACACTGCGTGATCTTCTGCTCGATTCCCTGCCCGGCGACGCCGTTGTCTGGGGACGCCGGCTTGTCGCGGCAACCCCGCGAGCTGACGGGGGCTGGGAACTGACGTTCCATGGCGGCCACCGAACCGGCTGCGACATCCTCATCGGCGCGGACGGCGCGCGCTCGATCGTCCGGTCGCTGCTGACCGACGTCCCGTTGTCCTATGTGGCCACCCTCGTAGAGCTGAACATCGAAGACGTGAACCGGCGTCGTCCGGATCTCGCCGAGCTGGTCGGCCCCGGGAACCTGTGGTGCGTCGGCGTGAATCAGATCCTGGCAGCGCAACGCCTGGGGGACGGCAGCCTACGTGTCGGGATCTCGCTGCACGCGGAGGATCGACCCATCGACACATACCGCAGTAAGCGCGCTCTGCTGGACATGTTCGGTGGCTGGGACCCACGCCTCACCGCACTCATCGAGGCCGGCGACAGCGCGCCGACGGCGCGCTCGATCGAAACGATGCCCATCGGTACGCGCTGGTCCAGCCGGCCGGGCGTCACCCTCATCGGCGACGCCGCGCACCTCATGCCGCCGGTCGGCGAGGGCGCCAACCAGGCCATGCTCGACGCCGCCGAACTCGCCGGCCAACTCGCCGCCAACCCTGCCGACCCGGACGCGGCGATCCGTACGTACGAGGAGGTGATGTTCACCAGGATTCACCCGATCGCCGAAATGTCCGCACGGGTCCAGGCGATGATGCTGTCCCCAACCGCGGCGGAAGACATCGTCCGCTTCTTCACGGCCCGGCCCGCCGAACCGGCACCCGCAGACTGAGAACGCCTGTGCAGCCGATCGGGGCCGAAACGCGCCAGCCCTGCCTTCTGCAGACACCCGCATCTGTTCACATCGCCGCGTCGTGGAGCGGGATCGTCAGACTGCTTGTTCCCTTGCTGGGGTAGAGGAGTTGGAGCCAGTCCGGCGCGTGTGCCTCGCGACCGGGGCCGTGTGCGCTCGGGCTGCCGCATCAGCTGTCCGCAGTCGGACACGCGCGCGGGAGCCGGCTTCTCCGGGTGCTCGTACCGGTGGAACAGCAGCCTGACGGCCACCTCGAGGGCGTCGTCGCCCGGCAACACCGAGTGCACCGAGCCGAACGCCTGCCACGGCCGCTGCCCGGCGGGGATCCCCGGCGCATTGCTCCCGCGCCGCAGCCGGGGTTCGACCCCGCGGTCCATCGTGGTCAGGGTGCCTTGAAGAGAGCCGGGAAGCGCGGAGCGAGCCAGGGCTTGCGCCCCCCGACCAGGATGCGGCCCTGAGCGAGGGCGCCCCACTGGCCACGGCGCCCGAGCGCCATCAGGAGAAAGGTGACCGGCTCGATGAGGATGGTGCAGTCCGCGCGCCCCGGCAGTCGCTCGCCGACCGATACCGCGCCCCCGGCCACCCGCACGTCGAACCGGCCGCCACCCCACAGGCGGATCGCGTAGCGGACGCTCAGCCCGGCCGTGCCGGACGCGTCGGTCACCCGTGGCATCGCCGTCAGCATGAAGGGCAGCGTCAGCCGCACCCGCTGTCGGTCGATCATGTGCGCATGTCCCAGCGCGCGGGCGAGATCGTATCCGTGTCCCAGCATGTGCGTGAGCAGATACGAGCCCAGCACATCCGGCCCCATCGGACCCAGCGGACTGACCACAGTCCCTTCCGTGGCCTGCTCCTCCAGCGCCCTCAGACATGCGGCGGCCTGCTCCACGATCATCCCGGCCAGCGGCTCGGCCTGCCGCTCACCGAACGCGGCGAGGGCCTGCTCGTTGGCGGTGGCAAGACTCTGCGGTGTGCCGTCTCCGTAACTGCGCGCATGTCCCGCCGCGATGTCCGCCATCAGCTCGTTGGCCAGCGCCAGATGTGCGGCCGCCTCCCCGACGCTCCACCGCGACCCCGGCACCCGAAGCCCCATGTCGGCGCCCGCGCGCAGCAGTGTGGCTATCTCCTCGGCCGTATCTCGTATCGCCGCACCGAGCCCCTCGGGCACCGCGCTCCGCGTGTCCGGCCGCTCCGCTGGTTCCATGCCGTCCCGTCCTCATTTGCGTTCCCGCACCCGGTGTTTCGCCCGCAGACTCTCATGGATCACCCGGCGCACCGACGGCCCCGAGCCCTGTGCGGCCCTTGCCGAGTTGTGGCGGGACCGGCGTCGGGAATTGGGGGAGAGCCTCCAAGGGGACGGTTCGGTGAGCGCTGTGCTGGTACAGGCGTACTTTCTGTTCCTCGAAGGGGACATGGACGACGCGGTGATGGCCCTTGGCGCGGTCACGGGCGCGCGGTCCGGCGTGGCATGGGGCGCTGCACCCTGGTCCAGCGATGCGCGCCTTCTCGGCGCGGTGAGTGCCGAGGCGCGGGACGAGGCGTGGCTGCGGACGTTGGACACGGGCACGACCTGGACACCGACGAGAGGCGTAAGCGGTTCGCGGCCCTGGTTCGATGCCATCGAGGTGGTGTCCGCACGCAGCCCCGTCCCGGAGTCGCCGGACTCCAGGGCCCGGCAGCCCGGTCCTGCGGCCACTACGAGCTGTCCTTCGCCCTGGGCGACCGCGCCGATGCCCCAGCGGCGCGACCCCAGGCTCGACATCCGGTATACCGCCTGCGACGGACGGCGCAGCGAGCGCGTGCCGACCCAGTACGGGCTGGTCGCCCATTCCCTCTGGCGGTACGTGACGGGCACGGATCCCGCGATCGGCGAGGACCGGACGTTCCGGTTGGACCGCATCACCGACGCGCGGGCCCTGCCCGGCTCGTTCGAACCGCCCGCCGATCACGACCCGGCCCGGCGCGTCCTGTCGGGGCTCGCGACGGCTCCGTGCCGCGCCACGAGGTGACCCTGCGCGTCCAGGGAACGGCCGAGCACATCCGCTCGCGACTACCGCCGGCGTCGCGACGGTGGCAGAGCTCCCCCTCCTCGCACCGCGGAGGGGGATCCGGGACCTCGAGCCCTGGATCCGCGTTGAGCTGCACGTGGAGCGGCTCGACAGGTTGCCCGCCGTGCTCGCGCCGCTCGACCGGCCGGTCGTCATCGAACGGCCGCAAAAACCGCGGGGACCCGCCGAGTCGCTCGCCACCCGGCTGGCCGCTTCGGCCCGCCGGAGACCGCCTCGCGTGTGATCGGACTCCCGCGCCCGAGACAGGCTGTCAGAGGCCGGGTCCGTCCCCGCCGCGCATCCCGCGATTCCATGCCCTGGGAGGTGCGGCCTGTGGCCGCTCAGGATGGCCAGTGCTAAAAAGGTCACATGGCGAATCGTTTCGCCGACTTGAGAAGCCTTTCGTTCAAGTCCCTGGTCAGCAGAAGCCCGCGAAGCGTAGCCGGGCAGGTGTTCGTCCTCCAGGTGGCGCTGGTCGTGCTGCTCGTGGTCGCTGGCGTCTTCGCCCTGGTCCTCCAGTCGGACCGGGACACCAACACCGAGGCCAAGCGCCGCTCCGTCGCCGTGGCACAGACGTTCGCGCACTCTCCCGGCGTCGTGGCCGCACTGGAGAGCCCCGACCCGAGCAAGATTCTCCAGCCGCTCACGGAGGCGGCGCGCAAGGCCTCGGGCGTCGACTTCATCGTGGTCCTGGACACCAAAGGCGTCCGCTACACCCACCCCCTGCCGAACCTGATCGGAAAGCAGTTCGTGGGCACCATCGGGCCGTCGCTCGCGGGGAAGGTGTACACGGAGAGTGTGAAGGGCCCACTCGGCCGGGAGGTCCAGGCCACCGTCCCCATCGACAACGCCGACGGCAAGGTCGTGGGGCTCGTCTCAGCGGGGATGAAGGTCAAGAACGTGGCCAGTCAGGTGACCCGGCAACTGCCGATCATCCTGGGCGCCGGCGCCGGGGCGCTCGCGGTGGCCACCGCGGGCACGGCACTGGTGGGCCGACGGCTGCGACGGCAGACCCACAGCCTGGCCCCGGACGAGATGACCCGCATGTACGACCACCACGACACGGTGCTGCACTCCGTGCGCGAAGGGGTGCTGATCGTCGACGGCGGCGGGCGGCTGCTGCTGGCGAACGACGAGGCCAGACGGCTCCTGGAGCTGCCCCCTGATGCCGAGGGACAGCTCGTGTCGGAGCTGTCGAGCCTCGACCCCGAGACGGCGGCGCTGCTCGCCTCCGGGCGCGAGGTCACCGACGAGGTGCACTTCGCCGGAGAACGGCTGCTGGCGGTCAACCAGCGGCACACGGAGCCCGGCGGCGGGCCTGTGGGGACCGTGGTGACGCTGCGCGACTCCACCGAGCTGCGGGCGGTGACCGGCAGGGCGGAGACCGCGCGGGAGCGGCTCAAGCTGCTGTACGACGCGGGGCTGGGCATCGGCACCACCCTGGACGTCCTGCGCACCGCCGACGAGCTGGCGCAGGTCGCCGTCCCGCGTTTCGCCGACTTCGTCACCGTGGACCTGGCCGACGCCGTACTGCACGGTGAGGAACCGGCCCGCACCGCGACAGACATGCGGCGTACGGCCGTGTACGGCATCCGGGACGACCACCCGCTCTACGAGGCGGGCAGGCTGATCGACTTCCTGCCGTCCACCCCCCAGGCCCGCGGCTACGGGAGCGGCCACGCCGAGCTGGTGACCGACCTGTCGACCGCCACGGGCTGGCACGCGCAGGACCCGGAGCGCACCAAGAGGATCATGGACTACGGCATTCACACCCTCATCGCCGCCCCGATCCAGGCCCGCGGCGTCGTGCTGGGCATGGCCAACTTCTGGCGCTCCAAGCAGCACGAGCCCTTCGACGAGGAGGAGGTGTCGCTCGCCGAGGAACTGGTGGCCCGAGCAGCGGTCAGCATCGACAACGCCCGCCGCTACACCCGCGAGCACGCCCTCGCGGTGACCCTCCAGCGCAGCCTGCTGCCGCGAGCCCTGCCGGAACAGAGCGCCCTCGACGTCGGCTACCGCTACCTCCCCGCTCAGTCGGGCGTGGGCGGCGACTGGTTCGACGTGATTCCGCTGTCGGGCAGCCGGGTCGCGCTGGCCGTCGGCGACGTGGTCGGGCACGGCCTGCACGCCGCCGCCACCATGGGCCGGCTGCGGACCGCGGTGCACAACTTCTCCTCGCTCGATCTGCCGCCCGGCGAGTTGCTGAGCCACGTGGACGACCTCGTCGGCCGTATCGACCAGGACGAGTCGGATGCGGAGAGCGCCACGGGCATCGTGGGCGCCACCTGTCTGTATGCGATCTACGATCCGGTGACGCGCAGCTGTGTCGTGGCGCGTGCCGGGCACCTGGCGCCGGCGCTTGTTCTCCCCGACGGCACTGTCACCTTCCTGGATCTGCCGACCGGGCCGCCCCTGGGTCTGGGCGGACTGCCGTTCCAGACCGCCGAGCTGGACCTTCCGGAGGGCGCCCAGCTCGTCCTGTACACCGACGGCCTCATCGAGGACCGCAGGCGCGATCTGGACGTGGGCATGGAGCTGCTGCGTCAAGCGCTGTCGGGTCACCCCGACAGGTCACCCGAGGAGAGCTGCCAGGCAGTGCTCGACGAGCTGCTGCCCGAGCGTCCCAAGGACGACGTCGCCCTGCTGATCGCCCGCACCCGGGGGCTGCCGCGCGACCGGATCGCCGACTGGGACGTGCCGCTGGACCCGGCCGCCGTGGCGGGGATGCGCGACGCGGTGGCCCGCAAGCTCGACGAGTGGGGCCTGTCCGAGCTGGCCTTCAGCGTGGAGCTGGTCCTGAGCGAGCTGATCACCAACGCCATCCGTTACGCCTCCGAGCCGATCCACGTACGGCTGATCCGCGACCGTACGCTGATCGTCGAGGTCGCCGACGGCAGCAGCACCTCTCCGCACCTGCGGTATGCCGCGACGATGGACGAGGGCGGCCGCGGCCTGTTCCTCGTGTCGCAGATCGCCGAGCGCTGGGGCACCCGGTACACGCCCCAGGGCAAGGTGATCTGGGCCGAACAGGCTCTTCCCGAGGTCTCCGAGGAGTCCGGCCCGGCGGCGGCGTTCATGGAGGAAGAGGCGCCCGACCGGGATGGGGATCATGGCGAGGGCGCTCAGGATGGCGGGGCCTAGAGGACGGATGAAGACCTTGCAGTGGGGACCCGGCTTGAGGCCGGGCGGCCCCACTGTTCATGTGCCGGCCGGGGTGAGTGTCCAGGCGTTGTCGGTTCGGGTGAGTCCGATGTGCGCTGAGCAGGTCCTCATCTCTTGTGATCCGTCGAAACCAGCCACCGCCAGCGCGGACGTTCCGTGACGAGGCTCGCAGCAACCAGCAGCGAAACGAGTACTGCTGCCCACACGGGCCATGCCAGCCATGCGGAAATGACGGCCGCGGCAAACTGAAGCAGTACCAGCAGGATCGTGACCGAGCCGGGCACCGGGACGAGCACCTGCGCCTTGTCACCAGGGGTTGAGAAGACAGTGGGAAGGCTGATCAGAATGATCACGGCCAGGACGGCGAGCAGCCATGACTGTCCCCACAGCGCCCATGGGGTGGCGACCCAGGCGATGAGTTCCGTGGAAAAGCGCAGGGCTGACGCGATGCGGTCGTCCGGTCGTTCCACAATTCCCCCCCAAGCAGCGATGACAGCCACCGTAGGACGATGTCATGGCGCTGTGATCGATCGGTACTGATTCGGCGAGCTGGATGCCCGGACCGGCCGACGGAAGCGCTCAGCCACAACGCCCCACACGCCTGCCGGAGAACGCGGCGTACGGCACGGCTCGCGTGAGAGGTCGTTTCTCCCGTTCCTCATCCCGGAATCCGTGGGGGTGGAGCCTCACGGGGTTGTGCCAGGAGGTGGTGTTCTCGCCGGTGAGGCGGCGGCCCATGAGGTCGGTCATGGCCAGAGGCACGGAGAACCGCGCCCGGTTCGCCCCGCGTCCCTACCGGGAACGGCCCCCGGAACGTACAGAAGGCTCGCCCCATGATGCGCACCACAGAGCACCACCGCACGCCGCCGCCGGCCGGCGCGGATCCGCAACGCGGAGTCACCGCCACGGCGTTCGCCGTCCTGCGGCGGCACCGGGGGACTCTGGCGGGTGCGACGGCACGCGTCATCGGCCTGTCAGGCCTGACCGGGCTGCTGACGACGGCCGCCATCTTCGCGTTCTCCTGGCCTGTCTTCACCCGGATGCGGAACCAACGCATCTGGTACCACCACGTCGAGGACCCCTACCTGCACGACCACACCGGTCTGGCCCTGGTCGCCCTCGGCACGCTCCCGCTCTTCCTGCTCCTCCTCGGCACCGGCAGCGCGGCCCTGCAGAGTGTGTGCTCCCGGGCCGTCAAAGCGGGGACTCAAGTGCCCTCGGAGGGAGACGGGTCGCGTGCCGCGCTCGCCACGCGGCTGCGACCGGTGCTCGCCGTGTACATGCTGCGCGGCCTGGTCGTATGGCCCCTGCCGGTGCTCGCTGTCTTCGTGGCACAGAGCCTCACCGGCGGACAACTCGACACCCCGCGGCCCCTGGCACCCGGATCCTGGCCCCACACGCTCGTCGCCAACTCCCCGATGGCGGCCGCGTTCGCCGCCGTGCTGCTGCGCCTCGCCCTCGCTCTCGCTCCGGCCGCCGCGGCCGACGGCCTCGGCCCCCGCGCGGCCCTGCGCCGTTCCTGGTCGCTGACGTGGACGCGCGCCGGAGCGCCCCGCGTCCTCGCCCTCGCACTGCCGCTGGCCGCGCTCACCGCCGGGACGCTCCGGTTGGTGGTGCAGCTCGCCCTGCCACTGCGCCCCCTCGTGCGCAACGTCCTCGAACAGGCCACGGGAAACTTCTTCGCCGCCTACTACGCCGGCATCCTCGCCCCCGTCATCGTCGGCATCCTGGTCACCGCGGCACTGACCCTCCCCCTCACGTGCACAGCCTTCGCGGTCCTCCACGACCGCCTGGGTCGCCCGCGTACCCCCGGCGTGCCGGGAACGGCGGATTCCACCATCTGACGTCTCCAGCCCGCCCGGAACCGGGATGAGCCGGTGCCGCCGATCGCGAGGGTGGCGCTCGGGGTGTTGAGTGCAGCGAAGTCCTCGGTGACCCATGTCGCGGGCACCCCTGTGGCCTTCTCGTAGAACTCGACGAGGCGCGCGATGTCGCCGGGGGATCCCGCGACATGAGGGGGCGTCTCTCATCGGTGAGTCGGGATGTGCCCTCCCGCTACGGGCGGCGGCGCCGTGCTCTGCCTCACCACGAGCCGTGTGGGCACGAGCGTCGTGCCGCGCTCGGTCCCGCTCTGGCGGACCTGCCGCAACACCCCTTCCACGCAGAGGCGTCCCACCTCGGCGAAGTCCTGGTGGACGGTGGTCAGGGGCGGCAGGAACGAGCCGGACTCCGGGATGTCGTCGAAGCCGATGACGGACACGTCGCCCGGCACCTTGCGGCCCCGCTCCTGAAGTGCCCTCAGCAGGCCGAGGGCCATCTGGTCGTTGGCGACGAACACGGCCGTGCAGTCGTCCTGTTCGGCGAGTCGGAGGCCGGCGCGGTAGCCGGAATCCGCCGACCAGTCGCCGCGAACGAGCGGTGGCGTCTCGCGTCCCGCGTCGGTCAGGGCCGCGCGCCAGGCGTCGGTCCTGCGCTGTGCGGCATACGACTCCTCGGGTCCCGCGAGGTGCCACACCGTGCGGTGGCCGAGGCCGAGCAGGTGTTCCACGGCGTCGCGTGATCCGCCCGCCTGGTCGGTGTCGACGACGGTGTAGCGGTCCCCGGCGTCCGAGTCCGCCACGACGACGTTGATGTGCGGCGGCAGAGGCAGGCGGGCCGCGTCGAGGAGGTGGACCTCCATGATGACGATGACGGCGTCGACGGCGAGTTCCCCGAGCCGCGAGAAGGCGCCGCGCACCTCGTCCTGCGTGGGTACGGCGACGGGGAGCAGTGTGACCGCGTACCCCTCCTGCGCCGCCGAGGTGGCGATGGCCTCCAGCGTGCGGATGTTGCCCGTCGTGGAGAGCGTGAACGTGATGACGCCGATGGTGCGGAACTCGCCGCGCTTGAGGGCGCGTGCGGCGCTGTTGGGCCGGTAGCCGAGTTCCTTCATGGCGGCGAGCACCTGCTCCCGGGTCTCCTCGTTCACGCCGGGAAAGCCGTTCGAGACGCGGGACACGGTCTGCGACGAGACTCCGGCGACACGGGCGACGTCCGCCATGGACACGCTCTGCTTCCGGCGGGCAGCCCGGTCCGTCGTCCTTGCCCCGGATTCCGCCACGCCCTGCGGCGAGGTGCTGTCCCCTGCTGCCACCGTCTCCCTCTCCCACCGTGTCGTACGGGCCGACTCTTGACCGTCGCCTTGGGGGCAGTGTAGACATTCCGCCACCCGATGTTTACGTAAACATAACATCCAGAGGGCTTCGTGCCGTCCGTGATGTTTACGCAAACATCTCGACCCTGCGCGGCGCACGGCGCCGGTTTCGCGATGGACGAGCGAGGAACGACATGACGACGCTTCACCCGCCGGCGGCCGCCCGGCGGCGCCCGGCACAGCCGCCGGCGAGGCGGCAACGCCGGACCTGGACCGGCTGGGGCTTCATCGGCCCGTTCGCGGTGGTGTTCGCCCTGGTGTTCCTGGCCCCCCTCGCGTACTCCGTCTACCTCAGTCTCTTCCGGACCCAGCTCATCGGCGGCACTCACTTCGTGGGCCTCGACAATTACCAACAGGCCCTGCACGACGGTCAGTTCTGGGACGGTGTGGCACGCGTCGGCCTGTTCCTGCTCGTCCAGGTGCCGGTCATGCTCGGCATCGCCCTGCTCGTCGCGCTCGCTTTGGACAGCGGGCGCCTCTACGGCAAGGACTTCTTCCGGATATCCGTCTTCCTGCCGTACGCCGTGCCTGCCGTCGTCGCCTCCCTGATGTGGGGGTTCATGTACGGCACCCGCTTCGGCCTCGTCGGCGACATCAACGACGCGCTCGGCATCTCACTGCCCGACCCGCTCTCGTCCGGCCTGATCCTCGCGTCGATCGGCAACATCGTCACCTGGGAGTTCGTCGGCTACAACATGCTGATCTTCTACTCCGCGCTGCGCGTCGTCCCGCACTCCCTCTACGAGGCGGCGGAGATCGACGGTGCGGGCCAGTGGCGCGTCATATCGGCGATCAAGCTGCCGGCGATACGCGGCGCACTCGTCATCGCCACGATCTTCTCGATCATCGGCAGCTTCCAGCTGTTCAACGAGCCCGCGATCCTCCAGAAGCTCGCGCCCAACGACATCACCACCGACTACACCCCGAACTACTACACGTACTCGCTGTCCTTCTCCGGCCAGCAGCACAACTACTCCGCGACTGTCGCCATCGTCATGGGCGCGATCACCATGGCCGTCGCCTACGTCGTCCAGCTGCGCGGTATGCGCAAGGGAGCGTGACCCCCGATGACGGAGCTGACCGGAGCGACCACCACCGCCTCCCGCCCCGCGACGCCACTGAAGACCAGTGCCCCGCGACTGCGCACCACCCGCCACCTCCACACACCAAGGCGCCCCAAGCGCAGTGTCCTGCTGACGGTGCTCACCGCCGTCGTCCTGCTCTACAGCCTCCTCCCACTGGTGTGGCTGCTCATCAGCGCCACCAAGACCCAGAACGGCCTCGCCCGGTCCTTCGGCCTGTGGTTCGACGGGGATTTCGCCCTGTGGGACAACATCAGCCAGACGCTGACGTACCACGACGGCGTCTTCCTCCGCTGGCTCCTCAACACCCTGCTGTACGTGGTGGCGGGCGCGGGGGGTGCCACCCTCCTGGCGGTCCTAGGCGGCTATGCGCTCGCCAAGTTCGCCTTCCCCGGCAAGCGTGCCGTGTTCGCGGTCGTCATCGGTGCCGTCGCCGTGCCGGGCACGGCCCTCGCCGTTCCGACCTTCCTGATGTTCAGCAAGCTGGGTCTGACCGACACCCCGTGGGCGGTCATCATTCCGTCCCTCATCTCGCCGTTCAGTCTCTACCTGATGTGGGTGTTCGCCACCGAGGCGATCCCCACCGAACTCATGGAGGCCGCCCGTATCGACGGTGCGGGCGAGCTGCGCACCTTCTTCCAGGTCGCGCTGCCGCTCCTCGCACCCGGCACGGTCACCGTCCTGCTGTTCACAACGGTCGCCACCTGGAACAACTACTTCCTCCCGCTGATCATGCTGAAGGACCCCGACTGGTACCCGCTCACCCTCGGTCTCGACAGCTGGAACAAGCAGGCGTCCACGGCCGGCGGTGACGCCGTCTTCAACCTGGTCGTCACCGGGTCGCTGCTCACCATCGTGCCGCTGGTCGCGGCCTTCCTCCTGCTCCAGAAGTACTGGCAGTCCGGGCTCGCCGCCGGAAGCGTCAAGGAGTAGCCGCCGTGGGGCAGTTCCCGCGTCACCCCTGAGAAATCCCTCCGTAGGACCACGTAGAAGTGGACACATCGCCATGCCCAAGCACACCCGCCGCCTGCTGCGCGGCACCGGAATTGTCTGCGCCCTCGTCCTCGGCGCGACCGCCTGCGGCGGCTCCGACGACGACAGCTCCAGCGGGAAACATGTCTCCTCGGCCGGCCTCCGGGCGGCCCTGAAGAAGGGCGGCACCGTCACCGTGTGGGCGTGGGAGCCCACCCTGAAGCAGGTCGCCGCCGACTTCGAGAAGAAGTACCCGAAGGTCGACATCAAACTGGTCAACGCCGGCACCAACAACGACCAGTACAAGGCCCTGCAGAACGCCATCTCCGCGAAAAAGGGCGTTCCGGACGTCGCGCAGCTCGAGTACTACGCGCTCAGCCAGTACGCCCTGACCAAGTCCGTCACCGACCTGAAGCCCTACGGCGCCGACAAGCTCGCCGGCTCGTACTCGCCCGGGCCCTGGAACTCCGTGAAGTCCGGGGACGGCATCTACGGCCTGCCGATGGACTCGGGCCCGATGGCGCTCTTCTACAACAAGAAGGTCTTCGACAAGTACAAGATCGCTGTGCCGACGACGTGGGACGAGTACGTCGAAGCTGCCCGCAAGCTCCACAAGGCCGACCCGAAGGCGTACATCACGAGCGACCTGGGTGACGCCGGCCTGACCACCAGCCTTCTGTGGCAGGCCGGTTCGCACCCCTACAAGGTCGACGGCACCAAGGTCGGCATCGACTTCGCCGACGCCGGTGCGAAGAAGTACACCGAGACCTGGCAGAAGCTCATAGACGAGAAGCTCGTCGCGCCCGTCGTCGGCTGGAGCGACGACTGGTACAAGGGCCTCGGCGACGGCACCATCGCCACCCTGCCCACCGGCGCATGGATGCCTGCCAACTTCGCGTCCGGTGTGAAGGGCGCCGCCGGCGACTGGCGCGCCGCCCCGCTGCCCCAGTGGACGAAGGGCGCGAACAGCAGCGCCGAGAACGGCGGCAGCTCGCTCGCCCTGCCTCAGCTCGGCAAGAACAAGGAACTCGCCTACGCCTTCGTCGAGTACGCGAACTCCGGCGCGGGCGTGCAGACCCGCATCAAGAACGGCGCGTTCCCCGCCACGACCAAGGACCTGAACTCTCCGGCGTTCCAGAACACCGAGTTCCCGTACTTCGGCGGCCAGAAGGCCAACCAGGTCTTCGCCGAGTCCGCGAAGAACGTCCCTGCCGACTGGAAGTACCTCCCCTACCAGGTGTACGCCAACTCGATCTTCAACGACACCGTCGGCAAGGCGTACATCTCCGGCACGAAGCTGTCGCAGGGCCTCACAGTGTGGCAGGACGCCTCCGTCAAGTACGGCACGGAACAGGGCTTCACCGTCCAGAAGTAGTACCCGTCCCGCCCGCCGCACCCGCTCCACGGAAGGACCCGCATGACCGCCCCCCGTCCGTCCCGCTTCCCGTACGCACCGGGCAGCGACGGCATCCCCCACCTCGTGTACGGCGCCGACTACAACCCCGAGCAGTGGCCGCGCGAGGTGTGGGAGGAGGACGTCCGGCTGATGCGCGAGGCCGGCGTGAACACCGTCTCCCTGGCGATCTTTTCCTGGGCGCGCCTCCAACCCGCCGAGGACGCCTGGGACTTCGCGTGGCTCGACGAGGTCATGGACCTCCTGCACGCGGGCGGCATCGGTGTCGACCTGGCCACCGCCACCGCGTCCCCGCCGCCATGGCTCACCTCCGCACACCCGGAGATCCTCCCGGTGACCGCGTCCGGTGAGACGGTGTGGCCGGGGGCGCGTCAGCACTGGCGCCCCACCTCGCCCGTCTTCCGCGCCCATGCGCTGCGCCTCGTACGCGAAATGGCGACGCGCTACGCGACCCACCCGGCGCTGGTGGCATGGCATGTCAACAACGAGCTGGGCTGCCACAACATCTACGACTACTCCGACGACGCGGCCCGCGCCTTCCGCATGTGGCTCCGCCGGCGCTACACCACCCTCGATGCCCTCAACCACGCCTGGGGCACGGCCTTCTGGTCGCAGCGCTACAGCGACTGGGAGCAGATCCTGCCTCCACGGCTGGCGGCGTCGCACCCCAACCCCACCCAGCAGCTGGACTTCAAGCGGTTCTCGTCCGACGCGCTCAAGGAGCACTTGTGCGCGGAGCGGGACGTGCTGCGCGGGATCACCCCGGACATCCCGGTCACCAGCAACTTCATGGTGATGGGCGGCACCAAGGGCATGAACTACGGCGACTGGGCGGACGAGGTCGACTTCGTCTCCAACGACCACTACACACAGCCCGGTTCCCAGGACCGCGACGAGCTGTCGTTCTCCGCGAACCTCACCAGTGGTGTCGCCGGACACCGGCCGTGGTTTCTCATGGAGCACTCCACCGGCGCCGTCAACTGGCAACCGGTCAACCTCGCCAAGAAACCAGGGGAGTTGGCGCGCGACTCACTGCTGCACGTCGCGCACGGCGCCGACGCCGTGTGCTTCTTCCAGTGGCGCCAGTCGGCCGCCGGGGCCGAGAAGTACCACTCCGCGATGGTCCCGCACGCCGGTCCCGACAGTGAGGTGTTCCGCGCGGTCACGAGCCTCGGGCGGACGCTGACATCGCTGGCCCCCCTCGCGGGCGCCGCGCGCGAGCCGGCCCGGGTCGGCATCCTCTTCGACTGGGACTCGTGGTGGGCGAGCGAACAGGACTCGCACCCCACCTCCCGTCTTGACTACCGTCAGGAGGCGCTCGACTGGTACTCCGCCCTGCTCGGCCTCGGCATCCGGGCCGACGTCGTCACGCCGAAGGCCGGCCTCGGCACATACGACCTGCTGATCGCGCCTGTCCTGCACGTGGTTCCAGCGACCCTCGCCAAGGAGCTCACACGCTACGTCGAGACCGGCGGCCACCTCGTCACGACGTACTTCTCCGGTGTCGTCGACGAGAACGACCACGTCTGGCTCGGGGGTTACCCGGGCGCCCTGCGCGAACTGCTGGGCATTCGCATCGAAGAGTTCGGCCCGCTGCTGGACGGCGACACCGTCGACCTCGACAACTCCACCACCGGCAGTCTGTGGACCGACCGGATCACCGTCGACGGCCCCGACGTGGAGATCCTCGCCGGCTACCGCACCGGCACGTACGCGCTCCGCCCCGCCGTCACCCGCCGGACGGTGTGCCAGGGCTCGGCGACGTACGTCTCCACCCGCCTCGGGACCGACGGTCTCGCCACGCTGCTGCCCGAACTCCTCGCCGCGGCCGGCGTGGAGAGCGAACTTCCGGAACCTGCCCGAGGACGTGTCGAACTGGCCGTCCGGCACGACGCCGGGAGCCGCTACCTGTTCCTGGTCAACCGGACGGACGAACCCGTGCCGCTGCCCGGCCTCACCGGGGACCTCCTGGCGGGCGGAGCGGAGCGGGACGCCGGGGGAGCGCTGCTGCTCCCACCGAGGGACGTCACGGTGCTGCGCACCCCCACGTGTACGTCGAGCTGAACCGGAGCGGGCGCCGGCACCGAAAGAGGGCAGTGGCAGACGTGTCGGCGCGTCATGAAGGAGCCGGTAGGGCCTGCGGGGAAGATCGGGTCATGGTCGACGCGATGAAAGCAGTTCTCGAGGGCGGTCCTGACGATCTTCCTGAGCGGATCGTCTCCGTCTCCGAGCCCGGGCTCGACATCAAAATCCCCTTGCGCGGGGGTTACGAGCACTTCAAGGTCACAACACGTCAGGAGGAGACCTCCCAGGGCCTGTTGCCCGTGTACGAGTGGTGGGAGCGCACGGAACTGCCTGGGTAGGTTTCCGCTCGCAGCGTGCGGCCCCTGTGTGGAGGGGCCGCAGCCGACAGCGTCAGTTCTGGTTGATGGCGGGCGGGGCGGTGCTGACGCCCCAGGTCGTGGGCTTGCCGGAAAGGTCGATCTTGATCGTGCCGGAGCTGAGCAGATCCTTGTGGGAGAGCCAGCTCTGGTGCAACGTGCCCTTGCCCGTGTTCACGGAGGACACATACTGCAGCTTCGACGCGTCGGCGCCCGGTGCCTCGATGTTGATCTCGCGTCCGTGTTCGGGCCGGATCTCGACCTTTTCGAACATGGGCGCAGTGACGATGTAGTTGGCGGAGCCGGGCTGCGCCTCGAACACGCCGGCCATGGCGAAGACGAGCAACGACGACGTGGCGCCGAGGTCGTCGTTGCCGGGCATGCCGTACGCGTCGTCGGTGAAGAGCGTCCGCATCGCACGCAGCACCGCGGACGTCTTCCACGGGGCGCCGGTCCACGCGTACATCCACGGAGTGTGGAAGTCGGGCTCGTTGTTGGGGTTGAAGGCGAAGTTGTTGTGGTAGTCGTACGCGCCGCTCACCCACGACTCCGAGGCGGCCTTCGCCGGGTCGGTGAGAACGGTCGGCATGTCGAAGAACTTGTCCAGCCGCTGCTCCGCAGCCGACCGGCCGCCCATGAGACCGAAGAGGGTCTGCGGGTCCTGCTGGGCGAGCCACTGGTACTGCCATGCGGTGCCCTCGTGGAACGCGCCGGCCTGGGTGGGGTCGGGATCACCGGCGACGGTGCCGTCCTCGTTCCTGGCGACGGGGAACCCTGAGAAACCCTGCGACGTGACGCTCGGGTTCCACAGCTTGGCGAAGTTGTCGCAACGCGAGGCGAGTGTCGCGGCCTTGTCCTGGTGGCCCAGGTCGCCGGCCATCGTGGACAGCGCACAGTCGCCGAGTGCGTACTCGAGCGTGGCCGAGCCCGACTGGCGGCTGTCGCCGTACAGGTAGCCGGGCAGGTTCCGGTAGCCGACCCAGCCGTTCTTGACGTACGACGGATTGCCGTCACGGCCACGGAAGATCGACTGGTCGGCGGGGACCTCGTTGGCGTTCTTCCACAGGGCGTCGAAGAGCTGGTGCGAGGTGTGCTTGTCGAGCAGCCCGCGCTGGTAGATGTCGACGATCCACGGGGTGATGGGATCGCCGCTCATCACGTTGGTCTCGCCCCCGCCGAGCCCCCAGCGCGGCAGCCAGCCACCGTCCTGGTAGATGTGCAGCACGGACTTGGCCATGTCCGCGGCCCTGTCCGGGTTGAGCAGGGCCACCAGCTGGTTCTGCGAGCGGTAGGTGTCCCAGAGCGAGAACATTTGGTAGTACGTGGAATCAGCTCGGTGCACCTTGTCGTCGAAGCCGCGGTAGCGGTTGTCGACGTCGGAGCCGATCGAGGGGTGCAGCAGCGAGTGGTAGAGCGCGCTGTAGTACGTGCGCTGGTCGGCGGTGCTGCCGCCGGCCACGCGCATCCGGTTCAGCTCGCCCCGCCAGGCGTCGTGCGCGCCGGCGCGGGCCTTGTCGAACGACTTGGGCTGCTCGGCCCCGCGGTTGAGGCGCGCGCCGTCGACCGAGGTGTAGGACAGGCCCACCGACGTACCGACCTGCTCGCCCTTGGCCGGGTCGAACGTCAGCCAGGCACCGGCGCGCTTGGTGCCGCGCGACGCTTCACGCTGGTTCGGCGTGAGGGTGCCGTCGGTCCAGGTGCCGAACTTCGAGAACGTCCGGTCGAACTTGGCGCTGAAATAGACCCGGTAGCGCTCCTTGCCGGTCTCGCCGCAGAAGTTGCCGCCCTGGACCCAGCCTTCCACGATGTCGTTGCCGACCACCTTGACATCGCCGGCGTAGGTGCTGCCGTTGCTCTCGCCGGCCTCGATGAGCACGTTCTCGGAGCCTGATCCGCCGGGGTAGGTGTAGCGGTGCTGGCCGGTCCGCTGCGTGGCGGAGAGCTCGGCCTTGATGCCGTTGTCGAACTTCACGCCGTAGTAGCCGGGCGCGCGGGTCTCGTTGTCATGACGGAACTTCGCACCGTACTGCGCCGGGTCGGACGAGGTGACCGCACCGGTGGTCGGCATGAACCGGATGTTGCCCATCGTCTGGCAGCCGACGCCCGACAAATGCGTGTGACTGAAGCCGAGGATGGTGTCCTGCGCGTAGTCGTACGAGGCGTACTTGTTCAGCTGCGTGTCAGGGCTCAGCTGCACCATGCCGAACGGCGCGGCCGCGCCCGGGAAGGTGGTCCCGTCACCGTTGTTGCCGATCGATGTGTCGACCAGCGTGGTGGGGTCATCAGCGAACTTCGCTCCCTGCCCCTCGGCGTTCGCGACGCCGGCGGGGGCCGTGGCCATAGTGGTGACGATCAACAAGGCGGTGAACACGCGTCTCAGCGCTCTCATCGCGATCCTCTCGTACGACAACGTTGTCAATTCAGTACCTGTCGATCTTTGCCCTTCCGGTGTCGTTCCGTCAATCCATCGTCTTGCGCGGCCGGTTGGGCGTGGTGAGGGTTCAGATGGCGTCCAGCGCCAGCCCCTTCGTCTTGGGGCCGAGGAGCCCCACGTTGAGGCACAGCAGCACCATGAGTGCGGCGGAGCCGGCGAACACCGCGGTCGCGCCGAGGTCGTCGAGGACACTCAGTGCGACGAACGGCAGGATCACGGAGACCAGCCGCGACAGTGAGTAGGCGATGCCGATGGCGCTGCTGCGCAGGTTGGTGGGGAAGATTTCGGCCTGGTAGACGTGAAACGCGTTGGAGAAGACGTTGCTGCAGAGTGTCAGCAGGAAGCCGCTTCCTACGATCAGCCAGGCCGCGTCGGCGAACCCGAACAGGACGCCGAAGAAGGCCTGGCCGAGGGCGGCGACGACGATGAGGGTGCGGCGCTCGAACCGCTCGATGAGCGGAATCGACAGAGCGGAACCCAGCGGGTAGCCGCAGAAGCTGAGCGCCGCGTACCCGAGCGAGGCGGTCGTCGAGTGGCCCTTGGCGGCGAGGACGACGGGGGCCAGAGAGCCGAAACCGTAGTAGCCGACGGTCTGCAGGACCTGGAAGATCCACCACATGACGGTGCGGCGGCGGTAGGGCGGCTGGAACATCCGGCGCAGTGGAACCCGCACGGTGGGGACCGCATCGGTCTCGGCTTCGGCCTTTCGTGGCGCGGGGCGTGTACCAGCAGTTCCCGGTTCGTTGACGGTCTCGATGTGCGCGACGATGGCCTCGGCCTCCGCGCGCCGTCCCTTTGCCTCCAGCCATCGCGGGGACTCGGGGAGAGTGCGCCGCATCCATTGGATGCAGAAGGCGCCGAACGCGCCCGCCACCAGCAGCCAGCGCCATCCGGAGACCCCGGCGATCTCGTGCTCGGCCACCAGGCGCGCGCCGAGGAGCGCCGCCAGTGGCACACCGAGGAACCCGACGGTGTAGGCCCAGGCGATGTAGCGTCCGCGCACGGCCGTCGGCAGCAGCTCGGAGAGGTACGTGTCGACGAGCACGAGTTCGGCGCCGAGCCCGAGTCCGGCGAGGAACCGGGCCGCGATGAGCCAGTTCACGTCGGGCGCGGCGGCGCACAGCAGGGAGAACGCGGAGTACGTGGCGAGGTTGACCAGGAACATCCGGCGTCGGCCGAAACGGTCGGCGAGGAGTGACATGACGTTGGCGCCGACGAACATCCCCAGGAATCCGGCGGCGATGATCCACGACTTCTGGGTCTGGGTCAGATGCCAGGGCTCGGTGAGCGCGGCGGCGAGTACACCGCCGAGGAACACCTCGTAGAGGTCGAAGAAGGCACCGATGCCGACGATCGCCGTGAGCCGTCGGTGCCAGGGGCCGGGCCGCAGGCCCTCGAGGCGGCGGGACACCGGTGAGGGAGAGCCGGTGGTGGAGGGGGTGGTTTGCGTCATGCGCCTGTCAGCTCCTTTCAAATGTCTGCAAGGTACATGCATACGATGCGACGTGACCATGGTCGTGAGGTGGCCGGATGCCGGACCCGCGGCCGTCGCGACGGGCTGTCCGGCGGGGTGTGTGAAGCGCGGGCGATGCGGCGCGGGCCGAAGGGTCTTACGGATCACGGGAGTTGTCGCCGTCTCGGTGCTGCCGCGCGGCTGCTCGGCGAGCGATCCGGACCGGACGAAGGCGTGGCGGCGGAACCTGCCAGGACGTGAGGGCCGCAGGCAGTGCGACGGATGACCGTCGGCTGGGCGTGCCTGCCGCGGGTGAACTCGTCGAGGCCCTTTGTCCATGTTCCGCAAGCCGACAGGATCGACCGTCTGATCCGGGATCAGCTCGGCGAGGACATGTTCCGCTCCATCTCCCTTCCCGGTGCCGGGACCTGAGCGCTGTGCCGTAAACGATCTAGAGGTCCGCGGACCCTCCGGGCGGATCGGCGCAGCGCCTCGCCCAGTCGCCCCAGGCTCTCGTCAAGTGGCCCTGTGCTGCTGGTTCTCAGTGGGATGACCGCCCGGCCGCGAAGTTTGAGCAGGAGGGCTTGTTTTCACCATCGTGAAGGTCTTCAATATGTCGCAGGCGAGCATCCCCCAGGGACAGGCGGAGACCGTGCACGAAACCGACACACCGATGCCGGGCGGCCGGCCGGACCTCGATGTGATGGCCGCGACGGTTGGCCTGCAGATCAAGGCCCTGCGCAAGCAGGCCGGTCTGACTCTGGACGAGCTCAGCCGCCGGTCCGGTATCAGTACCGGTCTGATCAGTCAGGTCGAGCGGGGAAAGGGAAATCCCTCCTTCGCAAGCCTGGTGCAGATCGCGCACGGCCTGGACGTCGCGATCGGGCGGCTGTTCCATCTCGCCGAGCAGGTCAGCCCGGTGGTCCGTGCCCATGAGCGCCGCAGCCTCGTCTTCCATGGCTCGGACGCGGCGGACGGCGACCGCTTCGAACTGCTCAGCCCTTCACTCAACGGTGCGCTGGAAGTCCTGTGGGTGGTCACCCAGCCGGGCCACGACACCAGCGCCACCCCCTTCCGTCACAACGGCGAGGAGTTCGGCATCGTGCTCTCGGGGGTGAAGGACGTCTATCTCGACGGCGTCCGTCACCGGCTCGAGGCGGGCGACTCCATCACCTACTCGTGCAGCACGCCTCACTGGTACGTCAACCCCGGTGACGAGCCCGCCACTTCGATCTGGGTGATCACTCCGCCCAGCTGGTAGGAACGGGCCCCGCCCGGTCCCCGTCCCCAACGCCCCGGCCGCAGGCCCGGGCGCCGGTACCGCACGGCCTCGTTCCGTGCGCCTCCTCCAACGCCCCGGCCGCAGGCCCGGGTGCCGGTACCGCACGGCGTCAGTCCGTGCGCCTTCCCCATGAGGTGCCCCGCTATGGCATCGCTCATCGGCAGAACCCCTGTCGCCACCGGAAACCCCTCCCTCTCCCACCGTCGCGCTCTCCTGGCACTAGGCGGCGGCAACGCCGTCGAGTGGTACGACTGGATGGTCTACGGGCTGCTGGCCTCCTACATAGGTCCGCTCTACTTCCCGTCCGGCAGCTCCGTGTCCGAGACCATGTCCGCCCTGGCCGTCTTCGCGGTCGGGTTCGCCGCCCGGCCGCTCGGTGCGATCGTCTTCGGCACCCTGGCCGACCGGATCGGCCGGCGCGCGGTCATGCTCTTCTCCATCGGCTCCATGGTGGTGTCCAGCCTGGTCATCGCGCTCCTTCCCAGCCATGCGAGCATCGGCGTCTGGGCCGGTGTCATCCTGCTGGCCAGCCGCATCCTGCAGGGGCTGTCCACCGGCATCGAGGCGCCGCTCAACTCCGCTTACATCGTGGAACTGGCACCCGAGGGCAGGACCGCCCGGTTCGGCACCACCATCAGCATCTACGTCCAAGTCGGCATCGTCGGTGCGTCGCTGGTCTGCTTCCTGACCAGCTCGGTGATCGCGCCCGACGCCATGGCCTCCTGGGGCTGGCGCATCCCGTTCGCGGTCGGCGCCGTCGGCGGCCTGGTCTTCCTGTGGCTGCGCCGCGCTCTTCCAGAGACGCTGCACACCGCGGGCGAGAAGCAGGCCGAGCCGGCCCGGGTGGGCCAGGTCTGGGCCGAGGTCTGGCGGCACCGCCTTGCGCTCCTGACGATCATCTTCGTCGTGGCCGCCGCCCAGGCGATCCAGTACACCTGGACCACCGGACTGCCCAACCTGGCCCGCTCGGCCCATCACGAGAACGCGGACCACGTCTTCCTGGTCTCCACTCTCGCCGGGATCTGCGTCGCCGTGCTCTATCCGCTGGTCGGCCGGCTCGCCGACAGCAAGCGGATCTCCCGTACCTTCATCGCGTCCCGGCTCGCCGTGGTGCCGGTGATCTTCATCGTGCTCGCCTACCAGCGGCCCGGCATGGCGATGTTCACCGTGGTGATGCTCGTCGGCGCTCCGGTGCTGGCCTTCACCATGGGCCTCTACAACACCGTCGCCGCCACGTTGATGCCGACCGGTTGCCGGGTCACCGGCGTCGGCCTCGGCTACGCGATCGGCGTGGCCGGCTTCGGCGGCACCGCCCCCTACCTCCTGCTGTGGCTCCAGGACCACGGCGCCGGCTGGGCGTTCCCCGTCTACGGCGCGGTCCTGTGCCTGCTCAGCGTCCTGCTCTACGTGCTCGTCCTCCGCCGCGGCGCCGTCCGCGTCGGGAACTGAAAGGAAGCCAGATGCCCCAGACCGTCTCTCTCGACGCCGTCGAGGCACCAGTGGTCCAGCGGTCCGACGTGATCGTGGTCGGCGGCGGACCGGCCGGCGTCAGCGCGGCCGTGGCCGCCGCCCGCACCGGGGCAAGCGTGACCCTGCTGGAGCGCTACTCGGCCCTCGGCGGCCTGGCCTCAGGCGGCATGGTCCTGGTCCTCGACGACATGATCAACGGGAACGAGATCACCGTCACCGGCATCGTCGACGAGTACGTCGAGCGGATGGCCAAGCTCGGCCTCGCCGTCTACCCGCCCGCGGAGGAGCGCTACTCCTCACCCGAGATGTGGGCCAAGTGGGGGCGCTGGGGTGCCTTCGACTTCCACTCCCACACCAACCCCAAGCCGATCTGTTACGCCGTTGCCTTCGACCCGGACGGCTGGAAGCGGGTGTCCAACGACCTGGTCCGCGAGAGCGGGGTCAATCTGCGGCTGCACAGCTGGTTCTCCCGGCCGGTGGTCCAGGACGGCGCGGTCAAGGGTGTGGTCTGCGAGACCAAGTCCGGCCCGCAGGCGGTGATGGGCGACGTGGTCATCGACACCACCGGCGACATCGACGTGGCCTCCCGGGCCGGCGCCTCCTACGCCCAGGACAACTACCTCGTCACCCTCGTCTTCCGGCTCGGCGGAGTGGACACCGCGACCGCCGAGCGCTTCGAGCAGGAGAACCCGCGCGAAGCCCGCGCCATCAATCGCAAGATCAAGCGGATGCTCGGCGGAGCCTGGGAGCTGTGGTGGCTCAAGACCCCCGTCCCCGGCGTCGTCTGGTGCAACTGCCCGCATCTGACCGGCTTCGACGGCACCGACCCGGTCTCCCTCACCGAGGCCGAGTTCGAGGCCCGGGCCCGGATCGGCGCGGTCCTCGACTCCATCAAGTCCGACCTGCCCGGCTTCGGGAACGCCTATCTGCTCGACGTCGCCGAGCAGATGGGGGTCCGTCAGACCCGGTTGCTGCAGGGCGAGTACGTGGTCACCAAGGACGACGTCACCTCCCGCCGCCACTTCGCGGACAGCGTCGCGCGCGGCCGCGACTACTACACCCCCTACCGCGCTCTGCTGCCGCGCGGCGTCGACCAGTTGCTGGTCGCCGGACGGCACTACTCGGCCACGCCCGAGGCGCAGCGGATGTCCCGGGAGATACCGCCCTGCATGGCCATGGGCCAGGCGGCCGGCATCGCCGCCGCCACCGCGGTGGAGCAGGGCGTCGTGGTCCGGAACGTGGACCCGGCCGTCATCCAGCGCCGGATGCGCGAGCAGGGCGCCGACCCCGGTGACGTACCCGCGCGGAACGCGACCCTCGACGAGAACACGACGGTCGACCAGACCGAGGAGGCCGTGGCATGACCGCCGCCGCACAGCCGCTGAGCGGCATCACCGTCATCGACTTCACCCAGGTCTTCATGGGCCCGTCCTGCACCCAGCTGCTCGGCGACTACGGCGCCGACGTGATCAAGGTGGAGCGTCCCGGCACCGGCGACATCTCCCGGACCTCGATCCCGGACGAGGCCGGCCTGGACAACCCCATCTTCCTGTCCATCAACCGCAACAAGCGCAGCATCGCCATCGACACCCGCACCGAGGAGGGCCGCCAGGCGGTGCAGGAGTTGGTGCGCTCCGCCGACGTCGTGGTGAGCAACTTCCGGGCCGGAGTGATGGAGCGCCTCGGCCTGGGCTACGAGGCGCTGCGTGCGGTCAACCCCGCGATCATCTGGGCCTCCGGCACAGGGTTCGGCACCGAGGGCCCGTACGCCCACAAGGGCGGGCAGGACGCGATCGCCCAGGCATACAGCGGAGTGATGTGGCGCCGGGTGTCCGAGGACGACCCGGTCACCCTCTACCCGACCACGCTCTGCGACTACACCACCGGCATGCATCTGCTCCAGGGCATCCTGCTGGCCCTGCTGCACCGCGACCGAACCGGTGAGGGGCAGAAGGTGGAGGTGTCGATGTACGACTCGATGCTCCACATGCAGATGCAGGAGGCCTGCCAGCAACTCAACCGCGGCTCCGAGATCAACTGGGCCGCGATGCCGCTCACCGGGGTGTTCCGCACCACTGACGGCGCGCTGATCATGGTGGGTGGATTCAGGGCCGACCCGCTGCACCACATCAGCCGCGCCCTTGAACTCGACGAGGACCTGGGCGAACGCCCCGAGTTCGCCACCCTCGACCTGCAGTTCGCTCACCGCCCCGAACTGCAACGGATCTTCGCCGAGGCCGTGGCCGACAACTCCACCGATTACTGGGTCAAGCGACTCGAGGACGAGGACATCCTCTGTGCCCCCGTGCGCAGTCTCGAGGAGACCCTCGACGACGAGCAGACCACGGTCAACAACATGATCGTCGAGATGGACCACCCGGTCGCCGGCCGGATCCGCGCCCTCAACGCCCCGCTCCACCTCTCCGCCGCCCCCGCCACAGTCCGCCGCGTCCCGCCGCGGCTCGGCGAGCACGGCGCCGAGGTACTCGGCGAACTCGGCTACACCGCCGCGCAGATCGAACTGCTCCGCCAGAAGAAGGTGCTGCGATGACCGACGAGGTCCGCTACATCCGCGACGGGCACATCGCCCGGGTCACCATCGACCGCCCCGCCGTGCTCAACGCGGTGGACATCAAGACCAACACCCGTCTTGGCGAGATCTGGGCCGAGATCGAGGCCGATCCCGAGGTCCGGGTGGTCGTCGTCACCGGTGCGGGGGAGCGGTCGTTCTGCGTGGGCGCCGACATGTCCGCCGACGCGGTGGAGAAGACCGGTCTGGAGTACTGGGCCGGCCTCGACCCCAACGGCTTCGGCGGTCTTGGCCTGCGCACCACCCTCGACGTCCCGGTGATCGCCCGCGTCAACGGCTATGCCCTGGGCGGCGGCATGGAGATGGTCCTCGGCTGTGACATCGTCATCGCCGCCGACCACGCCCGGTTCGGCCTCACCGAGCCGAGGGTCGGCCGGATCCCGCTGGACGGCGGGGTCTTCCAGCTGGTCCGCCGGCTGTCGCACACCCAGGCGATGGGGCTGCTGCTCACCGGCCGTCGCGCCTCCGCCGAAGAGTTGCACCGGATGGGCCTGGTCAACGAGGTCGTCCCGGCCGGGCAGTTGGACGAGGCCGTCGACCGCTGGGTAGCCGACATCCTCGCCTGTGCCCCCACTTCGTTGCGGGCCATCAAGCAGATGGTCCAGCGGGGGAGCGGGCTCTCGCCGCAGGACGCCCACAAGCTGCGTACCCCGGCGCTGATGGCGGCGCTCGACAGCGAGGACGGCAAGGAGGGCGTGCTCGCCTTCCAGCAGAAGCGGCCGCCGGTCTGGCCGGGACGATGAGGGGAGCGGGGAACCCACTGATGCCCGAGAAGCTCGCATCCGGCGTGTGGGGCGTGGTCGCCACGCCCTTCGCCGGCCCCGATCTTCAGGTCGACGAGCCGAGCCTGGCCCGGCTGGTGGAACACTACGAACGGATCGGTACCACCGGTCTGACCGTGCTCGGAGTCTTCGGCGAGGCCGCCCGGCTCTCCGCCGGGGAGCGCCGCACGGTGCTGGAGACGGTGGTCGACACGGTCGGCCTGCCGCTGGTCGTCGGTGTCACCGGACTCGCCACCGCACCGGTGCTCGAGGAGGCCCGGCTGGTTCGCGAGGTGGTCGGAGACCGTCTCGCCGGACTGATGGTGCAGGTCAACTCGCCCGATCCGCAGGTGGCCGCGGCCCACCTCAACGCGGTCCACGACGCCACCGGCGCCGGGATCGTGGTCCAGGACTACCCGGAGACCAGCCGGGTCGCCATCCGCGCCACCGACCTGGTGCGCGCCGTCCACGCGGTCCCGTCGGCGGTGGCGGTGAAGGCCGAGGCGCCGCCCACCCCGGCGGCCGTCGCCTGGCTCACCGCCGAACTCGACGTGCCGGTCTTCGGCGGCCTGGGCGGCCTTGGCCTGCTCGACGAACTGGCGGCCGGCGCCGCCGGGGCGATGACCGGCTTCTCCTGCCCCGAGGGCCTGATCGCCTGCGTCGAGGCCTGGCGCGGCGGCGGCCACGACGCGGCCCGGGAGGCCTACCTGCCGTATCTGCCGCTCGTCAACTTCGAGGCCCAGGCCGGGATCGGGCTTGCGCTGCGCAAGGAGGCCGTCCGGCGGCGCGGCCTGATCACGGAGGCGGCGGTGCGGCCGCCCGCCCCGCCGCTGCCCGAGGCCCTGGTCCCGCAGCTGGAACGGCACCTCGCCGCGCTGCCCGAGGAGGTGCGCTGATGGACCTCGGCATCCGCGGCCGTGTCGCACTGGTCGCCGCCTCCACCGGCGGCCTGGGCCGGGCGGTCGCCGAAGCGCTGGCCGCCGAAGGAGCCTCGGTCGTGGTGGCCGGGCGACGCGGCGAGCTCGCCGAGGAGATCGCCGCCCGGCTGCCCGAAGCGGTCGCAGTCCAGGCCGACCTCTGCGCCCCGGGCGGGCCGCAGACGCTGGTCGAGGCGGCACGCGAAGCCTATGGCGACCCGGACATCCTGATCCTCAACGGACCTGGCCCCCGGCCAGGCACCGCCGCGGGCCTGGACACAGGCGACCTCGCCACTGCGGTGGACTCGCTGCTGCTGGCCCAACAGCGGCTGGTGGCACTGACCTTGCCCGCGATGCGGCGCCGAGGCTGGGGCCGCCTCCTGGCGATCGGCTCCAGCGGGATCGCCGAGCCACTGCCCGGGCTCGCCCTCTCCAACGCCGGGCGGGCCGCCCTGGCCGCGTACCTGAAAACCCTCGCCACCGAGGTGGCGGCGGACGGAGTCACCGTCAACCTGCTGCTGCCCGGGCGGATCGCCACCGACCGGGTGGCGGCGCTGGACGCCGCACGGGCCGAACGCGAGCAGCGTCCCGTCACCGAGGTCGAGGCCGCCTCCAAGGCCACGATCCCCGCGGGCCGGTACGGCACCCCCGCCGAGTTCGGAGCGTCAGCGGCCTTTCTGTGCGGCGCCCCTGCTTCGTACATCACCGGGACCGCACTGCGCTGCGACGGCGGACTGGTCCGCAGTCTGTGAACCGAACCGGCCGGGGTACGGGCCGAGGGGCTCGGCGGCATGCAGAGCGGCTGGGCCGTGCTCCTCCTGGTTGAGGCGCGGCATTCGGACGACCACGGTTCCTGCGTCCAGATTCACCGTTGTCCTGTTCGGCGGTGCTCCATCGTCTTCGTCATCCGGCATGACAAGTGCCGACTGCCGTTCCCTCAGCTCAATCTGCTTGCCCGGCGAAAGACTCGCGTGCGGCTGCTCGAACCCCGTCGCGGATATCTGCCCCTGACGCGCGCTCTTCCGCCAGGGCAATATGCCGGCCCGGCCTGCGCGCGACAGCAGCTGGTCGGCGAAGGCCACCGCCACGTCCAACACCTTTGCCGGACCTCTAAGACCCTTCCAAGGAAGGGTCCTTCGAAGACGCGTCCTTCGGGTACCGGACGAAGAGGATGCCCTGCACGTCGCCGTCCGGTGCGCTGTAGAAGTGCGGGGCGTCGGCCGGCCAGTGGGCGTGGCCGCCAGGTCCGGCCGTCTGCGGCGCGTCCGGCGGGCCGACGACCGCCGTTCCGGAGAGCACCATCAGGCTCTCCGTGGTGTGCGGGACATGCGCGGCCGACTTCTGCGTCGCGCCGGCGGCGATGGTGACGCGGAAGACGTCGGTGGCCGCGCCCTCGTCCTCGTACCGCTCCAGGAGGACCGCGGTGACGGCGCTGCCGGAGACTCCGCCCGCGCCCGCCGCGACGCCGGGCGGCGGGTCGTCGAGGACGGCGCTGACCGGGCGGCCGAGGGCGGTGGTCAGGGCGTAGAGCGTTTCCAGGGTGGGGTTGCGCCGGCCCGTCTCGAGTTCCGAGAGCGTGCCCTTGCCGACGCCCGAGCGGCGCGCGAGCTCCGACAGGGACAGGCCGGCGTCCTGCCGCAGCCGCTTCAGTCTGCGGCCCACCTCGTCGTTCAGTCCCATCCGCCCGGTTCCGTCCGTTTCTGTGCCGCCGGCGCTTTGACGTGCCGCCACCTGCGTCCTTAGTGTTCCATAAACGGAACGTTCTGTTTATGGAACCCTCCGAACCCGCTCTCCCGCACCCCTTTCCGGAAGTGATGCCCGCATGTCCCCGCTCGCCCGCATACGCGCCACCGCACCGCCCTCGGCCGTGGCGGCGGGGCTCATCGCGGTCACCGTCGGCGTGACCAGTGCCGCTGCCATCGTGTTCACCGCGGCCCGGGCCGCCGGGGCGGACGCGCGCGAGGTGTCCTCGTGGATGCTGGCGCTCGGCGTCGGGATCGCCGTGACCTGCGTGGGCCTGTCGCTGCGGCACAAGGTCCCGATCGTCACCTCCTGGTCGACACCGGGAGCCGCGCTCCTCGCCACGAGCCTGAGCGGGGTGTCGATGGAGAAGGCCGTGGGCGCGTTCGTGTTCAGCGCCGTGCTGATCATGGTGAGCGGTCTGACGGGGTGGTTCGCGCGGATCATGGACCGGATCCCGGTGCCGCTGGCATCGGCGCTGCTCGCCGGAGTACTGCTCGAGTTCGGGACGGGGCTCTTCTCCCAGATGGGCGGCAGTTTCGCCATCGCGTTCCCGGTGTTCGTGCTGTATCTCCTCGGGCGTCGACTGCTGCCGCGTCACGCGGTCCTCATCGCGCTCGGCGGCGGAGTCGTCGCCTCCGTCCTCACCGGGGGCTGGCATCTGGAACGGGTCCGGCTGTCGCTCGCGCAGCCGGTGTTCACGGCTCCCGAGTTCGACTGGAAGGTGCTGATCAGCGTCGGCGTGCCGCTGTTCGTCGTCACCATGGCTTCGCAGAATCTGCCGGGGGTCGCCGTGCTGCGCGGGTCCGGCTACGAGGTGCCCGTCTCGCCGGTCCTGACGTGGACGGGTGCGGTGCAGGCGGTGCTCGCGCCGTTCGGGGCGTTCGGTATCAATCTTGCGGCGATGACCGCCGCGATCTGCACCGGCGACGGGGCCCACCCCGACCGGCGGCGGCGCTACCTCGCGGCCGTGTGGGCGGGCGTCTTCTACCTGTGCGTCGGACTGCTCGGCGCGACGGTCGCCTCGCTGCTCACCGCGATGCCGCACGCCCTCGTCCTGGCCGTCGCGGGGGTCGGCATGCTCGCCACGATCGAGGCTTCCCTGGCAAGTGCCCTGTCGGACCCCCGATCCAGGGAGGCGGCCGTCGTCACGTTCCTCGCCACGGCCTCCGGCGTGACGCTGCTCGGCATCGGATCCGCGTTCTGGGGGCTGCTCGCGGGCGTGCTCACCAGCGTCATCGTGTCGGTGGGACGGCGGCGCGGGGCCGCCGCGTCCGCACCCGCTCCGACGCCGGTCACGGCAGCCTCGCGCACACCTGAGCGAACCTCCGCGTGAACACCGACCACGCCGACACCGCCGCGCCCTCGTCGGCCACGGCCTGGGCGTGCAGCCGGTCCCTGTCGAAGCCCTGCCGGGCCAGCAGCTCCCGGTCCCACCAGGCGATCCGGTCGGCCTCCGCCTCGGGGTGAAACTGCACACCCCAGGCCCGCGCCCCGACTCGGAACGCCTGGTGGGGGCAGGCCGCGCTGGACGCCAACCAGGTGGCGCCCGCCGGGAGTTCGGTGATCGCGTCGACGTGCCGTTCGATCGCGGGCGCCGTCGCGCCGAGCCCGTACAGCAGCGGATCGCCGGCGGCTTCGGGGCGCAGCCGGATCTGTGTGCTGCCGAACTCGGGCCGGCCGTGATTCGCCCGTACGCTGCCGCCCGCGACCTGTGCGAGCAACTGGCCACCGAGGCAGATGCCGAGCACGGGCGAGCCGTCGTCCAGTGCCTGCGCGACGAGCCGGCGCGTGGCGGGGAGCCAGGGCGCGCGCTCGTCGTCGTCCGGCAGGAAGCCGCCGCCGAGCACGAGGAGCGGCCTGCCGTCGAGCGACTCGGGCAGAGCCTCGCCCTCATAGGGACGCAGCACTTCGAGACCCAGTCCAGCATCGCGCAGCCAGGCCCCGACCCGGCCGGGACCGCCGCTCCTGGTGTTCTGTACGACCACGGCGGTCTGTGGGTCTGGACCCTGTGCGTGCGAGGGCGTCATCGCCTCGGCTCCCCTGCTCGGCATCTGCGTTCGCTGCGCTGCTCTCTACGTCGATCAAGGCAGCAGATCAGGGCACGACGTATGACGTCAACGGTCCGTCGGCCGCCCTGCTCCGAGGGGCATGTACCACCTCGCAGCGTCGTTGTTGCCGCTCTGGTGGGGTTGGCGCGTCGCGTTCGTCGCCGGGGCACGGCAGTCGCCGCAGCCCTGGCATCCTGGGAGGAGGCGTACCGCGTGACCGCCCACGAGTCTCACTTAGGGCGTCGACCCGTGGCCTGACCAGGCAGAGGAGTGCCTCGGCGTGCCTTGGCCCTGGCCGGCCTTCTTGTCGGAGCCGGCGCGGGAGACCGGGGCGCTGAGGCAGGCGAACGCGGCCGGTAAGGACGAGGCGAGACGGCGGTCGGGAAGCATATTTGGAAAGGCCCTTGACTAATACCGGCCCGAGGCCGAAAGAATCAGTCCGCTCAAGTTGCTTTCTGGTGAGTCGTGTTGGCTTCGAGGGGACCCGTTCATGCATGTCACCCGTAGAACCGTGCTGGCCGCGAGCGCGGCCGGCTCCATGGCCGGGACGTTCACGGTGCCCGCACCCGGCGCGGCCGCCGCCGACCGGACCGGACCGGTCGGCCGCCGCACCGTGGACCTGGCCGACGGCTGGCGCTTCGCGCTCGTCAGCCCCGACGGCATCACCGACCCGACGGGCGCCTACGCCGGCGCCGAGCAGCCCGGGTTCGACGACGCGGCCTGGCGGATGGTCGCCGTCCCGCACGACTGGAGCATCGAGCAGACCCCCACGACGGAGCACAACACGACCAGCGGCACCGGCTTCCTGCCCGGCGGACTCGGCTGGTACCGCAAGAAGTTCACCGTCCCCGCCGCCTACGCCGGCAAGCGGATCTCCGTCGAGTTCGACGGCGTCTACATGGACGCGAACGTCTACGTCAACGGCGAGCTCGTCGGCAACCACCCCTACGGTTACACGGGTTTCGCCTACGACATCACCGACCTGCTGCACTCGGACGGCGCCACCGCCAACGTCCTCGCGGTCGAGGTCCGCAACCGCCTGCCCAGCAGCCGCTGGTACTCGGGCAGCGGCATCTATCGCCGCGCCCGCCTGGTGATCACCGAACCGGTGCACGTCCAGCGCTGGGGCACCTTCGTGACGACGCCCGACCTCGCCGCCACCCTCGACAAGGGATACGCGACGGTCGACGTCCGCACGGCCGTCGTCAACGAATCCGGTGAGACCGCGCCGGCCGTGACCGTCGTGTCCACCGTCCGCGACGCCAAGGGCCGCCGCGTCGCCCGCACCGAATCCGTACTGAAGGACGTCGGGTCCGACCCGGTCACGGCGCACGGCCAAATGACCCTCCACGAGCCGCAGTTGTGGTCCATCGAAACCCCCGGCCACCGCTACACCCTCGTCACCGACCTGCGTGTGGACGGCCGCACAGTCGACACCTACCGCACCCGGTTCGGCGTGCGGCACGCGACCTTCGACCCGGACCGCGGCTTCTCGCTCAACGGAACCCACGCCAAGCTCAAGGGCGTCGACCTCCACCACGACCTCGGCGCCCTCGGTGCCGCCGTCCAGCCGGACGCCGTCCGCCGTCAGCTGACGATCATGAAGTCCATGGGCGTGAACGCGCTGCGCACGTCCCACAACCCGCCCGCCCCCGAGGTGATCGAGGCCTGCGAGGACCTCGGCCTCGTCATGCTCGTGGAGGCCTTCGACTGCTGGCGCACCGGAAAGAACCCGTACGACTACGGCCGGTTCTTCGACGCGCACAGTGACGCCGACATCGCCGAAATGGTGCGCGCAGCCCGCAACTCGCCCGCCGTCCTGATGTGGTCTATCGGCAACGAGATCCCCGACTCGACCCGCGCCGAAGGCGTGGACATGGCGCGGCGGCTCGTCACCGACATCAAGGCCCTCGACACGACCCGGCCGATCGTCATCGGCTCCGACAAGTACCGCTCGCTGCCCGCCGCCGGGTCTCCCGCGGACCTGATCCTGGCCGATCTTGACGGCCTCGGCCTCAACTACAACACCGCCGCGTCCGTCGACGCGCTGCACGCCCGCTACCCGCACCTGTTCCTCTTCGAGTCCGAGTCGTCGTCGGAGACGTCCACCCGTGGCGCGTACCAGGAGCCCGAGCACCTCAACACCGGGGAGAACCACACCCCGGGCCGGCGCGCCACGTCCAGCTACGACAACAACCTCGCCTCGTGGACGATGAGCGGCGAGTACGGCCTGAAGAAGGACCGCGACCGGCGCTTCTTCGCGGGCGAGTTCCTGTGGTCCGGCATCGACTACATCGGCGAGCCGACCCCGTACGACGTGTTCCCCGTGAAGGCGTCGTTCTTCGGTGCGGTCGACACGGCCGGATTTCCCAAGGACATGTACCACCTCTTCCGCAGCCAGTGGACCGATGAGCCGATGGTGCACCTGCTGCCCATGGACTGGACGACGCACCAGCCCGGCCAGGAGGTGCAAGTGTGGGCGTACACGAACGTCGCCGAGGTCGAACTCTTCCTCAACGGCCGTTCCATGGGCGTGCGTTCCTTCGACGCGAAGAAGACCGTCGACGGCCGCGCCTACCTGGAGACCACGGAGGCGACGCACGACGACAAGACGGTCACGTCCGGCCCCTACCCCGGCAGCTACACCTCGCCGAACGGGAGCGCCGGCAGGCTGCACCTGTCGTGGAAGGTCCCGTACGCGGCAGGCGAGTTGAAGGCCGTGGCCCGCGCGGGCGGGAAGACGGTGGCGACGGACGTGCTGCGCACCGCCGGGACGCCGCACGGCGTGCGCCTCACCGCCGACCGCGGGTCCGCCGCCGCCGACGGGCGTTCGCTGGTCTTCGTCACGGCCGAGATCGTCGACGCGCGCGGCGTGGTCGTTCCCGACGCCGAACACCTCCTGGAATTCGCCGTGAAGGGCGGTGGGCTGGCGGGTCTGGACAACGGGCGGCAGGAGAGCGCCGAGCGGTACCAGGCCAGTACGCGCACCGCCTTCCACGGCCTCGCGCTCGCCATGGTGCGGGCGGGCACCGAGCCGGGCGCGCTGACCGTCACGGCCACTGCCGACGGGCTGCGCACCGGCAAACTCTCCGTGCGGCTGGCGGGGCCGGCGGGCGGGCCCGTCACGCGGACCGAACCCTTCGCCCCCGACCCCGGTCCTGGAGCATCCAAGTACCCACTCGCCGACGCGAGTTACTCCGGCGCAACCGGTACTCTCCCCGCCGCGATGCTCGACGGGGACCCCGCGACCCAGTGGTCCAATTCCTTCCATAAGGCGGCCACCGTCCTGCTGCCCGCTTTCGATGGCGCCCGGCCCGGCGACTGGGTGTCGTTGGCCTGGGCACAGGAGCGCGAGATCGGCCGGGTCGAAGTCTCTTTCACCGTCGACGCGAAACACTCCCTGCCCGCCTCGGTCGACGTGTCGGTCTGGGACGGCAAGGGCTATGCCGCCGTGCGTGACGCCGACATCGACTGGGCGGCGGCGTCCGGCGAGCCGACCGTCATCACCTTCGACGCGGTACACGGCAACCGTCTCCGCCTGGACCTCACCAGCCGCAGGCCCGGCGAACCCGCCGGGGCGATCGGGATCGTCGCGCTCGATGTGGCGGCGTCATGACCGGCCCGAGCGTGATCGACCACGCCTGGCTGCCCGACGAGGCGCTGCGTGGCATCGGATCACGGCGCGTCTCGATCGAGGGCGACGGGCCCCTCGTCGACACGCTGCGCGCCGAAGTCGCGTACGCCCAGGGCAACGTCGGCGCTGTGCAGGGTGACGGAGACGTCGTGTTCCGACTCGACGGCGATGCCGACACCGGCCCCGAGGGATTCACTCTGACGCGGTCCGGCGGGCGCACCACCGTCACGGCCGCCGCTCCGGCCGGCCTCCTGTACGGCTTCTTCCACGTCGTGCGCCTCGGCGCCGCCGCGTTCACCGACGCCCCCGAGCAGACCCACCGCCCCGCCCTCTCCAGGCGCATGCTCAACCACTGGGACAACGTCGACGTGCATCCCGTGATGGGCCAGGTCGAGCGCGGCTACGCGGGCGGCTCGCTGTTCTGGGAGGAAGGACGGGCGCGCGGGGACCTCGACCGGGTCCGCGCCTACGCACGGCTCCTCGCGGCCTGCGGGATCAACGCCGTCTGCGTCAACAACGTCAACGTCCATGAGACCGAGGCCCGCCTCCTCACCGACCGCATCGGTGAAGTGGCCGCGATCGCCGGGAAGTTGCGGGCGTTCGGCATCCGCACCCACCTCTCCGTGAGCTTCGCCGCGCCCGTCGTCCTGGGCGGGCTCGACACCGCCGACCCGCGCGACGACGGCGTACGGGACTGGTGGCGGACGGCCGCCGACCATGTGTACACGCACATCCCTGACTTCGGCGGCTTCGTCGTCAAGGCCGACTCCGAAGGTCAGCCGGGGCCGTTCGCATACGGTCGCAGCCACGCCGACGGCGCGAACCTGATCGCCGACGCACTCGCCCCGCACGGCGGCACCGTCCACTGGCGGGCCTTCGTCTACAACCACACGCAGGACTGGCGCGACCGCACCACGGACCGGGCGCGCGCCGCATACGACCACTTCGCCCCGCTCGACGGTCAGTTCAGGGACAACGCGGTGCTCCAGATCAAGCACGGACCGATGGACTTCCAGGCCCGCGAGCCCGTCTCCCCGGTCATCGGCGCCCTGCCCCGCACCCGGGTCGCGGTCGAGCTGCAGGCCACCCAGGAGTACACCGGGCAGCAGCGGCACGTGTGCGCGCTCGCCCCGATGTGGACCGGGGTGCTCGGCTTCCGGCCCGAGGGCGAGGACGGCCCCTCCGTCGGCCAACTCGCAGGCGGTGGCGGCCTGGTGGCCGTCTCGAACGCCGGAGCCGACCCCTACTGGACCGGGCACCCGCTCGCCCAGTTCAACCTGTACGCGTTCGGCCGCCTGGCATGGCAGCCGGATGCCGATCCGCATCAACTCCTCCACGAGTGGACCGAGTTGACGTTCACGCCGGAGGGGACCGCCGACCCCGAGCGGCTGCGCTCCGGCCTCCGTGAGGTACTGCGCGGCTCCTGGGCGACGTACGAGAAGTACACGGCGCCGCTCGGCGTCGGCTTCATGGTGCAGCCCGGACACCACTACGGGCCCAGCGTCGACGGATACGAGTACAGCCCCTGGGGCACCTACCACTTCGCCGACCGCGACGGCATCGGCGTCGACCGCAGCCGCGCCACCGGCACCGGGTACGCGGCCCAGTACGCCAAACCCTGGTCACAGACGTACGAGACGCCCGAGAGCTGCCCCGACGAGCTGCTCCTGTTCTTCCACCACGTCCCGTACGGGCACGTCCTGCACAGCGGAAAGACGGTGATCCAGCACATCTACGACACCCACTTCGAAGGCGTCGAGGAGGCCCAGGCAGCACAGCGGGTGTGGGCGACGCTGGCCGATCTGGTGGCGCCCGCGCGGCACGCCCGGGTGGCCGAGCTGTACGAGGAGCAACTGCGCAGCGCCCGCGAGTGGCGCGACCACATGAACAGCTACTTCCTGCGCAAGTCCGGGATCCCGGACGCGGGCGGGCGCCGTATCTACTGACGGCTCATGCGAGGCGGAGGACGCACACGCCCAGCGGGTCGAGCGCGAGGGGCTCGCCGGGCGCGTACACCTTCCCCGTCAGGAGGTCCGTCGCCGCCTCGTGGACCGGCAGCTCCACGTCCGATGAAGTGTGGTTGAGGAGGAACAGCAGGCACGTCCCGTCGGGAGTGACACGGGTCGCCGTCTCCACGCCGGCCACCTCGGCGTACGGACCGACGAGACCGTGCCGGGACAGCACCTGGCGCACCACCCGGTCCGTACCCGCATCGTCGAGCTGCGTCGCCACGTACCAGCCCTCGCCGCCGCGCTCCCCGAAACGGTTCCGGGTGACGGCGGGCGTTCCGGCGTAGAAGTCGGTGGTGTAGGTGGCGACAGGCTCGGCGCCCTGCGGCACGACGAGCTCGAAGACCAGCCGGGCCGGTGAGCGCAGGTCGCCGAAGTCGACCGGGTTCGTCACCTCCGCCGCCCGGGAGTCCCACTCGTCGACCCGGACGCCCATCAGCGGCCCGAGCGGGCCTGGCACATCCGTGAGGAAGGCGCGGTCGTGCTCGTCGCCGCGCCCGGACAGGAAAGTCGTCACCACGGTGCCGCCTCGCTCCGCCACCGCCTCCAGACGTGCGGCCAGGTCCCCCTTCACCAGGTGCAGCAGGGGTGCGAGGACCACGTCGTACGCCGACAGGTCCGCTGTCACGGGGATCACGTCGACGTCCGCGCCCGCCGCGCGCGCGGCCCGGTAGTAGGAGTGCACGACATCCTGGTAGCGCACCAGCCGCGACGGGCCGTCCGACATCTCCAGCGCCCACCAGCTGTCCCAGTCGAAGAGCAGAGCGGTCCGGGCGGGCGTCCGGGCGCCCAGCGTCACCCCGCCCGCCCGGCCCAACTCCTGTCCCAGTTCAGCCACTTCCCGGAAAACGCGTGTGTCGTCGCGGCCCGCGTGGCCGATGACCGCCCCGTGGTACTTCTCGCACGCCCCGCGCGAGGCCCGCATCTGGAAGTACAGGACCGCGTCCGCGCCGTGCGCCACCGCCTGCCAGCTCGCGAGCCGCAACTCGCCGGGCCTGCGCAGCGGATTGACGTCGCGGCAGGCTGTGGTGGACGGCGTCTGCTCCATCAGCCAGAACGGGGCGCCGCCCTTCAGGCCGCGCATCAGGTCGTGCGCGAGGGCCGGCCAGGTCGCCGGAGCGTCCAGCGGCGGATAGCTGTCCCACGACGCGAAGTCGAGATGCGGGGCCCAGCGGTGATAGTCCAACGGCCGGTACATCCCCATGAAGTTGGTGGTCACGGGGGTGTGCGGACTGTGGGCGCGCACGGCCTCCTTCTCGGCGACGAAGCAGCCGAGCAGCGCGTCCGTGGTGAACCGGTGGTAGTCGAGCGTGATGCCCTGAAAGGCGGTGTGGTCCGGGCCGCGCCAGTGCTCGGTGAGGGCGCTGGGCGGCTCGATCTCGGACCAGTCCGTGTAGCGGTGCGACCAGAAGGCCGTCCACCACGCGTCGTTCAGGGCGTCCAGCGAGCCGTACTTCTCGCGCAGCCAGGCGCGGAACACCTCCGCGCACAGGCCGCAGTAACAGGCGCCGCCGTACTCGTTGTTGATGTGCCAGGCGAGCAGCGCCGGATGGTCCGCGTACCGCTCGGCGATGCGTCCCGCCAGCGTCGTGGACAGGCGGCGGTACGCCGGTGAGCTCGGGCAGAAGTTGTGCCGCTGCCCATAGCCGTGCCGGCGGCCTTCGAAGTCGGTGCGGTTCACCTCCGGGTGGGCCTTCGCGAGCCAGGGCGGCAGCGCGGCCGTGCCGGTGGCCAGGACGATGCGGCGCCCTGCGGCCGCCGCCCGGTCCACGATCCGGTCGAGGACCGTGAAGTCGTAGGTGTCCGGGGCCGGCTGGAGCAGCGACCATGCGAACACGCCCACCGTCAGCGTGTCGATCCCGGCTTTCCCGAACAGGCGGTGGTCAGCGTCCCAGACCTCCTCGGGCCACTGCTCGGGGTTGTAGTCACCGCCGTAGGGGATGGCGGTGGTGGCGGGCACGCCGTTCATGCGGTGAAGTCCTCCTGGGTCTCGGCGATGATCGGACGGCTGGTGTGCAGCAGTGACAGGAGCAGCACCGGAGCGAGCAGCAGAGGCAGCGCCTCGGTCCACCACAAGGTGGCCGCGGTCGCGAGCACGAGCAGACTGGCCGCGCCGAGTGTCGCCCGGCCGTGCCGCAGCAGGAAGTACCCGGCGAGCCGCGCCGTGTCGACGGCCCGGAACGTGAACAGGGACGTGAGCACCAGCGCGTGCGCGCCCCAGAGGAGCGCGCCCACGCTGATGCCCCCGAGCAGTACCGCCCACCAGCCGGGCAGTCCGGTCGAGGCGAAGTGGGTGAGGCCGTACGCGATGACGGTCAGCCAGGCGAGCAGCGGAACCCATATCCGCAACGCGGCGGCGGTGTTGAGGCGCAGCCCTCGCAGATAGGCGCGGGCCGGACGCAGTTCCGTCAGGTTGCGGCTGCGGTGATGCAAGGCGTACAGGGCGGCGGACAGGGCCGGGCCGAGCGGCGCGAGGCACAGCGCGGCCAGCGGCAGGTTCGCCGGGTCCGCGCCGAGGAACAGGAGTCCGAGCAGGCTGGGCGCCAGCGTGAGCAGCAGCAGGCCCTCGACGGTCACCAGTGTGTGGATGAGGGCGCAGGCCCGCGACAGCGGTCCGTCGCCGAAGGCGCGGGAGGCGCGCGGCAGGGCCGCCCCGGGGGAGCCGGCCTGTGCGGTGCTCATCCGGAACCTCCGTCCCCGAGTATCCGGCCCTCGTCCCACCAGTCGGGAGCCTCCTCGGTCACCGGGCTGAGCTCGACCAGCGTCACCTCGTGCCGTTCGAGCGTGAGGACGACGTCCGCCCTGAACTCCTCGATGGGCAGGCGGAGATGGGACCTGCCCGGTTCCGCGGCGTCGTGCAGCAGGTCGAGTTGGTGCGGGCGTGGTGAGCGCGGGCTGCCCATCCGGCGCCACGCGGTGTACGCGTTGCCGCGCTCCTCGTCGACGCTGGAGCGGCGCAGGAAGACCGCGCCGCGCTCGGCGTCGCCGACCGGGACGGACAGCCGCAGCGTGTGCAGGTCTGTCCCGGGCGGCGCCCACGCCAGAACCGTGACCCGCCCGTCGGGGTGCCGGGTGACGAGATGGTCGTCACCACGGGCCAGCACATCTCGGCCCATGCGGGCCATGAACGCGTACAGGTGGTACGTGGGTTTCCTGACCTGGCGGTGCGTCAGGAGCCCGAAACCGCCGTGGAACAGGGCCGTCGGAACGCCCACCTCCTCGAACATGTCGCTGAACGTCCAATACGAGAAGGAGTCCACCAGGTCTCCGCCGGCCGCCAGGACCGGAGCCAGGTACGCGGCGTGAAAGGCCGTGTCGTGGACCGGGTTGTCCGGGCGGTAGGAGGAGTTGAACTCCGTGATGTGGACCGGAAGGTCGGCCAGCGACGTTCCCTTCAGCTCGCGCCGCGGGGCCCCGAACTGCTCCAGCAGGCGCTCGGCCGGGGCCAGCGTCTGGTACGTCCCGAACGGCACCGGCTGCGCGGGCCCCGAGGTGTACGCGTGCCGTGACACGAAGTCGACCGGCAGATCCCGCCGCTCCACGAACTCCGCGAACCGCCCGAGCCAGCCCTCGTCCGCGCCGGGCGACACGGCGGGCCCGCCGACCTGGAGGGACGCGTCGACGTCCTTCACCGCATGCGCCGTCACCTCGTAAAGACGGTGGTAGGCCGCCTGGTCGGCGCCCTCCCAGAAGTCCGGCAGATCCGGCTCGTTCCACACCTCGACCGGCCAGTCGCGCACCTCCTCGAGGCCGTAACGGTCCACGAGGTGGGTCAGTGTCGCGCGCACCAGGTCCGCCCATTCCCGGTGTGAGGAGGGCGGTGTCACGTTCCCCTGCCACCAGAAGACGGTCTGCGCGCCGGACGCCAACTCGTCCGGCATGAAACCGAGTTCGAGGAAGGGGCGGATGCCGAGCGCGAGACAGGCGTCGACGACCTGGTCGACGTAGGTGAACGAATGATGCACCTGCCGGGCGCCTTGCCACTCGTACGGCCGGTACACGCCCATCCCGTCGCTGAACAGCCCGTGTCCGCGGATGTGCCGGAAGCCGATGTCCTTCTGGAGCAGCGTGAGGGAGTCCTGGTAGTCGCGGCGCAGGGCGAGTTCGAGGCGGCCCGTGCCGACGCATGCCCGCCACGCCTCGGAGAGGAGGCCCTGCGACTCGGCCGGGACGCGGATCATCCGTTGTCCTTCTTGTACCGCTCGTAGGCCTTGTTGTGCAGATCCACGAGCTGCTGCATGTTCTTGGCCTTCAGCTCGGTGACGTAGTCGTCCCACTCGGACAGCGGCCGCTTGCCGAGCGCGAACTTGAGGGTGTTCTGGTTCATGTGGTCTGTGAGCGGCGTCTCCCAGAGCGAGGCCTGCTCCTGCTCCGCGGACTGCAGCGGGTGGGCCGGGGCGATCGGCGTCTGCTTACGCCTGGCCATCACGTCCTGGAACTTCTTCTCGTCCGGGCTGAAGGTGGAGGACACCAGCTGCCAGCTGCCGCCGTAGGTGAAGACGCCGTTGAAGAAGCCGTAGTCCTTCTGCAGATCCTTGGGTGCCTTGGGGTCGGAACCCATGAGGCTGATGCCGGGCTTCAGCTTGTACTGGCCGCCGGACTTCGTGTACGTCACGCCCTCGACGCCCCACTTGCAGAAGGCCTGGCCTTCGTCCGAGTAGAAGAGCCAGTCCGTGAACTGCATCAGCGCGACGAAGTTGTCGCTCTTGAGGGCCTTGCTGGAGATCATGAGGCCGTTCTCCAGGCGGATGCCGCCGAGCACGACTTCACCGGCCGGGCCGATCGGCACCGGAATCATCTCGATCTTCGCGCCCTTCACCTGCCGCTCGAGGTTGTAGCGGTACTTCTGCACGAGCTCCTGTGGGTTGGCGCTGATCGCGAAGGACTTCTCCGCCAGCAGCTTCTTCACCGCGTTGTCGTCGGTCTGGGTGAAGCTCTCCGGGTCCATCAGCTTCTCGGCGACCAGCTTGCGCAGGTACTCGATGACCTGCCGGAACTCGTCCGTCGCCCCGGTGAAGACGAACTTCTGCGTCTTCGAGTCGAAGGTGATGTTCTCGTACGTCCAGCCGGCCCGGACGCCGTACGCCTGCCCGAGATAGCTGAGCAGGGCGGCCGCCGGGAAGACCGTGTTGGTGCTCCAGCGGTCGGAGAGGGGGTAGCTGTCGGGGTACTCCGCCTTGATCGCCTTGAGGACGTCGTACACCTCGTCCCACGTCGACGGCAGGCTCACGCCGATCTTGTCGAGGACGTCGGTGCGGAAGGACAGCGAGTATCCGGACTTGGGCTTCTCATGGAGTCCGGGTAGCAGATAGTACTTTCCGTCGGACTGACGGATGGAGTCCAGCTCGGGCTCCAGCTTCCACCGCTTCACCTTGTCCTGGAAGTTGGGCATCAGGTGCACGTACTCGCTCACCGGCAGGATCGCACCCGACGACACGAACGCGACCTCGGAGGGGTGGTACGTCTTGGGGATCAGGAAGGGGGCGTCACCCGAGCCGATCAGCAGGCTGCGCTTCTTCTCGTAGTCGCTCAGCGGGACGTCGACGGGCTGCAGCGTGATGCCGGTGCGCTTGGTGACCTCCTTCCAGAACAGCCAGTTCTTCTTCAGCGGGTACGTCGGGTTGTCGTTGTGCAGGACGGCGAAGGACAGCGCCTTGGTCGCCTTGAACTGCTCGCCGGGGTTGTACTTCTCCATGGCGCCGTTCCGCTTCTTCGACAGGTCCTTGCTGTCGCCGCCGTCGTCACCGCTGCCGCAGCCGGTGAGCACGGCGAGTCCGGCGAATCCCGCCGCGGCGAGCAGCGACCTTCTCGACAGCTGGCCCGTGTTCGTCACGTGAACTCCTTTGTTCTGCAAGTGTGTTGGGGTGTGATTGCGTTCATGCGTGAAGTGGTTGCGCTCAGCCCTTGACCGCGCCGAGCATCACGCCCGAGACGAAGTACCGCTGCACGAACGGGTAGACGGCGAGGATCGGCAGCGCCGTGAGCACGATGGTCACGGACTGGATGTTCGCGGCGGCCTGGGTGAGCTGGTCGGCCGCGGCCCCCGCGTTGCCGCCCTCGGTGGCGCCCGCGATGAGGTTGCGCAGATAGACGGTGACCGGCATCAGATCGGCCCGGTCCATGTACAGGAACGCCGAGAACCATGAGTTCCAGAACGACACCGAGTAGAAGAGCACCATGGTGGCGATGACGGCCTTCGACAACGGCAGCACGATCCGCAGCAGAGTCCCGTACGTGCTCAGGCCGTCGATCTGCGCGGCCTCCTCGAGCTCTGCCGGCATGTTCTCGAAGAACGCCTTCATCACCAGGAGGTTGAAGACACTGATGGCGTTCGGCAGGGCGATCGCCCAGATCGAGTTCTTCAGGCCGAGGCTGGTGATCAGCACATAGTTGGGGATCAGACCACCGGAGAAGAACATCGTGAAGACGGCGATGCCGACGAGGAATGTACGCCCGCGCAGGTCCTTCTTCGACAGGACGTACGCGTAGATCGTGGTGAGGGCCATGGCGACAGCGGTGGACAGCACCGTATAGAGGACGGTGTTGCCGTAGCTGCGCCAGAACGTCCCGTCCTGGAAGACGATCTTGTACGTGGTGAGGTTGAAGCCCTTGGGCCACAGCGTGACCTCGCCCGCCCGGATCTGGTGCTCCCCGCTGAACGAGCGGGCGACGATGTTGATGATCGGGTAGAGCGTGACCACCACGACCAGTGTCAGGATCACGGCGTTGACACCTTGGAAGACACGGTAGCCGCGGGTGGGGCGGGCCACGGTCGTCGCGGCGCGGGGCCGGGTCTGGATGCTCACCACAGGCTCGTCCCCACGGTCTTGCGCGACAGCCGGTTCGCGGACGTGATCAATAGGAGGCCGATGACCGCCTCGAACAGGCCGATGGCCGCGGCATAGCTGAAGGAGTTCGACTCGACACCGGTGCGGTACAGATAGGTGGAGATGACGTCGGCCGTCGGGTACGTCAGCGGGTTGTAGAGCAGCAGGATCTTCTCGAAGCCGACCACCATGAACGTGCCGATGTTGAGGATCAGCAGCGTGATCATGGTGGGGCGGATGCCGGGGAGGGTCACGTGCCAGGTCTGCTGCCAGCGGTTCGCGCCGTCGATCCGGGCCGCCTCGTACAGGTCCTCGTCGATCGTGCTCAACGCGGCGAGATAGAGGATCGTGCCCCAGCCGGCCGTCTGCCAGACCTCGGAACCGACGTAGATCGTCCGGAACCAGCCGGGCTCCTGGATGAACCGGACCGGATCGTGGCCGAACGTCGTGAGTATGTGGTTGATCGGGCCGTCCGAGGCCAGCATCTGCACCGTGATGCCCGCGACGATCACGATGGACAGGAAGTGCGGCAGGTACGAGATCGACTGCACGAACCGTTTCAGTGCGGTGCGCCTGACCTCATTGAGCAGCAGGGCCAGCACGATCGGCACGGGGAAGCAGAACAGCAGCGTCAGCAGGCCCATCCAGAGCGTGTTCCGGAAGACCTGCCAGAACGACGGGTCGTTGAGGAACATCTGCACATAGCGCAGGCCCACCCACTCCTCGCCGAGGATCGAACCGCCCGGCTCGAAGCGGCGGAACGCGATCACGTTGCCGATCATCGGCAGGTAGCGGAAGACCAGGAAGAACAGGATCGGCAGCACCGCAAGGGAGTACAGCTGCCAGTCGCGGCGCAGTGACCGGCGCCAGGAACGACGGCCGGGCGGAAGCTTCTTGCCGGGTGGCGGGTCGGGCGGGGCGCCGGTGCGGGGCTGGATGCCCGTCATGGTGGAGGAGCTCATGCAGGGCCTTTCGTCACACGGGCAGGCGGAGGTCATCACAAGGGCGGGGAATAAGCTACCGAGAACTTTCAGGAATCTTCCGGTAACGTCGCCGCAACCTAAAGCCGCTCCCGACCCCTGTCAATGGGTTCTGCGTCAAAGGGAGTTGGCTCCGTGACCGGCTGTGAGGTGCCTGTGCCCGCCTTCGACCTGCCCCTGGACGAACTCAAGCGCCACCGACCCGAGCCCGACGAACCCGCCGACTTCGACGCGTTCTGGCAGGCCACGCTGAAGTCCGCCACCCACCCCGAACCCCTGATCCGCGTCCGGCCCGTCGACAGCGGCCTGCGGCTCGTCGAGAGCTGGGACGTCACCTTCCGCGGCTTCGCCGGAGACCCCGTCCGCGCCTGGTACACGCGTCCCGCGGACGGCGGCGAACTCATACCCGCGGTCGTCGAGTTCGCGGGTTACGGCCGCGGCCGCGGCCTCCCGCACGAGCGCCTCACCTGGGCGAACGCCGGATACGCCCATCTGCTCATGGACAACCGTGGCCAGGGCGACCAGTACGGCAACGGCGGCGCGACCCCTGACCCGCACGCGAGCGCTCCCGGCGGCCCGGGACCTGCGGTGCGCGGGCTGCTCGATCCGCACGACTACCACTACCGCCGCCTGATCACCGACGCGGTGTGTGCCGTCGCCGCGCTGCGCGCCCTGCCCGGCGTCGACCGGGACCGGATCGCCGCGGTGGGCAACAGCCAGGGCGGGGGAGTAGCCCTCGCCGTCGCCGGACTCGTCCCCGATCTCGCCGCGGCCCTGGTCACGGCGCCGCTGCTGTGCGGTATCCGGCGCGCCCTCGGCCTGACCGACGCAGGGCCCTACGGCGAGATCGCCGCCTACCTCGCCGTGCACCGGGGCGCGGAGGACGCCGCGTACCGCACGCTCGGCTACGTCGAGGGCGTCTCGTTCGCTCGCCGCGCCCACGCCCCGGCCCACTTCGGAGTCGGCCTGCGCGACCAGGTCTGCCCGCCCAGCGGTGCCTACGCGGCGTACCACCGCTACGGCGAACTCAGCGGCGCGGACCCCGTCCGGGAGATCCACGCCTACCCGTTCAACGGGCACGAGCACGGCGACGCCGTGCACGTACGTCGCCAAATGACCTGGCTCCGCGAGGTGCTGGGAGCAGGGGGCGCGTAGATTCAGGGCCAGACGTTCGGCAGGTCGGACAAAAACCCGGCTTGACCGGCGCACGGTCGACGGCATGTCCTACGGTTTCCGGAAGACATCCGGAGATCTTTCAGGATGCAGAGGTCGATGGAGGTGGGGAACGTGGCCCGGGTTGGCGGCAGAGGCAAGGCAGCCACGCAGAGCCCGGACGGGCCGGCCAAGGTGACGATCACCGAGATCGCTCGGGAGGCGGGGGTGTCGGTCCCGACCGTCTCGAGGGTCGTCAACGGGCGCTCCGACGTATCGCCCGCCACCCGGGCGCGGGTCGAGGATCTGCTGCGGCGGCACGGGTACCAGCGGCGCCCGGCTGCGCCGGGTGACCGGGCGGCCCTGCTCGACCTGGTCTTCAACGACCTGGACAGCCCTTGGGCGGTGGAGATCATCCGGGGCGTCGAGGAGGTGGCGCACGAGGCCGGGGTGGGCACGGTCGTCTCCGCGATTCACGACCGGGCGGGCGCGGCCCGGCAGTGGATGACGAATCTGCGGGCCCGCGCGTCGGACGGGGTGATCCTCGTGACCTCGGTTCTCGAACCGGGGCTGCACGACGAACTGCGGCGCCTGGGCGTGCCGTTGGTGGTCGTCGACCCGGCCGGTTCGCCGGCAGGCGAGGCGCCGACCGTCGGTGCCACGAACTGGGCGGGCGGGATGGCTGCGACGGAGCACCTGCTGGGGCTCGGTCACCGCCGGATCGGGTTCATCGAGGGCCCGCCCCGGCTGCTGTGCTCGCGTGCCCGGCTCGACGGGTACCGGGCCGCGCTGGACGTGGCCGGCGTGCCGGTGGATGACGCGCTGATCGTGCCCGGCGACTTCTACCACGAGTCCGGATTCACCGGCTGCAACCAGCTGCTGGACCTGGCCGAGCCGCCCACCGCCATCTTCGCCTCCAGTGACCAGATGGCGCTCGGGGCGATCGAGGCGCTGCGCCGGCGCGGGCTGCGGGTGCCGGAGGACATGAGTGTCCTCGGCTTCGACGACCTCCCGGAGGTGCGCTGGTCGGCGCCGCCGCTCACGACGGTCCGTCAACCGTTGGCGGAGATGGGCAAGCTGGCGGCGCGCTTCGTCCTCGACCTGGCCCGGTCCGTCGCACCGGCCTCATCACGGGTGGAGCTCGCCACGGAACTGGTGGTCAGAGCCAGTACGGGCGAGCCCCGGCAGGTCTGACGCGCTCGGCACCCATCGGGGGTGTCAATGGCCTTTTTCGTCAAGGCCGTTGACACCCCCGTCGCGTGTCCGTAACTTCCGAGATCATTCACCGATAGTTTCGGGTCACTTCCGGAAGGTGTGTGATGCCGGCCTCCGTATCCCTGTCCCGCCGCCGCGCTCGACGACCTGGACCGCCGACGAACTGCGCTCGATCCTCAAGAACCACATCACGACCGAGGTGAAGCACTACAAGGGCAAGGTCTTCGCGTGGGACGTCGCCAACGAGATCATGAACGAGGACGGCACCCACCGGGAGAACATCTTCTACAAGACCCTCGGCCCCGGCTACATGGCCGACGCCCTGCGCTGGGCGCACGCCGCCGACCCCAAGGTCAAGCTGTACCTCAACGACTACAACGTCGAGGGGCTCGGCGCGAAGTCGGACGCCTACTACACACTGATCAAGCAGCTCAAGGCGGATCGCGTCCCGATCGGCGGCTTCGGCATGCAGGCCCACCTCGCCCTGCAGTACGGCTTCCCGAGCGACATGCGGGGGAACAACCCAGCGTTTCGCCGACCTGGGCCTCGACGTCGCGATCACCGAGCTCGACGTCCGTATGATCCTGCCCGCCGACCCGGCCGAACTGACCCGACAGGCCGACTGGTACGCCCAGATCACCGACGCCTGCCTGGCCGTGCGGCGCTGTGTCGGCTTCACGCTGTGGGGCTACTCCGACCGGCACTCGTGGATCCCGTCGGTCTTCCCCGGCCAGGGCGCGGCGCTGCCCTGGGACGAGAACCTCCAGCGCAAGCCCGCCTACGACGCCATCGCCGGCGCGCTCGCGGCCGGCGTGAGCTCGGCGACCGGACACTGACCGCCGGGTGGCGACGGGGACGCTTGCCCCGAAGGCGCCAGAGGCCCTCGGGGCAAGCGCGTTGGTCACCCGAGGTCGTGGCTCACGGGATACGAGTGGCCGACCGCGATCTCGTCGATCCTCAGCTGGCGGTAGAAGGGGACGACGGTCGCCGCCGACCAGGTGCTGTCCACCTCCAGCCTGATGTAGCGGGCCGTGGTGTCGAGGTCGACGTAGCGGGTGCTGCGGGCGCTCTCCATGACGCCGGTCTTCACCGGCTCGCCCCAGTGCTCGCCGTCGTCACTGACGAAGACCTTGTAGTCCTTGATCCGGGCCGAGTCCTCCTTCCTGCCGAACGACTCGCGGTTGTAGGTGGGCGACCACTCGGTCTGGTTCACGGCCAGGTACCGGGCCTTCTTCACGCCCCCGAGATCCAGCGTGACCGAGACGGGCACCTGGGCGTTCGAGTCCCAGTACCGGGTGAGGTCACCGTCGGTGAGGTTGGCCGCCGAGTGGCCGTCCTTCGTCGACGTGGCGGTGGCCCGCACCGTGTTGGAGGGGTACAGGCCCTGGCGGTGTCGCTCCGTCTCCACCTTGAAGACCGTGTCGTACGGGTCCCAGGCCGTGATGTCCTTGAGTGTCACCGTGCCGTCGTGCTGGTCGAAGGCGATGTCCTTGCCGGTGCGCAGATCGCTGATGCGCTTCACCTTGGTGCCGTTGTCGCGAAGGCTGAGGGTGCCGGCGCCGCTCGGCCGCGTCGTGACGTGGATGTACTGGCGGGTCGGGTCCTCCTTGCTCACCGTGGTGTAGCCGTAAGCCCCGTCGTTCCAGGCCCCCGGACGCAGCCCGCCGTACAGGTAGCCGCCGCCCTCCACGCCGTGCAGCGACTCCCAGATGGGGTCGAGATACTTCGACAGGTAGTCGGTGAACGCCTGCTGCTGGGGCGGGAACGTCCCGTTCACCTGGGCCTGGAGGTCCATCAGGGACTTGTACGACGTCCCCGCGTTGGCCACGTAGCGACGGATGTTGAGCGCCGTGTCGACCGGACGGTCCTGGCCGTCGTACCACCAGGCGCCGCTGGAGGGCACTTTGTAGCAGGACTCCGTCAGGCGCGGCATGGACGTCCAGTACGCCGCCGGCATGTCGTAGTCGGGCGTCATGCCCGTCTTCTGCTCATTGGACACGGTGTCCATGATCGGCGTGTCTTCGTTGTTGTTGCTCAGGAGCATGTCCGGGCGCTGCTCACGGATCTGCTCGTAGAGGTGGTGCTGCTCCCAGTACGCGTTGTCGTTGTCGATCCAGAAGCCCTTCAGGTCCGGGTAGTTGTGCATCACTTCGAAGAAGTTGTCGTAGCTGAACTCGCCGAAGCCGGGCCTGGTCGTCAGATCGACGTCCTTGCCCTTGTACGCGGAGTAGGCGGCGGAGTCGAAGGACTCGCGGCCCTGCTCGTCGTGCCACTGCGGATCGTCGGTCATATAGAGGATGACCTTGATGCCCTTGGCCTTGGCCGCCTTGATGAGCTCACCGAGGATGTCGCGCTTCGTCGAGCAGCTGCCGGGGATCTTCGACGGCCAGGGGCGGGCGTAGCCCAGGCGGCTGTGGAAGGTGGCCAGGACGATGTAGGAGCCGTGGATCTTCTGCGTCTCCTTGACCCAGTAGTCCGGGTTCCAGCCGCTGTCGTTCACGGCCTGCTGCCAGGAGTCGCAGTCGTAGTGGGCGGGCTGTGTGTACATGCCCCAGTGCAGGAAGAGGCCCGCGGTGGAGTTGCGCAGCCAGGTCTGGCGCGGGTCGGACATGCCTGGCACCGGGTCCGCCTGCGCGGTGGCGGACGTGCCGGTGGCCGTGGCCGCGGGGGCGGATGCGGGGGTGAGCAGGAGGGGGCTGAACAGGGCGAGCAGGGCCGCCCACAGGGGCCACAGACGTCGTGGCCGGCGCGCTGGTCTGCTGGACATGAGGGGTTGTTCCTCCTTCGGGTGCAGCACCGCGCGGGCGCCGGGGCACGTCCAAGGCCCGTACGCCGTCGCGGAGTTCGGGCGCGACGGGCTCCATGGAGGCTTCGTCGACGAGCACAGCGACGCGGACCCGGTCGATGAGCGCGCTGGTGGGCGCGGGCGGGCGTTCTGCCGCGGTGACCGCGATCGACGTCACGTACGTCCTCCGGGAGGGCGACTGCAGGGACGGGTGCCCGTTCGTGAGCGTTCCCGTGAGCGCTCACGGAGTACCTTGAAGCCGCTGCATGTCCCCGTCAAGACCGGTGCGAGGGATTGCTGGACTCGGCCTTGATCGTTGCAATTGCCGTACAAATGAAGGTCGTTGACAGCATGGAGTGAGCTGCTCATCATGTCCGTGAGCGCTCACGTGAACCATCCCGCATCGACGGCGGACGACACTTGGGCAGGCAGAGAGAGGAGCCTTCCCGAGATGCCCACCCCCCGTACGTCCCGGCGCGGGCGTCACGGCGTCACCATCGACGACGTGGCCCGCTCCGCGGGTGTCTCCCGGCAGACCGTCTCCCGCGCCATCAACGACAAGCCGGAGATCGACCCGGACACCCGGGCGCGGATCCTGGAGGTCGCCCAGACACTCGGCTACCGGCCCAACCGGCACGCGCGCGGCATGGCCGGCCCGGCGACCACCACGCTCGGCCTGGTCGTCGCCGATGTGCTCAACCCGTTCTTCCCCGAGGTCGTGGCCGGGGTGATGGAGGCGGCGGACGAGCGCGGCTGGCAGGTTGCCGTGTACAGCACCGGGTCGGCCCTCGAACGCGAGCAGACGGTGGCGGCCACTGTCGCCGACCATGTCGACGCGTGCGTCGGCTACTTCTTCGCCGAGAGTGCCATCGAACGGGTGCGGGGCACCGGAATCCCGCTGGTGCTCCTGGACCACGACACCCGGCCGCCGGCCGCCGGCGGTGTCCGTATCGACTTCGAGTCCGGGATGCGGCAGGCCCTCGGGCACCTCATGGCGGCCGGACACCGGCGCGTGGTCATGCTCGATGACAAGGCCCGCGGAGACGGGGCGGACCCGCACTCCCGGCGCGCCCTGTTCCTCGCCCTGGCCGCCGAGCACGGCCTCGACGCCGAGGGGACTTCGGTCGTGTCCGTGGCCAACTCCGTGCAGGGCGGCGCCGACGGCATGGACCGCGTGCTCGCCGAACACCCCGGTACCACCGCGGTGCTCGGCTACAACGACCTGATCGCGGTCGGCGCGCTGCGCCGCGCGCTGCGCCGGGGAATAGCCGTACCGGGAGACTGTGCCTTCGTCGGGTGCGACGGCCTCATGCTCGGCGAGCTCATGGACCCGCCGCTCACCACACTCCACATCGACAAGCGCCAGGTGGGCCGGGCGGCCGTCGAGCAGGTCGCGGCGCTCGTGCAGGGCCGCGGCCCGCTCGCCGAGCGGGTGATCGTGCCGCGTCTGGTGGTGCGCGAGTCGGCCTGAGCGGCGGCCGTCGATCACGGCGATGAAGGAGGCGGCGCCGTGGTCAGCAGCGGCGTCTGTGAGTGGGCTGCGGCCGACGTCGTCGCGGGGGCAGTGCGGGTCTCAGGGGCGGGGGAGAGCGGCCAGGTACGCGCGCCAGCTGCCGTATGAGGTGATCTCGTGGGCACCCTCGACGGCCTGTGGCTCGCAGAGGAAGCCGGTGACGAAGCTTCCGTCCGCGAGTTCCACGTTTCCGAGCGCCATCGGGCGGGGCAACGCGGCGAGGAGCGTACCCAGTCCCTCGGCGGGCAGTTGCCACACCTCGGCCTCGATCGTGCCTCCGCCTCCGCCTTCGCCCACCCGGACCAGTCCCGGCTTCGGAGGGAGGGTGTTCAGTGCGTACAGCCGGTAGGCGGGCGAGGTCGTGGTGGTGCGCACCAGTCGCCCGCCCACGGCGAGCAGTTGGCCGTTCAGGGGCTGTCCGGACAGGTGCGCGCCGACCACCGCGAGCCGCTGGGGCGGGGAGGTGAGCAGCCCGGCGATGCGGACGAGCCGCTCGTCCGTGAAGGCCGGGCCGATCAGCATGACACCGAACGGGAGCCCGTTCACGTCGCCTGCGGGCACGGCGACCGCGGCCTGGTCGAAGAGGTTGGTGGAATTGGTGAAGCGGCCGAGCCGGGCATTGACGCCCACGGGGTCGGCCGCGACGTCGGCGATGGTCGGGTGGCCCGGTGCGGTCGGCAGGAGCAGCGCGTCCGCGTCGCCCAGGCCGGCCTGGGCCCGGGCGCGGAGAGAGGCAAGCTTCTGCTGGTCGGCGCAGAGCTGGTGGGCCGGGATGTCCCTGGCCCGGGAGATGATTCCGGCCACGGTCGGGTCGAGGTCCGGCGAGTCCTTGTGCGCGTCGATGAAGGCGCCGACGGCTGTGTAGCGCTCGGCGACGAACGCGCCCTCGTACAGCATCGCCGCCGCTTCCGTGAACGGTGCGAGGTCGACAGGCAGGAGCTCGGCGCCCGCGTCGGCGAGCCGCTGCGCCGCCGCTTCGAACGCCTCGGTCCAGCCGGTGTCCAGCCGGCCCAGTTGCCCGAGTTCCGGGACGGCGATCCGCCACGGTCCGGGGCGACGCGCGGCCGGAGCCGGCAGCGCCCGCCCGGACGGTGCTGCCATGAGCGACAGCGCCTGCTCGGCTTCCGGGAGCGTGCGGGCGAAGACCGTGACGCAGTCGAGCGAGGCACAGGCCGGGACGACGCCCTCGGCCGGGATCAGTCCGAACGTCGGCTTGAGACCGACGATGCCGTTGAAGGCCGCCGGGATACGGCCCGAGCCCGCGGTGTCCGTGCCGAGCGCGATGTCGGCGATGCCGAGCGCGACAGCGACCGCCGAGCCGGACGAGGAACCGCCGGACACGCGTTCCGGGGCGAGGGCGTTGCGGACCGTGCCGTACGGGCTGCGGGTGCCGACCAGGCCGGTCGCGAACTGGTCGAGGTTCGTGGTGCCGAGGACCACGGCGCCCGCGGCCTTCAGACGGGCCACGGCCGGCGCGTCGGTGTCCGGCTCGTAGGCGTAGGCGGGACAGCCGGCGGTGGTCGGCAGTCCGGCCACGTCGATGTTGCCCTTGACCGCGAGCACCGTCCCGGCCAGCGGCAGCCGCTCACCGGCGGCGACCTTCGCGTCGACCGCGGCGGCGTCCGACTCCGCATCGGCCTGCGGGCGCAGGCCGATCCACACCTCGGGCCGGTCCACCTGCGCGATGCGTGTGTAGGCGGCCCTTACCCGTTCCACTGCGGTGATCACGCGGCTGCCTCCACGGTTTCGACGGGAGCGAGGACGACGAGGGCGGTGCCCGCCTCGACCTGGCTGCCCGGCTTGGTCAGGATCTTTGTGACGACACCGTCGGCGGGGGCCGGCACCCGGGACTCCATTTTCATCGCTTCCAGCGCCAGGAGCGGCTGCCCGGCCGAAACGTGGTCGCCGACCTCGACGTTGACCTGCCAGACGGAGGCGGTGAACTCGGCTTCGACCAGGTGGCCGCCCTCGGGGACCTTGACGTCGGTGGCCTGTGGGTCGGCCTCGGCGGCCGCCGGCTCGCGGGTGAACTCGCCGGCCGCTTCCCAGGCGTCGCGCTCCGCGCGGAACGCCGCGCTCTGCCCGGCCCGGAACCCGGCGATCGACTCCGCGTTCTCGGCGAGGAACCGCTGGTACTCGGCGAGTGAGAAGGAACCCTCCTCGATTCTCGGTACGAACCGGCCGGACGTGATGTCCGCGCGCAGTTCCAGGAGTTCCTCCGCCTCGACCGGGTACCACTTGATCCGGTCGAAGAAGCGCAGCAGCCAGGGCCTGCCCGGCTCGAAGGCGCCGCGCTGCTGCCAGCCCGACCACACCTGTGTGGTGCGGCCGACGAACTGGTAGCCGCCCGGGCCCTCCATGCCGTAGACGCACAGGTACGCGCCGCCGATGCCGACCGAGTTCTCCGCGGTCCAGGTGCGGGCCGGGTTGTACTTGGTCGTGACCAGCCGGTGCCGCGGGTCCAGGGGGGTGGCGACCGGTGCGCCCAGGTACACGTCTCCCAGCCCCATCACCAGGTATTCGGCGTCGAAGACGGTGCGGTACACGTCCTCCACGGTCTCCAGGCCGTTGACGCGGCGGATGAACTCGATGTTCCAGGGACACCACGGGGCGTCGTCGCGCACGCCCGCCATGTAGCGGGCGATGGCCTCGCGGGTCGCCGGGTCGTCCCAGGACAGCGGCAGGTGGACGATCCGGCTGGGAACCACCAGCTCGTCGGGGGCGGGGAGTTCCTCCTCAACGCGCCGGGCGATCTCGAGGAGCTTCTCCTGAGGCAGGACGTCGGGATCTGTCCGTACCTGGAGGGAGCGGATGCCCGGAGTCAGGTCCTCGACGCCGTCGAGCCGCTGCCCGGCCAGCGCCTGCGCGAGTGCGTGGATCCGCATGCGCAGGGCCAGGTCGAGCTGCATCGGTCCGTACTCGATGAGGAGGTTGTCGTCGCCGCTGCGCCGGTAGGTGACCGACGGGCGGGTCCCGGTCTGCGGCAGGCGGGCGAGGATGCCGCCGTCGACGACGGCCTCCCGGTCGGCGCGCGGGGCCGCTGCCGGGTTCCGCCGCAGCCCGGCGGCGGCCTCGGTGGTCACCGGGACGAAGCGGACCGTGTCGCCGGGACGGAGCTGGCCGAGTTTCCAGCGCTGTCCGGTCACGATCGTCGCCGGGCAGACGAAGCCGCCCAGGGAGGGCCCGTCGGGGCCGAGCAGGACGGGCATGTCGCCGGTGTAGTCGACGGCGCCGACGGAGTACGGGGTGTCGTGGATGTTGGACGGGTGCAGGCCCGCCTCGCCGCCGTCGATGCGCGCCCACCGGGGCCTGGGCCCGACGAGGCGCACACCGGTGCGCGCCGAGTTGAAGTGCACCTTCCAGCTGGCGGTGTAGAAGTCGCGGATGTCGTCGTCGGTGAAGAACTCGGGGGCGGCGTGGGGGCCTTCGACCGCGCCGATGTCCCACTCGCCGGCGAAGGCCGGGCGCCGGTCGAGGGGCACGACGGAGGTCTGCGGGCGCTGCTCGCCGCCGTGCAGGACGTCGCCCGCGCGCAGGGCGCGGCCGCCGTGTCCGCCGAAGCGGCCGAGGGTGAAGGTGGCCGCGCTGCCCAGGAACTCCGGTATGTCCAGGCCGCCGGCGAACAGCACGTAGGTGCGCAGGCCGTGCTCGTCGGGTGACCCGACGGCCAGGGTCTGCCCGGCTTCGACGGTGACCGGTTCCCACTGCGGTACGGCGATGCCGTCGACGGTCACCGGTGCGGGCGCGCCGGTGACGCACACCGTCGTCGGGTGGGTGAAGCGGAGGGACGGGCCCTGGAGGGTGCACTCGAGGCCGGGTGCGCCTTCGGTGTTGCCGAGCGCGGTGTTGCCGAGCCGGAAGGAGAGGTCGTCCATCGGTCCGCACGGGGGGACGCCGACCTGCCAGTGGCCGGTGCGTCCGGGCCAGTCCTGCACGGTGGTCAAGGTGCCGGGAGTGACGATCTCGATGCGCGGCGTCGGGTCGCTGACGGTGGCGAGCGAAGCGGTGGAGTGGGCCGCCTGGCGCACGTCGGCGTCCTGGAGCGCGGCGCGCACCAGACCGAGGTTGGTCTCGATGCCGTCGAGGCGGGTCGCGGCGAGGGCCGCGTCCAGCCTGTCGAGCGCCTCGGCGCGGTCGCTGCCGTGCGCGACGACCTTGGCGAGCATCGGGTCGTAGGAGGTGGTGACCTCCGTGCCGGTTTCCACCCAGGTGTCGACGCGGACGCCCTCGGGAAAGGCGACGCGGGTCAGCAGGCCCGCGCTCGGCCGGTGGCCGCGGGAGGGGTCCTCTGCGTAGATGCGTGCCTCGACGGCGTGGCCCTGCGGTGTCAAAGGCACGCTGACGACCGTGGTGTCGCCCTGCGCGAGGCGCAGCATCCACTCCACGAGGTCGACGCCGTAGATCTCCTCGGTGACCGGGTGTTCGACCTGGAGGCGGGTGTTGACCTCGAGGAAGTACGCCTCCTCGCGGGCGGCGTCGTACACGAACTCGACCGTGCCGGCGGAGCGGTAGTTCACGGTCGCGCACAACTCCCGTGCCGAGGTCGTCAGTTGCTCGCGTACCGCGTCCGGGAGACCAGGGGCGGGCGCCTCCTCCAGGACCTTCTGGTTGCGGCGCTGCAGCGAGCAGTCGCGGTCGCCGAGGGTGACGACGCGGCCCTCGCCGTCTCCGAAGACCTGCACCTCGACGTGGCGGGCGCGCTCGACGAGCCGTTCCAGGAAGACGCCGGCGGAGGAGAAGGAGGCAGCGGCCACGCGCTGCACCCGCTCCCAGGCGTCTTCGAGGGCGTCCGCGTCGTGGCATGCCTGCATGCCGATACCGCCGCCCCCGCCGGTCGCCTTGAGCATGACCGGGTAGCCGATCGCCTCGGCCGCCGCGAGGGCGGCGTCCGTGTCGGGCAGCAGCCCGGTGCCCGGGGCGAGAGGCACACCCGCCGCATGGGCGGCGGCGCGCGCGGTGTGCTTGGCGCCGAACAGCTCCAGCTGTTCGGGGGTGGGGCCGACGAAGACCAGACCCGCTTCGGCGCAGCGGCGGGCGAAGCCGGCGTCCTCGGACAGGAAGCCGTAGCCGGGGTGGACGGCGCCGGCTCCGGAGTCCTTGGCGGCCTTCAGGATCAAAGCGGCGTCGAGGTAGGAGTCCTTGGCAGGGGCCGGGCCGAGCCGGACGGCCTCGTCGGCCAGCCGGACGTGCTCGGCGCCCCGGTCCGGGTCGGAGTAGACCGCGACGGTGCGCAGGCCGATCCGGCGAGCGGTGCGGATGATGCGCGACGCGATCTCGCCACGGTTGGCGACCAGCAGGGTGTCGAACGTCATGGGCTTCAGCTCTCGTCCGGCTCGGTGATCGTCGTCTGCAGGGCGCTCGGCCGGAATCCGTTGCAGGGGTTGTTGATCTGCGGGCAGTTGGACAGCAGCGCGATGACGTCGGTCTCGGCGCGCAGTACGACTTTCAGGCCCGGGGCCGAGATGCCGTCGACGATGCCGAGGGTGCCGTCGGTCTCGACGGGCACGTTCATGTACCAGTTGATGTTGGAGACCAGGTCGCGCTTGTCCAGTCCGTGCTTGCTGCCCTCGGCGAGGAAGTTCTCCACGCAGGCGTGCTGGGACCAGGTGTGGTGTCCGTAGCGGAGGGTGTTGGACTCCTTGGAGCAGGCGCCGCCCACGGTGTCGTGGCGACCGCAGGTGTCCTCGACGACGGTCATCAGCGGGGTGTGCTCGTTGGACAGCAGCACCGAGCCGGTGGTCAGGAAGATGTTGCCCTGGGCCTGGATGGTGTCGGGGGCGCTGTAGCGCACGGAGGTGTCGTGGGCGTCGTAGACGAGGAAGTCCGCGGCCTGGTTCCCGTACAGGTCGGTGATGGTCAGAAGCTGGCCCGTGCGCACGACGGCGGACCAGGCGGAGCGGGCGGGGACGGTCCGGTCGCAGACGACGCGGCCCGCAGGGGCGGTGGTGGCGGTCATGCGATCCCCTTGGCGTGGAGGTGCTCGGCGGTGTTGAGGAAGGCGCGGCGGGCCTCGGGCGTGGCGTCCCACAGCGTGTCGCCGGGGGCCGTCGGCCTTGCCCGGTACGCGAGGACCTCAAGCGGTCCGCAGGTGTACGCGGGCCGCGGGTCCAGTGGGTGGGGGACGTTGACGACGAGTACGGTCAGCGGCTGCTCGGCGCGCAGCGTGACGGACGTGGCGGCGCCCGCGGAGCCGGTGAAGCAGGTGGCGCCGTCCTCGCTGATCCGTACGCCCTGGAAGAAGGAGACGGACGGCGGGATGTCCCGCGGGCCGAGGCCGTTCTTGAGGGCGGCGAGTTTGAACAGCTCACGTCCGGCCGGGGTGGCCGACTGGGGAGTTCCGTCCCCGTACCGTTCGGTGTTGCGGACGAGGGTGGAGGTGCCGCTGAGGGCGTCGTGCCGGCCGGAGGTGTCCTCGGCGACAGAGGCGAGAACCCGGCCCTGGTCGGACAGGAGCAGATGCCCCTCGCCGAGGTAGGCGTTCCAGAACACCTTGACCGTGTCGGCCGCGTTCAGCCGCTCCCAGGGGCGGTCGGCGCAGTACAGCAGGACGTGTGCGCACGCGTCGCCGGTGAGGTCGGTCAGGCGCAACTCGGTGCCACGCGCGAGGATCTTGTGGGTGTAGTTGCCGCCTGCCAGGGTCTCGGCCCACACGAGATCCCCGGCTGCGATGCCCTCGGGGGGCGTCGGCCAACTGCCGGCCGGGAGTACGGGCATGGTGTCGCACTGTGTGCCGTCCTGGGCGCGGGCGTGATCGCGGGCACCATAGGCCGACGCTGTCTCTGAAGCTGTCGCCACGGTTGAACCTCCGGCTCGACGCTATTTCTGTCGTGCGACAGAAATTAGGCTCAGGCCAAGTCGGGGCCATTGCCCGGGCATTTCGGCGCGGTAACCGGCATCTCACTTCGGCGGCTCGGCCCGCGGGGATCTCGCGGGCCTGTGCGAGGATCACGGAGTGAGCCCGTCCACCACCAGAAAAGTCGGCCGCCCGCGCGCCCAGGAGCGTCCCGCCAGCGGGCTCGAGCCGCGCGAAGAGGTTCTGGCCGCCGCGGCCGAGCTGTTCACCACGCACGGCTACACCGCGACCTCCACCCGGGCGGTCGCCGAGCGGGCCGGCCTGCGACAGGCGTCGCTCTACCACTACTTCGACGGCAAGGAAGCGATCCTCGCGGCGCTGCTCGAAGGGACCGTCCGCCCCTCGCTGGAGATCGCCCGCGACCTGGTGGGCCGTACAGGAGCAGCCGCCGAGGCGAGGCTGTGGGCCCTGTGCCACTCCGACGTGACGCTGCTGTGCCGTGGCCCGCACAACCTCGGGGCCCTGTACCTTCTGCCCGAGGTGCAGACGGAACGGTTTGGCGTCTTCCACCAGGTACGTACCGAACTGAAGGCGTGCTACGGGGAGTTGCTGGCGGGAACGGAGCAGGGCGCGGCTCTCGGTGCCGAGGAGCTGGCGCTCCGAACGGACCTCCTCTTCGGCCTCACCGAAAGCGTGATCCTCATCCGGCGCGCCGACCCTGCCCGCGACGCGGCGGCCCTCGCCGTGGCGACGGCCGACGCGGCACTGCGGATTGCGGGCGTGCCGCAGCGCTCCCTGGCACGGCTGCGCCGCGAGGGGCAACAGCTCCTCGCGGCGCAATGATGACGACTCCTCACGGCGCAGTGGTGACGACGTGGCCGGGCGTGTGACCGCTCAGATACCCACGGCCTCGGCCGGCTCCTTGTGCTCCGGGCCCTTGGCCGCTGGGGAGGCGCCTGCGCGGCTCCGGTACACCGCGCCGGCGGCCACCGTGGCGCCGACGAACAGGACGGTGAACCACTGGAAGTACCAGTGGCCCCCTGCCGGGTCGTACACCTGCGCGCGAGGCCAGGACAGATTGACCGTCATGAACAACCCGTAGACGACGGCGAGCACGTTGACGAGCAGACCCCAGCGGCCGAGGGAGAACAGGGGCCGGCCCAGCTCGTCACGGTCTGTGGAATCCGTCCCGGGCCACTGGCCCTTGAGCCGGCGGACCAGCATCGGCGCAGTCACCCCGAGGTACGCGAGATACAGCATCGCGATGCACGTGGTGCCGATGGCCACGAACGCCTCCGGGGAAGCAAGGTTGAGCAGCGCGAGCGCCGCGGCCAGCCCGCCCACCACCAGCGCCGGGACGAAGGGCATGCCCGTGCGCGGCGACACCTTCGCCAGCCGCGCGGAGTAGGGCAGCATCCCGTCGCGCGCCATCGAGAACAGCATCCGGCTTCCGGCGGTCTGGATGGCGAGGGTGGCCACGGAGACGGCCACCGCCACGTCCGCGAGAAGGACCTTGCCCACCCCCTCGCCCAGACTGCTGGTGAGTACGTAGCTCAACCCCTCGGTGGCGAGTCGGCCGTCGGAGAGGCTGGGTGCGGCGAGGAGACCGCCGAGCAGCAGCAGGCCGCCCAGGGCGCCCGCCGTGGCGAGGGCGCTGAGGATGGTGCGGGGAGCGGTGCGGCGTGGGTTACGGGTCTCCTCGCTCATCTCGCCCGCGCTGTCGAAGCCGATGAGGACGTATGCCGCGGTGAACGAGCCCACCAGCAGGGCCGCCACTGTGCCGTTCTGGCCGCCCGTCTTCAGGGTCACTCCGGCACCGCGCTCGACATGGGTGAACAGCAGCACGACGATGAGGATCGCGCCGATGATCTCGGCGGTCACGCCGATCCGGTTGACGGCCGACATGACGCGGTTGTCGAGCACGTTCACGGCCGTGGTCAGCGCCAGCAGGACGAGAGCCAGCAGGGCGGCGTTGGCCGCCCCGGTCGCCGTGGTGGGCGCCGGGTCGCCGCCGACGAGCTGGAATCCGGACCAGATCGGGGGCAGCACGACCTGCAGTGCGAGTGCCGCGGCGGCGACCACGACCACCTGACCGGTCACCATGATCCAGCCTGTGAACCAGCCGAAGGCCGGGCGGCTCAGCCGGGTCGACCACTGGAAGATCGCCCCCGAGATGGGGTAACGGGCGGCGAGTTCGGCGAAGCACGCGGCGACCAGCAGTTGGCCGATGAGCACGGCGGGCCAGGTCCACAAGAACAGCGGCCCTCCGAAGGAGTAGCCCAGGGAGAAGAACTGGAAGACCGTGGTCAGGACGGAGATGAAGGAGAACCCGGCGGCGAAGGACGCGTACCGGCCCATCTGCCGCCGCAGTTCCTGGCGGTAGCCGAAGGTGGCCAGCGTGCCGTCGTCCGTGACGCCGGCCGACGGAGGGGGAGGCGGTGGTGTGGAGTCGGTGGTCACGGTCATGGCGGTCCCCTGTCGCGGAGGCGTGATCCTGCGGAGTTCCTGTCGTGCGACAGAAATTAGGGACCACCCGTTTCTGCCGGGTGTCACCGCCGTGTCCGCTCCGTTAGTGACTCCTCTCCGCGGCGGGATGCCGCTCAGAGGCGGGAAGCCGGGCCCTGCCAGGTGCTGTGGGCGGGCATGACGTCGGGCAGTCTGCGAACCTCCGAAGCCCCGTCGAGACCGGGGGCTCAGCGCCAGTCGACCCCGCCCGCGCCCATGCCCTGAGCGAGTCTTGCCTCGATCTCCTCGCGCACCTTCTGCATCACGGTCACGATCCGCCGCTCGCGCTCCTCGGTGAGCCGTGCCACCGGCACCGAGCAGCTGATCGCATCCTGCGCCGGCGCTTCGCCGCTCACGCGCAGCGCGAAGCCGAATCCGACGATGCCGGTGACGCCCTCCTCGCGGTCGATCGAGTAGCCGCGGGCCCTCACCTGTGCGAGGTCGGCGACGAGCGCGGCCAGGGTGGTGTGGGTGCGTGGGGTCAGTGCCTCGTACGGTGCGTCGGGCAGTGCCGCGTCCGGATGTTCGGCCAGCAGCGCCTTGCCGAGTGCGCCCGCGTGGGCGGGAAGCCAGCGCCCCACCCGGCTGATGGTGCGCAGATATTCGTGCGACTCGCGGGTCGCGAGGTAGGCGATGTCCATGCCGTCGAGGCGGGCCAGATGGATGGTCTCGCCGAGTTGCTCCGAGGCATCGTCCAGGTACGGGCGCACCACGCGGACCACGGGGTCGGTGTCCAGATAAGTGGTGCCGGTGAGCAGTGTGCGCAGGCCGATTCCGTAGAGCGAGCCGGTGGCGTCGGTGCGCACCCAGCCGCGCGCGATCAGGGTCTGCAGCAGCGCGTACATGGAGCTGCGCGGGACGCCCAACTCGGCGGCGAGTTCCTGCAGTCGGGCGGGCCGGTCGCCGCGGTCGGCGAGGAGTTCGAGCAGTTCGACCGTGCGAGCGGCCGACTTCACCTCGCGCACGCCGGACTCGGACGGCCGGACCACGGGCTCAACAGATTCGGACATGGGTCGATCGTACGTACCGTCCCGACCTGCGTGTCCGCGCCTGCACTTGATGCCGATTCGCTTACTCGAACCCATTGACGGAGTGGTCTCCCGAGCCTACTGTCCATCCCCATGTGCGAACGTCATCTACATACGGAGACGGCATGGTGACTCGGACCCCTCTCGCCGAAACCGCGGCGCGGCTGCGCGACGGCATGGCCCAAAGCGTGCTGTCGTTCCCGCTCACCAGCTTCCAGGCCGACGGATCGCTCGACCTCGACGGCTTTCGCAGCTATCTCGCCGGGCAACTGGAGACGAACCCCGGCGCGCTCTTTCCGGCCTGCGGCACGGGGGAGTTCAGCGCGCTCGACGAGGACGAGTACGGCCAGGTCGTCGCGACCGCCGTGGAGGTGACGGCGGGCCGCGTCCCGGTCGTGGCCGGTACCGGCTACGGCTACGCCCAGGCGCTGCGCTTCGCCCGTATCGCCGAGGACGCCGGAGCCGACGCCCTCCTCGTCCTGCCGCACTACCTCAACAAGGCCCCGCAGGACGGGCTGGTCGAGCAACTGAGCAGGATCGCCGGCCGCACCCGGCTGCCACTCATCGCCTACCAGCGCGACCACGTGACGTACGACGCGGAGACCGTGCGCCGGATCGCCGCGATCCCCGGCGTCATCGGCCTCAAGGACGGCCACAGCGACCTCGACCGGCTCCAGCGCAGCACCCTCGCCGCCCCTGACGGCTTCCTCTTCTTCAACGGCGCCCCGACAGCCGAGCTCCAGGCCCGCGCCTATGCGACGGTCGGCATCCCCGCCTACTCCTCGGCCGTCCACGCCTTCGCCCCGGAGATCGCCAACGCCTTCTTCCAGGCCCTGTCGGCAGGCGACAACAGCCGTGTCGACAAGCTGCTCGCCGACTTCTACGTGCCCTTCGTGGAGCTGCGCGACCGGCGGCCAGGGTATGCGGTGTCCCTGGTCAAGGCGGCGGCCCGGCTGCGCGGCCGCCCCGTCGGACCCGTCCGCGCGCCCCTCACCGACCCGACCCCTTCGGACCTCGCCGACCTCGAAACACTGCTCACCACCGGCCTGAACCTCGTTGGAGCCGCCCGATGAACGACCTGACGATCACCGACGTCCGGCTGACCCCGATCCTCGTCGCCGACCCGCCGCTGCTCAACGCCCAGGGGGTGCACCAGCCGTACACCCCCCGCCTGATCATCGAGGTCACCACCGCGGACGGGATCACCGGCCTCGGCGAGACCTACGGCGACACCAAGTACCTGGAGCTGGCCCGCCCGTACGCCGAGAAGCTGGTCGGCCGGTCCGTCGCAGACCTCAACGGCCTGTTCACCCTCGCGGACGAGGTCGCGGTGGCCGAGGAGCGGGTGACGAACCAGGTGGACGTGGGTGGCCTGCGAGGCGTTCAGACCGCCGACAAGCTGCGGCTGTCCGTCGTCTGCGGCTTCGAGGTCGCCTGCCTGGACGCACTCGGCAAGGCACAGGGCCTGCCGGTGCACGCCCTGCTCGGCGGCAAGGTGCGCGACGCCGTCGAGTACAGCGGCTACCTCTTCTACAAGTGGGGCGAGCACCCGAAGGGCGTCGACTCCGAGGCGGACGACTGGGGCGAGGCCGTCGACCCGGCCGGCATCGTCGACCAGGCACGCAAGTTCACCGAGCGCTACGGCTTCCGCTCCTTCAAGCTCAAGGGCGGCGTATTCGCGCCCGAGCAGGAGATCGCGGCGATACGCGCCCTCGCCGAGGCGTTCCCCGGAAGCCCGCTGCGACTCGATCCCAACGGCGCCTGGTCCGTCGAGACCTCCGTCAAGGTCATCGAGGCGCTGCAGGACGTCCTGGAGTACATGGAGGACCCCACGCTCGGTACGCCCAACATGGCCGCCGTCGCCGCCCGTACCGACGTGCCGCTCGCCACCAACATGTGTGTGACGACCTTCGACGAGGTCAAGGAGGCGTTCATGCGCGACGCCGTCCAGGTCGTCCTGTCCGACCACCACTACTGGGGCGGCCTGCGCAACACCCGCGAACTCGCCGCCATCTGCCGCACCTTCGGCGTCGGAGTGTCGATGCACTCCAACACCCACCTGGGCATCTCGCTCGCCGCGATGACACACGTGGCATCCACCGTCCCGAACCTGCGCCACGCCTGCGACTCGCACTACCCCTGGCAGTCCGAGGACGTGCTGGACGAACGGATCACCTTCACGGACGGCCAGGTGACCGTCTCCGACGCCCCGGGCCTCGGCGTCACCCTCGACCGCGACAGGCTCGCCGTCCTGCACCAGCGCTGGCTCGACGACGACGGCACGATGCGCGAACGTGACGACGCGGCCGCGATGCGCGTCGCCGCCCCGGCCTGGGAAACCCCGGCCTTCCCCCGCTGGTGACACCGACTGCCTGACGGGATCCGGGAGGTTCGTCGTGAACTACATGGACCGGGTCAACATCGGCTTCGCCAAGGACGAACTGAGCGCCGACACCGGTCTGTCGGCGGCCGCGTTCGGTGTCGGTGCGGGCATCTTCTTCATCGCTTACGCGACTTCCTCCTCGGCGTCGCGGAAGCGGGCTTCTTCCCCGCAGCCATCTACTACTTCTCCCGCTGGCTCCCCGACTCCCACCGCGGCCGCGCCACCTCCGTCTTCCTCATGGGCTCCGGCACGGCGACCGTCATCGTCGGCCCGATCTCCGGCGCGCTCATGGAGATGCACGGCCTCCTCGGTCACGCCGGCTGGCAGTGGATGTTCTTCATCGAGGGCCTCTTCTCGGTCGTTCTCGGCTTCGTCGTCCACCGCTTCCTGGACAACAGCATCGAGAGCGCCGACTGGCTCACCGACGAGGAGAAGCAGGGCCTCGTAGCCACGATCGACGCCGAACAGGCCGCCCGCGAGAGCAAGCGCGGCACCGCGAAGATCTCCCGCTGGAAGCTGCTCGCCGATCGTCAGATGCTGCTCTTCCTCTGGATCTACTTCGCGATCAACGTCGCCCTGTACGCGGTGACGTTCTGGCTCCCCTCGATCTTCGACGACATCGGCGACCTCTCCGAGTTCCAGGTCGGCCTCCTCACCTCCGTCCCCTGGCTGTTCGCGATCGCCGCCGTCTGGGTCTCCGGCCGGATCTCCGACCGCATGGGCAAGCGCCGCCCCCTGCTGATCATGCTGCTGCTCATCGGCAGCCTCGGCACGCTCCTCGCCGTCTACGTCTCGCCGTGGCTCGGCCTCGGCGCCCTCTGCGTCGCCGCGGTCGGCTTTCGTACGAGGGGGCGGCAGGAACGACAGCGCAGGAGCGGGGTGGTGGACTCGGCAGCCGGCGCCTCGGCGGCGGTCGATCCCAAACCCGCTTCCGCCTGACTGTCGATACAGAAGGCGGTGGGCGCGCCGGGGCGGCGACGGTGAGCACGAACGGCAGGACGCCGACGAGCGTGGCGGCAGCGGCAGTGCGATGATGAGTCATTGAGCAGGCCTCTCGGTCGGCGCGATGACGTGCCGTGTCTGACGACGCCGCGAGGCCGAGCGTTCACCGTGCCCCGAAACCCACCGGCCCGAGCGCATGCCGGTTGCGCATGTCGGCGTTGCCGGGTGAGGTCGGGCACATGGCCGGTTCGCCCCGCTGTTTACCGGCCCCCAGCACGGGTCCGATACACGTTGATCCGCGCAGCGCCAGCCTGTCCCCCACCGCGGGAGGTATGTCGCATGAGCTCAGTACGGCCGAACACCACCACACCCGGCAAGGCCCGGTTCGACGACATCTACAATCAGCCGGATCCGCGCGCCTACTTCCACAGGCTCGCACCACTGGAATACGAGATCCCGCAGCATGGCCAGGACGTGTTCCGTCGCGCCCGGGCCGACCGGGCAGCCGTCCACGGCACGCACGATCCCGTCACGGTGCTGGATCTGTGCTGTTCTTACGGCATCAATGCCGCGCTGCTCAATTACGACCTCAGGCTCGCCGAGCTGTACGAGCACTACACCGGCCCCGAGGCAGAATCCCTCACGACCGCTGAACTCATCGAGGTGGACAAGGAGTTCTACGCCTCCCGGCGCCGCCCGGACGCGACACCGGTCATCGGAGTCGACGCGGCGGACCAGGCCGTCCGGTATGCCCTCGACGTCGGCCTGCTCGACGAGGCCTACGCCGAGAACCTCGAGCAGGCACCGCCCGGCCCAGGCCTGCGGCGCGCCGTCGCGCGCACCGGGCTGATCACGGTCACCGGAGGGATCGGCTACATCACCAGGACCACCTTCGAGGCGCTTCTGGAGTGTGCCGAGGTCCCGGTCTGGGTGTACGCCTTCGTCCTGCGGACCGTGCCGTATCACCCGGTGGTCGACACGCTGAGCGCCTTCGGGCTGGCCACCGAGACGGACCCGGCGCGGACCTATCCGCAGCGCCTGTTCACAGGTCCGGAGGAACAGCGCTACGCCATCGAGCAGGCGCGCCTCGCGGGTAACGACCCGACCGGGCTGGAGACCGCGGGCCGGTACCACACCCAGCTGTACCGGTCCCGACCCCGCACGGTCTGAGGGCCTTCGGCCCCTGCCCGGCAGGCCCGCCCCCGACTTCTCGCCGCGGATGTTGTCTCCTCACCGGCACGGATGCGGTCATCCGTGCCGGTGCCGCCGATCGGGACACACTCGCACCACTGCCCGCCTCGGCGCACCCGGCACGCCGGACCCCGTCGCCAGGAGCGCCTGCCCACGCCGCGGTGCCGCACTCGCTCCTAAGCTGGAAGCAGCCCGCACACCAGACCGGGGAGGCCGCAGATGGCCGAGACACCCTTCGAGCAGCATCCGTCCCAAAGCCCCCGCTACCTGCCGATCGCAGAGCACGGACTCATCGGCGACCTGCGCAGTGTGGCCCTGGTGGGCACCAACGGCACGATCGACTGGTACTGCTGCCCCTCCTTCGACTCACCGAGCGTCTTCGCGGCGATCCTGGACGCCGAGCGCGGTGGCCGCTTCGAGCTGGCCGCCTCCGTACCCGCTCGCACCAAGCAGTTCTACTTCCCCGACACCAACGTGCTGATCACCCGCTTCTTCACCGAGGAGGGCGTCGGCGAGGTGCAGGACTTCATGCCCGTAAGCTGCGACGGTTCGGGCGAGGCGCCCCGGCACCGGCTGATCCGGCGCGTGGTGTGCGTGCGCGGCACCGTGCCGTTCCGGTCCCTGATCGCCCCTCGGTTCAACTACGGCGCCGATCGGCACACTCTGCGCTCCCTGGACGGCATGATCCTCTTCGAGTCCCCGGAGCGGTCCCTGGCGCTCACGTCCACCGTCTCGCTGGAGAGCGACGGCAGCGACGCGTGGGCCGACTTCAAGCTGGGCGAGGGGGAGACGGCGGTGTTCGCCCTCGACCAGCTCGGCGAACACGTGATGCCGCGCGGCTGCGCCCACGCCGAGGCCGAGCACGAGTTCAACGCCACCGTCTGCTACTGGCGACGCTGGCTGCACGAGTCGCGCTACCGGGGCCGCTGGCGCGAGATGGTGCACCGCTCCGCTCTCACTCTGAAGCTCCTCACCTATGCCCCGACCGGCGCCATCGTCGCCGCACCCACCACCAGCCTGCCCGAGCAGCTGGGCGGCGAGCGCAACTGGGACTACCGCTACGTGTGGGTCCGCGACGCCGCCTTCGCCGTTTACGCGCTGCTCAGGCTCGGCTTCAGCGGCGAGGCCGAGGCCTTCATGAACTTCCTGACGACGCACATCAGCCCCGGCGACGCCTCCGGCTCCGGGCCGCTCCAGATCATGTACGGCATCGACGGCCGCTGCGACCTGCCCGAACGCGCGCTGTCCCACCTGGAGGGATATCAGGGCTCCGCCCCGGTGCGGGTCGGCAACGCAGCCGCCGACCAGCTCCAGCTCGACATCTACGGCGCCCTCATCGACTCCATATATCTCTACGACAAGTGGGCGCAGCCCATCTCCAGCGGGCAGTGGGACGACCTGTGCCAGTTGGTCGACTGGGTGTGCGACAACTGGGACCAGCCCGACGAGGGTGTCTGGGAGACCCGCGGCGGCCGCAAGAACTTCCTGTACTCGCGGCTGATGTGCTGGGTCGCGATCGAGCGGGCCATCCGTCTCGCCAACCACCGCGGGCTGCCCGCCGACCATCGCCGCTGGCGCCAGGCCCGGGACACCATCTACCGACGGATCATGGACCACGGCTGGTCGGAGCGCCGGGGTGCCTTCGTGCAGTACGAGCACGCCGACGTGCTCGACGCCTCCGTGCTGATGATGCCGCTCGCCAAGTTCATCGCGCCCACCGACCCGAAGTGGCTCTCCACCTTGGACGCCCTCACCGAGGACCTGGTCTCCGACTCCCTCGTCTACCGCTACGACCCTCAGGTCAGCCCCGACGGACTGCGCGGCGACGAGGGAACCTTTTCCATCTGCTCCTTCTGGTACGTCGAGGCACTGGTCCGGGCCGGCCGGCTCGACGAAGCCCGGCTGGCCTTCGAGAAGATGCTCACCTACGCCAACCATCTCGGCCTGTACGCCGAGGAGATCGGCCGCACCGGTGAGCAACAGGGCAACTTCCCGCAGGCGTTCACCCACCTGTCCCTGATCAGCGCGGCCTTCAACCTCGACCGCGCCCTCGGCTGAGTCCGGGGGACTCCGGCAGGCGCTTCCCGCGCGCGCAACGCCAAGGCGGTTGCTGCCCGCTTTTGGTGTTCGTGCAGGTGAGGGTGGGTGCGGACCGCTTCGAGAGCAGTGCGTCCGGCTGCTGGGGGCGTTCCGTGAGGGGGCTCACCGGAATGTCGTACTGACCGAGTTGGTGGCAGCACAATGGAGGACAGTGTTTGCCGGAACCTGGAGGAGGTCGCCGACACGGAACGCGACGCCGGGGAGCACTTCGTCACGGCCTTCGTGCTCGAGATCCCGGACGACGGCCGGCTGGCGGAGCTCTGAGCTGCGGCCATCCGCCTCCGTTGCTGGTGCACGGGCGCCAGGTATCGGAGCTGTCGGCGCGCCACCCCGCGCCGCCGCTGGGATGGGCAGCCTGTCCGCACCGGTTCTGCGCGCGGGCCGCTTCGCCTTCGCGGCCGGGGACTGCCTGGTTCTCTACACCGACGGAGTCATCGAGGCCCGCTCGCGCGCGGGAGCCTTCTATCCGCTGGCCGAGCGGGTCGCATCCTTTCCCGTGGCGGGCCCCGACTCCCTGCTGCGCCACATCCACCGGGACCTCCTCGCCCACACCGGCGGGCAGCTCAACGACGACATCGCGCTCCTCGTCATCGAACGCACCCCCACCCGCCAGCCACCCCACCCGCACCTCGATGGTCGGCCGGCGCGGAACGGCCCGATGAGCGGCCCGACGAGGCGTCGCCGTCCGCGTCAACGCTCCCGCCGCCCCCACCGCACCTTCTGCCAGGTTGCCCTGTAGATCGTGATCCTCAAGTCTGGGCGGCTCGGAGCGACGGCACACTCTCGAGCTGTCTCTTAACCCAAATGGTGCGATACGTCACATTGCGTGTCGGCAGGGAGGGCGAAACTCCTGGGCCCCGCCGCCCGCACCGGAGCGACCCTTGTTACGGCCCGCTGGCGCTGGCACGCCGGCTCCGTCCCTGGTTGCGACCACCCCTCTTGCTGGCCGCGGCCGCCTCTCGATGGCTCTCCCAGCGCGGGTTCAGCTACGCGCTCCTGTTCGCGGCGCTCGGAAACGTATGGGTGTCGCGGTGCCGCGCGATGCTGTCGGATCGTGGACACGCGGTTGCGGGAGCAGCATGGAAGGGAAGGCCTCAACCAGCACGCGTCCTGAGTGGGCTTGCGCTGAGGAGGGAGCTCTCCAGGATGGATGTCCACGAGCCACGCCCCGAGCGGGAGGGGGACGGCGGGGCGGGGGCGGCGCCGCCGGGAGGGTTGCTAGATCTGCTCAGCGTGGCTGCGGTCGTTCTGGACGCCAGTGGCCGGATCGTGTTCTGGAGCCCTCAGGCCGATGAGGTGTTCGGGTACACGGCCGAGGAGGCCCTGGGCCGGTACGCGGCAAGGCTGCTGGTCCACGAGGAGCGGCGGGACCTGGTGGTCAAGCTGTTCGCCGAGGTGATGGGGACCGGCGAGAGCTGGGCGGGCGCGTTCCCGATCCGGCACAAGGACGGCGGTACGCGCCTGGTGGAGTTCCGCAACATGCGCCTGGTGGACGACCTCGGCGACGTCTACGCCTTGGGCATCGCTGCCGATCAGAGCACCTTGCAGCGGATGGAGACGGACCTGGCCCTGTCACAGCGCCTGATCTCGCAGGCTCCCATAGGCATCGCCCTGCTGGACACGGACCTGCGCTACGTGATGGTCAACCCGGAGCTGGAGCGCATCAACGGCCTGCCGGCGGCCGATCACCTCGGCCGGCGCCCGCATGACATCCTCACGTCCCTCGACGTCGACTCCATCGAGTCCGCGATGCGCCGGGCGCTGCTTACCGGCTCTCCTCTGATCGACCAGCGCACCGTCGGCCGCACCCGCGCCGATCCGGACCACGATCACGCTTGGTCGGTGTCGCACTACCGGCTCGAGGACGCCAGCGGGCGGGTGATCGGTGTGGCGAACTCGGTCATCGACGTCAGCGAACGCCACCGGGCAGCTGCCGAGACGGACCGGGCCCGGCGCCGCCTGACCATGATCGCCGACGCGTCCGCCCGTGTAGGCACGACCCTGGAGATCGAACACATCGCCCAGGAACTGGTGGGGGTGGCGGTGCCGGACCTGGCCGACGTGGCGTCGGTCGATGTCCTTGACGCCGCTCTGGCCCTGCGCTCCTCTCCCTCCAAGGACCCGGAGCTGTTTCGCTCGCTTGCCGTGGCCGCGGCCTATGCCACTCCGGCCGCGGGCGCCCTTCAGGCCGGCGGCCGCGCCCCGTACGGCGCGGACCGGCTGATCACCCAATGCGTTCACACCGGACGGCCCGTCGTCGTCACCAACGCCGGACAGAAGGATCTGGAGCGCATCGCCCTCGGCGCCGACAACGCGGCAATCTTCGCCCAGGCAGGCGTGCACTCCTACCTCGCGGTCCCGCTGATCGCCCGCAACGAGGTCCTCGGCGCGTTTACCCTGCTGCGGGCCCGCAACCAGCTCCCGTTCGACGCGGACGACGTACTGCTTGCCGTAGAGCTGGCCGCCCGCGCCGGCGTCGCCATCGACAACGCCCGCTTGTACCAGAGCGTCCGCAACACCGCCGAAACCCTCCAGCGAAGCCTCCTGCCCGGCGAACTCCCACAGCCCACCGGGCTGGACGTCGCCTCCCTCTACCAACCCGCACAGGCATACAGCGAGGTCGGAGGCGACTGGTACGACGTCATCCCCCTTGCGGGCGACAAGACCGCACTGGTCATCGGTGACGTCATGGGCAACGGCATCGACGCCGCCGCCACCATGGGCCGCCTGCGCACCGCCACGTCCGCGTTCGCCGACCTCGACCTGGCTCCCACGGAGGTCCTGCGGCACCTCGACAAGATCACCTGTGGGGTCGAGCACTACATCGCCACCTGCATCTACGCCACCTACGACCCGCACACCCACCGGTGCCACATCGCGAACGCCGGACACCTCCCGCCCGTCCTCGCCTCACCCGGACGGCACCCTCGACTCCTGGAGCTCCCTCCTGGTGCACCCCTCGGTGTCGGCGGTGTCCCCTTCCACACCACCGCGTTCGACCTGAATCTTGGCGACCGGATCGTCCTCTACACCGACGGCCTCGTCGAGACCCGCCGCCAATCCATCGACGAGCGCCTGAACACTCTCCTGCACACCCTGGACGAACCCCGAAGACCACTCGACGAAACCTGCCGGTGGCTCCTTGACACCCTGCGCGACCCGGACGACCACGACGACGTCGCCCTCCTCATCGCGCAAGCCACACCCGTGGTCCCCCAACCGCGCCCCACCTGACGCGGTCGGGTGGGGCAGCTCCGTCAGTGCGCAGCCAGAAGCCGCCGAAGCGTCAGGACCATTGAGTCGCCGAGCGTACGAAGACCCTCCGCGGCGGCGCGGTGCCCATGCCGTCAGCCGCAGGGTCCATCAGTCCGGCGGCTCCGTTGGGCGAGGCCGGCCCGGCTTCGGCTCCGGAGGGTCGGGCTCATCCGGGCTGGGGGGCGCGGGCGGCTCAGGTGGCGGGACGGGTGAGCCGGGCGGTGGCGGGGGATCCGGTGGGCTCGGCGGCTCGACAGGTTTCGGCCCATCGGGTGGTTCGCCGGGGTCTGGGGGCTTCGGGCGTGGCGGGGGTTCGGGCGGCGGCACGGGCGTGACGTCGGGGTCGGTTGGTACAGGCACAGTTCCCATGATCATGGCTCCTGCCGGCCGAGGCTGTGTTCGAGTTTCCATGAGGATCACTTTCGCGGCGCCGGCTCGCGGCCTCGCACACCGCTCCGTTCGGGTCCGTTCGGGCCAATCCGGCCGAGGGCGATCAGCAGCAGCCGGTCGCCACGGACGCCGACGCAGCAGCGCACACGCGCCCCATGCCACTGCTGGTGCCAGTGGTCACCACCGTGCGGCAAGCGCCTGCGTGATGCGTCATACGGTGCGGGTTTCCCTGATCAACGTCGGCAAACGGCCGTGGGGACCGTGCCGCGGGGGTGGTCTGATCGTAGGGTCGAGAACAGGCAGACGAGGCGCGAGCGAGGGAGGCAGCTGATGCCGGTCGTGACGCTGTTGCCTGCCGATGGGCCCTCGCCCGCCATCATCTACGGGCACCCGATCGCCTGGACCGAGGCGCTTGCCCAGTTCGGCCACGGTCGAGCGACGGCGCGCATCCACGGGGTGAGCGGCAGGTGCGGTGACCTGTCGCTGGACAACGTGCCTGGCAACAGTGAGGACGGTGGCGGGGCCGGGGCGGTCAGAACCGCGAATCGGGTGTTGTTCGCACGGCTCCGGCCCGACATGCGGGCCCTTGGCTGTGCGTCCGGGCTGCTGCGGACGCTGAAGAGGCGCGGCCGGTGCCTGGACGCCCACGTCTGTCTTGCCGGACTCCTCGCCAGTCCCGACGGCGGTGCGCTCGCGGCCCCTGCCCGCTACGCGCCCGAATTCGTCTGGCCGCAGTGCCGTGAGTGAGAAGTCCGGCGCCGACTACACGGTCTCTGTCGAGTTCTACGATCTGCTTCAGGCCGAAACCGACCGCCGTTTGGCACAACGGCGCTTCGCCGAGGCGGCCCGCCACGCCCGGCACGGGATCCTTGATGTCGGTGCGGGTACCGGGATCGTCACCGAGACCCTGCTGACCGCCTCCGCCGCGCCGATCCACGCGGTCGAGCCCGCGGCCCCGATGCGCGCGGCCCTGCTGTCCCGCCTGTCCGGTCTGGGCGCTGACCAGCGTGCCCGCGTCACCCTTCACCCCGAGTCCATCGAAAAGGCGGGACTCGAGGAGGTCGCAGACCTGGCCGTCGCCTCCAACGTCATCGCCTGCCTCGACCCCGCCACCCGGCGCTCCACCTGGCAGGCCGTCAGCCGCGCGCTCCTGCCCGGCGGGCTACTGCTCTTCGACCCTCCGCCCACCGAACTGCCGACCGGGCGCGAGAAGGTGGGACGGCTCGGTCCGGTCCGGGTAGGCCCGGACATCTACGGCGCGGATATCACCCGAGAACCCGACGCGGGAACCGTGCGGATGGTCTTCACCTATCACGTCGAACGAGACGGACGGGTATTGCGCCGGCAGCGGGAGACGTTCGAGCTGTGGCCGGCCAGCGCTTCGCAGATCGGCGCAGAACTCGAGGCACAGGGCCTGCAAGTCGTGCACGCCCCAAGGCCCGATCTGCTGGCCGCGCGCCGCCCCTCATGCTGAGCACGATGCGCGCGGGCAAGCGCAGGAGCACACGGACCTGTTGCGCGAGTTGATCTCGTTCATTGATGGTCATGTCGCATGGGATGTGATGCCGTGTCTGCAGCGACCGCGTCGACGCCCGGGTGGCCGCACCGTTCCACAGGGCCGACGTCTCTGTCGGCATGGGTATTCGTGCTCCCGCAGTTCACTCCTGCGGTCCCGTGTCTTCGCCCTCGCCTCGCTCGCGTGCCTCTTGTGCCTCGACCGTCGCGTCCAGCTCGCGTCGTTCACCGGCGGCACGGGCGCGGTCCTTCGCGGTGGCTTCTGTGACGTCCAGGAAGACCTGGTCGGCGAGAGGCCAGCGGTGGGTCAGGTCCGACTTGATGCGGACGAGTACCTCTTCGACTTCCTCGCTGTCCATCCCGCCGACCAGGTCGACGCGGACGGCGACGAGTGTGGATCGGGTGCCCAGGCGCATGGTCAGCAGGGTGCTGACGGTATCGATCTCCCGCTGCTCGTCGAGAAACTCGTGGATCTCGCGGCGCAGGACAGGGTCGGCAGCCTCGCCGATCAGCTGTTCGCGCGATTGGCTTGCCAGTTGGAACGCGACGAAGACGAGCAACGCACCGATGAGGAGCGAGGCCCAGGCTTCGTAGGCGATGTCGCCGGTGAGCATATGCAGGCCCACGCCGGCGATGGCGAGCACGACACCCAGGCAGGCGGTGGAGTCCTCGGCGAGCACCGTCCGCAGGGCAGGGTCGTCGCCCGCGCGGATCTCGCGCACCATGCCGCGCGAGGCGTGCCGGGCATTGCTGCGGGTCTGCACCAGAGCCCTCACGAGAGAGGATCCCTCCGCGAGGAGCGCGACGCCGAGGACGGAGAGACCGACGACGTAGCCGGTGCGTGTCTCGGAGCCGCCCGAACGCAATGCCTCGATCCCCTGGAAGAAGGAGAAGCAGCCGCCCATCACGAAGATGCCGACGGCGGCGAGCAAGGACCAGAAGTAGCGTTCCTTGCCATAGCCGAAGGGATGTCTGGCGTCCGCGGCGCGGGTGCTGCGCTTGAGAGAGGCCAGCAGGAAGACCTCGTTGAGGGTGTCGGCCACCGAGTGCGCCGCCTCGGACAACAGGGCGGGCGAGTGCGCGAAGAGTCCGCCGAGCAGTTTGGCCAGTGAGATGACGAGATTGGCGCCGAGGGCGACAAGGACGGTGACCGTCGTCCTCTTGTCCTCATCCGGACCACTTCGCTGCTGCTGGGCGTCAGGCATCGTTCCACCATGGTCGCGAGCAGGGGCGGGGCGATTCGCGCGCGAGGCCGGGCCGGGGCGCGCCTGAGCAGACGGGCCGGCCACATGGTGTTCGGAGCGCGGGCTTTGCGCTCGGTCGCGGGCCGCGCCCATCCTTGAGCTCCGGCTGACAGGAGGAGTACGGCGATGGTGGCGATACTGGGCACCGCGAAGGCGGAGTAGTCACTGCCGTGCCCTGAATGCAGTCGTGGCGGGGACAGTGCCCGGCGGTCGCAGTGCCAAGTGCCGCGGTGCACGGCTGTCCGGGCAACCCCGGCCGCGGGGCCCGTGGGCAGCGGCCCGAGAAGCACTCCGGCGGCTCTCCAGGGCCGGGGGCGTGGTGGACGGGACCGTCGTGATGGCGTGGGTCACCTCAGCAACGTAGCCAATGTGGTCGGTGAAGGAGTGGGCGGCGCGACTGGCGGCGGTGCGAGGGCTCTCCGATGCCGGCACCGAGCCGGAAGCGGCCACCCAGCTGTAGGGCCGTTGTGGACGAACGGACGACTCCGCCCTTGGCTGCCGTTCCAGGGATGGCCATGGTCGGAGATCCACAGGGAGCTGCGGGCAGACGGCCGGTAGAGCCGGCTGGTGTGCTGTTGCGAAGCTCGTCCTGTTGGAGTGCCCTGGATGCCGACGGCCCGTACGTTTCAGTGCATCTCGACGCTGAGACGTCAGCAGAGGCAAGGAGAGAGAAGATGCCCAGAGGCTCTGGTCCCAAGCGGGAACGGCAGTATGAGCACATCAAGGAGAGCGCCGAAGAGCGTGGTGCTTCGAAGGGCCGGGCGAAAGAGATCGCTGCGCGCACCGTCAACAAGGAACGCGCCCGGTCGGGCGAATCGAAGTCGGCCGGCAAGACTTCCACACAGGACAAGAAGTCGGCCCCGCAGCGTGGCGGGGAACGCTCGCACACCGGCGCGCAGGGACCGACGAAGGATCAGCTGTACGCGGAGGCGAAGAAGCGCAACATCGACGGGCGGTCTTCGATGAACAAGCAGGAGCTGCGCGAGGCTCTCGGCCGCTGACGGCTCACGGCCTGTTGTCTGGCCACCTCGCCGACCTCTGTCATGAGGCCTGGGTATCCGTGTTCGGTGAGGTGGCGGTCATCACCGGGGCGGGGCGAGCAGGGCTCGTACGCCTTTACTTGTGAGGATCACGCCGTCGTGGTGGCCAGGGTCGATGAGCAGTGCCAGGTCTTCGTCGGTGGGCCAGTTGGCTGCCAGCAGTCCAAGCTGTATCTGGTGACTTTCGAGAACGTCGGGGAGTGCCTGCCCCATTCGCTCTGCTGATGTGAAGACGGGGACGGCGCGGAGGTGTGGCGGGTCGTCGATCACGGGAAGCGTCAGTCCGCCGTCTTCCGAGTGGTCGTGAGTGTCGAGTTCGGTAGGTTCAGGAACGAGAATGTCGCAGGCGGCCAGCGTGTCCAGCGCGGCCAGATCGTCGGGTGCTCGACGGAGGTCGCGCAGGGCGTCCTGGGCGGCGGCCGCGAACAGTTCCTCGGGGATGCTGTTGTCACACATCGTTTGTCCCCTCGTGGCTCCGAGTGGGCCGCCCGGCGTGGGTTCGCCGGGTGGGGGTCTGCCATCTCCGCTCTCCGGTACCCAGGTGTGATCCAACTATGCGGCACCATCATGTCCCCGGCGAGGACGGTCCGTCACGCCGGCGATGGGGGGTGTGCTCCGAGCCGCGAGATGCGAGTGACTGCGGAGGCCGACAGCGGGCATCTGCCACCGCGCGGGCGGGTGCGGACCGCGTGTTCGCGAGCAGGAGGTACACCGACGGGGTATGCAGCCGCATCAAGCTGTCTCGTCGCTCAGGGCTCTGCGCGCTCCCTGACGACGTCGGCCGGGTTCTTGTCGTCTCGTAGCCCCAGGTAGCGAGGGTGGCGCAGCATGCCGTCGCGCGTCCATTCCGAGAAGGCGATCTGCGCCACGAGCCGCGGCCGCACCCAGTGGGCGGTCCGCTCGGCGATCCGTCCCTCGAAGGGTGAGTCGGCTGCCTGGAGGTGGTCGAGTTCCTGCCGCAGCGCGAGCAGGGTGCGCCGGTCGAACCCGGTGCCGACCTTGCCTGCGTAGCGCATCCGACCGCCCTCGTAGTAGCCGATGAGGAGCGCGCCGATACCCACCCGGCTGCCCGCGGGTTCGGTGAAGCCGCCCACCACGAACTCCTGGCCCCGGGCACACTTCAGCTTGAGCCAGTCGCCCGAGCGGCGTGACTGGTATGTACTGTCGGCACGCTTGGCGATGAGTCCTTCCCAGCCCCGTCGGCACGCGTCGGCGAGAAGTTCGGGACCGCCCTCGTTGCGATGTGTACTGAACCGCAATGGCGCCGTGAACGTGATCGAGCGTCGCAGGAGGGACTTGCGGGCGCGCAGCGGCAGCCGACGCACGTCCACGCCGTCGAGGCGCAGCAGATCGAAGACGTAGTACGTCACCGCCACCTTGCTTGCCGCGACATCGGCATGGCGGGTGAGTCCCATGCGCTGCTGGAGCCGCGCGAAATCCGTGCGGCCGTGCGAATAGGCGACGATCTCGCCGTCGATCGTGAAGTCCGTACCGTCCTGTGCGGCGAGGGCGTCGACGATCTCGGGGTATGTTGCGTCGAGCCGTCGCCCGGAACGGGACCGGAGCGTCACAAGGCCGTTCTCGCGCACCGCCAGGACCCTCATGCCGTCCAGTTTTCGCTCGAAGATCCAGCCCTGGGGGAAGTCACGCCGATCGCTGAGCGTCGCCAGCATCGGAGAGGCCGCCAGTTCGACTCCCGGAGCAGCCACGCGAGTGCGGCGGTCCAGTTCGGGCGGCAGGGCGTCCAGCAGGCCGGTCATTCCCGCTCACCACCTGTCGCGTCCCATATCGGCGCGTCCGGCGCCTCGGCGACCTGGCGCAGCGTTCGGCCGCTGCGGGCCGAGCGGGCCCGCCGTGGATCGAGGGTCCTGCCACCGCTCCCGTGTCCGTGACCCGTCCGCACGAGAAGCCATGTCGGCTTCTTGGCGACCCCGTCGCTCGCTTCCTCACGGCCGTGGAACCGGGTGAGTGCGTACTGGCCGTGCAGCTTCTTGCCGTGCAGCTCGAACGTGGCGTGGCCGTCCTCCAGGGCCTGCCCGAACGGCACCGGCCGGTTCCGCTTGTCATGGCTGGTCGGCCGGTACGTACCACGGTCCCAGACAATGACGGTTCCGCCACCGTACTCGCCCTCTGGGATCAAGCCCTCGAAATCCCTGTAGTCCAGGGGGTGGTCCTCGGTGGGGATGGCGAGTCGCTTGTCCTGCGGGTCGGGGGAGGGCCCCTTCGGGACCGACCAGGACTTCAGTACTCCCTCGACCTCGAGGCGGAAGTCGAAGTGCATCGTGCTCGCGTCGTGGATCTGCACCACGAACGTGGGCTCCTCGCCCATGGCCGGTGGCGCCTCGGCCTCCATATCGCGCTCGCCGCTCGGCTCACGCGTCCGGGCGAAATGCCGCTTCCCGCGATAGGTCCGCAGTTTGTCCTTCTCGCTCACGGCAGCTCCCTCCGCCGGGCCGCGGGTCCGTAACGGTCGAGTACCCGTCACGGTCACGGACACACGACGTCGGGCCAGTGTGTGACCTGGGGAATCCATGAGTTCGCTGCACACGCGCTGACCACGGGCCTCCGGCCCGTAGTCCTCCGCCGCGCAGCACTGCGCGGCGGCGACCCGCGACTTCTGGTCCGGGTGGTTGACGGCTCTCCTCGCGGCTGCTCGGCGGGGCGGCACGCTCGGCTCACTCCTAGCGATCCCTGAATGTCCGTGGGGTGCGTGCGTTGGAGGCGGGATCGCGGCGGAACGATCAGCTCAGAAGCCGCCCGGCCCCCCGGCGTGCCACCTTCACGGGCGCGCGACTCCGGCCATGAGGCCCGGTGACACTGTGCGACCGTCCCGCGGGCGATCTTCTTTCGTCTCTCCTACGTTGGAGGAGAAGGCGTCACACAAGACGCCACAGAGAACGAGGAGTTGTCATGGCCGGTAAGCGCGGCACGGGCAAGGCCAAGGGCAAGGCCAAGGAGATGACCGGCAAGGTCACTGGCGATCGCGGCAAGGAGGCCGAGGGCAGGGCCGACCAGGCGAAGGGTGAGGAATCCCTGCGCGAGGTCCACGACCGTGCCCGAGGCGCTGCTGAGCCCATGAAGCGCCGCCACAACTGACCTCTTCGTGAATCGCCTGGTGCGGTGACCGAGTCCTTCGCCCCTCCAGTTACGGAGGGGCGAAGGCTTGTGGCTCTCCCGCCGGGGGCAGAGGGGCCCGGGCCACGCTCACCCAGAGCACGGGTGCCCAATCGCGATGCTGAGACCCGCCCAGACCCTCGGCGGGCGCCGATGCGCCGGACCGGTTGTGTGTCGTTTCAGGCTGCCTGGGTGTCCTCGCCCTGCTCTCCGTCGCGGGTGGCTTCCTCGCGTACGCGCTGGCAGCTGGTGTGGATGAGGCGGGAGACATGCATCTGTGAGATCCCGAAATGCTCCGCGATCCGGCTCTGCGTCATGTCCTCGAAGAACCGCATGTAGAGGATGGTGCGTTCGCGTTCGGGGAGGTGTTCCAGGCCGGCCTTGGCGGCTTCCCGGTCGGTGATCACGTCGTAGGCCCCGTCGGATGCGCCGAGCGCGTCCGCGAGGCTGAAGGCGTCGTCGTCGCCTGAGGGCAGGAGCCCCGCATCGAGGGACAGGGCGCTGAAGCCGTTGATGGCTTTGAGGCCGTCGCGGACCTCGTCCTCGGTCAGGTGCGTGTGGGTGGCGATGGCGGCCACGCTGGGTTCTGAGTTGCCGCCGGGCTGCTGGGAGAGGTCGCGGCGGGCTCGGCGGACCGTGTTGCGCAGGTCCTGCACGCGCCGGGGGACGTGGACGTCCCACATGTGGTCGCGGAAGTGGCGGCGCAGCTCGCCCCTGATGGTGGGGACGGCGTAGGGCTCGAACCGGCCACGTCGCGGGTCGTAGTTGTTGACCGCTTTGAGCAGACCCATGGCCGCGACCTGCCGGAGGTCCTCGATGCTTTCGCCCTTGTCGTGGAAGCGGACGGCGATACGGTGCGCCACGGGGAGCCACGCCTCAACGACCTCTTCACACAACAGGTCCCGCTCGGGCCCTTCGCTCAGGCCTGCGAGGTGGGCGAAGGCAGTCGCCGTGTCTGGGCTGTCGTCGTGCAGACGACGCGACGGCGCGCGCCGGGAGAGTGGTACGCGGTTGTGGGTGAGCATGAAAATTCGCTCCTCAACGGTCTGCTGTGGGGGCCGCCGCGAGAAGCGAAGAAGGCGCGGCACCCGGACCGTCATCGACCGGGGAGCGGAACGCCGCTCGCGGTGGATGCCTCTGGTCCGAAGCACCGTTGTTGTTCGCCTGTCCCCTCATTCTCTCCCCGAACGACCCTGCCCTCAAATGGGGACCCGCGCGCCCGTGCGGCAGGGTCACGTCCGTTGGAGTGGTGTATTGACGGCCACTCGGCGGTCTCGTTTCGTGCGGGGCGGTCTCGTCAGCTTCTGACTCGATCGGGACGACGGCTATGAGGAGTTGGCGCCAAGCGGCACCGGACGGTCAGCCTGGTTTTGCGGTCTGCGGATTCTTTGTATGACTCACCCGTGCCTCAACTTGTCGTGTGTGTGGGCCCATTGGGGCCAAATACGCCGGAGGCGCGGACAGTCGCCAGTGGCCTGCCGGTGTCCTCCGGTCACCTGTCTCCTCGTATCAGAGACGCCGATCTCGCTCTTCGTCGATGAGCGAAGTGGACGACGGCACGACGACCCGCCTGCGTTTGGCGATGCTGGTGAAGGCCAGCACCCCGATGACGCCGACGATCATCATGATCGCGCCGACCACATCGAGGTTGACGCTCCGCATCTGCCAGTCGGTGCCGAACGTGAGAATGGCACCTGCGCCGATGAGCAGAATGCATCCGCCTAAGCCCATGGGATTCGCCTCCAGTGTCGGATGATGGTGGTGCACATTGCCTTCGGCTACCCGAGGCGTTCGCCGTCATACACGATTCGGGTCTCTTGATAGCCACTGCGGCGGCGATGTGGCGGACTTGGACGACTACATGTCCTGCGTCGACCTCCTGCTCGCGCCACGGGACTCGTCGGCGCGAGCGTGTTCCTTGTTCAGGGTGCGGGCGGCGAACTTCCTGGCCCACATTGACGGCTGGGTCCCATGCTGCTGCTCGGCTGTGACGAGGAGCTCGTGCTCGGCGCCACGCACCCGGTCGGGGTTCCCGGAGACAATCCCGGCGTCGGCGTCGAGTGCGAGGAACAGACGGCCGCGAGGTTCCCGTACGAACGCAAGTACCTGCGTCTGATCTGTCCGATTGATCGGAGGTCTTGAGGAGGTTTCTCTGCCTTCACTCTGGCGCTGCCCGGCCTGACTCAGTAACCTCCCCTCCAGTTCACGTGGTCTACACCACGAGCCTCGGAGGTGGCCAAGTGCCGCGCAGGGCAAGTCGGTTGATAAACGCGGCTGCGGCCGCACTCGCCGTCGTCGGGGCGCTGTCGGCCCCCGGCGGTGCCTCCGCGGCAGCTCCTGCGGAGGTCGCAGCCGCCCCCGCTGTGGTACCGCCCCTGCAGAACTGGTCGGGCGGAAGCGGCCAGTTCACGCTCACCCGGCAGTCCCGGATCGTCGTTGACGGTGCACCCGGCTCCCGGCTGGTCGCCGACGCGCGTGCGTTCGCCGACGACCTGGCCGCGCTGGGCGCTCGGCGACTGCCGGTCGTCGCCGGTGGCACCGTGCGCAAGGGCGACGTCGAGGTCAGCGCGCGGGACAACGCCGGCGAAGGGTTCGGAATCGACGTGACCCGGGGCTCGGTCCGCCTCTCCGGCGACGGCCCGGCCGGCGCCTTCTATGCGGAGCAGTCGGTCGAGCAGATGCTGAAGACCTCCGATGACCACGCCTCGCTCCCGGTCGGCTCCACCCGAGACACCCCCGCGCAGCGGACCCGAGGCCTCATGATCGACACCGCGCGCACGTACTGGTCGGTGGAGTCCATCAAGCAGACGATCCGTCAGCTGGCGTGGACGAAGTTCAACACCCTGCACTGGCACCTGACCGACTCGGAGTTCTTCCGGCTCGACCTGCCCGGCTACGAGGGGCTCGCGGCCGCGCAGTCGTACACCCCCGCCGATCTCCGCGCCGTGCAGGACTACGCGGCCCGCTATCACGTCACCGTGCTCCCGGAGTTCGACATCCCGGCGCATGCCACCGCGATGTCGAAGTACCGGCCGAGCCTGCGCTGGGACTGCGCGTCCATGAACGCGATCATCGACACCGCCCGGGTCGACCCCGGGTTCACCATCGACATCACCAAACCGCAGAACGTGGCCTGGCTCGACGGGCTGGCCGAACGGATCGTGGACCTCTTCGACTCACCGGTCATCCACCTCGGAGGCGACGAGACACCACGCGCCGCCACACAGGACAAGTGCCCCGAACTCGCCGCGTACGCAAAGGCGCAGGGCTACTCCCGGACCCAGGACGTCTTCCTCGCGTACGAGAACCACCTGAACGCGCTGCTCGCCCGGCACGGCAAGAAGATGCAGATCTGGGGCTGGTGGCCGCAGGCCGGGGGAGCGGGCTCGGTCACCGTCGACAAGGACATCCGCATCCAGGCGTGGCTGGGCGACGAGCAGACGTTCATCGAGCAGGGCTACGACGTCGTGGTGAGCAACGAGTTCTCGCGCCTGTACGTCGTCCCCAAGGCCATGCCGGGCACGGCCAACGGCCAGTACATCCCCGATGACGACGCGCTCTACCGCACGTACGCCGTGAGCACCTCGGACCGCGTGCAGGGCCTTGAGATGGCGCAGTGGGGCGACCGTCAGTACACGGCGCCGGAGGCGTACTCGCTGTCGTATCTGCGGCGTCCGCTGCAGATCCTCGCCTCCACCGCGTGGGGCAGTCCGCGCAGGGAGAGCTATCTCGACTACGAGGCGATGGCCGACACCGTCGGGACCGCTCCGGGCGTCGCCGAGACCGCGGACCCCGACGCGCGGCCGGTGAGCGCCACGGCGTACGGGCCCGAAGGTGTGGCGAACGCCGCCGACGGCGACCCGGCGACCGCGTTCGCCGCGGATGCCGCGGGTGCGGCCATCGGTCTCGATCTCGGGGAACACGGCGCGGTGCGCCCGGCCGCGGTGCGGCTGCTGCCCCGCAGCACATCGACCGCCGACCTCTCCTCGCTGGTCGGAGTCAGGATCGAGGGCTGCTCCGCCGGACCGGACAGCGGGTGCACGACGCTGACGAGCGTGGAGTGGACGCCGACGCGCGACTGGCAGACGCTGCCCCTGGACACCGCGCACGCCTACCGGTGGGTGCGCCTCGTCGGCGCCGCGAAGGCCAAGCCGGTCCTGGCCGAACTGGAGGTGCTCGCCGCCCCACAGGACGTACACGTCACGGTGAGAGCACCGCGCGATCTGTCGCAGGGCCACCACAGCGTGGTCGAGGCCGAGGTGACGAACACGACGGGCCGGGCCCTTCCCCGGGTCGAGGTGCGCCTGACTGCGCAGCACACCCGGGACAACACCGCCCTGGCGCACGCGATACCGGCGCGGCAGGTCACCCTACCGCCGCATCAGCGCCGCACCGTGCGGTTCACCGTCACGCCCGACGAGGCCGCGCACGCGGGCCCCTACCGGCTCGCGACGACGGCCGATTTCACCATGGGAGAGGGCAGCCGACGAGTGCGGGGCTCGGCGCTGTCGGCGCTGCCCCTGCGGGACCTGACCGAGGCCTACGACAACATCGGCATCACGCAGGACGGCAACCCTCAGCCCGGCGACATCGACGGCGCGCAGTCGAGCCTGTCCGCCGAGGGCCTCGCGGTGGCGGGCGTCGAGCGGGGCCGCACGGTCCCGGCTGACGGATTCGCCTTCGTCCTGCCGTCGCCGGATGCCACCGACCGGGACAACGCCGTGGCCGACGGTCAGCGCATCCCGCTCACCGGCCACGCCGCCCGCGTGGGACTCCTGGTCACCGGCACGTACGGGACATCAGCGGGAATCACCGGCAAGGTCACGCTCGCCTACGGCGACGGCACCACCGCCACCAGCGAGGTGACCGTGCCTGACTGGGGCGCCACGACGATTCCGTCCACCACCGCGATCGCCGCCGACGCGGGAAAGGCCAACGGCAGCGGTCGTGCCCAGACCACCCGCCCGGCGCAGTTGTACGCCGTCCACGTCGACGCCGACCCGGCCAAGCGCCTTGTCTCCGTCACACTGCCCACCGCGTCGGGGCCTCTCGGCGCCAAGGCCCCGCTGATCCACGTGTTCGCCCTCGCCACCGACGACCGACAGGGGACCTCCTGATGCGTCACCGCGTCATGCCAAGTCTGGGACACGCAAAGGCCGTTGTACCCCTGGCCTTCGCCACGGTCCTCGCGGGTGTCCTGCTTCCCGCGGGCGCCGCCACAGCAGGTGAACCGCCCGCCGTCGTCGTGCACGCGGCCCCTCACGGCGGCGGCAGCGCATGCTCGTCCAGGCATCCGTGTTCGGTCGAGGGAGCCAAGGACCGAGTGCGGCATCTGCTTCCGTCGGGGCCGGCGCGCGACGTCGTGGTGGAACTGGCCGACGGGACGTACCGCCTCGACAAGCCCTTGGTATTCGGGCCCGAGGACTCCGGCCGCGGCGCTCACCGGGTCACATGGACGGCGGCACACGGCGCGCATCCGGTGCTCAGCGGCGCGCTCAGGATCACCCACTGGAGGCTGCGCGACAAGGACAAGAACATCTGGGAGGCTCCGCTGCCCAAGGGCCTCGACACCCGTCAGGTCTACATCGACGGCCAGCGTGCGCCCATTTCCCAGGTGACCCCGGCCGACCTGGATCTGTCCTTCACTGCGGCGAGCGGCGGCTACACCACCTCGCCCGCCACCTGGGGCCAGGACCTTCTCGACGCCGTCGGCGCGGACGCACTGCGCAAGGTCGAGTTCGTCTACACCGGTGGCAACGGCCCCTGGACCCAGTCGCGCTGCCGCATCGAGTCGGAAAAGGACTCAACTCTCCTGATGCAGCAACCCTGTTGGGGCAATGTCACGAAGCGGCCGACGTTCACCCAGGCGTCGGGCTCCCTGCCCTCGATGAAGGCGGGCACGCCGCCGACCCGCATCGAGAACGCCTACCCCTTCCTGCATCCCGGACAGTGGTACGTGGACCAGGAGCGCGGCGTCCTCGACTACATCCCCGCCGCCGGTGCCGACATCCACTCCCTCGACGTGGAAGTACCCCGTCTCAGCACTCTGGTGAACGGCGCCGGCACGCTCGACGCACCGGTGCGCAACCTCACCTTCTCCGGCCTCGACTTCGCGTACGCCACCTGGCTGGAGCCGAGCAGCCCCGCCGGATTCGCCGACGTACAGGACAACTTGCGACTCACCGGGGACGACCCCACCCGGCCGCAGGGCACCTGCACCTTCGGCACGCCACCGGGTACCTGCCCGTTCGGCGCGCTCACCCGGCAACCCGGAAATGTGCAGTTCACCGCCGCCCACAACATCGTCCTGCGCGGCAACGCCTTCAGCCACCTCGGCGCGGCCGGACTCGTCCTCGAACACGGCAGCCGCGACAACACCGTCGAAGGCAACACCTTCGCCGACATCTCCGGGAACGGCATCATCCTCGGCAGCACCACCGACCCCCACCCCTCCGACGCCGGCGCCGACGACCGTGAGATCAACTCGGGCAACACCCTGGTGAACAACCTCATCCACCATGCCGGCGCCGACTACCCGAGTGCGGCCGGCATCACTCTCTTCTTCACCCAGCACACCCTCGTCACCCACAACGAACTGCGCGACCTGCCCTACACCGGCATCTCCGCAGGAGTCATCCAGGGCCACGTCGACAATGCCGCACATCCCGAGAACACCACCAACATCAACAGCGACAACACCATCAGCCACAACCTGATCCACCGTTACATGCAGGTCCTCAAGGACGGCGGCGCGGTGTACGTCGAGGGGCATCAGGGCCAGACCATCAAGACGGCCGACGGTGCGGTGGACCGGGCCGCGAGCATCGCGCACGGCCTGACCGTGTCGGGCAACGTCGCCTATGACCAGGGCAACGTCAACTTCACCTGGTACGACGACGCCGGCGCGCAGTGGCTGAACTGGACCGGAAACCTGGAGTGGGGCGCCAAACAGGCGCAGGGCGGCTGCCAGACCACCGGCCATCTCGACTACGCCGGCAACGTCCAGTCCGGCCTGACCGGCGAGTTCCACTGCTCACCGCCCGTACCGGTGGACACCCGCATCGAAGGCAACCGCGCCATCCCCAGCACGCCGGACGCCGCCGACCTGCCCGCCGGCACCGTCGCGCACGCCGGGCTGACCGGCCGCTGGCAGCGCCTGACGACCTCGACGGCGCCCGGCGTCGGCTACGCCCACAAGGCGACGGACAGCGGTGATGTCCTGGTGGCGGGCCACGGATTCGGCCCCGGCACCCGCGTCGACTTCGACGGTGTACCCGCCGCCCGGATCACCGTCCTTTCCAACGGCGTGCTCAACGCGGTGCCGGCGTCAGGCACTGACCCGGTGCGGGTGACAGTGACCACGCATACCGGTAGCGCCACGGCGGTGCTGTTGTGACCGGCACCCGTGAATGTGCCCTGAAAGGAGCACCAGCCGATCCATTGATTCACGGGGCGAGGGCGGATCTCCGTCTGTGCCTCGTGGGGCTCCAGAGCCGAAACCCAGGAGGACAGCATGCACGACAACGGGATGTCACGCCGCAGCATCATCCGCACCGTGGGCGCGGCCGGGGTCGTCGCCGCACTGCCGGGGACCCTTGCCTTCGCCGACGGCCCTGCCGTCGCAAGCGCCCGTCCGGCACTCGTCGACCCGGCGACCCCGCTCGACGCGCAACCACACGTCGGGCCCTTGGCAGCACGGGCCGCGACCACTCTCGTCTTCAGCGACGAGTTCACCGGCACCAGCGTGGACACCGACAAGTGGAACATCCTCGACGTCGACCGTGGTGACTACTGGTACAAGGCCTCCAACGTCCGGGTGACGAACAGCGCGCTCGCCATCGACATCAGCAACGTCGGCGACGGTACCTACGGCGGCGGCCGCATCGACAGCCAGGGCCGGTTCGACTTCACGTTCGGCACCATCGAGTACAGCATCCATATCCCCCCGACGCAGGGGCACTTGGCCGCCGCGTGGCTGCAGGCCAGCAACGGGGTGACCCCCGGCGGCGTGGTGGACGGCACAGCGCGGGACGGCGCCGAGATCGACATCATGGAGACCTTCAGCACCTCCGACCAGTACGGCGTCACCGTCCACTGGGACGGATACGGCGCCGATCACCAGCAGTCCGGCACCGACGTCAGCGCCCCCGGCCTGCACGACACCACCTGGTACCACACCGTCACCCTGGACTGGACATCCACTCGGATGACGTTCAGTTACGACGGCACCGTGGTCCGCACCATCACCGACCCCAATCTGATCAGTCAGGTCCGAGAGTTTCCCATCGCGTCCCACGAGGTCATCCCGTACGCCCAGGGCAACATTGCGGACGCTCCTCTGGACTACACCTCCACCATGTATGTGGACTACATCCGCGTCTGGCAGTAGTCACCCAGCCGATGACGAAAATGAACCACGCCTGCCCCCCCGTCCACGCCTCCATCGAGGAGCTGATGCCGTGGTCGAGCGATGATCCCGTTCAGCGGCGACTCGTGCGACGGTCGGCGAGGTGGGCTCAGGCCGGAGTGACCGGTTCGTAGACGGGTGATGACGGCGTGTACGTTCCGTCGAGCATGAAGCTCAAGTATCGGCCCGCGTTGTGCAGGTACTCGTCCTTGCTGGTGGCCGCCGCCTCGATCGCCGGGCTGGCCGGGCGGGCGAGGCCGGCGTCGATGAACGTGAGTGCGTTGATCGCCTGGAGGCGGACACGGACGTCGGCGTGCTCGGCGAGTGTGCGGCTGAGGAAGTCCACAGCCTCGGTGACGTGGTGGCCCTGGCGGATCAGGGACTCCGCGGCGCTGATCCGTATCTGTGCGGATGCGTCGGTGCGCAGGGTCCGCGTCAGACGCGGGAGTGCGGGCCCTGCGGCGCGACCGAGCAGCAGCAGTCCTTGCGCACCCCAGTACCTGACGACTTCATTGTCGTCGTCCAGTTCCCTCACGAACTCCGGCAGATGGCGGACATCGCGTTCGATGGCGTGCCGGGCCAGGCGCATGACGCGGCGCAGGGGGTAGGCCCCTGGCCGTCTGCTCTCCTCCCAGCCCTCCGCAGCGCTGCCCTCCGGAATGAATCCGTTGTCGTGCACGGCCACGATGTGCTCGTCCAGCGCGCGCGACAGCCGCTCCAGCGTGTGGGCGTGTGCCGGATCGCCGGCCAGGTTGTGGACCTCGTCGGGGTCGGCGTGCAGGTCGTACAGTTCCTCGGCGGGCTTGGTGCCCCAGAAGCGGTCCTGTACGGGGTCGAGTGCGCCGTCCAGGTGGGCCTGCTGCCACGACTGGTAGCCGCGGGCCAGCCACGCGTAGGCGCCGTGCTGGCCCCACGGCCGGTGGGGGGCGTAGTTGCGCAGGTATCGGTAGCGTTCGTCGCGAACCGTACGGACCATGTCGTAGCGCTCGTCCATCCGGTCGCGTCCACCGAACGCGTAGTGGGCCGGCGGCAGATGACGTATTCCTGCGAAGGGGCGGCCCTGTATGTGGTCGGGTATGTCCACGCCCGCGAGGGCCAGCACGGTCGGCCCGTAGTCGACCGACGTCACCGCGCGCCGCTCCACGGAACCGGCCGGGCGGGGCGCCAGGTGTGCCCACTTCTCGGGGAACCGTACGATCAGCGCCGTGCGCAGGCCTTCGTCGTAGCAGTGGCGTTTGCTGCGGGGCAGGACGCCGCCGTTGTCGGAGTAGAAAAAGACGATGGTGTCGTCGGCGAGGCCGGCCGCCTCCAACTCGGCGAGTTTCGTGGCGACATGGCCGTCCATGGTCTCCATCGCGTCGTAGTAGTGCGCGAAGTCGCCGCGGATCTCCGGGGTGTCGGGGAGATAGGCGGGCAGCCGGATCTCGTCGCGGCGCGTGCGGCCGTCCTGGGCGGTGAACAGGCTCGACTCGTGGGTCGTCATGTCGTTGAAGACCGCGAAGAACGGGGCGTCCGCGGGACGGTCGCGGTAGTGGGCACTCGCGCTGGACGCGTCCCAGGTGGCCGACATGTCGACGACGGCGTTGTAGTCGGTCTTGGAGTTGTTCGTGGTGTAGTAACCGGCTCCGCGCAGGTATTCGGGAAACCCCTTCAGGAATGCGGGAGTTCGGCCGAGAGCCCGCATGTGCTCGGCGGGCCCGGCGCTCTGTGGCGCGACCCCGGTCAGCAGTGCGAACCGGGACGGCGCGCACACTGGTGCCGTCGAGTACGAGTTCTCATAGCGGACGCCTTCGCGGGCGAGCCGGTCCAGGGCCGGCGTGCGGGCGACGGGATCCCCGTACGCGCCGACGAACGGGTAGTGGTCCTCGGCCACGAGCCAGAGGATGTTGGGGCGCTCGGTCGGCGGCCGGCCCGTAGCGGCACCGGCAGCCGGGGTGGTGGCGGCGCCCGCGGCGGCGGCTCCGGCCAGCGCGGCGAAGGTGCGGCGGGTTACAGGGACGTCGAAGGGTGCGGGCATGTCAGAACTCCCGGGTGCGACTGTGCAGGGCGGCAAGTGCGGTGATTGCGGGCGCTGTTCAGCGGGGGAGCGACACAGGGCGCTGGACTGCCGGGCCAGGTCGACATGCAGGCGCTCGACGAGCGTCGGCTGAAGATGCGGGTCGGCGGTGTGCATGGTCCGTGATCATGCGGGACGTGACCGCCGGACGTCAATGCATGGGGCAACTTTCTGCAGGGGCGGCCCTGGCCCGCTTGTGGCCGACCTGAAGAAGGTTACCGATCTTGCTCATCAACCGGCCTCTCCTCGAACGCGAGGCTCAGGTCGACGTTTTCCGCTCTTCACAACATCTCTTTCGAAACAACTGTTGTAGATCTATCCTCAGTGCATGGTCGCTTCCTCCGCTGCACCCGCCGAGCCTTCGGGACGGGACATCGAGCTCGACACCGCTGCCTTGCGCGTACTCGCTCACCCGTTGCGCCTGAACGTACTCACCCTGCTGCGTGAGCGTGGTCCGTCCACCGCCACCCGGGTCGCCGGCGAACTCGGCATCAACCCGGGCGCGGCCAGCTACCACCTGCGTCGCCTTGCATCGGGCGGACTCATCGTGGAGGAGCCGGACCGTGGCACCGGGCGCGAGCGGTGGTGGAAATCCGTCCATCGCCAGTCGATCCACGATCCCGCTTCCGCGCCTGCGGAGCAGCGCGAGGCCGGACGCGCATACGCGCACGCAGTCGCCCTTGCCGCCGCGGATCGCCTGCGCAGGGCTGCGCATGATGTGCCGCTGCTCCCTCAGGAGTGGCTCGACGTCACCACCTACAGCGACTTCCTTCTGTACCTGACCCCGAGCGATGTGGACCGGATACGGGCCGAGATCTTCGAGGTGATCTCGCGATATCGACATGGGGAGAGCGAGGCGCCCGAAGGGGCCTCGCCAGTAGCACTGCAAGTGCAGGCGTTTCCGGTGCCTGGCACGGCCCTGCCGCCGGCCGGTGACGCGTGAACGCGGACGTCATAGCCGCGTCCGCGCGGCCCGCTTACCGGGACGTCAATGTCCTGCGTTGGCTTACCGCGTACACCGCTTCGGTCACCGGCGACGTCGTGTACTTCCTCGCCCTGTCCTGGGCCGCCACACGCACCGGCGGGCCGTCACAGGTGGGCCTGGTGGTAGCGGCCGGAGCTCTTCCCCGTGCGGTGTTCATGCTCGGGGGCGGCGTGGTGGCCGACCGGTTCGGGCCGCGCCGGGTTGCTGTCGTCAGCGACGCGGTTCGCTGCGCGGTCATCCTGGCCGCTGCAGCCGCGGCCATGCTGGCGTCCCCGAGCGTGTGGCTGCTGGTCACGGTCGCGTTGATCTTCGGATTGGTCGACGCCGTATTCATGCCGGCGGTGGGCGCGCTCCCGCCGCGCATCACGGCACCTGAGCAACTCGCCCGGGTCCAGGGGATGCGCGGGTTGTCGATCCGGCTGAGCAATGCCGTCGGCCCCCTCCTGGCGGGAACCGTTCTGGTGATGGGCGGTGCGGCCGGCGCGTTCACAGCCGCAGGAGTTCTCTTCGCTCTCTCGCTCGTCACTCTGCTCACGGTGCGGACTACCTCTCCGGCGGAGGTGTCCCAGAGCGCCTCCGTGTGGCGTGAACTGGGGGACGGATTGCGATACATCCGCCGGCACCGGATGCTCGCCCCGCTCGTCACGGTGATCGGTCTGAGTGAAATGTGCTTCAGCGGTCCGGTCGCGACGGGCCTGGTGCTCCTGGCCGACGAACGCGGCTGGGGCGCCTCGGGCATGGGGTGGATCGCAAGCGCCTTCAGCGTCGGAGCGGCAGCTTCGGCGCTCCTGCTCACCGCCGCGACCCGGATACCGCGCGCCGGGCCGGCGATGTGCGGCGCGTTGCTCGCCACCGCTGCGGGAGCGGTCGCCTTGGGGAACGCACCCTCACTGCCCATCGCCGTCATGTTCGGTTCCCTGATCGGGCTGACCAGCGGGTTCACCACTACCCTGACCGGCGCCCTGGTCCAGACGGAGACAGACCCCCGCTACCTCGGACGGGTCACCGCGGTCACGACTTTGTGCACGCTGGGCCTCGCTCCCGTGCTCTTCCCGGCCGTCGGCATCACGGTGGCCCTGTGGGGAGCGGACATGTTCTTCATCGGATGCGGCACGATCTGCCTGCTGGCCGCAGCGCTCAGCGCTTGCGTCCCCGTGATACGGCGCGCCGAACTCCAACCATCCAGGTCCACATCGCCGACCGGCCGGTGACGGAAGTGGACAGGTTCACGCGTCCGTACCTTCGTCGGCCGGCTCCTGATCGCCCGAGAATGCCCAGTTGGTGACGTGTCCACCGGGCTGGCCCCCGTCGATGAGGACCACCTGGACGCCGTGCCGGACGCTCAGCCTGCCTGCCGCCACACCGTCATGTCCGCGGACACAAACGCGATGTCCGGCATCGCGGTCGACTTCGTCTGGATCACGAGCAGCGCGATGTCGCCGTTGCGGTGCCGGACGCAGATCTCAGTGCCCGACGCCGCCGCGGCGAGCGGGAGGCGATGGCTCGTTTGACTCTTGGTGAGGCGGCGGCACTCGTCGAGGTCCGCGCCCGGTTCACCGAAGACCATGGTGAACACGCTGGTGTCGCTCTCCAGCGCGCAGCTGACCTCCTTCGCGCAGGTGAAACGGATGTCCCCCGTGCGGTCCTTGCGCTGGACGGGTTCCTTGAAGCTCAGTGAGTTCTTCGCGTCCAGCCACTGCCCGGAGTGCGGTTCGCCCCGCACCGGACCGGCCGCGGTCGGGGTGTCGCCCGCGGTGCCCCCCGTCCGGGCCGATTGCTCGTCGGCTCCGTTGCCGTCTGCCCCCGATGTCTTCCCCGCTGCCCGAGGTGAGGCCGATGACGACGCCGACGCGCCTGCCGAGGTCCGTGGATCGGCCCCCGCCGACGTGCCCGTACGACCCGATCTCGTATCTCCGCGGTCGCGGAACACCCCCGTCGCGTCCATGACCGTCCACGCCAGAACCGAGAGGACCAGCACGGCAGCCGTCACGGCCACGCCCACGGTCAGTCTGGACCCGCGTCTTCGTGACAGGACCGTGCCCGGGTCCGTCGGCGGCGCCCATGGGTCGTGCGCCTGCCACGGCTCCGCGGCGGGCAGCGGGAGCGTGTGTACCGGCGTGGGACCGGACACCGGCGGCGGCACCGTCACCTCCGGCCCCATGACCTCTTGCCAGACCGCCGGTCCCGCGCCCGCGTCGGCGTCCTCGCCCAGTTGCTGCCGGCACCACTCCACGACCTCCGCGAGGGTGGCTCGTTCCGCTGGATCGGCGGCCAGGCAGCGGGCGATCAGCGGACGGAGCCGAGCGGGCAGCAGCGACAGATCGGGCTCGGAGTGCACGATCCGGTACAGCACGCTGACCGCGGGACCATCGCCGTACAGGGGCTCACCGAGCGCCGCGAACGCCGCGGTCTGGCCGAGCGCGAACACGTCGGTCGCCGCTGTGACCTCGCCTGCGGACGCCTGCTCGGGAGCCATGAACTGGGGCGTGCCGATGGTGGACCCGGTGGCGGTGTGTGAACTGACGCCCGTGGCCAGCGAGATGCCGAAGTCGATCACGCGCGGTCCGTCGGACGCGAGCAGGACGTTCGACGGCTTCAGGTCACGGTGCACGATCCCCGCGCCGTGGATGGCCTGGAGAGCCTCGGCGACTCCGGCCATCAGCCACAGCACCGCGGGCACCGCCAGCGCCCCGCGCCGGCCGACAGCTTCCGCCAGGGAGGGGCCGGTTACGTACAGCGTGGCGAGCCAGGGCGGTGCGCCGTCTGCGTCGCCGTCGATCAGCTCCGCGGTGTACGCGCCCCTGACCCGCCGGGCGGCCTCCATCTCCCGGCGGAAACGCCGCCGGAAGGCGGGGTCGTCGGCCAGTTCGGGCCGGACGACCTTGATCGCCACGGGTCGGCCGCCCTGCGTGTGGGACAGATAGACCCGTCCCATGCCGCCTGCGCCGAGCCGCGCGGCCAGCCGGTAACCGGCCACCACGGACGGATCGTCCGCCTGCAGCGGCTCGAATACCTCATGCGCGTCGCACGTCGCCACTCGTCACCCCCTGATCCCCGGATCACCGGACCCCGGATCCCCTTGCCCCTGGTCAGCAAGCGAGTTGCTGCCGACCGACGGCAGTAGCCTAAGCCGTCCCCGCTCCTGAGGGATCTACCTGGCGAAGTGGGTTGACGCCCGGCAAACCCTGGGCCCTTGGGCCCTCGGCGTGTCAGTCCGGCGAGCGCCCGGGGTGGTCCGGCTCGGGCCGGGTACGCGGGATGCGGAGTTCGCTGAGTACGGACCAGGCGACCGACACCATGGGAACGGACACGACCGCGCCGACCACTCCAGCCAGGATGCTGCCGGTGATAACGGAGACAGCCACCACCACGGGGTGCAGCCGCACCGCCCAGCCCAGTACCAGTGGATGCAATACGTGGCCTTCGATCTGGCCGACGACCACGATCAGGGCGAGCACCACGATCGCGGTGACCGGGCCCCGCGCGGCCAGGGCGACGACCGTGGCCACCGCCAGCGCGATGGGTGAGCCGACCAGAGGGACGAAGGCGGCGAAGAACTCCAGCAGCATCAGCGGCAGGGCCAGCGGCACGCGCAGCGCGAACAGGGCGATCCCGACCAGTACGGCGTTGGATGCCGCCACGATGATGATGCCCCGCGTGTACCCGGCGAAGGTGCGCCACGCCGCCCGTCCCGCACGGCCCCAGGTGTCCCGGGCGCCCTCCGGCAGCAGATGCTGGAACCAGTACCAGTACTTGTCCCCGGAATGCATGAAGAAGCAGGAACAGAACAGGGCAAGCGCCGCCGCGGTGAGGACTTCCACCAGCCGCCCGGCGCCGCTAAGCACGCTGCTGATGAGTCCCGAACGGTGCTGCGAGACGAACGTGGACACCTTGCCCTGCAGATCAGAGAGCACCGCGTGGCTCACGTGGAAGGGGGAGCCCTCGAGCCACCGTTGGATCCGCCCGACGCCCCCGGAGAATTCCTGCCCCAGCCGTGTCGATTCCCCCGCGATCAGGCCGCCGACCAGCACCAGCAGCCCGAGCACGACCATCAGGCTGCCCACCACGCTCAACGCAACTGCCGCGGCCCTCGGCAGACGCCGCGCCAGCAGATCAGCGAGCGGACGCAGCACCGAGGTCACGACCAGCGCGAGGAAGAGCGCCACGCCGACCAGCTGCAACCGCCCCAGGATCGTGAAAACCGCGTACACGGCCACTCCGAGCAGCAGTAGCCGCCATGCGTACGCCGCCGCCACGCGCAGCCCGCGGTTCACGGCCGTGCCGTCGTGGTCCCAGTCGCGCCGTACCGCCGACCCAGCCGTACGTGCCCGTGCCTCCGCCCCCACCCCGCGGGCGGGTCGGCTCCTCAGCACGACATACCGCCGCCGTCGCCCACCGCGACCGGAGCGGGGACGCGAGCCGGGCCCGCCCGGCTGCTGCCGCTGCGAACGACGCGAACCGTCGTCCACTTGTGTGTCACCGCCTCCCGTCGTCGAGTCGCGCAGCTACGTGTTCCCCAGAGGGCAGCTTCGGACAACGCCGTCGGAATCATGTGACTGGGCCGGAGCGGAGCGAACACAAGGGCGTCATGGACAGGGTGTGGCGGCAGAAGAGCCGTCGCAAGCCGGGACGGGGCCGGCCAAACCCCTGCCCGGGCGCCCGACACCCTCCGCTCACGGCCTCTCGGGCATGGGGCAGCCTTCTTCTCCCGCATCGGGGCGCTCTGGTGCTCGGTGTGGCTGGCTGATCGGCGACAGTGATCGGCCCTGGGCCATCCGGGCTCGGCGGCACGACAACAGTGAACTGTTGCGCCGCAGGTCAGCCAGCCGGCGAGGAGAGCGCCGACGGCTCCGACTCTTCGACTGAGGATGGGGGCGCCGGGCCGTTTGGACACATCCGGCGTGTGTCTGGCAAGGTCGCCCGTCCGTTCCCCTATGAACCGGAAGGACGTGGCGCGGTGACCGAGGTGAGCACTCGCAGTGTCCAGGAAGCCGCTGCGGTGGAGCAGCTGCGTGCGAACACCACGACGCTCTCCATCCCCAAGGGCTTCGACCTGTGGCAGCCCCAGGAGATGGAGGACTGGCTGAGCGACGTGGAGGAAGACCCGGACGTCTCGGACGTCGACTTCTACGAGGCCCGCCAGGCGGTCCTGCGAGCGATGGGCAAGGACGCCGACTGACGGTCGGAAGGCCGGACGTCCTTCATGGCGTCGGCAGGCGTTGTGCGGGATCTTGTTCCTTTCCTCCCGCGTCCGCGCAGCTCGGCGCGGCCTGGCAACTCCCGCCCCTGGTTGCCTTCTTCGTCCGCTCAGGCCCTCACGCCGCCGCCGACACCTCGGGGCGCGACGGGGGCGTGGCCGAGGGGCCCGGCGGCAGCAGCTCGGCGGTGACGAAGGATGTCACGGCCGCCAGGATCACCACGGGGATCGTCTCGGAGTTCCCGAGCAACAGGACCACCAGGGCCACGGCGCTGACCGGAAGCCGCAGGGCGGCCGCGGATGCCGCGGCCATGCCCGCGGCGGCGGCGGGGATCACCCCGAGTCCGGGCAGCGGAGCGAGCAGCACACCTGCCGCCGCGCCCAGGAAGAGTACGGGGAACACCAGTCCGCCGCGGAGGCTGCCCAGGCACAGGGCGTACGCGGCGGCTTTGAACAGGAGGACGGCCAGGAGGGCACCGACCCGACGAGGAACCAGCAGGCGGCCAGGGAGATCGGAACGCCGATGAGCGCGCTGAAGAACAGGACTTTGCGGTAACCGGGCGTCCGCAGGAGATCTCGCAGTCGGTCGGCCTCGGTGGGCTCCTCGGGCTCTTCGGAGGTGGCCGGGCGGGCTTTCGGCGCGGTCATGGATCCTGTCGTTCCGGTCGGCCCGCTTGCCGCGCCCGTAGCGCGCCGATCGCCGGCACTACGGCCGGCGAGCGCAGGAGCGGCAGGCGTGACGGCCCATGGCGCCACTGGTGCACACGGGTCTTCGCACCACCCTCTGGCTCCGCGATACGGCGCTGGAGAACTGCCAGGTCGGTGCGGCGCCCATCCGCGGGCGACTCGTCGTGTGAAGGATCCGGCAGGCCTGAGTGGGGTTCCATACGGATCTCCTGCAGAACACTCCGCGGGCGGCCGCGAGCGGCGGAGCATCCGCCGCCCGTCCAGCAGACGCTCCTGTGGGGCCTCGCTACCTGGGCCCGGCGACGCCGTCACGGCCGCCGCGACGGCCACAAGCCGGAATCCGGAACGCCGTCACCACGTGCGGCTCCCTCGTCAGGACGGTTTGACGTCGGCCGCCTACGCTGATCGGGGCCGCCCAGTCCACTTCATCCGCGGCGTGACAGTGCCCTGAGTGTGGTCGGCCGGGCTGAAAGGGGTCTGCAAATGGACGACTATCCTCTGATCGAGGACCATGGCCTGATCGGTGACCTGCAGACCGCGGCCCTGGTGACAACCGATGCGACGATCGACTGGTTCTGTTGTCCGCGGTTCGATTCGCCCAGCGTCTTCGGCGCTCTGCTCGACCGGAGCAGGGGCGGCCACTTCACCGTGCGGCCGACCGCGGGGACGTACACCACCAAGCAGCTCTACCACCCGGACACCGCAGTTCTGGTGACGCGCTTCATGACCGAGGCCGGGGCGGGGGAGGTCGTCGACTTCATGCCGGTGACCGGAAAGACCGCGACCGACCGGCACCGTATCGTCCGCATGCTGCGCTGTGTCCGCGGCAGCATGACGTTCGAAGGAGAGATCGCTCCGCGCTTCGACTACGGCCGTAAGCCGCACGAGCTGCACCGCACGGAGCACGGTGCTCTGTTCACCTCGGAGGACCTGGACCTCGCCGTCCATCCCGTCCGTGAGCCGCAGGACGAACGGCTGTTGAACGTCCTCACGGCCGACAAGAACGACTTGCGCTTCTCCCTGACCCTGCGTGCGGGGCAGCAGCGCGGCCTGGTCCTGGAATCGTCGCCCGGGGGGCCTCCGCACGAGGTCCGCGTGGAGGAGTTCGAGCGACTCTTCGACGAGACGGTTCGTTTCTGGCGTTCCTGGCTGGGGCAGTCCACCTACTCAGGCCGCTGGCGGGAGGCGGTGGAACGTTCGGCTGTGACGCTCAAGCTCATGACGTACGCGCCGACCGGCGCCATGGTCGCCGCCCCCACTACGGGACTGCCCGAGCAACTGGGCGGAGAGCGCAACTGGGACTACCGGTTCACCTGGATCCGCGACGCCTCGTTCTCGGTGTACGCCCTGCTGGGCCTGGGATTCAGGGAAGAGGCGGCCGCGTTCATCAACTGGCTGCACGCCCGCGTGAAGCACGAAGCCGGCCAGGGGGACGGCACCGGGCCGCTGAACATCATGTACAGGGTCGACGGCTCCGCCGACCTGGTCGAGGAGACACTCGAGCACTGGGAGGGGTACCGCGGCTCCGCCCCGGTCCGCATCGGCAACGGGGCGGCGAGCCAGCTTCAGCTGGACATCTACGGCGAGGCGCTCGACAGCATCTACTTCGCGCATCAGCACGGCATGCATCTCGACAACGGGGGCTGGAAGGCCCTGCACACACTGCTCGACTGGCTGGTCGATCACTGGGACCAGCCCGGCGAAGGGTTGTGGGAGACCCGCGGCGGCCGGAAGGACTTCACCTACGGTCGTGTGATGTCCTGGGTGGCCTTCGACCGTGCCCTGCGGATCGCTTACGACGACGGCCGTCCCGCGGCCGGAGGACGCTGGGTCGACGCGCGGGACGAGATCTATGCGCAAGTGCTCGACCGTGGTTGGGACGCCGGGAAGCAGGCCTTCGTGCAGCACTACGGCGACGATGTGCTCGACTCGTCGCTGCTGCGCATGCCGACGGTCGGCTTCATCATGCCGGACGACCCGATGTGGAAGTCCACCTTGGACGCGATGGAAGGCGAGCTGGTCAGCGACAGCCTGGTCTACCGCTACAACCCGGAGGCGTCCCCCGACGGGCTGCGCGGCTCCGAGGGAACCTTCTCCCTGTGCACGTTCATGTACGTCGACGCGCTGGCACGGGCCGGACGTACGGACATGGCCAGGTTGGTGTTGGAGAAGATGCTCACGTACGCGAACCATCTGGGCCTGTACTCCGAGGAGATCGACCTGACGGGGCGGCAGTTGGGTAACTTCCCACAGGCCTTCACGCACCTGGCACTGATCGACGCGGCGATCACCCTGGACTCGATGCTGCAGGGCGCGCGGAGGGATCAGCCGTAGGCGGCAGCGCCACCCGTGTGTCTCAGTGCGGTGCGTGGGTGGGTGCGGGCCCGAGGAGTACGAGGACCAGCCCGACGGCCAGGCTGAGGAAGAACTGGCCCAACTGGTACCCCCGGCCGGCGTCGACCTGGTGCAACGTGGCCACCGCGTGGAAGGTCAAGGCACCGAGGGCGGAGAACACGGTCTGGAACAGGACGGGGAAGCCGGTCCACATGATGATGAGAACGAAGATCAGCCAGACGTTGTTCACCTCCCATACGGGGGCCATGGCGTGGTCGATGAGCCACCGGGGACGCCGACCGCGTTCCGTGCCTCCGGCCGTCAGGTCCCAGAAGCCGGCTCCGTAGTCCGTGCCGCCCGCGCACGCGTACGCGGTGACGGCCAGGAGCAGCACCACGGCGATGAGGTCGGCGGTCACGGGCCATCACCGCCGGATCGGCCGGCTCCGGGGCCGGCGGCGGGCGCGTCACCCGCGGGAACCGAAGCCCGCGGCCCGTAAGGGATGTCGGCCTCCGGCGTGTGGGTACCTGCCACGGCCTGCAGCTCATCGGCGAGCCGCCAGCGCGTGCGCATCTTCAACAAGACGGCGAGGAACGAGCCGAAGAGGAACACGTACACCACCATCACCGCACCGAGCATGATCCACAGGCTGGTGGAGCGAGTCGAGGTCACGGCCTCGGCGACCCGCATGTTCTGGTAGACGATCCAGGGCTGGCGCCCCACCTCGGTGGCGATCCAGCCGCACTCGACGGCCACGACGGACCCGGCACCGGCACAGGCCGCGGAGCGGTAGAACCACTTCGAGGCGGGCAGGCGGCGGTGCCGCAGCCAGACGAGCCCGTACCAGAGGGCGAGCAGTACCAGCACGGACCCGATGAGGACCATGATGTCGAAGGCCCAGTGGGCGATGGTCGCCTGCGTCGCCGTGGGGCGCTGGTCCGCCGGGACGGAGGTGAGCCCCACCACCTCGGTGTGCGGACTGAATCCGGCCAGTACCGAGTCGAGCAGCGGGATCTTGATGCCGCCCGAGACGGTGCCGTCCTCGTTCAGCCGCCCGAAGAGGTATTCCGGCACGCGGGTGTCGGTTTTCCGGACGATCTCCATCGCGGCGAACTTCACCGGCTGCTTGTGGAACACCGACCGGGCGATGGAATCGCCGAGGATGAACTGCACCGGTGCGGCGACAGCGGCGCTGGTGAACGGTACGGCGAAGCCGAGACGGTGGAGTGGTCCCGGCGGCCGCGCAGCCAGCCCGTGGCATAGACACCGGCCACGATGAAGCCCGCGGTGAGAATCGTCGCTACGACGCCACACCGAGGGGCACCAGGATGATGTGGGAGGCCAGAGTGAAGGCCATGAGTTCCCGGGCCGGCAGGAGTTGGGCCGGGGCATCAGCCAGCAGGTGGAGCGAGGTGGCCATTCGTGCCATCGCCGTTCGTGGATGTGAAGGCCCGGGAGAGGGTCATCCGCCGGTGGCGAAGCCCGGGAAGAGGGTCATGCCGCCGTCGACGTACAGGGTCGTTCCCACCACGTAGTCCATGAGGTCGGAGGCGAGGGCGACGACGGCGTGGGAGATGTCGTCGGGGTCCCCGATCCGGTCGTACGGGATGAGCCTCAGGAGGTCCTTCTGTGCCTCGGGCGTCTCCCAGGCGGCGCGGTTGATCGGCGTCTTGATCGCTCCCGGGGCGACTGCGTTGACGCGGATCTTCTCCGGCGCGAGTTCCTGGGCCAGGGTCTGCATCATCATCTGCACGCCGCCCTTGGAGGACGCGTAGTTCACGTGACCCGACCAGGGGATGATCTGGTGTACGGAACTCATGCAGACGATCTTTCCGGCGGAGCGGGAGACCTCGGGGACCACACCTCGACGCCGGAACTCCTTGGCGGCCTCCCGTGCACACAGGAACTGACCGGTGAGGTTGACGTCGAGGACCTTCTGCCACTGAGCGAGGGTCATCTCCGTGAACCGGGCGTCACGTTGCAGTCCCGCGTTGGCCACGAGAACGTCGATGGTGCCGAACTCCTTGACCATCCGGTCCATCATGGCGACGACCTGGTCCTCCCGGGACACGTCAGCCTCGTAGGCCGCCGAGCGCACCCCGAACGAGGCGATCTCCTCGGCCACCTCTTCGGCGGCCTCCCGACCCGCCACGTAGTTCACGACCACGTCGGCGCCGGCGCGACCCAAGCCGATGGCCGTGGCCTTGCCGATGCCCGAATTGGCGCCGGTGACCAGAGCCTTCTGGCCGTGCAGCAAACGGGCCGGGATCACACCTTGCGGCGCTCCCACGGGGGAATCCATGCCGTCCTGCCTCCTCGCTGCGCGGTTGCGCTGAGTCCGGCGCCAGCTGTGCCGGGCGGCATCACGCAATCACCCGGTGGGACGGTAGGCATCTCCTCGGAATCGCCTCTAGGCCGTTGGGTCCAGCATCTTCGTCCAGACGGACCAGCGGACCAGCGGCCGGTCGTCGTTCTCAACCCAGTTCTCAGCCCAGCCGGGCCAAGAGGTGGTCGCCGACCCGGAGAGCATTGGCGATGGCGGTCAGGGACGGGTTGACCGCGCCGATGCTCGGGAAGAAGCTCGTGTCGACGACGTACAGGTTGTCGAGATCGTGGGCCTTGCAGTTCACGTCCAGCGCGGAGTCGGCGGGATCGGTTCCGAAGCGTACGGTGCCCGCCTGGTGCGCCGTCGCTCCGATCGGCATGCCTTTGTGCAGGTAGATGCTGCGGGACAGCAGATGGTGCTCGTGCATGCCCAAGTGGCCGAGCATTCCCTGGAGTTTGTGCCTCAGGCGCTTCAGGCCTTCGATGTTGTTCTTCTCGTCGAGAGCGAGCCGGATACGGGCGTCACGGTCGAGGGTGACCCGGCTGTCCGCCAGTGGCAGGTCCTCACCGCAGAGCCAGAAGTCGACGGCATGATGTGCCAGTACCTCGAACGGCATGTCGGGTGCCACCGCACCGGCCCAGCGGGGGGCCTCGCCGTGGATCTGTTCGGCGTCCGACTTGCCCAGCATCTGGATGCCGCCCAGCGGGAAGTCCCAGTCGTCCGCGCCGAGGTACCAGTCGTGCAGGGCCAGGGTCTTCTGGAACTGGGTGTCGTTGGGTTCCTTCGACACCGCCATCAGGGCCAGGTTGTTGTGCCGCATGTAGAACCGGCCGACCACGTCGGAGCTGTTCGCGAGACCACGGGGGTGGTGCTCGTTCGCCGAAGCCAGCAGCAGCGCCGCGGAGTTGACCGCCCCGCAGGAGACGACCACCACGTCCGCCGTGAACCGGACCTCCGAGCCGTCGGGGAGCCGGCCGACGACTGCGGTGACACTGCGTCCACGGGCATCGGTCTCCAGGCGCACCACCTGCGTGTGCGTGACCATCTCGACTTCGGGGTGTTCCAGAGCCGGCGCGACACAGATCACCTCGGCGTCGGACTTGCCGCGCACCAGACACGGAAAGCCGTCGACCCGGTTGCACCGGATGCAGACACTGGAGTGGGTGGGCCGACCCCCGTTCTCCTGGCTCAGATTGACGCCGATCGGCAGGTGGAACGGGTGCAGGCCACGCTTCTCGAGGTCGTCGCTCAGCTGCTGGATGCGCGGCTCGTGCTCCACGGGCGGATGGGCGTACTGTGCGCTCACGGGCCCCTCACCGGGATCCTCACCGTGCCGTCCGTGGACGAGATACAGGTGCTCGGCCTGCGTGTAGTACGGCTCCAGATCCTCGTACCGGATCGGCCAGGCGGGAGAGACACCGCTGTGATGACGGAGCTCGCCGAAGTCCTCGGGCCGCAGCCGGAAGAGGGCTGCCCCGTAGAACTTGGTGTTTCCGCCGACGTAGTAGTTGACCTCGGGCGGGAACTCGGTGCCGTCCTTGTCGAGCCAGAACTCCGGGGCTCGGTACTTGCCCCTGACGAACACGGCGTTCGAGTCCCAGTTGTCCCGCTCACGCGGCAGGTAGCCGCCACGTTCGACGAGGAGGACGCGTTTGCCCGACGGCGCGAGACGATGCGCGAGGGTCCCCCCGCCGGCACCGGTGCCGATGATGATGACGTCGTAGTGAGGGGCGTCACCCACGGCGACCACCGTCCTTGGGATCACGGCCCCGACCTGGTGTCAGGTACCTGGCGCGCCCCGATGGGCGAGGGTCGAGCGGCCCCACCTCCTTCGAAAATATCCACCTTCCCCATGGACGGCGACCGGAGCGGCGTCCCCGGTGAGGGCCCTCACAGCACCGCGATCGGGTTCACAGGCGACCCTGTGGCTCCGGTCAGCCGCAGAGGGGCGACCACACACAGGAAACTCCAGCGGCCGGCCCGCGCGCAGGCCGGGAGGAGGTCCTCGAACCGCAGGTAGTCCATGAGGTGGATGCCCATGGCGTGGATGGCCAGGACATGAACCGGGAACGCGACGCCTTCCACCGCGCTGGGCGCGGTGTCGTTGTTGCCGTCTCCGCCCAGGGCCGTGACCTGTCGATCGGCCAGGAATTCCACGGCGGTCGGGTGAAGGCCCACCCGTGCCTCGGCCGCGTTCCACGGCCCGAGTTCGGTGCGCCGAAGCCGATGCCCCACTCTGACGAACAGCAGGTCGCCCGGTCCGACGCGGACCCCCTGCGTGGCTTCAGCAGCCGTCAGATCGCCCGAGGTCACATGGTCGCCCGGTTCCAGCCAAGGGACGCCGCGCAGCCGTGGAATGTCCAGCAGTACACCCCGGCCGACGATGCCGTTTTCGAGCAGGTCCACTGAGAGCCTACGGGCGCCCGCGGCCGTCACGCTGCTCGCGGGCACGCCGCCGTAGAGCTCTCCGTCGAAGATGACGTGACAGAGGGCATCGAGATGGCTGTCCGCGTCGCCGTGCACGTTCATGGCGAAGCGGTCCGTGGCGAAGTGCAGCGCGGCCGAGCCGATATCGCTCGGGCTCGGTCCGGTCATCCGGTGCACCGCCGGCTCGGGATCGTCGGGGCCCTGAACGGTTTCGATCGGAGCTGCCAGCGACACCGTGCGTCCTATGCGGACTTGCGCAGCAGCCGCTGTCACGCGCGCGGGAGTCAGATGGCGGAGGGCGCCACACCGGCCGTCCACCGTCGGCTGCGCCGCCTGGCCCCGTAGGCGCTCGTAGAGCTCCCGGAAATCGTGCGCTGTCATATCGCCGGCTGGGGTCGGCTCCGCGGACGGTGTCACGAGAACGCCCATGGGCTCAGGCCCCACTGGAGCACGTGGGTCGCTCCGGGCTGCAGGACGGTGAGGTCCGTGCCGCTGCGGAGGGCGTCCGGTGGACAGGACATCGCTTCCACGGCGACCCCCCGCCGCCGTTCGGGTTCGGCCAAAGTGTCGCCCGTGTAGACCTGCACGTAGCGGGTCCCCTCGCCGAGCCAGAGATCGACGCCTTGAAGTCCGGAAGGGTGCGCCAGCCGCACGATCGCCCGCCCGTCAGGGCCGCGGTCGAGTCCGGTGAAGGCGGTGTCCAGTCGCAGATCGTTGATGGGGCGCGCGGCGCGGAAGTCGTACGGGGTGCCGTCGACCGGCTCCCGGCCGATGGGCAGGCCTCTGTCGTCGGTACGCAGCAGGTACCGGGCGGGAACGGTCAGTACGGCGCTGTCGACGAGGTCGGTGCCGACCGTCAGATAGGGATGCTGCCCCACTCCGTAAGGTGCGGGCTCTGTACCGGTGTTGGTGGCGTGGACGGCGGTCCTGAGCCCGTCCGGGCCCAGCCGGTACTCGACACGGACATCGAGGAGGAACGGATATCCCGGCTGGGGGCAGAGCGTCGTGCCGAGCAACACCGAGTCATCGGTGCGGGCGAGCAGCTGCCACAGGGTCCAGCGAAGCAGTCCGTGGATCGCGTTGCCCTTCTCCACTTCGCTCAGGGGGAGTTGCAGGCTCCTGCCGTCGAAGCGGTAGCGTCCGCCGCCCACGCGGTTCGGCCAGGGGACGAGCAGTTGCCCCCGCCCGCCCGTGATGGCGGACCCCGTGGAGAACCCGTCAAGCACCGGTCGGCCGTTCACGAGGTATTCACGCAGGGCGCCGCCCAGCTGGACCACCACCGCGCTCTGGTCTCCCCGGACCAACCGCCACGACGCGCCCGTGGGGCTGGGGGACGAGGAAGGGCCGTCGGGCGCAACGGCGTGAAGGGCCCGCTCCGTGTCCGACTCGGGCGCCGGTGTCCCGGCAGCGGATTCGCGTGGCATCAGCGACAGCACCGCTGCGACGACCGCCTCCGGAGGCTGGTCGATCTCCACCACCAACGGGTGCTCGTCGGGCTCAGGTTCCTGGAGAACCGCGAGCTGGCTGTCCAACAGGCCCGCAGGGAAGAAGTGACCGTGCCGCGCGGCCAGCCGGGCCTCCAGCAGCTCGTGCGAGCCATGCAGATACACCAGAAGAACTTCGGGGCGCCCTGCCAGGAGCGTGTCCCGGTAGACCCGCTTGAGAGCTGAACAGGTCACGACGGCCTGCAGCCCGGCCGCGATCTCCCGGTCCATCCACTCACCGATCGCTTCGAGCCACGGCGCCCGGTCGCTGTCGGTGAGGGCATGACCCGCGGCCATCTTGGCGTGGTTGGCCTCGGAGTGGAACTCGTCCGCGTCCCGGTACTCCCAGCCCAGTCGCTCGGCGAGGAGACGCCCCACCGTCGACTTGCCTGACCCGGCGACGCCGACGACGAGCACCATCTGCGGCGGCTCCCCCGTCGCTGTTTCGAGTGCCATGAGTCCCGGTCCCGGACGTCAGTCCCTCGTCGTCCGGGGAGCAACGCAAATCCCCCGGACGACGAGTGCGTCGATGGTGATGATGACGGCGGCGAACACCGGCAAACCGCTGCCGTGTGTTTCCTCTCGCCGACCAGGTGCTCTCGTCTGGGTCGTCATGACAGCCTCTTCTGTCGTCTGCCCGCCGAGGTGTCTTCGTCCGGTGGGTCGGATACTTCCAATCTGACCCCCGTCGTCCCCCGACGCATGTCGGCGAGACGTAAAGGCGGGTCGCCAGGCCCACGTGTGCACGGTGCCATTCCGCCCTGAATCGCGCGGTTCACGGCTGACAAGCCTTTGCCATGGCGAGGACTTGCCATCATGAGGCCTTCACGCCGCCGTCACCGGGTCGACAGACCCATCGCATGCTCTCGCCCCGTCACTCATCAGCCTTCCGCCGCAGGCGCTGGCAGCTGGTCACGGGCGTCGATGCCATCCGTCATCGATTCCTCCAGGTGCAGCAGGCGGCCCGGACGCAGGTCCGCTCCTTCATCACCGCACCGTTCGTCGCCCTGCCTCCCGACGAGAACACGGCCGAGCCCATGGCGCTCAACCGTGGAGTGCTCTTCCGAGCCGTCCTGGACCGTGCCGTGCCGGCAGAGCCGGGCATCGTCCAGGACGCGATCGATTCCGTGCGCAACGGGGTGCAGTTGCGCGTCGCGGACCACCTGCCGATGAAACTCGTGCTGGCCGACGCCGAACTCGGCCTGGTCCCGCTCGCGGTCACACCGGCGGGAGAGCCCGGCGCCGTGCTGCTGCGCCGCAGTGGCCTTCTGGACGCCCTGGACGCGCTGTTCGAGACCGTATGGCGCACGGCCCATCCGCTCGAGTTGTCGGGCACGGGAGGCGGCTGGACGGACCCGCTGTGAACGTGGCCGGAGTGACGGCGCGGCCGTCCCGGCACCTCTTCAGGCGAGGACGTTGACGGCCCGGGCGACCACGAGCCCGAGAATGAGCAGGGACACAAGGGACTGAATGCCCATGGCGATCTTGGCCCAGGGCGCCAGGGGCATCACGTCGGTGGGGCTGAAGGCGGTGGCGTTGGTGAGCCCGAGGTAGAGGTAGTCGATGAAGCGGGGCCGCCAGTCTTCGCTCGCCAAACCGGGGGAGAGCTGCTGGGGAAAGGCGAGCGCGGGCGTGGGGGGCATGTGGTGACCACGGGCCGCGGGCCCGCCGCTGTCGAGTTCGAAGTACAGCAGGGCGAAGGCCAGAACGGTGCAGGCCCACACCGTGCCGCCGGTCTGCAGCAGGCTGGTGGCGGAGCTGGTCTCCTTGCCGTTCCGGATGATGTCGTCGACCAGCTGGAAGGTCGACCAGACGGCGCTGAGCGCGAGAACCCCCACCAGGGCGATCGACGCGGTACGCAGGACGGCCGAGCGCCGGCTGATGAGGCCCGGGTCTCCGGCGATGAGCGTGAGCAGCAGCAGTCCCTCGATGGCCGGGAGCACCCAGCGAGGCGCCAGACGGAGGTCGTCGGGGAGCAGGATGGTCAGCACCATGGCGGCCATGACGGCCGCGGCCATCGGCCACCGGGCCTCACCGACGGGCTCGTGCGGACGCGGACTCTCGGTTGGCTTGGGGACGCGTCCGGTCACGGTGGCGGGCCTTTACGGTCGAGTACGGAGTGGGTGTCGCCGTCCTGCTCTCGGAAGATATAGCGGGCCGGTGCGCGGGCGGCGGACCTCACGCCTGTGTGCCGTGACCCACGACGCGACATCACCGACCCCGCCTGGCGCACCCAGGTGTGCCGGTCTGTGCCAGTGGCCGCGTTTCCTGGCGGGGGAGTGGCTGGGGCGGTCAGGGCGATCGGCTCCCACGCCGAGTCGCTGAAGCAGCCCCGAGACAGCGTCTGTCAGTCGGCCCGTTTCGATTGCGAAGTCCCGGGCGAACGCGAGGCCTTGGCGCAGGCAGCCCACAAGCAGGTGCCGGCCCCCGTCCGTGCCGGTGCCACTGCGCTTCGAGCGCGGCAAGAGCTCGCCCGGCGGCCTGCTGCCAGTCGCCCGGGCTCCGGCGGCCGTCATCGGTGTGATCGTGGCGGTGCGTAGTGTGGCGCGGATCAAGGCGTGCAGCCGGTGCGGCCAGATGTTGAAGGGGAGTGGCGTACGAAGGGTCGCTGGAAGGCCAGGCGTCGCGCCGGGAACATCCGGTCCTCCCGGCACGGTTGCATCGACCGAGGGACCGGCGCCGCACGGGCGGGGAACGCGGAGGCCAGAAGGTCGTCCGCCCCACCAGGATCCGGGCCCCCGATCGCGGTACGCCGCCGCGCACTCGGACCGAGACGTATTTCTGCAGGAGGACTGTTTCATGACCGACCGGCCTTTGACGCTGATGGCAGTGCACGCCCACCCCGACGATGAGGCCACCGGAACCGGAGGGGTCCTCGCGCGGTACGCGGCGGAGGGCATGCGCACGGTTCTCGTGACGTGTACCGACGGCGGTTGCGGTGACGGGCCGGGGGGTGTCAAGCCGGGCGGTCCCGGGCACGATCCGGCAGCCGTCGCCTTGATGCGCCGTCAAGAACTCGAGGCGAGCTGTGAGGTGCTGAAGGTCAGCGATCTGGAGATGCTGGACTATGCCGACTCCGGGATGATGGGCTGGCCGAGCAACGACGCCCCCGGATCCTTCTGGCAGACCCCGGTGGAGGAAGGCGCCGCCCGACTCGCGGAACTCATGCGGCACTACCGGCCCGATGTCGTTGTCACTTACGACGAGAACGGCTTCTACGGCCACCCCGACCACATCCAGGCCCACCGCATCACGATGGCGGCGCTGGAGATGACCGCGCTGACACCGAAGGTGTACTGGACGACGATGCCCCGCTCGGGGATGCAGCGGTTCGGGGAGATCATGCGCGAGTTTCATCCGGACATGCCGGAGCCGGATCCTGCCGAGGCCGCCGCGATGGCCGAGATCGGCCTCCCCGACGATGAGATCACCACGTGGGTGGACACCACCGCGTTCAGCGGTCAGAAGTTCGACGCGCTGGCCGCACACGCCAGTCAGGGCGAGAACATCTTCTTCCTCAAGATGGGCAAGGAGAGGTTCGGCGAGTTGATGGGCATGGAGACCTTCGTACGTGTCAAGGACGCCACCGGCGCGGACGTACCCGAGAACGACCTCTTCGCCGGACTGCGCTGATCCGCAACAGGCCCCCCGGCCCTTGACAACGGGCAGGGCCGGTGAAGGAGCCCGTCCACTCCCGGACGGCGTGGACGTCCACGAGCTGTCCAGCACGGACCGTGCCGGGCCCGCGCCGCCGGGATGAACTGCCAGGTATCCGGCGGTGGTCGACGAGCGCTCGACGTCTCGGGTACGTCCGCTCGGCGATCTCGACGTCCCTCTCGTAAGCGGGTCGTTGCCGGTGCCTGACTTTCGTTGTCGGGCTGCTTGTCCGACGAACCGCGCGGCCGAAGGGACAGGCCGGTGCAGGATGGGCTCACATTTCGACCAGCTGGTTCGTCGAACGGGAGAAGGACAACGGAGAAGGACAACTGCGACCAGGAGAAGCGGGCACCATGGACATTCGCTCCGAACAAGCCGAACCAGGTCGCGACGCCGCCGCCGCGCGGCGGTACACGATCGTGAACGAGCAGGGGCCGCTGATCAATCTCGCCTACCGCCTCCTGGGTTCTCTCGCCGACGCGGAGGACGCGGTCCAGGAGGGCTACGCCCGGTGGTATGCCCTCGCACCAGAGCAGCAAGACGCCATCGGTTCGCCGGGTGCGTGGCTGAGCACCGTCGTGAGCCGCGTGTGCCTCGACGTGCTGGGCTCGGCTCGGGTCAGGCGCGAGCACTATGTCGGCGAGTGGCTCCCCGAACCGGTGCCCGACGCGAGGGAGTGGTCTGGCAGGCGGCCCGGCGCCGAGATCGACCCGGCGGACCGGATCACGCTCGATGAGTCCGTCGACATGGCCTTCCTCGTCGTGCTCGACTCGATGACCCCCGCCGAGCGGGTGGCGTTCCTCCTCCACGATGTGTTCCGCTACCCGTTCACCGAGGTCGCGGAGATCGTCGGACGCACGCCGGCGGCCTGCCGCCAGCTCGCGTCGTCGGCGCGCCGCCGCATCGGCGACGCACGGCCGATCGAGACGTCGGGCACCCGCGCGCGGGTCGTCCGCGATTTCAAGCGGGCCTGGGAAGCCCAGGACATCCGGGGCCTCATCGAACTTCTCGATCCGTCGGCGACCGCGACAGCCGACGGTGGCGGGCGGGTCGCTGCGTCACTCACCCCGATCGAAGGCGGCGCCGAGATCGCCCGGTTCCTCATCGATCTCGCGCGACAGGCGGGCACCTTGAATCTGCTGGAGCGAACCGTCAACGGCCAGGCAGGACTGGTTGCCACCGACCAGGGAAAGACGGTCGCGGTGTACGCATTCGAGATCACCGGCGATCACATTCAGCGGCTCTGGGTCGTGCGCAACCCCGTGAAGCTCCGTGTCTGGATGCAGCGCTGAATGTCCTCACCGGCACTGCTTTGGGGCGCCCGGCGTCGCCCCTGACATTCCCGGCCGCTGTGTCGTCGTACTCGTGAGATGCCTGAGCCCGACCTGGAGGAAAATGTGGACGCATCAACCAAGGCCGTCCCCTACTTCGCGTTGCACCTCATCGTCGACGACGTCGATCGCAGCATCACCTGGTACGAGGAGGCACTGGGCGCCACGGTGACCCGCATCCTGCGACTGCCGGATAAGTCCATCGCCACTGCTGACCTGGACGTTCACGGTCTGCCCGTCGCCATGGCTGCACCCGTACCTGGCACCGCGCCGGCCAGCCCCTCCTCGAGCGGTACCTCAGTGGCCGCCTACCGGCTCAGGGTCCAGGACGCCGATGCGGCGATGAGGCAGGCCCTCGCTGCCGGCGCCGCCGTGAGCGCTGAGGTCCACGACGCGTTCTGGGGTGTGCGTACGGGAGAGGTGCTGGACCCTTCCGGCCACCGCTGGGCATTCGACCAGCATGTCCATGATGTGCCGGTGGAGGAAATCGAAAGCCGCCTGGCTGAGCTCCTCTCGGGCCAATGACGGAACAGGTCACGTTCGGCGGACCTGCATGCGGGTGCAGGCCGGCTCCGTGCCCCTGTAGTAGCTGGTGGTGCGCGTACTCGGCCCGCCCGAGTTGGCCGTCGCGCAGCGAGGTGTGGCGCAGGCGCACATGCTCGAGCCCCAGCGCGGTATAGAGGGTGGTGAGGGCGGGGGAGCCGGCGCTTGGTCCGGGCAGGGCGCGGCCACGGGCGGAGCCGGTGCGGTCGGCGTAGCGCACCGGTGGCGTCAGTGCCCGGCACACCTGACCCGCTTGGCATGACGAGACATGTCGCGCTGTCAGCGGCGCTCCTGCCGACCCACGTCGACCATCCGGTCGGCGGTCCGGTCGACCAGCCACGCGGTCGCCGGTGTCACCGCCAGCGCGGTGCACCAGCCGCCGAGGGCGTCGGTCGGATAGTGCGCGCCCAGGGCGACCTGCGCCCAGCCCATGGCGGCACCGGCAACCAGCGCCGCGGAGAGCAGGAGTATCGTGCCGGCCGCCCTGCCGACGCCGAACCGGCCGGTCGCCAGCAGCGCCATCACGAGGGCGAACGCGGTGGCGAAGGCGGTGTGCCCGCTCGGGTAGGACAGGTTGCCGTCACCGTGGATGGTGCGCCCCACCAGGGGCTTGAGCCACCTCGTCGTTCCCACGGTGGTGCTGACCGCGGCAACGACGAACACCGCGGCGCGACGACGCCGAAGCAGCAGGCAGACCATCACGGCGGCGACCACCAGCGCGGCTGCTCCCGCGGGTGCCCCCAGGAAGTCCATGGCCAGAGCGACGCGCCGCCACGGCGGCCGCACACTGTCCGCCGTCGGTTGGATGATCCTCATGTCCACCCTGCCAGGCTCACTGTGGCCGGCGTACAAGACCCCGAGCACGACGACGACCAGCGCGGCAAGAGCCGCGATCAGCCCGAGCCACGCGCGCAGCGACGGGGGCAGCACGGCGGGCTCCGGCCGACCGGTTACTTCCAGGTCCGCTCCTGCCAGGCGATCCAACGCGAGCCTCCCGTCGTGTAGCTTCCCTGAGATCAGATCAGATCTACCATCTTGACGTACGAAGATGTACGAGCCGTGCCAGAACAACTCCGCATGGAAATAACGGAGTTAAAGGGTAGGGGCGCCTGGCGGGTAGGACGGGCGACAGCGGGGGTCCCTGCGCTCAGAGCTGGCCATGGGCTAGCGCTCGGCACCACCTGTGCGCCCTGTGTACTCCGATTCGCCGCTGTCGATGCAGCGGAAAGGGTCGAGATGGCGACCGGGTGGATGAATCCAGTGCACTGACCGGGAAGGTTCACCGGTTGGCGTGCACACCGGAGCCTCCCTCCGTGGACGAGGGAGAGGTTCGGGTCGTCGTGCGCAAGTTCGACGGCAGTCTGCCCCAGCGGCCAGCGCCACTACCCCGAGAGCGCGGTCGACCGGGTCCAGCTGATCCAGCAGCTGTACGCCGCCGGGCTGTCCGGCAAGACAATCGTCGAGCTCATGCCGTGCATCATCGACGGCCGCGCAACTCCCACCCTGCTCAAGCGATTGGCGGCCGCGCGTGAGCATGTCGACCAGCGCATCACCGATCTCGTACACGCCCGTGACCGGCTCGACTCGGTCATCACCGCCGCCACCAGCAACATGCTCACCGGCGCTTCCTGCCGGCAGGAAGCAACCGCCTCGGTCCAAGACTGACGGACGCTGTTGATGACGGTTGGGTCTATCGATCCAGGAGACCAGCATGATGACCGCTGTCGGCCTCTCATGTTCGTTCTCACTGCCGGACAGGCAGGTGATGCACGCGCCTCCACCGATGTCATGGCCTGCCTGCGCGTTCCAAGCTCCCCCCGTGAACGGGATCATCCAGGAAGGCTCTGACGCCGTGATCACACCAGACACCACAAGATCGTTTCATGCCTGGTCAGCGGCCCCGGGGGCGAACTCCCCGGTTCGCGATCTTGGCTACTCTCCCTTCATGACAGACCAACCACTGGGCATCCCTCCGCACGACACGGCCGTAGTGATCGCCCATGAGATCTACGGTGTCAACGACCACATCACCGGCGTTGCCAAGGCCCTTGAGCCGTACCAGTGTGATGTCTTCACGCCGAGTTTCCTGCCGTCAGGCGCCGTGTATCCCCGGGAGGAGGAGTCCAGGGCATACAGCGAGTTCATGCGGGCTCCTGGTGTGACGAGGATGAGCGAGGCGCTCACAGAGTTCACCGAGGGGCTGCGCGAGCGCTATCGGAGAGTGCTCTGCATCGGCTTCAGCGTCGGAGCCACCAGCGCCTGGCTCACTTCCGGAACAGGTGCGGTGGACAAGGCCGTGTGCATCTACGGATCTCGGATCCGTGACCACCTGGATGTCCAGCCGGCAGCCCCGTGCCTCGTCGTCTTCGCCGAGCAGGAGCCGAGCTACTCGGTGCCGGCAGTGGCCGAACGTCTGGCGGCCCACGCGGATGTGGCGACAGAGATCTATCCGTGCAGCCATGGCTTCTGCGACCCTGGCAGTCCCAACTACTCCGCCGGGCACAGCCATCAGGCGTGGAACTCGACCACCCGTTTCCTGGGGCTGTCCCAGCGGAATGGGGAGCTGTCCGGCTGAGACAGACGAGCCGTGCGACCTGATGAGGATCTCCGAAATTCACCAGGACCGCTCATTGTCCCCAGTTGATTGCGCCATGAACGAACGCAGCATGGTCGCAGCCAGTTGCCCGGCTCGGGGCACGGACCCCGAGCGGGAGGTCCGCTACAGGCAGGGCGTCCGGCCACGGCAGCGACTACTCCAGCCAAGCACCGTCACGCATGATGACCCTGCCGCTCAACTCCGGCTCTCCGCGCCAAGCGCGTACCACCTTCGGCGCTATGCGTAGATACACAAAGGGGCCGTCCTCCATGCGCGGGTCCCAGCCGAACTTGCCGGCGAATGCGTCCGCTGCGCCCGTCGGCACGTCCTGATCCGTGAAGCACTGCGCCTCCCCGTGGAGCAGTACGACATCGAAGGTGTCCGGTAGTGACAGGCGCACCCGAGGGTCCGTGCGTACGTTCCGCACCGTCGCGGACGTCGCGCTCGTGCACACCCATACCGCTTTCCCGTCCCATGCGAACCACAAGGGAACCTGATGGGGGCCGTGATCGGGATGAGCTGTCGCCACCCAGGCATCCCGCTCCGTGGCAAGGCGGTCGAAAGTCTCGCGCCTACGTTCGGCCATCGAGCGGTGAACGACTCTTCTGTTCTGCATAGCCGCCGACGCTAGTCAGCAAGATCGGAAAGCACATGGGGCTGTGGCCCTACATCCCTTGGCCGATATCCACGTCCGTCTCGGATGGGAACGAAGGTGGGCGGGGTGGCCTTGCCGATGAGTTCACCGTCCTCGAACGGTCTACCCAGCGACACGACCGTTCTCGACAGGAGTGCCATGTCCACCATCCAGCCAGTGATCGTGACTGCCGACCAGGACGTTCTGCTCGGCTTCTATACGAAATTGTTCGGCGCTGAGGAGATCTTCCGGGTACCGGCGGAAGGCCCGGCCTTCTACCGCGGCTTGCGCATCGGTGACACCGACCTCGGGCTGGTGGCCAAGGAGAACCCGGGGACTGGGGCGGCGTCGCGGATCCTGCTCAGCATCGGTGTCGACGACGTCGACGAGACGCTCGGCCGGGTGGCGGCACTGGGCGGCTCGGTCCGCGGTGGCCCCAACGACATGCCGTGGGGACAGCGCGTCGCCCACATCCAGGACCCCGACGGCAACCCGGTGAACCTCACTCAGCCGATCCCTGCCCGGTGAGGCTGTTCCGGGGCGTGTGCTGATCGTGGGCGACCTGCGGTAGAGATCAATTGTCGGTAGTGGCCTCGATGTTCGTCGGGACGAGCAGCGCGAAACAGGTGGGTGGCGCGGGGCAGGGTCAGTACGGAGCTTGGTGAGGTTCGGCCAGACACCTCACGTTGCCAACGCGTCGAGCGGCGATGGCGAGTCGCCAACGGCCGACCGCCGGCACAGCAGGTACCCGGAATGCGGTGCGCTTGTCGATCCGCCGGGTGATGGCCCAGGCGGGTCACTCGTCGTGGCCGGCATCGTCCTGCAGCGCCGGACTCAGGCCGGCCTGTCCGAGGATGGCTCGTGCTCTCGGGTGGGCGTGGGTGACGACGAGTCTGGTGTCGACCGAGCGGGCCACGACGGCCGCCGCGTGCAGGGCGCTGCAGCCGTCCGCGTTGAGGTAGGTCACCTGCGAGAGGTCGACCTCCAGGACGTCCGGGCCCTTGGCGAGCGCGCCGAGCAGACGCAGCCGAACGGCTTTGACCGTGACGGCGACGAGCTCTCCGTGGGGCCGGACCACCAGCCGCACTTCGGGTGTCACCGGGTCAGGCCTTCTTGACCACGCTGGACTTGAGCTGCATGGGGCCGAAGCCGTCGATTCTGCAGTCGATGTCGTGGCCGTCGACGCCGTCCTCGATGAGGCGGATGTTGCGGACCTTTGTGCCTGCCTTGATGCCGTTCGGGCTGCCCTTGACCTTGAGGGTCTTGACGACGGTCACGGTGTCGCCGTCGGCGAGGGTGTTGCCGACCGCGTCCTTGATGACACGGGCACCCGCTTCGGCGTGGGCTGCCGTGTCGTCGGACGCCGCGGACCACTCGTGGCCGCACTCGGGGCAGACGAGGAGCGCGCCCATCTCGTAGGTGTAGGCGCTGGAGCACTGGGGGCAGGGGGGAAGCATTTCGGTCACCGGCCGAGTGTACGGAGTGACTAGCGGAATTGCGAAATTTAGCAATTCATTAGAAGGTACGAGGTCGTGTCCGTGGTTGCCGCAGGGGGCCTCGGGCACGGCCGCCTGTCGTGTGCGCGCCTCGCAGAGGGGCGAAGGTCGGGGAGAGGGTTTCGTGTCTGTTCCGCTGTACCAGGCCAAGGCCGAGTTCTTCCGGATGCTCGGTCATCCCGTACGGATACGCGCTCTGGAACTGCTCCAGGACGGCCCGATGCCGGTGCGCGACCTGCTCGCGGCGATCGAGGTGGAGCCCTCCACGCTGTCTCAGCAGCTTGCCGTTCTGCGCCGCTCGGGCATCGTGACGTCCCAGCGCGACGGCTCCACGGTCGTCTACGCGCTCGCCGGCGGCGACGTCGCCGACCTGATGCGGGCCGCGCGCCGCATCCTCACCGAGATGCTCTCCGGGCGGAACGAACTCCTCGCTGAACTGCGCGACGCTGACCAGGATCAGGCTGTGGAGGTCGCAGCCCGGTGAGATCGGTCATCGGCTACCGGCTCCTGAGCCCGGTCCGCTCCCTGCTGCCCTCCCGCTCCGACCTGGCCCAGATGGGCCGAGACCCCCGCCGTGACCTGCTCGCCGGGCTCACGGTCGCCATCGTCGCGCTGCCGCTCGCGCTTGGCTTCGGCGTCTCCTCCGGTCTCGGAGCGGAGGCCGGTCTGGCCACCGCCGTCGTGGCCGGTGCGCTTGCCGCTGTCTTCGGCGGATCGAATCTGCAGGTGTCCGGCCCGACCGGCGCCATGACCGTCGTCCTCGTCCCGATCGTGGCTCAGTACGGCCCCGGGGGTGTGCTCGCCGTCGGGCTGATCGCGGGCTTCATCCTCGTCGGGCTCGCGGTGCTGCGCACCGGGAAGTACATGCAGTACGTTCCGGCCCCCGTCGTCGAGGGCTTCACGCTCGGCATCGCCTGCGTCATCGCACTGCAGCAGGTGCCGAACGCGCTGGGCGTCGCCGAGCCGGACGGCGACAAAGTCATCGCCGTCACCTGGCGGGCCGTTGCAGAATTCGCCAAGAGCCCGAACTGGACTGCAGTGGGCTTCGCCGTCGCGGTCGCCGTGATCATGCTGGCCGGCGCGCGCGTGCGCCCCACGGTCCCCTTCTCGATCGTCGGCGTCATCGCCGCGACCGCCGTCGCCCAGGTCTTCCACCTCGACGCGGCCAAGCCGATCGGTGACCTGCCCGCCGGACTTCCCGCTCCCTCGCTCGGATTCCTCGACCTCGGCGCGCTCGGCTCCCTCCTCGCCCCCGCCATCGCCGTGGCCGCACTCGCGGCCCTGGAGTCCCTCCTCTCGGCATCCGTAGCCGACGGCATGACGGTCGGCCAGAAGCACGACCCGGACAGGGAACTGTTCGGCCAGGGCCTGGCCAACATCGCCGCCCCGCTGTTCGGTGGCGTCCCGGCCACCGGCGCCATCGCCCGCACCGCGGTCAACGTACGTACCGGCGCCACCTCCCGCCTCGCCGCACTCACCCACGCCGCGGTCCTCGCGGTCATCGTCTTCGCCGCCGCCCCGCTGGCGTCGAGGATCCCCTTGGCGGCGCTGGCGGGTGTACTCATCGCGACCGCGATCCGTATGGTCGAGGTCGGCTCGCTCCGCGCGATGGCCAAGGCCACCCACTCCGACGCGATCATCCTCGCCCTGACCGCCGTGGCCACCGTCTGTCTCGACCTCGTCCACGCCGTCATCATCGGCCTCGTCGTCGCCGGTGTCCTCGCCCTGCGCGCGATCGCACAGCAGGCCCGCATGGACCAGGTGCCCCTCGACAAGGCAGACCACAGCGCCGAGGAACATGCACTGCTCGCCGAGCACATCGTCGCCTACCGCCTCGACGGACCGTTGTTCTTCGCCGCCGCGCACCGCTTCCTGCTCGAACTGAGTGAAGTGGCCGACGTCCGCGTCGTCATCCTGCGGATGTCCCGGGTCACGACCATGGACGCCACTGGCGCCCTCGTCCTCAAGGACGCGGTGGAGAAACTGAGCCGGCGCGGCATCGCGGTCATGACCTCGGGCGTACGGCCCGGCCATCGCCAGGTCCTCGACTCGGTCGGCGCGCTCGCCCTGCTGCGCCGCGAGGACGGCGAATACGCCACCCCACCCGAAGCAATCGCCGGCGCCCGCACCTTCCTGGAGTGCGTCGGAGTGCTCTCCGCCATCGCCGGCCAGAGCGCCCGAACTGCCCGCGAGGAATCCGCCTGATGACGGCAAGTCCCGCCCCGCGCCGCCTCGTCGAGGTCTCCGGAGCCGAGGCCCTCCACCTCTTTGAGGGGAGCCGAACCGGACGCGTCGTCCACGTCTCCAAGGATGTGCCCGCGATCCGCCCGGCCTCGCATGTGTTCGAGTACGGCCGCCTCATGGTGCGCACTCCGGTGCCGGAGGCCGCCCTGCACGGCGTGGCCGCCATCACGTATCACGTGGACGACATCCGTGCCGCGATCGGCACCGGCTGGAGCGTTACGGCCACCGGCCCCGTCGAGGTGATCGACGACCCGGGCCGGGCGGCGCACTACCGACGTACGCTGCCCGGCTGGACGTACGGCCCGCGCGACACCCTCATGCGGATCCACCCGCAGTCGGTGAGCGGCTTCCGGCTCGCCCGCGCCGAGGAGGTCCAGTTGTGATGGCATCGGAACTGGGCGAGCTGCCCTGCCGGCATGTGCTGACCCTGCCCGCCATGCCCGCGGCAGTACGGATAGCCCGCGAAACCACCGAACAAGTACTGGCCGAATGGGGCGTCAACCACCGCCATCCGGCCGTCGACCCCGCGCTGCTGATTCTCTCCGAGCTGGTCACCAACAGCGTCCGGCACGCCGCCGAGATCTCCCCACAGCTCACGGTCCTGTACGCCGCGAGCGCAGACACCTTCGCCTTCGGCGTCCATGACCGGCACCCCTACCAGCCCGCCCTCTACGGCGTTCTCACACAGACGGGAGGCGGGCTCGCCACCGTCGTCGAGCTCACCCTCGGCCTCGGCGGCAGCGCGGTTGTACGACCGGACGCGGACCGCGGCGGCAAGAGCATCTGGATCACCCTGCCCCTGTGACCCGCACAGGGACTGGGACCAGGCAGTACTCGAAAGGCAGTTGACGACGTGACCATTGAATGGCGCTACCGCATCGAGCAGGACCTCGGCGTCCTCTCCGTGGCCGGACATCTCGGCCCTGACGCCACCCATCGCTTCAACGGCGCGGTCGGCTGGGTCCTCGCCCGCGGCACAGGACCGGTCGTCGTCGACCTCACCGAGCTGCGCGGCTGGTCCACCGAGGGCCAGCTCGCGATCATCGACGCCGCCCGGCAGCTGGCCGGCAGCGGCCGCTCGCTGGAACTGGCCGCGATCCCGGCCGACGGCTCCCTCGTCCCCAACGGCGACTGCCCCGCCATCCCCGTCCACAGCGACCTGCTCACAGCCCTCGCCGCACACGCGTCCCTCGGTACCGGGAACGAGGATGCGCAGGAGTGGCGTACCGAGGGCTGGTCCACCTGAGGGCCGTGCCCGCCGTCGGCCGGCTCAACTGCCGTACAAAGGGGCCCATTTGGCTGTCTCGGCCTAACAGCGGTCCCCCCGGGGCGCGCCTCTGCCGACAGCTGGAGAGTAGGCCGACTGCCGCGCAGGCTGTCCAGCCCTACCAGGTCGGTGTGACCTCAGCGCGGGCAGGCCCTGTCGGGTCCGACAGCGGCCCGGAAGCACTTGAGACGGCAGACACCACTCGAGCTGCGTGCCCTTCGCGCCACGCCGACGTGGGACTCGTACGGAAAACACCCCTGCTATCATTAGTAATTGCTAATGATAGCAATTATCGAGTTCATCAGCCTGGCCGTCACAGGCGAGGATGGCCCCATGCAGACGATTTCTGGGCGGACACGATGGACGCAGCGCTCACGGCGCCGAGCCGTATGGCAGCCGCGCATCGACGAGGGCAACAGGAGGCGCTTCGGGTGAGCACGCCCCTGTACCAACTCAAGGCCGAGTTCTTCAAAACGCTCGGGCACCCCGCCCGGATCCGGGTCCTGGAACTGCTGAGCGAGCGAGAGCACGCGGTCGCCGAGATGCTGCCCGAGGTGGGGATCGAGCCCGCCCACCTGTCCCAACAGCTGGCCGTACTGCGCCGGGCGAACCTCGTGGCCACCCGCAAGGAGGGCTCGAACGTCTACTACCGGCTGACCAGCCCGCACGTGGCGGAACTACTGCGGGTCGCCCGCACCATCCTGTCCGGGGTCCTGACCAACCAGGCTGAACTCCTCGCCGACCTCAAGGCGGCGTCGAGCGAGCCGAACCAGCCGTCCTAGACGGCACCTGATCGGCGACCGCCTCTCTACGCGATGGACAGTGCACAGGCGGCGAGAGGCGGCCGCCTTCACGTGCGCGGCAGTGCAGCGTTCATGGTCATGGCGGGACGTGAACACGGCGGCGACCGTTTCCCGGACGGATACGCCATCGAGCACCCAGACTTGCCTTGTCACTTATCGTCGGGCGGGCGTCAGTTCGAGAATCAACTCCATGGCGTCGTCGAGAAGTTGTGTCTCGCTCTCGCTCATGGCCGGGTCTGCTGCCCGTCTCTTCCTGGCTTCCGTGAGGCATCCGGCGTCAGTGTCCGCCAGAACGACTGCGGGGCCGAGGTGGGTGAGCAGTGCCCCGAGCACGGCGCCGGCCAGCGTCGTCGGGCCCGTGGGGGCGACGGCGGCCTGCGCCAGGATCAGTGACGACATTCCCCGGTCCAGTCCGGGTGGCCCTTCCTCGGTGTTGCGCCAGTCGATCACCACTGGCCCTTCCGGGGTGAGCATCACGTTGTCAGGGTGCAGGTCGAGGTGGAGAACGCGGTGGACGGGATCGGCGGAGGCCCGTGCGCGAACGGAGTGCAGGCGGTGCAGCAGCTCGGCGAGCGTCGCCCCTGCTTCCTCGGCCGTGATCGTGTCCTGCAGTAATGCCTGCAGCATGGACGGCCCCCGCAGGCGCTGCATCACCAGGTCGGTGTGCGGTGCCGTGCCGGGTCCGGCGCCTGCCGGATCCCGGAGGCGGGGCACCGGATACCCGTGCTCCGCGAGATGGGCCATCACGGCTGCTTCGGTGGTGGCGTCGGCGCCATCGCGGTATCGGCGAAGGACCCAGTGGTCATCAATGGCGAATACGTCCGCGCTGCGGCCGGAGCCGAGTAACTCACCCGTCTGCATGCCCAGACCTTACCCGTCTGCGAGAACGCCTACTTTCTCAGTGCGCCGTGGCTTGATGCTCTTCTTGTGGGCGGGAGGCCGTCCCCGCCAACTCAGCCCTGACGACGGGGACGGGACCGGTCGGGCTGTTCGCGGGGAGGGACGTCACTCCGCCCACGGAAGCGGGATCTTGTTGTCGCTGCCCGGCATCATGGCCTTACCCCGGACGACCATGGCGACCAGCGCCTCCGCGGGGCCGCCGAAGGCTTTGAGCTGCCGCACCGCACCTGCGGAAAGGATGAGCGCCTGGCCGGCCTTGACCTGTTCGGTCTTGCCGTCCACCTCGACCTCGAACTCGCCTGACAGGGGCATCCACACCTGCTCGCGGTCGATGATGTGCACCGGGGTGGATGCGTCCGCGCCGAGCCGCACACGCCAGGTGCTCACCTCGGCACTGCCTTGGCTTGGACCCGCCAGGCCGGACATCGAGCCGGCTGGCGTAGTGGTCGTCCGCTGCTCGCTCTCGCTGATCACGTACATGGATCCTCCTGAGTCAAGCTCCTTTACTTGCGGCGAGTAAAGCTACTTTATATGTGTGTGTCAAGATGAACCGATGGAGACCCGCGATCCACTCGAGCCCGCCGAACTCACCTTCCTGCTCGGGATGGCCTTCCAACTGCTCCTCTCCGAGTTCGTGAGCCGTCTGGACGCCGTCGGCTACGCCGAACTCCGCCCCGTGCACGGCCTGGTCTTCCAGGCACTCCACGGTGCCGGTGCCACGAGCAGCGAACTCGCCGAGCGCCTCGGGGTCACCAAGCAGGCCGCCGGCCAGATCATCGACGACCTGGAGAAGCGGGGGTACGTCGAGCGTCAGCCGCACCCCGCAGGCGGTCGGCGCAAGCTCGTCGTGCTGACGGACAAGGCGTTGAAGCACCTGGCCGTAGCCGGAAGGACCCTGCGCGAGCTGGAGGCGCAGCTGACCAAGCAGCTTCACGAGGTCGGCCTGGAAGTTCCACGAGCTGAACTCGCGGCCATCATCCGAACCTTCGCAGGAGAGTCGATCCCGCCGTTGCGCCCCGTTTGGTGATCAGGAGCGGCGCACACACTCTGCCTTGGGAAAGTCGACTCCGGTCACTCAGGCACTGGCCGCCTCCGGAGCCGACCGGCTCAGCTGGGCAGTGACCAGACCGGGCAATCTCCCACAGGCGCCGCCGCGCTCGCCCGTCAGCATCGGCATGACCGGCGGCGGCCGCCTGCGTCCGCCTCCCGCAGCGCGGATCCAGTCCCCGTGCCCCGTTGCCCTGCCTGAGGAACCGATAACTCGTAGAGTTGTACGCCGAGTTCGGGACGGTTCGGGTTCTTGCCATGCCCGCCGGTCAGCCTTGCCGGGACAGGGGCTCAACAGCCTTATGCCCCGGCAGGCGCCCGCTGCCGTCGCCAGGCTGTGCACTACTGCTCGGGGGAGTCTTGTACGACGCGTTCATTTCCTACAGCCCCAGTGCAGAACGACGCCGCCGTCCGCACGTATGACCTGGCTTTCGCCCCTGACGGCAAGTCACTGGCTGCGCTCACCACGAGCGGGATTTCCCTGTGGGACGTGAGCGATGGCGGCCGCCCTCGTCTGTTGGGACAACCCGTCGCGGTGAGCGCGGTGGGCCAGATCGTGCCGAGGATGGCCATCTCTTCGGACTGGACCACAGCCGCCGTCACGACAAAGGCGGAGGAATTCGTCGCCCTGTGGGACTGGAGCAACCTCGGCAACACCCGCACCCTGGGCGAGCCCCTGGCAGACACCGCTCGCGCACAGGCGTTGGCGTTCTCTCCGGACGGGCGCACCCTGGCTGTGACAGGCGACAATCGACTCGCACTGTGGAACATGGACCCGGTCCAGAACATTCGCCGGCACATGGTGCGCGAGGCCTGCACCCGCGCCGACGGCGGACTCACCCCCGAGCAATGGAACTTCTACGCGCCCGGACTCGCCTACCAGGACACCTGTGCCCACCATTGACGCGCCCATCCAGGCCGAAGCCCTGGCTGTGCCGTCCCGCACCGGAACAGTGCCTAGGCGAATGTCAGCGTGACCGCGCCGGAGATCCACGTGAGCCCGGTGGGCGTGCCGCAGGCGGCGAGGTCGGTGTTGAGCAGCGTCACCGTCTGCACGGCGGCGGAGCCTGCCCCGACCCCGCTCGTCACTGTGCCTGTCCGAAAGTCCACGGTCCCGAAATCAGGGTGTGCCTGACGGTCGGTCAAGGCTGGTGCTCGGTGGTCAGGGGCGGAAGCCGTCGATGGCCAGTTCCATGAGCCGTTCGGCCTGGGCTGTGCCGTCCGGGGTGTCGGGGGTGCGCCACAGGCAGCTCACAGGGCATCTCCGACGCCCGCGAACTCGATCGGATCAAGGCAAGCATCCCCGGCTACGCCAACCTCTGACCTGATGCCGGCGCCACCGGGACGCTCGGCTTCTGGCGCGGGGCCAGCAGATGCTGTCCCTTTCATCGGTGATGGCCTGCGGATCGCCGGCCGTCACAAGGCCCAATCGGCGGTGTATCCGGGGCTATTGACGTTGCTGACGTCTCCGAGTGTCGGTTCTCTGTCGACGTTCGCGCCGCCGGAGCGTACAAACGGGATCTAGGGCACGCACCATCCACAAGGGCCGGTGAAGGCACGCTAACGAGGCATCAAGTCGCTGGTCATGAGCGATACTTGACCGTGGCGCGGCGCGCATCGGCCGCGCGCCCGGGAGAGGGGGAGGTGCCGGCTCGTGACAGTGATCAAGGCGGGAGTGCACAAGCCGGAGGTCCGGTTGCGCTGGGACCCCAGCCCTCTGGGGGAGGCGCCGAGACACCTCGACATCGTGGCCGCCACGTACGCGACGCATGCCCCCTACGGGGCGCCGGTGTACGTGGTCCACTCGGAGAGCAGGTCCCCCGACGGCACGATCAACATGACCCGCCACAGCGAGACCGGCCAAGGGTTCGGATTCGTCGAGGTGATGGTCCTGGAACTGGACCGCCTGGCATCGTCCTACGGACGGGTCGTCGTCGGTGTGGTGATCCACCAGGACGGCGGACGGCGCACGTTCGGCGACATCGCACACGCCGGTGCCGTGATCGTCGAGAAGTACTCCGAGCTGATGCTCGATGACTTCACCGGGGTGTCGGCGGCCACCGCCGCGACCCTGGGGGAATTCACGCGCGACGCGACGGGGCAGTGGGAACTGCACGCACGGGTCCAGGGGTTCGACAGTGACCCCATCGAATTTCCCCGGCAGATGGGCGCGTCGGGCCGGGGATAGGCAGCGGCGGCATCGCTCGATGGGGCGGGTTCGCCGGTGACCCCGGAAGGAAATTCCCGTCCCTGATCAGGTAGCGAGTCCGGCAGCCGGCGTCTTCGAGGTCCATGACGAGATTTTTCGCGGCCTGGACAAAGCCGCCGCCCACTGCCGCCGAATCTCTGGCTCAGGCCTACGACGCCTCAGCCGTGGATGTCTTGGGTCGGGACGTTGCCCGGTCGGTGGCCGTCGGGAGCGTGAGGACCATGGTGAGGCCGCCGCCGGGCGTGTCTTCGGCGGTGAGGGTGCCGCCGATGGCTTCGGCGAACCCTCGTGCGACCGCGAGTCCCAGGCCGACGCCGGCCCCGCTCGGGGCGTCTCCGTAGCGCTGGAAGGGTTCGAATATGTGGTCCTTGTCGCTGTCCGGGATGCCGGGGCCGCGGTCCACGACGCGGAGTTCCACCCGGTGAGAGAGGGCGCTCGCGGAGACGAGGACCGGTACGCCTGTGGGGCTGTGTTTCACCGCGTTCTCGACGATGTTGGCGACCGTGCGCTCGAGCAGCCCCTTGTCGATGGTGACCACGGGGAGCGTCTCGGGGATGTCCAGGACGACCGTCGTTTCGGGGTCGGGGATGCCGCCCAGGGCCATCGGGACCACCTCGTCGAGGTCCACCTCGCGGATGAGCGGGGTGACCGTGCCGGTCTGGAGGCGGGACATGTCGAGAAGGTTGCCGACCAGGTGGTCGAGACGGTCGGCCCCCGCTTCGATCGCCTCCAGGAGCTCGGCCTGGTCCTCCTCCGACCACTCCACGTCGTCGGAGCGAAGAGAGGAGACCGATGCCTTGATGCCGGCCAACGGTGTGCGCAGGTCGTGGCTGACGGCGGCCAGGAGCGCGGTACGGATGCGGTTGCCTTCGGCCAGTTCCTTGGCTTGACCGGCCTCCGTCCGCAGTCGTTGGCGGTCCAGGACGACAGCGGCCTGTGCGGCGAACGCCGCCAGAACCCGGCGGTCCTCGGCGGGCAGCACGCGGCCGGACAGGGCGAGCGTCATGTGGTCGCCGACGGGCATGTCCACGTCGGCGTCCTCGGGCCGTTCCAGTACGGCCCGAGGGCCGATGCTGCCCGCACACGTCCACGGATCGACGTCGCTCGTGCGCTCCAGCAGTGCCACCGACTCCATGGCGAACGTCTCGCGGACGCGTTCCAGGAGGGCCTCCAGACTGGTTTCGCCGCGCAGCACACTGCCGGCGAGGAAGGAGAGGATCTCCGACTCTGCCCGCAGGCGGGCCGCTTGGTGAGTTCGGCGGGCCGCGAGGTCGACGACCGAGGCGACCGACACGGCCACGCCCACGAAGATCGCAAGGGCGAGGATGTTCTCCGGGTCGGCGATGGTGATCCGGTGCACCGGCGGGGTGAAGTACCAGTTCAGCAAGAGGGAGCCGAAGGCGGCCGAGGCAAGTGCCGGGAACAGTCCGCCGAGCAGCGCCGCGGCGACGGTCAGCGACAGGAACAGCAGCACGTCGTTGGCGAATCCGAGACCCGGCGCGGTGGCACTGAGCAAGAGAGACAGCAGCGCGGGGCCGCACATACCCGTAAGCCAGCCCCACATGGTCCGGGCGCGGCCGAGCCGGGCACGTGGCACGGCGGACAGGCCGCGCCCCTTGCCCGCCTCGTCGTGGGTGATCAGGTGTACGTCGAGGTCGGGGCCGGACTCCCGGGCTACCGTGGCGCCGACGCCGGGGCCGAAGACGTACTGCCACCCCTGGCGGCGGGACACTCCGAGGACGATCTGCGTGGCGTTCACGCCCCGCGCGAAGTCCAGCAGGGCCGACGGGATGTCGTCCCCCACGACGTGGTGGAACGTGCCGCCCAGGTCCTCGACCAGAGTGCGCTGGAGAACGAGTTCCTTGGGCGAGGCGGAGGCCAGTCCGTCGCTGCGCGAGATGTACACGGCCAGGACCTCACCGCCCGCGCCCTTCTCCGCGAGCCGGGCAGCACGGCGGATCAGGGTGCTGCCCTCGGGGCCTCCGGTCAGCCCGATCACGATCCGCTCCCGCGAACCCCAGATCCTGGAGACCCGGTGCTCGCTGCGGTACTCCGTCAGGTACTCGTCGACCCGGTCCGCGACCCAGAGCAGGGCCAGTTCGCGCAGGGCGGTGAGGTTGCCGGGCCGGAAGTAGTTGGAAAGGGCCGCGTCGACCCTGTCGGGCCGGTAGATGTTGCCGTGGGCCATCCGCCGGCGCAGCGCCTGGGGCGACATGTCGACCAGCTCGACCTGGTCCGCGCGCCGAACGACCTCGTCGGGCACCGTTTCCTGCTGTCGGACTCCTGTGATCGACTCGACGATGTCGCCGAGCGACTCCAGGTGCTGGATGTTGACGGTCGACACGACGTCGATGCCCGCCGCGAGCAGCTCCTGCACGTCCTGCCAGCGCTTGGCGTTGCGGGAACCGGGGATGTTCGTATGGGGCAACTCGTCCACCATGGCCACTTGGGGGCTTCTGGCGAGTACCGCGTCCACGTCCATCTCGGTGAAGACGGCGCCGCGGTATTCGAGTTCCTTGCGTGGGATCTGTTCCAGGCCGTGGAGCATCACCTCGGTGCGTGGCCGGTCGTGATGCTCCACGAAGGCGACGACGCAGTCGGTGCCCCGCTCCATGCGGCGGTGTGCCTCCGAGAGCATCGAGTAGGTTTTGCCGACGCCCGGAGCGGCACCGAGATAGATGCGTAGTCTGCCGCGTGCCATCTTCACCGGATTCCTCCGAGGATGCCCCGGCCTTCAGGCCGGGAAGGAATCGGACTCCTGCGGAGCAGGGCAGGAGAAGCCGATTCGCCGGCAGGGCGGATCGGCGTGTACCCGCCGGGGTGGTGAGGCAGCCCCCGTTGGATCAGAGCTCTCAACTGTCAGTCCTCCCAGACAGGTTGTTGTTCATGACGAACGCGGCGCAGGAGACGGCAGGTGTCGGGCATGCCCGCTACACCTTCCGCCTTCGCGTGTCGTCCGCCGCAACTGGCGCTCTCGAAGCGGAATGGGCGCGGTGCCGGTGGCTGTGGAACGAGTGCTGCGCCCGCTCGAAGAAGGCGCACGCCGAGAACGAGAAGTGCGGTCCGGCCCGGCTGGACAAGATGCTGACCGAGGCGCGTGCCTGCATGGGCTGGCTGCGTGAAGGCTCCAGCGTTCCTCAGCAGCGGGTGATACGCGATTTCGCGAAGTCGCGGGCGAAGGCGCTGAAGGACATCGAGGCCGCTTTGCCGATGCGGCAGCGGGCCGGGATGCCCAAGTACAAGAAGAAGCACCAGGACGACCTGTCGCTGATCTACACCCAGCGGGGTTGTCGGCTCATGGACGGCCGCCTGCACCTGGCAGGCGGCCTCGCCGTGACGGTCGTGTGGTCGCGTGCTCTTCCCCAGCCTCCCTCCAGCGTCCGTGTCTACCGCGACAGCACCGGAGTTTGGTACGCGTCTTTCGTCGTGGCGAGGATGACCGAGACACTGCCGGGAACCGGCCGGGTGATCGGGATCGACTGGGGTGTGAAGGAGATGGCGACCACCACCAGCGACGACCACGACCTTTCGCACCCGCAGCACGGGAAGAGTGCTGCCCAGCGCTTGGTGCATTATCAGCGGATGATGTCCCGGCGTAAGCCGAAGCGTGGATGCGCCGGGTCGAAGGGCTATCGCGAGGCGAAGGGGCAGACGGCGAAGCTGCACAAGAAGGTGGCCCGGCAGCGTCAGGACACCGCCCGCAAGTGGGCCAAGAAGGTCGTCCGCGACCATGACGCCCTGGCCGTGGAGGACTTCCGGCCGAAGTTCCTTGCGAAGTCCACCATGGCGAAGAAGGCCGCTGACGCGGCGATCGGCGCGACCAAGACAGCCCTGGTCGAGATGGGCCGTAAGCACGGCCGGTCCGTGCACCTGGTACACCCGGCGCACACCACGATGGAATGCGCAGACTGCGGAGCGAGAACCAAGCACGCGCTGCCTCTCTCAGAACGAACGTATACGTGCACCACGTGCGGGGTGTCCCGGCCTCGGGACAAAAACTCAGCCCGTGTGATGCTCGTCCGGGCTGGTCTCTGTCCCGGCTAGTGCTGATCGTGTAAGACCTGCATCCCCGCCGGGGATCAGGCCGCGTGAGCTAGGAATCCCCCTGATCTAGCTGGGGGAGGTTTCAAGTCTCTCGTCTCTACGTCTCTGTGCCGTTACGTCGGGGGTGGGGCGCGCGGGGATGAGTGGGGTCAGTTCTCGAAGCGATATCCCATGCCGGGCTCCGTGATGAGATAGCGGGGGTGGGAGGGGTCCGACTCCAGTTTCCGGCGCAGTTGGGCCATGTAGACCCGCAGGTAGTTGGTCTTGGTGCTCTGGGAGGCGCCCCAGACTTCCTGGAGGAGCTGTTTCTGCGTGACGAGGCGGCCGGGGCTGGAGACCAGGATCTCCAGCAGCTGCCACTCCGTGGGAGTCAGGCGTACGTCGCGGCCGGCACGGGTGGCCTTCTTGGCGAGCAGGTCGACGGAGAAGTCGTCCGTGGTGACCAGGATGGTGCCGTTGGCGACGGGCACGTTCTCCGTTCGGCGGACAGCGGCCCGCAGCCGGGCGAGGAGTTCGTCCATGCTGAACGGTTTGGTGATGTAGTCGTCGGCCCCGGCGTCCAGCGCGGCGACCTTCTCGTCGGAGTCGCGGCGCGCGGACAGCACCAGGATCGGAACGCGGGTCCAGCCGCGCAGAGCCCTGATGACGTCCACGCCGTCCATGTCCGGCAGCCCCAGGTCGAGGATCACGACATCCGGTTGCCGGGTGGCGGCGAGTCGGAGCGCGGTGGCGCCGTCCGGCGCGGCGTCCACGCCGTACCGGCGTGCCTGCATGTTGATTACGAGCGCCCGTACGAGCTGTGCGTCGTCCTCCACCACCAGTACCCGCGTCATCGGTGTGCGCCTTTCCAGTCGGCGGTGGTCGTGTGTCGGGTCGTGCACGCTGGATGCCGGTGTGCCGGTGTGCCGGTGTCGGTTCGTGGCCGTGGGAGCCGGCGGATTCGGGCGGTTTCCCCGGTCGCCGACTCCCACGTGATGGGCGTAAGACCATCAGCTCTTCGCCACGAGTTCCTTGAGCGCGATGTTGAGTTCGAGGACGTTGACGGTGGGTTCACCCATGAAGCCGAGGGTGCGGCCGTCGGTGTGCTCGTCGACGAGCTTGTTGACCTGGGCCACGGACAGCCCGTTCTTCTGGGCGACGCGGTGGACCTGGAGGCCGGCGTACTCGGGGGAGATGGCCGGGTCGAGTCCGGAGCCCGACGATGTGACGGCGTCCGCGGGGATGTCGGACTTCTTGACCTTGTAGTCGCCGACGGAGTTGTCCTTGATCACGGCGTTCTGGGCGGAGAGGACCTGGGCGCAGAGCGTGCCCTCCTCGGACTTCTCCGTGCACTTGCCGTTGATCGCGCCGTTGTCGCCGGACAGGTTGGTGGCGCCGGACAGGATCAGCTTGTAATGGGTGTTGACGCTGTTGGTGCCCAGACCGTTGGACGGACGCGGCTGGAACCACTTGAGGTCCGGCTCCGCGGTCTCCTGGCCCTTCTTCAGCGGCAGGTCGTAACGCTGGCCGATGAGGGACGAACCGACCACCTTGCCCTCGGACTTGATCTCCGAGCCGTTGGCCTTGTCGTGGAAGAGGGCCTGCGCCACGCCGGTGACGGCGAGCGGGTAGATGACGCCGCAGACGACTGTGAGGACGAGGAGGGCGCGCAGTCCCGCTCCCAGCAACCGGGCTGTGTTCGTAACCGAGTTGTTCATGGGGATCAGCCGATTCCGGGGATGAGGGAGATGAGCAGGTCGATGATCTTGATGCCGATGAACGGGGCGATCAGGCCGCCGAGTCCGTAGATTCCGAGGTTGCGGCGCAGCATCCGGTCGGCGCTCATCGGCCGGTACCGGACCCCCTTCAGGGCGAGGGGTACCAGCGCGATGATGATGAGCGCGTTGAAAATGACCGCGGACAGGATCGCGGAGTTGGGCGAGGACAGCTGCATGATGTTGAGCTTGTCCAGGCCCGGGTAGACCGCCGCGAACAGCGCCGGGATGATCGCGAAGTACTTCGCGACGTCGTTGGCGATGGAGAACGTCGTCAACGCGCCCCGGGTGATGAGGAGTTGCTTGCCGATCTCGACGATCTCGATGAGCTTGGTCGGGTTGGAGTCGAGGTCGACCATGTTGCCGGCCTCCTTGGCGGCCGACGTGCCCGTGTTCATCGCCACGCCGACATCGGCCTGGGCGAGGGCGGGGGCGTCGTTGGTGCCGTCGCCGGTCATCGCGACCAGCTTGCCGCCCGCCTGCTCCCGCTTGATGAGCGCCATCTTGTCCTCGGGAGTGGCCTCCGCGAGGAAGTCGTCGACGCCTGCCTCCTCGGCGATCGCCTTGGCCGTCAGCGGGTTGTCACCGGTGATCATGACGGTCTTGATGCCCATGCGGCGCAGCTCGTCGAACCGCTCGCGCATGCCTTCCTTGACGACGTCCTTGAGGTGGATGACGCCGAGCACGCGGGCGCCGTGGGAGTCCTCGACCGCCACGAGCAGCGGCGTTCCGCCCGCCTCCGAGACGGAGTTGGCGAGGGTGTCCGCGTCCGGGGCGACCTGGCCACCGCGCTCCCTGACCCAGGTGATGACGGAACCGGCGGCTCCCTTACGGGTCTTGCGGCCGTCGACGTCCACGCCGGACATGCGGGTCTGGGCGGTGAAGGCGATCCATTCGGCGCCGGCCAGCTCGCCCTGGTGGCGTTCGCGCAGCCCGTACTTCTCCTTGGCGAGGACCACGATGGAGCGGCCCTCGGGGGTCTCGTCGGACAGCGAGGACAGCTGGGCGGCGTCGGCGAGTTCGGCCGCGGTCACGCCCTTGACGGGCGCGAACTCGGCGGCCTGGCGGTTGCCGAGGGTGATGGTGCCCGTCTTGTCGAGGAGCAGGGTCGACACGTCGCCTGCGGCCTCGACGGCCCTGCCGGACATGGCGAGGACGTTGCGCTGGACGAGGCGGTCCATGCCCGCGATACCGATCGCGGAGAGCAGTGCGCCGATCGTCGTCGGGATGAGGCAGACGAGCAGGGCCACCAGCACGACCATGCTGAGGTGCTTGCCGGCGTAGTCCGCGAACGGCGGCAGGGTCACCACCGCGAGCAGGAAGACGATGGTGAGGGACGCCAGGAGGATGTTGAGGGCGATCTCGTTGGGGGTCTTCTGGCGGGCCGCGCCCTCGACCAGGTTGATCATCCGGTCGATGAAGGTCTCGCCGGGCTTCGTCGTGATCTTGATGACGATGCGGTCGGAGAGAACCTTCGTGCCGCCGGTGACGGCGCTGCGGTCGCCGCCCGACTCCCGGATGACGGGGGCCGATTCACCGGTGATGGCCGACTCGTCGACGGACGCGACACCCTCGACGACGTCTCCGTCGCCGGGGATGATGTCGCCCGCCTCGCACACCACCAGGTCACCGATGGTCAGGGCGGTGCCCGGCACCTGCTCCTCGCTGGTGCCGTCCTTGGACAGCCGGCGCGCGATGGTGTCGGTCTTGGCCTTGCGCAGGGTGTCCGCCTGCGCCTTGCCGCGGCCCTCGGCCACCGCCTCCGCCAGGTTCGCGAAGATCACGGTGAGCCAGAGCCAGGCGCTGATCGTCCAGCCGAACCAGTCGGACGGGTCCTTGAAGGAGAACACGGTCGTCAGGACCGAGCCGACGAGCACCACGAACATCACGGGCGACTTGACCATGACGCGCGGGTCGAGCTTGCGCAAGGCGTCCGGCAGCGACTTCAGCAGTTGCTTGGGATCGAAGAGACCCGCGCCGACCCGGCCCTCGCCGGGCTTGTGGCCGGTGGGCACGTCGCTGTGCGGCGCCCGGGTCGGAGTGGCTGTGGACATCGCGCCCTCTTGGCTTTCTGTACGGGACTCTTCTGTGCGCGTGGTCATGACGCCAGCCCCTCGGCGAGCGGACCCAGCGCCAGGGCCGGGAAGTAGGTCAGGCCGGCGATGATCAGGATCGTGCCGACGAGGAGGCCCGTGAACAGGGGCTTCTCCGTGCGCAGGGTGCCGGCCGTGGCGGGGATGGGCTTCTGCTCGGCGAGCGAGCCCGCCAGAGCGAGGACGAACACCATCGGCAGGAACCGGCCGAGCAGCATCGCGAGGCCGATCGTGGTGTTGAACCAGTTGGTGTCCGCGCTCAGACCGGCGAACGCGGAACCGTTGTTGTTCGCGCCGGACGTGAACGCGTAGAGGATCTCGGAGAATCCGTGCGCGCCGGAGTTGAGCATGGAGTTCGGCGGGGTGGGCAGAGCCATCGAGATCGCAGTGAAGACGAGCACGAGCGCCGGGGTGATGAGGATGTAGCAGGCCGCGAACTTGATCTCGCGGGTGCCGATCTTCTTGCCCAGGTACTCGGGGGTGCGGCCGACCATCAGACCCGCGATGAACACCGCGATGATCGCCATGATCAGCATGCCGTAGAGCCCGGAACCGGTGCCGCCGGGTGCGATCTCGCCGAGCTGCATGCCGAGCATCGTGATGCCGCCGCCGAACCCGGTGAACGAGGAATGGAACGAGTCCACCGCACCGGTCGACGTCAACGTCGTCGACACCGCGAAGATCGACGAGGCACCGACCCCGAAGCGGTTCTCCTTGCCCTCCATCGCGCCGCCCGCGACGTCGAACGCCGGGCCGCCGTGGTGGAACTCGGTCCACATCATCAGCGCGACGAACCCGACCCAGATGGTGGCCATCGTCGCGAGGATCGCGTATCCCTGCTTCAGCGAGCCGACCATACGGCCGAAGGTGCGGGTGAGCGCGAACGGGATGACGAGGATCAGGAAGATCTCGAACAGGTTCGTGAACGGGCCCGGGTTCTCGAAGGGGTGGGCGCTGTTGGCGTTGAAGTAACCGCCGCCGTTCGTGCCCAGCTCCTTGATGGCCTCCTGCGAGGCGACCGCGCCCCCGTTCCACTGCTGCGAGCCGCCCATGAACTGGCCCACGGAGTGAATTCCGGAGAAGTTCTGGATCGCGCCGCACGCCACGAGGACGATCGCGCCGATCACGGAGATCGGGATCAGGATGCGGATGACGCCACGCACCAGGTCCGCCCAGAAGTTGCCGAGCTCACCGGTGCGGGAGCGGGCGAAGCCCCGGACGAGGGCGACCGCGACGGCGATGCCGACGGCCGCGGAGACGAAGTTCTGCACGGCGAGGCCGGCGGTCTGTACGACGTGGCCCATGGCCTGCTCGCCGTAGTACGACTGCCAGTTGGTGTTCGACACGAACGAGGCGGCCGTGTTGAACGCCTGGTCCGGGTCGATCGAGGAGAAGCCCAGCGATCCGGGCAGTGAGCCCTGCAGCCGCTGCAGGAGGTAGAGGAACAGGACGCTCACGGCGGAGAAGGCCAGGACACCGCGCAGATAGGCGGGCCAGCGCATCTCGGCGCTGGGGTTGGCGCCGATGCCCTTGTAGATCCACTTCTCGACACGCAGGTGCTTGTCGGAGGAGTAGACCCCGGCCATGTAGTCGCCGAGCGGCCGGTAGGCGAGTGCCAGGGCCGCTATCAGCGCGAGGAGCTGGAGCACACCAGCGAGTACGGGGCTCATATCGGTGCTCAGAACCTCTCCGGGTAGATGAGGGCGAGGACCAGGTAGCCCAGGAGGGCGACGGCCACGATCAGGCCGACGATGTTCTCGGCAGTCACAGCTTCGTCACCCCCTTGGCGACGAGAGCCACCAGCGCGAACACCGCGATCGTGGTGATGACGAAGGCCACGTCGGCCATCGCGAGCTCCTAGATATGAGGTAAGGAAATGAGCTGACGAGATAGAGGAAAGCTCGTTCCTGGCCGGATTCGGCCGCCGTTGACGCCTCCCATACGACAACCCGTGTGCCTTTGACGCGTCTCTTACGGGGCGTCGCGCGCCGGTGGGAATCCGGAGCCGTTGAGCAGGGCCATGCCCTGCCGGCGTGGGCCTCGCTCTGCGCGCCTGTGCCTGATCATGCCGACGTGCGCCATGGTGAAGCCGACGAAGTCGCCGATGGCGAAGAGCGGTACGAGGGTGTTCGTGTCGCCGCCCGAGAAGACCAGTAGCGCGGCGGAGACCAGCGCGAGCGCGAGGGCGCCGCGGCGGTGGACCTGGCGGTCGGCCTTCAGCGCGCACACGTGCGGCAGGTGGTTGTCCCGGGCGAGCGGCTTGAGCAGCACCGGGGGCCCGCCGAACGACGTGTTCGCGGACAGGACGAGCAGGATCATCGTCGCGAACTGGACGACGTAGAAGGCCCAGTTGTGGCCGAGCGAGGCATCCGCGAGCTCGACCGAAGCGCTCGCCACGGCGTTCGGCAGCCCCGAGTTCCAGCGCATGGCGGCCGAGTTCCCCGACGACATCGTGTCGTACCCGCACATCTTCGAGCAGATCGACGTATGACACGGCAGCTGTAGCCGCGTGACGGGGGTGATGTCCTCGTGCTCAGCCCTGCGGGCGGGCGATCAGTATCCAGTTCCGGATCTCCTGCGGCACCTCGCGCAAGCCCAGCCCCTGAGCTGGTTCTTTGTCTTCGGCCGTCACGTAGAGTGACCGTGGCGCTTTGGGTGCCGGTGCGGTGGCCTCGAACAGGGTTCGCACTCGCTGTGAGGGTGCGGCGTTCACCGGTCGCTATGGCGGCCTTCGCGCGATCGTGTGCCGTGTCGAGTCAGGCACGCCGGACGGTCTGTTCCTCGCGTCCCTGACCGGGCTGAGGCGAGTGCAACGGTGAACCCACCGGAGCCGATCACGCAGACCCTTCGGTCTCGAGCCGGCAGCGCACGTCGACGACGCCTTCCACGGCATGGGTGAGACGTGCTGCGACCGGAATCAGATCGCCGTCCCGTACCTGCCCCGTCAGTGTCGCAGTGCCATGGGTGACGGTGACCTTGACGCGTTTGCGGGACACCGGAAACAGATGGTTCACCACCGTGCGGCGAATCTCGTCGGCGAGTTCGTCGTCGGAGCGGAGGAACACCTTGAGGAGGTCGGCGCGGCTGACGATGCCCTGGAGCGTCCCGTTGGCGTCGACGACGGGAAGGCGCTTGATGCGGTGGTTGGCCATGAGCCGGGCGGCTTGGGGGAGGGGCGTGTCCGGGTGGACGGTGATCGCGGGGGCTGTCATCAGGTCTTCGGCGGGTGTGGATCCCGCCTTGGCCGTTTCGTTGAGATGGCGCATTTGTTCGATAAGGCCGGGGCGATGCTCGTGGAGCTCCTCCTTGGGGAGCAGATCTGCCTCGGAGACCACACCGATGACGCGGCCTTCCCCCTTGATGACCGGCAAGGCGGTGATCTTCCACCGTTCCATGGCGGCCACGATCTCTTCGAACGCGGCGTCGGGGGCGACGGCGATGATCCTCTTGGTCATGACGTCGTTGACGGTGTACGGGGTGGAGGGCATGGCTCGGTCCTCAGAGTGCGTCGGCGAGCGGCCGGACGCTGCTGTAGGGGCCGAACATGTCCAGCAGCCGACTGCGGGCCGCCGACAGCCGGTGGGCGATCACCGCGGCGACACCTGTCGATACGGAGCGCCCGATGTCAGGGTCCACGGCACACAGTTCGCGGACGGCCCGGGCATCGAATTCCACCGCGCGGACGGAGTGGGTGGCTGTGGCGCCGAGGTGCCAGGTATAGGGCGGGAGCATTCAGGACCAGCCGAGCAGGTCGCCGGCTCCGAGGACCGCGACGACGGCCGGCTTGTGCCCGGGGACATGCATGTCGAGTTCGACGGTGCCGTACTCGGTGATCCAGAACCGGTCGGCGCGCCTGTGCTCCTCGATGAGGCGGCTTCCTGCGGGGAAGTTCACGCGGTGGGAGTGGGCGAGCAGAGCCTCGCGCACTTCCGGTGAAATCTCGGTCAGCGGATTCCTCATCGTGCTCATGATTTCCTTCAGCCCTTACCCCTAAGGCGGGGCCTGCGGCGGCGGCTTCGGGAGGGCCTTGCGGTACCTGTCGGGGACCGTTCGGCCCCGGTCGGCGGACCAGGACGCCTTCGCCGGGCGGGGTACGACGGCGGTCCAGCCCAGTTCCCGGTCGGCGCGCTGGGCCGCCTCAGTCCGCGGCTTCTCCCAGTTGCGGCAGCGCAGATCGGCGAAACCCTGGAAGGGGCATCTCCACCGGTCCCATGCGGCCGCGCTCTGGGCATGGGCTCGAGCGGCCCAGGTGGGGACCCGTCCGGCCCATGCGTATCGGCCTGCAGGAAGTCAGGCTGGCTATAACCCGTACTGGGCGGGGCGAAGAGGCCCGTACCGGACGCGGAGAGCGGGCCCGTACTGCACGAGGAGCGCAGGAAGGGAAGGGCGACGTCATGAGGGCACTCGTCTTCCACGGCCCGGGAAAGACCTCCTGGCAGGACGTTCCGGACCCGGGTATCAAGGATGGCGCCGACGCGATGGTCCGCCTGGACGCCGTCACCATCTGCGGTACTGACCTGTACATCGTCAAAGGCGACGTGCCCGAGGTGACCCCGGGCCGGATCCTGGATCATGAGGCGGTCGGCACGCTTGTCGAGACCGGTGACGACGTGCGTCGCGTCCGTCCCGGCGAACGGGTGCTGATTTCCTGCATCTCCTCCGGTGGCCGCTGCCGGCATGCTGCGTCCTGGCGGCCGCGTCGCCAACATCGGTGTCCACGGCAAGCCGGCGACCCTCCACCTCGAAGATCTGTGGATCAAGGACGTCACCCTCACTACCGGACTCGTCGACACCTACTCGACCCCGATGCTGCTCAAGATGATGGAGGCCGAACGGCTCCTGGCCGCTTCGCTGATCACCCACCGTTTCGAACTCGGACACATGGAGGAGGCGTACGACGTCTTCTCCCGCGCCGCCGAAACCGGAGCCCTCAAAGTGGCGTTGGGCGGTCCCCAGCACAACACCGTGACCCTGCTGAACGAGGGGATCTGAACACCATGCCCAGCACGACACCCAAACCGGTCCGTGCCACTGCCCAAGAAGCCGGACAGACCGACCTGGGCCGCCGGATCGCGGCCCGGCGCCAGGAACTCGGACTCACCCGCGAGCAGGTCGGCAACCGCTGTGGAGTGGACGCCGGCTACATCGCTTACCTGGAGGAGCGGGCCGCCGCGCCCAGCAGCGGGTCGCTCGTTCATATCGCCGACGCCCTCGGAACCACCGTCGCCGAACTCTCCGGAGCGACCACCGAGCAGCCGCCCGGCCAGGGGGCAGCTCAGCGCGACTCCGAGCTCGTCGCACTCAGCGAGGCGGAGTGCCGTCATCTGCTGTCCACGCATGGCATCGGTCGTGTGGCGGTGTTCACCCGTGACGGTCCCGTCATCTTTCCGGTCAACTACGTCGTCTCCGGGAGCGAGATCGCGTTCCGTACTTCGTGGGAATCGCTGCTGGCCGGTGCGGCCGGCGCCCGTGTGGCCTTCGAGGTCGACCACATCGATGACGCGATGAAACAGGGCTGGAGCGTTCTTGTCGTCGGTGAGGCCGCCGGCGTCACCGACGGCGAATCGATCCGGCGGCTGGACGCGGTGGCGCGTTCCCTGCCCTGGGCGGGTGGTGACCGCAAGTACTGGATGTCGGTCATTCCCGTCCAGATCACCGGCCGCCGTGTGGTGCATGGATGAGTCCGATGCGGGCCGCGGTCTTCGATACCGACGGGGTCCTGCTCGACTCGACGGTGCTGCACGCGGAGGCCTGGAAAGCCGCCTTCGACGGCTGACTCGACGCCTGGGCTTCGCACGGCGCGAGACAGCGGCCCTTCGACACCGATCGTGAATACCCCGTACTGGTCGACGGCAAGCCCCGATTCGACGGCGCGCTCGCCTTCCTGAATGCTCGCGGGGTGGAGCTCCCCTGGGGCACACCCGATGACTGGCCGGCTTCGACACGGTGTGGGCGGTCGCCGCCTACAAGGATCAGCTCTTCACCCAGACGATCCGCGGCCGGGCCGTTGCCCCCTTTCCCGAGGTCGCCCCAGCGCTGAACGAGCTGCGGCACAAGGGCATCCGGTGTGCGGCCGTGTCCGCCTCCCGGCACGCCCGGGCCCTACTGAAAGCGGCCCGGCTTGACGGTCTCTTCGATACGTCGGTGGACGGCGAGGACGCCGCTCGGCTCGCTCTGGCCGGCAGACCGGATCCAGCCCTCTTCCTCGAAGCGGCGGCGCGGCTGGGCCCGGCCAACCATCACGTCGGTGTGGAGCCGGAAGCCGTCGCGTGGTCGCGACGCTACCGGATCCGCGGAGCCCTGGGGCCGGACGAGTACCACGATGCCTACCCACAGGCCGCCGTCCCGGGCATCGACGACAACGCCTGCGTGAACGTGGCGGCCGCGTGGGTCCTCACCCGGGCACTCCAACTCGCAGCTGAACTCCCCGGTGCCCGCCGCGCTGAACTACTCGGGCAGCTCGGCATCGACGCCGAGGGCCTGGAGCACTGGCGGGACATCACCCGCCGTCTCTACGTGCCCTTCCACAGCGGTGTCATCATCCGCGGCAGACGGTGACTGCGCAGCGGGCATCGGCCGCCCCGGTGGGGGCGGCCGTGCGGCTGCGGCGGGCGCGTTTGCTCACGTCGTTTCCTTGGCCGGGCGGGGCCAGGCGGCCTCGCGCAGCAGGCGCAGGCCGTTGAGGCCGACGATGACGGTGGAGCCCTCGTGGCCGGCGACACCCAGCGGCAGGGGCAGCGTGGCGATGAGGTCCCAGGCCACCAGTGCGGTGATGAAGATCCCGGCGATGACCAGGTTCTGCACGACGAGGCTGCGGGCACGACGGGAGAGGGCGACGACTGCCGGGATCGTGGCGAGTTCGTCGCGGACCACGACGGCGTCGGCCGTCTCCAGGGCGAGGTCGGATCCGGCCTTGCCCATCGCGATGCCGGTGTGGGCGGCGGCCAGGGCGGGGGCATCGTTGACGCCGTCGCCGACCACCAGCACCCGGCGGCCCTTCGTCTCCCACTCCTTGACCGCAGCGACCTTGTTCTCGGGGAGGAGTCCGGCGCGTACGTCGGTGATGCCGACCTCGGCGGCCAGTTGGCGGGCGGCGCGCTCGTTGTCGCCGGTCAGCAGAACCGGGGTGCGGCCGGTCAGGGCGGTGAGTGCGGCGACGGTGGCCTCGGCGTCCGGTCGCAGTTGGTCGGCGATGCCCAGCACTCCGACGGGCGTGCCGTCGCGCAGGACGAGGACAGCAGTACGGCCCTCATCTTCGAGCGCCCGGATCACGCCATCCGTGTCCAGGCCGCGGGAAGGGGCGAGGCGGGCCGGGGAGCCGACCTGGACGGTGTGTTCGCCGACGGTAGCGGTGACGCCGGCGCCGGGCGTGGAGGTGAAGCCGGTCGCCTCCGGGAGAGCGAGGCCATGTTCACGGGCGGCCTGTACGACGGCACGGGCGAGCGGGTGCTCGCTCGGGTGCTCGACCGCCGCCGCCAGCGCCAGCACAGCGTCCGCGTCCAGGCCGCTGCCGGACAGGGGGCGGATGTCGATGACTCGGGGGGTGCCCTCGGTCAGCGTGCCGGTCTTGTCCAGGGCGACCGCGTCGACCTGGCCCAGGCGTTCCATGACGACGGCGGACTTCGCCAGGACGCCATGGCGGCCCGCGTTGGCGATCGCGGACAACAGCGGCGGCATCGTGGAGAGGACCACCGCGCACGGCGAAGCGACGATCATGAAGGTCATCGCGCGGAGCAGGGCAGGCTGGAGGGCGGAGCCGAAGGCGAGGGGGAGCACGAAAACGGCGACGGTGGCAATCACCATGCCGATCGAGTACCGCTGTTCGACCTTCTCGATGAACAGCTGGGTGGGGGCTTTGGTCTCGGAGGCTTCCTCGACCATCTTCACGATCCGGGCGATCACCGAGTCGGCGGGGTCCCGCTCGACCCGCACGCGCAGGGCGCCCGTGCCGTTGACCGTGCCGGCGAACACCTCGTCCCCGACCTGCTTGGCCACGGGCAGGGGCTCACCGGTGATGGTGGCCTGGTCGACGTCGCTGACCCCGTCCAGGACCTGGCCGTCGGCGCCGATCCGCTCGCCGGGCCGCACCAGGATGATGTCGCCCACGGCCAGGGCGTCCGCCGCGACATTCTCCTCCCCGCCGCCCGGTAGCAGGCGGGTCGCGGTGGTCGGCGCGAGGTCGAGCAGCCCGCGTACCGAATCGGCGGTGCGGGCGGTCGCAACGGCCTCCAGGGCGCCGGAGGTCGCGAAGATGACGATCAGCAGTGCCCCGTCCAGGACCTGGCCGATGGCCGCGGCACCGAGCGCGGCGACCACCATCAGCAGATCCACGTCCAAGGTCTTGTCCTTGAGGGCCTTCCATCCCTCCCATCCCGGCTCCCAGCCGCCAGTGATGTAGGTGGCGGTGAACAACGGCGCCCATGCCCATACCGGGGCGTCGAGCAGCTTGAGCGGGAGGGCGGCCAGGAACAGGACCAGCGAGGCCAGCGCCCACCGGGCCTGCGGCAGCGCCAGCACCCGCGTACGCCGCCGGGGCGGTGCCGAACGCGGCCCGGCGGCGGTCAGCGGGGGCCGCTGATCCAGGACAGAAGACATGACGAAACAACCCTTCACGGGCGGATGGGGCAACAGCTCCCACCATACAGGAACGTATGAACAGGTCTTCATGTGTCATGAGTATGCTGTCCCTATGGGCCACGGAACCGACACCGCCAGCAGCGCCACCAGCCGCGAACGCCTCGACGCCGTCGGCACCGCCGACGTCGCCGCCACCCTCCAGGCCCTGGCCACGCCCTCACGGCTGTACATCCTGGCCCGCCTCCAGGAGGGCGCGTGCTCGGTCGGTGAACTCGCCGACGCCGTGGGCATGGAACATTCGGCCTGCTCCCACCAACTGCGCCTGCTGCGCAACCTCGGACTGGTCACTGGCGAGCGCCACGGGCGCTCGATCGTCTACGCCCTGTACGACAACCACGTCGCCGAACTCCTCGACCAGGCCCTGTACCACGTCGAACACCTGCGCCTAGGAGTCCGGGACACACTCCCGGCCTCGACCGAAGCGGCGCCGACAGGCCTGTAGGCGCAGCTTTCGTAGGGCCTGTCCTGTGCCCCGTCAGCTTGGGATGCCACCGGGCACTCTCTCCGGAGCCACTCCACGCATGCGCCTCTGGTCAACGCATGCGCATCTGGCTTGGTGTTGGTGACAACGTGCTGACGCGAGGCTACGAGAAGGGACGCTGCGAGCTGAGTGCGGGTCAGCGGTCTCGCCCTGTTGTGCAGCGGGCGGCGATCCTTGCGGTCGTGATGAGGGCGGGTGCTGCGACGAGCAAGGCGAGTGTGGCGTAGCCGCTGGTGAGGGAAGCCGCAGCGGCGACGGTGGCAACGATCAACGGGCCGCCGGCGTCGCCGAGTTCGCGGCCGAGTTCGGCTGCGCCCATGGTCTGCCCGAGACGTTCGGTTGGAGTCGCCGCGGCCAGGGAGGCGAAGCCGAGCGGGGTGATCAGTCCGGTGCCGGTTCCGATCAGGGCGGCGGCCAGGAGGACGCCGGTCAGGCCCGGAAGGATGGCGGCGGCCAGTCCGGCGGCGGTGATGAGCAGGCCCAGGGTCAGGCCGGTCCGGGAGGTCAGTCTTCCTGCGTCCAGTGCCCGGCCGGCGCGGGGTTGGACGAGTGCGGCGCAGGCCGCGAGGACGGATACGGCGGCGCCGGTGGCGAGTGGACCCAGACCGGCGGCGGCTCCGGAGACGGGCAGGAAACCCACGCCGACGGACAGGGCGGCGGTGGCGGCGGCCAGCGCCATGGTGGGCCGCAGGAAGGCGCGATCGGCCAGGCGTCGGGCCAGGTCGAGGACGGTCTGGCGGGCGCGGGGCAGGGGCGGTACGGACGGGACCGCGAGGGCCGCCCACCCTGCGACTGTGGCCGCGAGCGCCGCCAGTACAGCGAACAGCAGCGTCAGGCCGCCGGTCCAGACCAGGAGGCCGCCCAGCAGGGGTCCGGTGGTGTAGCCGAGGCTCTTGTAGAAGCCGTAGGTGCCGAACGCGCGGCCGTGCTTCGCCTGCGGGTTGAGCCTGGCGACCAGGGCGGAGGCGGCCGGGGAGAACGCGGATGCGGCCGCTCCCTGGCCCAGTCGGGCGGCCCACAGCCAGCCCGGATCCCGCACGATCACAAAGACCGCGGAGGCGGCGGCGAATGCGGCCAGTCCACCGAGCAGGACCGGCCGGGCGCCGATACGGTCGGCCAGCGAGCCGAACACCGGTTTGAGGATCACCTCCGCCCCGTCGTACAGGGCCAGCAGCAGCCCCAGGTACAGCAGCGACCGGGTCAGGCCGGCGTCCGCCTGGCCGAGGCTGGCAGCGATCCCGTGGGCTCCGAAAGCAGTGGTGAACCCGGCCGCGTACAGCGGCCACATCTTCCGCGATGCCTCAGTCGCGGGTATCTCTCCGCTGTCCCTGCTCGTTGAGGGCGCGGTCATGGCCGGCCGCCGTCCGTGCCCGGCCCGAAGGCGTGCAGGGCCGTGAAGACCCGCTCGGTGTAGTCCTCGAACCGCCGGGCACACTCGGCGAGCCGCTGCTCGGCAGCGGCGGCGCCGGGGGCCCCGAACACGTCGCGGGCCTTGAGGTCGCGGTGCCAGCGCCGCAGCCGCTCCAGGCTCTGCTCCTCCTCTTCGAGTTCGGCGAGGGTGAACTTGGCGGTGCGGATCTCCTTGTCGATCTCCGCCTCGTACTTGCCGCAGTCCGCCACGAACTCCGCCCAGTCCTCCTCGCGGGCGGTGGTGAACAGCGCCTGGAAACGGGCTGCATCACCTGCCTCACGTCCACTGGCCCGCAGCACGATGGCCTCGCCGTCCGCGCGTTCGGCCAGTTCCAGCGCCCGCTGCACTCCGTCGGCGAATACCGGCACCTCGGGCACGGCCCACACACCCTGACCCAGCGAGAGCGCGCCGACCCGGCGCAGCTCCCGCCACACCGCGACCCGATGCCGGGAGGGCTGCGAGGGAAGCCGCAGCACCAGCACCACCCACTGCGTCATCGATTCGGCATCCACCAGATAAAAGTAACACCCGTTACATCGCGTGAGGGTATGTCTGTCACCTGGGGGAGAGGGCGGGACGGCTGTACAGAGGACCTGTGCGTGGATGTGGCTGCCCTGGGGTCAGCAGGGGATGTCGAGGCTGACGGCGGCACCGTTTGGGGTGTTCTCGGCGCGGGCTGTGCCGCCGTGGGAGGAGGCGACGGCGGCGACGAAGGCGAGGCCGAGTCCGGATCCGGGGCTGGTGCGGCTGGCCTCGGCACGGGTGAAGCGTTCGAAGGCTTTGGGCAGGAAGTCGGCCGGGAACCCTGGGCCTTCGTCGGTGACGGTGAGGCGCAGGTGTCTGTCGTGGGTGGCCGCGGTGATGTGGACGTCGCCGCGGCTGTGACGCAGGGCGTTGTCGACGAGGTTGCCGATGGCCGGACGGATCCATGAGGCGTCCACCTCGACGGTCGCGGGTGCGGCGTCGACTGTGATGGTGCGGTGGTCGCGTGCGGCGGCTGCCTTGTGCGGATTGACGGCGGAGGCGATGAGTTCGGGCAGGTCCACCGGGGCGCGGGTGACGTCGTCGGTGGCGCCGAGCTGTTCGAGGTCGAGCAGGGCGTTGGTGAGGTCGATGAGGCGCTGGACCTCGGTGTCCACTGAGCGGAGGGTCCCGGTGAGTTCGGTGGCGGAGCGGGGGCGGTGCAGGGCCACGTCGAGTTCGGCGCGCAGCAGGGAGAGCGGGGTGCGCAGTTCGTGGCTGGCGTCGGCGAGGAAGCGGCGTTCGCGTTCGGCGGCGGCTTCGAGGCTTGCGAGCATGTGGTTCAGGGTGTGGCCGAGCCGCGTGAGTTCGTCGTCGCGGTCCTCGGGAACGGGAAGTCGTAGGCCGGAGGCGCCGTCGGCCAGGCTTGCGGCGCGCCGGCGGTAGCGCTCTACCGGGTCCAGGGCCGCACGGGCGGTGCGGTAGCCGACGTAGGAGGCGGCGATCAGGGTGAGGCCCGCCGCGACGGCCAGCTGGGCGAGCAGTTCGCGCAGGGCTTCGTCGCGGTGCCCGCGGCGCAACGCGGCCACCGCGATCACGGTGCGGTGGTCGGGGAGTTGGACCTGCTGGGCTTTGATCCGCAGTGTGTGCGGGTCGAGCGGCAACAGCCCTCCGATGTCGCGGCGGATCGTGGCGCCGTCCGTGACGGAGGTGATGTCGGCGGGGGAGAGCAGTTGCTTCGTACGGACGAGGCTGCTGGCCTCGACGACCCGCCCACGGCTGTCCAGGATCTGGTAGGCGCTGCCGTCCGGGCCGCCGAGTTTCCGCCCCGCATGGAGGTCGTTGAGGAGGTCGTGGTTGTAGGTGGCCAGGTCCGCGTCGAGCTGCTCGTCCAGGGCGTGCTGGACCCGCCAGTACACCAATCCGGTCGCCCCGCCCAGGACGACGGACATGGTGACGGCGACAGCCAGGACCAGGCGCTGCACGATGGGCAGCCGCTGCCAGCGCCGCAGGCCTCGCGGCCGGCCGGTCGGGGCGGCATCCACGTGCGGTGTCGCAGGCGGCGGCGCGCTCACGTCCGGGTCTCCAGGCGGTAGCCGGTGCCGCGCAGGGTGGTGATGCTGTCCCTGCCGAACGGCTTGTCGATCTTCGCGCGGAGTTTGGAGATGTGTACGTCGACGGAATTGCTGGTCAGGTCTGCCTCGCCGTCCCATGCCTCTTCCAGCAGGCGTGTCTGGCTGACCACCCAGCCGGCGTTCTCCATGAGGATTTCCAGGACGGCGAACTCGTGCCGGGACAGATCCAGCTCGGTGCCGGCCCGCCACGCGCGGCGTTCATCGGGGTCGAGGACCAGGTCGCCGACCTCGAGCCGGGCGCCGAGGGCCGGCCGACGGCGGGAGATCGCTCGCAGCCGCGCGCTCAGTTCCTCCAAGGCGAAGGGTTTGACGAGATAGTCGTCGGCTCCGGCGTCCAGTCCTGCGACGCGTTCGGTGATCGCGCTGCGGGCCGTCAGGAGTACCAGGGGGACGTCGTTGGCCTCTCGGCGCAGGGTGCGGCAGACCTCGACGCCGTCCATGCCGGGCAGCATCACGTCCATGACGACCGCGTCCACCCGAGGATCGCGCGCCGCGTCGAGCCCGCTGGGCCCGTCGTAACATCCCTCGGCGGTATGCCCGGATTCACGCAGGTATTGGACGATCAGGTCGGCCAGCCGAACCTCGTCCTCGACGACCAGAAAGTGCACGTCGGAGGGTAACCCGGCGGGCGTGAGCCGCCGCGCGCCCCTCGGCACTCCGGGGCACCGCCAAGGCTTCATGGTCTGTTAATGCGTCTTCTCTAGCGTGCGTCGCCTTACGGCAGTAGCCGGTTTCGACCGCCATCAGGGCGGCCACTGCCAGGAACGGAGACCACGATCATGCACGCCGCGACACTTCTGCTCGCAGACAAGTCCCTCGCCTCGGCACTCACGCCGGGAGACCTGATGGCCCGCGCCGGCCTGGATGTCCTGGTGCTGCTGGTGCTGGTCGGCTGGCTCTACCGGCGCCGCCGCTCGGTGCCGGAGATGCCGCTGGCCCTGGCCGCGCTCAACCTCGGTCTGTTCGCCGCGATGACCGCGATCAGCGCCGGCAAGTTCCCCTCCGGTGTCGGGTTCGGTCTGTTCGGGATTCTCTCCCTGGTCCGGCTGCGCAGCGCCGCCTTCACGGTCCGCGACGTCGCCTACGCCTTCATCGCACTGGTGATCGCGCTGAGCAACGGGCTGCCGCAGCGCGAGACCTGGATGATCATCGGCATCGACGTCGTCCTGCTCCTCGCGGTCCTGGTGATCGACGCCCCGGCCTCACACCAGCCCACCCGCGTCACGAAGGTCACCCTCGACCGGGTCTACCGCAACCCCGAGGACATCCGGGCCGGCCTGACGGCCAGGCTCGGCACCGCGCCACTCGCCGTCGAGGTCGACGAGATCGACTACGTACGGGAGACGACCCGCGTCTCCGCCCGCTACGTCGTGGACGACAGCGCGCGCGTGTTCGTCCCCGGGCAGCGGGACGGGCAGGATGCCTCGCTGGTCCCGGTCGATCCGGCGGCCGGTGAGGGGAAGTCGCTGTGACCATCACGCCCACCGCAGCACCCGATACCGGGGTGGCGGCCCTGCCCCGTGCACGGATCACCGAGCTGCTGCACCTGGACGGGTTGCGATCCGCCTCTCTCGCCGAGATCGATGGCGCGGCCGCCCTCCAGCACCGGGTGGACCGCAAGTACCTGATACCGGCCTACTCGGCGGACCAGCTGATGTCCCAACTGGCCGAGACGCACCACGTCCTGGACATCCAAGGACGCCGTACCACCGCTTACCGCACCACCTATTTCGACACCGAGCACCTGGCCGCGTGGCGCGCCCACACACAGGGGCGCCGCCGCCGGTGGAAGGTGCGCACCCGGCTGTACGCCGAGGACCTGCTGTGCCGCATGGAGGTCAAGACCAAGGACGGCCGCGGCGCCACCGTCAAGCACGCCCACACCGTCGACGCTGATGCCTATGGGCGCCTGGAAGCCGGCACCGAGGCTGCCGCCTTCGTCGACCGCGTGCTCTGCGACAGCGGGATAGAGGCCACCGCCGCCGACCTCACCCCGGCCGGCGAGATCCGCTACGTGAGGGCCGCCCTCGCCGACCTCGAAGCCGGCACCCGCCTCACTGTGGACGGCGCTCTCACCTGCCACCGCGACGGCCGCACCGCCGAGCTGGACCCCGGCTACCTCCTGGTCGAGACCAAGGGCACCGCCCGTCCCGCCCGCGCCGACCGCCTCCTGCTGGGCCTGGGCGCCAGGCCGGTGTCCATCAGCAAGTACATCGTCGGCCTGTCTCTGCTCGTACCGGGACTGCCCGACAACAATGTCCGCCGCCTCGCCCGCACCCGCTTCCACACCCTCCCGCACACCGAAGCGCCCCGCGCCGGAAGGAACACCCCCGCATGAACAGCCCCCGCCGACTGAAGTGGCAGTACCCCCTGATCGCCGTCGTCGCCGCCGCCGCCTTCGGCCTGGTCCACACCACCGACGCAGCCCCGACTGCCTCCTCCGCCACGGCGAAGAAGAAGCCCGGCGCGACCGACCTGATCAAGGCCGACCCGCCGCCCGTGCTCTTCACCGACGCCCAGGTCGCCGATGTCGCCAAGCAGCAGGCGGCGCAGAAGCACACCGCGGACGCCCTGTTCGCCAAGTGGAAGGCCGCGCACGGCTCCACCCGCGACGACAAAGCGTTCCTGACCTGGGCCGCACAGCAGGTCCCGGCCCCTCCGGGCAAGGCCGCCCGCACCGCCGAACTGCACCAGGTGCAAAGCCTCGCCAAGACCCGCACCGCCGCCGGCAAGAAGGCAGCGACCTGGCTCGAAACCCACGGCAAGAGCGACATCTGGAAGCTCTACGGGCACGACCAGCGTGAACTGCTCCCCAAGGAGCAAGGGGCCGCAGACAAGACCGAGCTGAAGACCGCCCTCAAGCTTGCCAAGGCGATCACCGAGAAGGTGGCCGCCCGCGACAGGCAGCCCGCGCCTTACGTCCTCGACCCGTCCCTGCGCCCCGACAAGCACGTGACGGCAGGGCAGAAGGGCCCCTACTCCTACCCCTCGCGGCACGCCGCCAAGTCCGCCGCTGCCGTCACCCTTCTCGGCGACTGGGCTCCGCATCGCGTACAGGACTACAAGGCGATGGCCGCCCAGGTCCTCTACTCCCGCCTCTACATGGCCGGTCACGTGAACAGTGACATCACTGCCGGCACCCTGGTCGGCGACCTCGTCGGCGACTACTTCCGCAACGCCGCCGCGGCGTCCGCCGCCGGGAAGTAGCCTCCGCCGCGCTCTCGGACGTGCCGGTACGGCCGCGACCCCGCCCCACCCGGAGGGGTTCGCGGCCGGCAGCGCTCTGCCGCCGGCGGCGGTCGCACTCGCCTTCACTCTGGCCCAACTGCTGTTCGTGGCCCCCGGATTGCATCTGGCCTGGGACGAGTCGGGTGTACGTCAGTCAGGTCGCCGCGCAAGGTTCCCTCCGCGTATTTCAGCGCGCCGCGCGCCTGCGGCGGGCCCGTGCTGACCGCACCGCTCACCTCTTCGCAGTTGAGGGTGGAGTCGGGGGTGTTGGCGGGTGGGCGTCGAGGTCTACCGTCCGAAAGACCTCGACATGCTCCACGCTATCTTCGCCGCGCCCTGTCGGACCACGTTCTGCGTTCTCGATGAGCTCAGTCCGGAAGCCGTCGGGCAACGCCTTGAGCCGGATCAGGCGGTCATCGAGTGCCGGCACCCAGCCGCCTTCACCGATTCGCGGCCAGCACGGCCGCGAGGCCCTCTTGCAGATCTTTGACGAAATACTCGGGAACCTCCAGGGACGGGAAATGACCCCCGATTTCCGCCGACCTCCATTGGACGATCTGCCGGTACCGCTCCTGTGCCCAGGGGCGCGGGCACTTCTCGATGTCGTGGGGGTACACAATGATCGCCGACGGGACGTCGACCCGAAGTTCGGGGTCGAGCGAGAGATGGCTTTCGTAGTAGATGCGTGCCGCCGATGCGCCGGTCCGCGTCAGCCAATACAGGGTGACGTTGTCAAGAATCCTGTCTATGGAAATCGTCTCGAACGGGCTGTCTTCCGTATCCGTCCACTCGGCGAACTTGTCGAGGATCCAGGCAAGAAGCCCGACCGGCGAGTCGACGAGCGAGTAGCCGATGGTCTGCGGTCGGGCCGCCTGCAGCTTCGCGAACGCCGCGCGGGGGCCGTACCAGAAATCGCGGGTTTCCTCGGTCCACTTGCGCTCGGCCGCCGTCAGCCCGTCCGTTGTCAGCCCGGGCGGTGCCTGCGCGGTCGTTGTGTGGATGCCGAGAACGTGCTCCGGGAACCTGCCGCCGAGGACCGTGGTGATCGGACCTCCCCAGTCGCCGCCGTGGGCCAGGAACTTGCTGTAGCCGAGCCTCCCCATCAGTTCCACCCAGGCGGCCGCGATCTTTTCGAGTCCCCACCCGGTGGTGGCCGGCTTTTCGCTGTGACCAAAGCCCGGTAGCGACGGGACCACGACGTGGAACGCCGGCGCGTCCGCATCTTTCGGATCTGCCAGCTCGTCCACTACATCGATGAACTCGGCAATGCTGCCTGGCCACCCGTGCGTCATGATCAGCGGCGTGGCATCCGCGCGCGCGGATCGGCGGTGCAGGAAGTGGATTCCCAGACCGTCAATGGTCGTGCGGAACTGGCCGATCCGGTCGAGGCGCTTTTCGAACGACCGCCAGTCGTACCCGGTGCGCCAGTAGTTCACGACATCGACGAGGTCGGCGAGAGGAACGCCCTGTGCCCATCGGCGAGGGCCGGGCTCGGCGCGATGGACCGTCTCGGCCTCCGGCAGGCGCGCCGCGGCCAGTCGCGCGCGCAGATCGTCGAGGTCGGCGTCGGTTGCGTGGGCTTCGAATGGTTGCACGTCGCTGGTTGGGCGGGGCATGAGACCTCCTGGCCATCGCGGCACCGGCTACGACCTCCGAACCGGCTAAGACGGTTCTAGCGTGTATTCATGTCAACGCGCAACCAGCTAAGGTGGTTCCATGCGTACTGGGTTCCCTGACTTCCGTCTCGGTAAGGGGCTGGCGACCAGCTTCACGGGGACTCTGTCGGAGCGTCATGGCGACGCTGTGGAGCGCATTCCCACACCGCACCGACTCGTCGACTGGCTGGCGGTGAGCGGCCTCGCCGTGGACTCCTGCACCGCTGCCCAGCTCGACCTCGCCCGGGAACTGAGGGAGTCGATTCACGCCGCCGCGACAGCGGCCGCGGTCCAGGGCGCTCTCCCTGCATCTGCCGTCCAAGTCATCAATGACCGCAGCGCTCAGGGTCGGGCCGCGGCCATCCTGACGCCCGAGGGTGAGCGGCGATGGCGGCTCAGCTCGGCTTCCTGCGTGGAAGATGCCCTCAGCGTGATCGCCGCCGACGCGATCAGCATCATCGCGGGCGAACGAGACGGAAAATTGGCCTTGTGCGCATCACCCACCTGCCAAGCCGCCTTCTTCGACACCAGTCAAAGTCGCACCCGCAAATGGTGTGACATGAACACGTGCGGGAATCGTCAGAAGAAAGCGCGCTTCCATGCCAACCAGCGCAAAAACCCCAGATCGGCGGAGTGATCGTTATCTCGGTAGCGGCCGTCACGCTACCGGATCGGCTACCCGGCCCTGCAGAGCGTTCTGGCCGGGCTGTAGGCACCCGCATCCTGGGCCAACCCTCTTCTGGCGTGCCGCCACCGGGTGCGGGTGACTGCCGTACACCGGCTGGTCAAGGTCACGCCGACCGGCTCGCGCCCCTCGCTCCCATTTGCCCCCTCTGGCTGGTATCGCCCCGCCAGATCCTCGGCCGGGGACTCGATGCACCCGAGGCGGTTGATACCCCGCCCCGGTATGGTGAGGTGGTGAGTGCAGTCGGCGCGAGGAAGGAAGGGGACGGAACGTGGGCAGCGGACAGGCAGGCAGGCCGGGCATCGCCCGAGTGGTGGCCGTGTGCGCGGTGCTCTTCGGCCTTTTCCTCATGCACGGCTCCCCGGCGAGTGCCGCCGAGGGCTGCCACGGCTCCATGCCCGCACCCGCACCGATGACCGCCGGCCACGATGCCTCCCCGATGACCACGGCTCACGCGCACACCGCGCATCATCCGGGCCCGGCCCTCCAGGCCGCCAGGGCTGCCGGGATGCCCGGGGCACTGTGCGTGGCGACCCCGGCCCACGAGCGGATCCCCCTGCCGGCGCCCGGCCTCCTCGCCGTGGCCGCCGTCACGGCTTGGGCCGCGTGGACGCCGGCCCGACTGTGGGCACTGGGCGGGAACGGGCGGCGCGGACCGCCGGCCGGCGGACGAGATCACCTGCGCCAGGCGTGCATCGCGCGGACGTGACAGGCACACGCCGAACCCCGGCCGCCGGCCGGGACCGGCACCGTGCCCTGCCCTCTCCGCGCGCCACCGGTGTGGTGCGCCCACCCGGAAAGACCCCCCTTCGATGATCTCCTCTGCCCAACTCATCGCCCGCCGCCGCGTGATCGCCGCGAGCGGTGCCGCAGCGGCTCTCGCACTGACCCTGGCCGCCTGCGGCTCTTCCAGCGACTCCGCGTCCATGCCGGGCATGGACCACAGCAGCAAGTCCTCCGCATCGTCCTCGTCCAGCGCGTCGCCCTCGAAGGGCGACATGCCCGGCATGGACCACATGGCTTCCGGCAACGGCCTGGCCGACAGCAAGGACGGCTACCGCCTCACCTCGAAGGACGCCACGCTGCCGTCCGGCAAACAGGCCGCGTATCGGTTTACGGTGACCGGCCCGGACGGCAAGCCGCTCACCGACTTCGCTGTCGACCAGACCAAGCGGATGCACTTCTACGCGATCCGCTCCGACCTGACCGGCTTCCAGCACGTCCACCCGACCATGGCCGCCGACGGCACCTGGAGTGCGGACCTGTCCTCTCTCACCCCGGGCTCCTGGCGCATGTTCGCCTCGCTCACCCCGAACACCGGCACGGGCAAGGGCAAGGACTTCGTGCTCTCGCGCACCGTCACGGTGCCCGGCGACGCCGCGAAGACCCCGCTGCCCGCACCGGCCGCCAGCACGCAGGTCGACGGGTACACCGTCACCGTCAAGGGCGAGCCCATGGCGGGCATGGCACACCCGCTGACCGTCTCGATCGCCAAAGGCGGAAAACCCGTCACCGACCTCGAGCCCTACCTGGACACCTACGCCCACCTGACCGCCTTCCACGAAGGCGACGCCGCGTTCGCCCACCTCCACCCGACCACCAAGGTGAGCGGCGACCACGGCGGACCGGACCTGTCCTTCCACGCCGAGCTGCCCACCTCCGGCAACTGGCGGCTGTTCCTGCAGTTCCAGACCGGCGGCAAGCTCCACACCGCCGCCCTGACCTTGCGCGTCGGCTGAACCCCGGCGGGGGGGGCGCGCCCCCCCCCCCCCCCCCCCCCCCCCCCCCCCCCCCCCCCCCCCCCCCCCGGCGGATTCAAAAACGACGGCGGCCGCGGCCACACCAGGGGGGGTA
>NZ_JBSHLM010000009.1:0-82618 GCF_053644375.1 Streptomyces sp. NPDC055400 | reverse complement strand
CGCCGGGCGGCAAGCGCCACCCCGCCGCCCTTACGTGGCGCGTCGGCTCACCCCGGGGGGGGCGCCGCCCACCCGGCGGCGCCCCGCTCCCGGGCCGACGGACGCGCACCCAAAGAGAGCGTGTCCGTGGGCGGCAGCCCGTCCTCACGGAGGAAGGCTTCACAGATGCACGCCGTACTGCACGCACTGTCGATTGCCGGGTCGATGACCTGGGAGATCACCAGGGCCCTGATTCTGGGCTTCGCTCTGTCCGCCGTCGTCCAGGCAGTGGTCCGCAAGTCCACCGTGGTCTCGCTCCTGGGCGATGACCGGCCCCGCACCCTCGCCGTCGCCGCCGGCCTGGGCGCGGCGTCGTCATCCTGCTCGTACGCGGCGGTCGCGCTGGCCCGCTCACTGTTCCGCAGGGGCGCGAACTTCACCGCCGCGATGGCCTTCGAGATCGCCTCCACCAACCTGGTCGTCGAGCTCGGCGTGATCCTGGCCCTGCTGATGGGCTGGCAGTTCACCGCCGCCGAATTCGTCGGCGGCCCGATCATGATCATCGTGCTGGCCGTGCTGTTCCGGGTATTCCTGCGTGACACACTCCTGCGCGCCGCCCGCGAGCAGGCCGAACGCGGGCTGGCCGGCTCGATGGAGGGTCATGCCGCGATGGACATGTCCGTAGCAGGCGAGGGTTCCTTCGCCCGGCGCCTGTTCTCCCGCGAGGGTTTCACCTCGACCTCGCACGTGTTCGTCATGGAGTGGGCGGCGATCCTGCGCGACCTGGTCGTCGGTCTGCTCATTGCCGGCGCCATCGCCGCCTGGGTTCCCGATTCCTTCTGGCGCACCTTCTTCTTCGACGGCCACCCTCTCGCCTCCAAGCTGTGGGGCCCGATCGTCGGCCCGCTGGTGGCGATCGCCTCGTTCGTGTGCTCCATCGGCAATGTGCCGCTGGCGGTGGTGCTGTGGAAGGGCGGCATCAGCTTCGGCGGTGTGGTGGCGTTCATCTTTGCCGACCTGCTGATCCTGCCGATCCTCAACATCTACCGGAAGTACTACGGCGCCAAGGCCGCCGCCTTCCTGCTCGGCACGTTCTATCTCGCGATGGTCGTCGCCGGGTACATCGTCGAATTCGCCTTCGGGGGACTCGGCCTGATCCCCGACCAGGCCGATGCGAAGATCCCGATGGAGGGCGTGAGCTGGAACTACACCACCTGGCTCAACATCGCCTTCCTGATCCTGGCCGCAGTCCTCCTGGTGCGCTTCTGGCGCACCGGCGGGCTGTCCATGCTCCGCATGATGGGCGGCTCACCCGACACCGGCCACGATCACACCGCCCACCCGCAGCACGGGCACCCAGCAGGGGACACGCCCGGCGGGCACCACCACTGAAGCGTGTCCCTCCACCCGTGGGTGGAGGGCCGGTTCTGCCCACGGGCCGATCCGTGAACCGACGTCGACGTGCTGGAGTGGTGCTGTGACTGCCACCTTGCCGCGCGTCCTGCCCAGCCCGGACGGCAAACCGGTTCCGCCGCCCGGCACCGCCGACGTCTTCCGGGTCTTCGCCCGTGACCTGGCTGCCGGCCGGCGGCCCTGGACGGCCGAGACCGCCCATTTCATCGCCGCTCAGTTCGACCGACTCGCCACCGACTGGGACGCCACCCGCGCCACCGGCCGCGACGACCCCCTGCGCGACGCTCTCACCCGCGGCGGACCACTGCCCGCGGGCCCATGCCTCGAACTCGGCTCCGGCACCGGCCTGTTCACCCCCCGGCTGAGCACCGTCTTCCCGCAGGTGATGAGCGTGGACCTGTCGCTGCGCATGCTGCAGCAGGCCCACGGCCGCTCACCGGGGCGCGTCCAGGCCGACGCAAGCACACTGCCACTGCCCGACTCCTCCGTCGCCGTCATCGCCGCGATCGACATGCTGTTGTTCCCCACCGAGACCGCCCGCGTCCTGGCACACGACGGAGTACTTCTGTGGATCAACCAGCTCGGCAGCGACGGCCCGCTGTACCTGCCCGCCACTGCCGTCGCTGCAGCCCTGCCCGGCACATGGCAGGCGACCGAGTCCCAAGCCGACTGGGGCAGTTGGGCCGTCCTACGCCGCACCCGCTGACATGCCATCCGGGACCAGGTGCCGGTTCGCGGATCGGCGAAGAGTTCAGAATGGCGACGGCGCCGGCTGAGCGTGGTCGCCCAAGAGCAAGCAGTCGGCAGGGTGCGGCAGGCAGCCGCCAGTGTGGGCAGGGCAGCGCCTCGGCGATGACGGGAGCACCGGCGGCCGTCGGAGTGATGCCGTCCGGTGTGGCGCAACGGTGACGGCCCACAGCCCGCGCCGCTTCGAGGTGGGGCGCGTCACCATTACTGTCGCCGACCGGCCGGACGTAACGTCCCCGTAACTCCTGGGACGTGTAACGCCGTCCGATGCCGGGCGGCCAGGGCCGGGGGTTGTCCCTCGCCCCATCCATCGCGATCACCTGGTGGCACGATGCATCCTGCTTCCTCCCACACCTCGCGGCGCCGCGTCCTACGCGGGCGGCGGTCTGCCGACCCCGGAAGGCGGTCGCGTTCCGGGTCCGCCGTCGCGCTGGTGCTGCCCGTCGTCGCACTGATCCTCGGGCTGCTGTCCCCGGCACCGGCGCAAGCCGCGTCCCTGCAAGAGGTGACGAACTTCGGCTCCAACCCAGGCAGCCTGCAGATGTTCCGCTATGTCCCCGACGGGCTGCCGTCCGGGCGCCCGCTGGTGGTCGCCATGCACGGCTGCACCCAGTCGGCCTCGGCGTTCGACGACGAGACCGGCTGGACCAAGTGGGCAGACGCCTGGGGCTTCGCGCTGGTGCTGCCCCAGCAGAAGAGCGCCAACAACGCCAACTCGTGCTTCAACTGGTTCCAGTCGTCCGACTTCTCGCGCGGCCAGGGCGAGGCCCTGTCCATCAAGCAGATGGTCGACAAGATGGCAGCCGACAACGGGACCGACCCCTCACGTGTCTACGTCACCGGCCTGTCCGCCGGCGGGGCGATGACCGCGGTCATGGCGGCCTCCTACCCGGACGTCTTCTCCGGCGCAGCGGTGGCCGCCGGGCTTCCCTTCGACTGCGCCCGCACCGTCACCGACGCTCTGAGCTGTATGAACCCCGGCAGCAACCTCACCCCGCAGCAGTGGGGCGACAAGGTACGCGCGGCCGATCCCGGCTACAGCGGCCCCTATCCGACGGTGGCGGTGTGGCAGGGCTCCCAGGACACCACTGTCGCGCCTATGAACATGACCGAGCTCGTCGAGCAGTGGACCAACGTCCACGGCACCGACACCACGGCCGACGTCAGCGACACCGTGCAGGGCTACCCGCACAAGGTCTACAAGGACACTTCCGGCCGCGCCGCCGTCGAGTCGTACAGCATCACGGGCATGTCCCACGGCCAGCCGGTCGACCCCGGCACCGGGGCCACCCAGTGCGGCACGGCCAGTCAGTACCTGCCGGACACGAACATCTGCGCCTCGTACTGGATCGGACACTCCTGGGGCCTCGACACCACCGACGGCGGCGGATCCCTGCCCGCCCCGGCCGGGCTCACCGTCACCGCCACCCATGACACCTCGGCGACTTTGTCCTGGACCGCCGTCGACGGCGCGGCCTCCTACCGGGTCTACCGCGGCGGCACCCAGGTCGGCTCGCCTTCCTCGACTTCGTTCACCGACACCGGGCTCGCCCCCGGCACGACGTACAGCTACACCGTGGCCGCCGTGGACGACGCCGGGGCGGTAGGCGCCTCCTCCGCCGCGGCGCAGGTGACCACGACCGGCGCCACCCACCAGTGCTACACCGACAACAACTACAACCAGGTCGCCGCCGGACGGGCCCACCAGAGCCTCGGCTACGTCTATGCCAACGGCTCCAACCAGAACATGGGCCTGTACAACCTCTACGTCACCCACACACTGGAAGAAACCTCGCCGGGCACCTTCGTGATCGCCGACTCCGGCTGCCCGTCCTGACGGACCCACGGCGCGGCGGCGGCTTCACCGTCACCTGGTGAAGCCGCCGCCGCACGCCATGACCTGCCCCGCGATGTGGTCGAACTCCGGTGTGCACCAGGTGCACGGCTCCCGGGGCCGCCTCCTCACCACCGAGTCGGCCGTTCTCGACTCCAGCGCCACCAGCCCCGCGTTCAGTTGAACGGTTATGTCCCAGAACTCCGGACCTGGGCGTCTCGTCCAGGGTGTCTGAAGAGCTTCGGTGTGCGGCGTGACAAGAGTCGCACCGATGTGGGCGAGGAGTGAAGGGCCGAAGCCCGAAAGGCCGTTGAACCAGGGCTTTACCGCCCAGTAACCCGCCTGCGGGCGCATCTCGCCGCCCCATGGACAGAGATCCACTGCGTGCTAGCGTCCCGGTCGCCGGGGGGCCGACACAGGACAGTGAGAGGAAACCCGTGGGTCACATGCACCACATGGCCGGAGGCTGGGCGACGCCGGTCCTGTCGTATGCCATGGCCGTCGTCGGATCTGCGCTGGGATTGCGCTGCACTGTGCGCGCCCTGACAACCGGGGGACGGTCCAAACGGAACTGGCTGGTCAGCGCGTCCATCGCGATCGGCGCCGGAATCTGGACCATGCACTTCATCGCGATGCTCGGCTACACCGTCGACGGCACCGCGATCCGCTACGACATCCCGCTCACCCTGCTCAGCCTGCTCGTCGCCATCGGCGTCGTCGGCGCCGGAGTCTTCACCGCCGGCTATGGCAAGTCCCGCGTGCGCTCCGTCCTGTTCGGTGGCGTCGGCACCGGACTCGGGGTGGCCGCGATGCACTACATCGGCATGGCCGCCGTAGAGCTCAACGGCACGATCTCGTACGACCCGGCTGTCGTCACGGCCTCCGTCGTCATCGCGATCGTCGCGGCCTCCGCCGCGCTGTGGGCCGCACTCTCCGTGCGGGGCCCGGCCGTTGCCGCCGTCGCCGCCCTCGTGATGGGGTTCGCGGTGAGCAGCATGCACTACAGCGGCATGGCCGCGGTCACCGTGGACGTGCATGCGAGCAACGCACCTCTGCCGGGCGCGAGCGCCACCGCGTTCATCCTGCCGCTCGCCGTGGTCCTCGGTTCTTTCCTCTTCCTCACCTGTGCCTTCGTGGCCCTGTCCCCGACGGCCCGAGAGCGCGCCGAGGGCGAGGCCGCGGCCCGACCGCTGCACGAGGTCGAGCTTCCGGTCGCCTGATCCGGATCCCCTGAGCAGCCTCCGTCATCACTGCGGCACATTTCCCGCCACGCGCCTGTGCCGCCGTGGTTCCCCGGGCCGAACGCCACTTCGCGCGCCCTCAACACTCCTGCACCGCCAAGGAGATCCCTGTCATGCCCGCACGCTTTTTGCTGCCCGAACGGTGGCGTCCCAAGTCGATCCGAGCGAAAGTCGTCACCCTGCTGACGGTGCCGGTCCTCTCCCTCATGGCCCTGTGGGGGCACGCTGCCGTCACCACCGCGTCGCAGGTCTCGTCCACCGAGCAGTTGCGGCAGATCAACTCCGCCCTGGTGAAGCCGGTCGCGGACTTCACCACCACGGTCCAGGACGAGCGTGCCGCCGCCCTGAAGTACCGGGCCGCTCCCGGTCCGTCCGCCCGCCGCGACTTCGATGCCGCCCGGTCCCGCACGGACAAGGCCGTCGCCGCCCTGCGCGCGGGCATCCGCTCCAGCAGCACCGATCTCGCGGCTCTCGACGGCCGGCTGCCCGACCGGATCAGTGCTCTGCTCAAGAGCGCAGGGTCCCTCCCCAAGCAGCGGGAGACACCCCACGACTCCGCCGCCGTGTTCTCCGGCTACGGCGCGGTCGTCGACCGGGCTTTCGCGGTGCGCGCCGGGCTGGCGGGCGCGGACCTCCCCGACCGCGCCTCCCACACCCGCACCGTTCTTGAACTGGCCCGTGGCCGCGAGGCGTTGAGCCGCCAGGACGCCGTGCTCGGTGCCGCGCAGGCGAAAGGCACCATGTCAGCCGCCCAGTACCGCGCGTTCATCGGCGACGTCGCCCAGCAGCGCGGGCTCACCAAGGCCGCGGTGCCCGACCTTCAGGCCGAGGGTGCCGCCCGCTACCGCGCCGTTCTCGCGTCCCGCAGTGCCACCGAACTCACCACCGCTCAGGACGCCGTCCTCGACGCCGGTGCGGACGGGGCCGTCTCCGCCGTGTCGGCAGAGGACTGGCACTCCCACGTGAGACACACCCTCGCCGGGCTTGCCGCGGCGGAGCGGGCCGCCGTCGACACAGGCGCCGACGCGGAGCCGTACTCCCTTGCGACCCTGGGCAGCTCGGGCCTCGCTGTGGCCCTCGGCCTGCTCGGCGTGGTCCTCTCGCTGCTTCTTTCCGTACGCATCGGGCGCGGCCTGGTCGACGACCTCACGGGACTGCGGAACTCCGCTCTTCAGCTCGCCGCCTCTCGGCTGCCGGCCGCGATCCGCCGCATCCACAGTGGTGACGACCTCGACCTCGACGTCGAGGCCCCGCTCTCCCGCACGCCCATCCGGGACGAGATCGGCCAGGTCGGCGCGGCGCTCACCACCGTGCAGCGGGCCGCCCTGCGCGCGGTCGCGGGCCGCGCCGCCGTCCTCACCGGAGTCTCCGGCGTCTACGTCAGCCTCGCCCGCCGCAGCCAGGTGCTGCTCCACCGCCAGCTGGAGCTCCTCGACGCGATGGAACGCCGTACCGAGAACCCGTCAGACCTGGAAGACCTGTTCCGTCTGGACCACTTGACGACCAGGATGCGCCGCCACGCCGAGTCCCTGCTCATCCTGTCCGGCTCCGCACCCGGCCGTGCCTGGCGCAACCCGGTCCCGCTGATCGACGCCGTACGCGCGGGCATCGCCGAGACAGCCGACATCGATCGCGTCCAGCTGCACGACATCCCCGATCTGCTTCTGGCCGGCACAGCGGTGGCCGACCTGATCCATCTGATCGCCGAACTCACGGAGAACGCCGCGGCGTTCTCGCCGCCGCACACCCCCGTCGTGGTGCGCGGAGAGGAGGTCGGGGCCGGCGCCGTCCTGGAGATCGAGGACCGCGGCCTCGGCATGGGCGACGAGGCGCTCGCCGCGGCCAACGAGAAGATCCGGGCCGCGGACATCGACCTCCTCGACTCGCGTCGCCTCGGCCTGTTCGTGGTCAACCGCCTCGCCGAACGCCAGCATGTGGACGTCACCCTGCGCCGCTCGGTCTACGGCGGCGTCACCGCCGTCGTCTTCGTTCCGCAGCAGCTCCTTGAGGCACCGCAGCCGGGCTTGCGGCCCCTGCCGGAGTCGCGAGGGCTGGAGACCGGTCACGTACCGGCCTCTCCTCCGGTCGCCGTTCCCGTACCGGCAGAGCAGCGCCCCGAACAGGAATCGATGCTCCGGCCGGAGGGTGAGCCCCAGTTGCCGCTCGGTCACACTGCCCCCCGCCAGGACCCCACTCACGCCCGTCACGCGGCTCCCCGGCCTGCGCCGTCCTCGGCCGCCCCCTCCGAGGAAGCCACCTCGAGCCATGACTCCGAGGACGGTCTGCCGCGCCGGGTGCGTCAGGCCAGCCTCGCCCCCGAACTGCGTGGTGACGAGAACGCGGGCGCCGGCTCACCTCCGGCCCAGGGCCCCGCCGTCCGATCCCCGGAGGCCGCGCGCGCCACGATGGCGTCCCTGCGCTCCGGCCGGCGACGCGCCTCCGCGGCTCAGGGTGAGCCGGACACACCGTCCGGCCCAGGAAGCCCGTCCGGCGCCCAGCATGCCGCGCCCCATCCCCACCACGCGACCGAAGAAGGATTCCGAAACCGATGACCCCGACCTTCAACGTCACGAACCTGGGTGACCACCCCGATGACCATGGCACGGGCGGCGTGGACGGTGTCGACTGGCTCCTCGACGACCTGGTCGAACGTGTCGCGGAGGTCCGGAGCGCGGTCATGCTCTCCACCGACGGCCTGTGCGTCGGCGCCTCCCGCGGCCTCGGGCGTGACGACTCCGAGCGCTTCGCCGCCATCGCCTCCGGGTTCCACTCCCTCGCCAAGGGCGCGGGCCGCCACTTCGACGCGGGCGGCGTCGTCCAGACGATGGTCGAGCTGCACGGTGGGTTCCTCTTCGTGGTCGCCGCGGGCGACGGGTCCTGCATTGCGGTGTTCACCGACGGGCACGCCGATATCGGCCTTGTGGCGTACGAGATGGCCCTGCTGGTCGAGCGCGTGCGTGAGCACCTCGCCGTACCCGTGAGGACGGACGGCGCCCCGACGCCGGACGGCGGGACGGCGTGACCGACCTGCCACCCGGCCGCGGGCCGACGCCCGACGCCGCCGACCGGGACCCCGACCCCTGGACCGACCGCTACGACGAGGAGGCCGGCCCTCTGGTCCGCCTCTACGCGATGACCGCGGGCCGCGCGCGTACGGACAACGGCGCGGAACGCGTCGACCTGATGGCGATCGTCCGCTCCACGGCCGCCACCCCGCGCGGCCCGATCCCGCCCGAGCAGCGCAGGCTGCTGGCGCAGTGCGCCCAAGGACCGTGCCCCGTTGCGGACTTGGCCTCGGACTCGGGCCTGCCGCTCGGCGTCGTACGCGTCCTGCTCGGCGACCTGACCGCCCAGGGGCTGATCCGCATCACACCGCCCGAGTCCACCGCCACCGGAAAAGAACCTCCCTCCGCCCATCTCCTGCGAGAAGTGATCAATGGCCTCCGTGCACTCTGACCGCGCCGCGCACCCGGCACCCGCCGACTTCACCGCTCTCAAGCTCCTGATCGCCGGCGGCTTCGGCGTGGGGAAGACCACGCTGGTGGAGTCGGTCAGTGAGATCCGCCCTCTGCGCACCGAGGAACCCCTCACCGAGGCATCGCGCCCGGTGGACAGCCTGGAGGGCGTGGCCACGAAGTCCACGACGACGGTCGCCATGGACTTCGGCCGGATCACCCTGCGCGACACCCTGGCCCTCTACCTCTTCGGCACCCCCGGCCAGGACCGCTTCTGGTTCGTCTGGGACGAGTTGGCCACGGGCTGCCTGGGCGCGGTCGTCCTGGCCGACACCCGGCGCCTCGCAGACTGCTTCCCCGCCATCGATTACTTCGAGAGCCGCGACATCCCCTTCATCGTCGCTGTGAACTGCTTCGACGGCATCCGAACGCACAGCCGAACAGCGGTGGCGCGCGCCCTCGACCTGAACGCAGACACCCCAGTGCTGCTGTGCGACGTACGCGACAGGGAGTCCGGCAAGGAGGTCCTGATCTCTTTGGTCGAGCACGTCCTGGCCATGGAGTCGCGCCCCGACTAAGTGCCCACATAAGGAACGTACCCACGTACGCCGCGTATCCCGAGAAGCAGCCGCTGTACGGCGAGGTTGCCTCCGAGGTCCGCGAGGAGATCGTGCGCTGTGTAAATTCCTGATCAATAGCGACGCGGCGCAGTCCGCGCACAGTTGATCATCAAGCGGAACGCCACCCATGTGGCACACAGCCTGGAACTACTGGCCTGGGCAGCCTCGAACCTGGGCCGGAACGAAGAGGCCGGCCGACTGGTCGGCGCGGCAGAACACACCTGGTCGCTCGCCGAGGAGTGCACACAGGACGATGCCGGGGCGATGCACGACCTGCGCGACCTGGTGAGCCGGCTAAGCGGCGCGCAGGGTGACGAGAAGTTCGAGACTCAGTACCGGCAGGGCAGGGAGAGTCCGGTCAGCGAGGCGGTACAACGAGCGCTGACAGCACCCCCAGGCTCAGAAGCGACCGCGCCGGGGTGCTGGGAGCCCCAGGGGCTCCCAGCACCGGGCCGCTCCGTCAGCCGCTCACGGGCAGCTGGGCGTCGTCGCGCAGCAGGAGTGGAATCCGGTCGAGTGGGGCGTCGACTGTGTGCCAAGAGCCTCCCTCGTACGTCGCGTCCGTCCAGGCGCACCTCCAGCGTGCGCCCGTCGGCAGATAGACCTCACGGCGCGTTGCGCCGGCGGTTGTGACGGGAGCGACCAGGAGATCGGGGCCGAGCAGGAACTGATCGGCGACCGTCCAGGCCGTCTCGTCCTGGGGGAACTCGAGGAAGAGCGGGCGCATCGGGGGCAGCCCCTCACGGGCGGCGGTGGCCATCTGCTCGGCGACATACGGGCGGAGGCGCTCGCGCAGTTCCAGGTAGCCTCGCATGATCTCGTACGCCTCTTCGCCGTACGACCAGACCTCGTTGGGGCCGCCCGTCATCTCGCCGCCCAGGGGCAGCCACGGCAGCCGGAAGCCGTGCAGGCGGAAGATCGGGCAGAGCGCGCCGAACTGGAACCAGCGGACGAGGACTTCGCGGTAGGCCGGGTCATCGGGGTCGCCGCCGTGGAAGCCGCCGATGTCGGTGGTCCACCAGGGGATGCCGGACAGGCCGATGTTGAGACCCGCGGCGATCTGTGCGCGCAGGGCGGCGAAGTCCGTGCCGATGTCTCCGGACCACACGGCGGTGCCGTAGCGCTGGCTGCCCGCCCAGGCGGAGCGGGAGAAGGACATGCCGTCGGTGTTGCCGGAGGCTGCCATTCCCTCGTGGAACAGGCGGGCGTTTTCGCGCGGGTAGAGGTTGGCGACCTCCTGGCCGTGACCGGCGTGGTACCGGAGGTTGGCCGGGTGGCCGGGCTTCATCTCCGGCTCGCAGGCGTCCAGCCACCACAGATTGATGCCGAGGCGCTGGTAGTTCTCCTGGACTTTGGACCATACGTAGGCGCGGGTCTCGGGGTTGGTCGGGTCGTAGAAGGAGACCATGACGCGATGGTCGGCGCCCTTGTCGATCCATGTGGCATGGGCCGGGGTGCCGTACTCGTTGGCGGCGAACAGGCCGCGGCGCTCCAGTTCGTCGTAGTTCTCGCTGGAGCGGTTCACCGACGGCCAGATGGAGACCATGAGCTTGACGCCGAGCTCGTCGAGTTCCCGGACCATGGCGGCCGGGTCGGGCCACTCGGCGGGGTCGAACTTCCAGTCTCCCAGCCGGGTCCAGTGGAAGAAGTCGGCGACGATCACCGAGATCGGCAGACCCTGGCGTTTGTACTCGCGCACGACCTCGAGGAGCTCGTCCTGCGTCCGGTAGCGCAGTTTGCACTGCCAGAAACCGGTGGCCCAGTCGGGGAACGCGGGGGCGTGGCCGGTGGCGTCCGCGTAGGAGCGGAGGATGTCTGCGGGCTGCTCGCCCGCGGTGATCCAGTAGTCGATCTGGCGGGCGCTGTCGGCGACCCAGCGGGTGCCGGTCCGCACCATTTCGACACGTCCGACGGCGGGGCTGTTCCACAGGAGGCCGTAGCCTCGGCTGGACAGCACGAACGGGATGGTGATCTCCGTGTTGCGCTGCACCAGGTCGATGACGGTGCCCTTCTGGTCGAGCAGTCCGTGCTGGCGCTGCCCGAGGCCGTACAGCCGTTCCGCCTCGTATGCCTGGAAGTTCTGCTCCAAGCGGTGGTATCCGTGCCCGACAGGGGTGTGGACGCGGGTGCCGGGCCACCAGAAATGGGCGGGGCGCTCGGCGAGGAGTTCCGTTCCGTCCTCGGTGCGGACGAAGCGCAGTACGCCGTCGACGGTCAGCTCTGCGGTGATGCGGCCGTTGACCAGGCGGGCGGGCGGCACCGGATCCGCGGGTGAGCCCAGGCCGTTCTTGAAGACGGTCAGGCCGGCCAGGTCCGGGACGATGATCTCGGCCTCGGTGTCGGCGGGCCCCAGGAGGGCGCCGGGGATGTCGTCGCGGAGCGGGCCGAGTGCGGTCCGTACTCGGACGGAGTCGGGCCCCCAGGGCTCGATACGCAGCGACTCGTGCCCGCCGTGCCACTCCAGGCCGCCGTCGTGTTCCCGGAAGGTGCTCAAGGTGTTTCTCCAGTGCAAAGAAAAGAAGGGGTGCTTGGTCCTGGCGCCTGGTTCCGGTCAGTCCTTGACCGAGCCTCCGGTGATCCCGACCGCGATGTACCGCTGGGCGATGACCAGCAGTACCGCCGCCGGGATGGAGGCGAGGACGGCCGAGGCCATGAGGGCGTTCCAGTCGGTGGCGTTGGCGCCGATGAAGCGGTAGATGCCGACGGTGACCGGGGTCACCGCGTCGCGTGAGGTGAGAGTGATCGCGAAGAGGAAGTCGGCCCAGGAGAACAGGAACGCGAACAGGCCCGCGGTGATGAGGCCGTTGCGGCTCATGGGGACGACGATGCGCAGGAAGGTGTGCCAGGACCCCGCACCGTCCAGCGCTGCGGCCTCGATGACCTCGGTGGGGATGTCGCGCAGCTGGGCGCGGAGCAGCACCGCGGCGAACGGTACGGACAGCGTGGACTGAGCCAGCATCAGCCCGATGGTGTTGTTGAGCAGTCCGAGCTCGCTGTAGAGCGCGAAGAGCGAGTTGGCCTTCACGATGCCCGGGACCATCTGCACGATCAGCAGGACGAACAGCAGCAGCGCGGCCCAGCGCAGACGGAACTTCGCCAGCGCCCACGCCAGCGGAGCCGCGAGGGCGAGGGTGATCAGTACGTTGCCGCAGGCCACGAAGAGGCTGATGACCAGGTGCCGTCCCTGGGTGTCGAAGGCGGCGCGGTACCCGTCGAGGGTGGGATCCGTGGGGAACCACTTGGGCGGGATGCTCAGCAGGGCATGGCCGGGCTGGAGCGAGGCGTTGACCATCCAGTACAGCGGGAAGAGCAGGACGCCGACGATCACGAGGGCGATCACCGTGCTGCTCCAGCGGCGGGCAGCACGCAGGGCTGCGGGAGACGACATCGGGACTACCTCTCCAACTGTTCGGCGCGCACGGTGCGCAGGTACACGAGCGCGAAGAGCATGGCGATGACGATGAGGACGTTGCTGACGGCGGCGCCCTGGCCGAACTGCAGGTTCGTGAAGGAGAGCGCGTACGACCAGGTGGACAGCAGTTGCGTGGAGTCCGCCGGGCCGCCTTGCGTGAGCACCATGACGACGTCGAACGCCTTGATCGTGTAGATCAGTCCGAGCATCACCACGACGGAGGTGGTCGGGCGCAGCAGCGGCCAGGTGACGTGGCGGAACTTCTGCCAGGCGCCCGCGCCGTCGAGCGAGGCGGCTTCGTACAACTGCGGTGGAATGGACTGCAGGCCGCCGTAGAGGATCACCATGTTGAAGGGGATGCCGATCCAGACGTTGGCGATGACGATGGCGGTCATGGCGTGGTCGGGGCTGACCAGCCAGGGGACGGGGTCATGGATGAGGTGCAGGCTGAGCAGCACCTGGTTGACCACGCCGTAGTCCTGGTCGAGCAGCCAGCGGAAGACGGTGCCGGAGACCAGGAGCGGCAGCAGCCAGGGCAGCAGGAGCAGGGCACGCAGGGTGCTGCTGAGCGCGAAGCGACGGCGGAAGAACAGTGCGAGGCCGAGGCCGATGGCGAACTGCAGGATCAGCGAGGCGATGGTGAACACGGCTGTGTTCCACAGGGACGTGGAGAACAGCTCGTCGGTGAAGATCGCCGTGTAGTTGGCGAGGCCGGTGAAGGGGGCGCCGCCGTTGTAGAAGGACGTCACCGTGTAGTCCTGGAACGACATGACCAGGTTGGCGACGACGGGGTAGCCGAAGAAGATCACCAGGTAGAGGACGGCGGGGACGTAGAAGCTCATGCGTGCCAGTCGCGCCCGGCGGGCGGCGCCGGCGGTCCGGCTGTCCCGGTGTGCTGCGGAGCGGACAGGCTTGTCCAGAAGGGTCGTCATGATGAGGGCACCTCGCCTGATCAGTGGTCTGCGGACCGGGCCTGGCGCTGAGCGGCGGCGAGGGACTTCGCCGGGCTCAGCTGTCCGATGGCGGCGTGCTGGAGTGCGGTGTACAGCGCCTTGGACACGGCCGGGTAGGCGGTGCCCAACTCGGCGGTGCGGGACCGGGCGTTGGGCGCGCTGGCCACAAAGGGGGCGAGGTCCGGCTGCTCCCTGACCAGTTGCTCTGCGACTGCCGGGTCGGCGGGTACGTCGGCTCGCAGCCGGGCCCACTGGATCATGTGGTCCTTGCTGAGCACACAGTTGAGGACCTGGACGGCCTTGTCCTGCTTGTCTCCCTTGGGCACCGCCCAGGTCTCGCCGCCGAGCGGGGTGACCGAGGGGGAGCGGCTGTCCTGCGTGGGGAGCGGCACGACGCCGTAGTCGAGCCCCTTCTCGGCAGAAAGTGCGGCCAGCTGCCAGGAGCCGTTGATCATCATGGCGGCGTGGTGGCCGATGAACTGCTCCGCCACGTCCGACTGCTGCCAGTTCAGCGCCGACTTCGATATCGAGCCGTCCTCGAAGAGCGACGTCCAGTACGTCAGCGCGGACACCGACTCGGCCGAGTCCAGCTGTGCGAAGTCCGCGCCCGCGCCCCAGAAGAAGGGTTCGTACTGCCAGGAGCCTTCCTCGGTGGCGACTGCCGAGAGGGCAAGGCCGTAGCGGTGCTCCTCGGTGAGCTCGGCCGCGCTCTTGCGGAGTTCCTTCCAGGTGGTGGGCGGCTCGAGGCCTGCCTTCTTGAAGACGGCCTTGTCGTAGAAGAGGGCGAGCCCGTTCACACCCGGGGCGACGCCGTACAGCTTGTTCTTGTACGTGCCCGCCTTGAGGACGCTCTCGTAGAACCCTTCGGTCTTCACCCGGCCTTCGAGCGGCAGCAGAGCTCCCGTCGAGGCGAGCTTGGGCAGGTCCGGGTTGTCGCTCAGCACCAGATCCGGGAGGGTCTTCGCGGCTCCGTCCCTCAACAGCTTGGGTACCAGTTGTGCGCGGGGCATGACCTCGCGCACGACGCTCACGCCGGTCTGACGTCCGCAGGACCGGAGGATCTCGGTCAGGGCCGTGTTGCCCGGCTCGGCGGTGTAGTAGTCCGAGACGGTCAGGGTGTTCGGCGGTGTGTCGGCCGTGATGAGTCCGCAGCCGCTCAACGTCGTGGTGAGGGCGAATGCGGCGCAGGCGGCGGTGGCTGCGCGGGTGCGGGGGGACAAAGGTGTGCCCTTCGGGGTCGTAGGGAGGGCCGCGCGGACGACTGCGCGGGGGCACGGCGAGAGCGCCGTCGGTCACCGGCAGGTGGCGGCAGAGGGTGCAGATCAGGAGGACGGGGGCGGCCCGCTGCTGGCCCGGACGGTGAGCCGCGGCTCCAGCAGAGTGGGCGCCCCGCCGGAGTCGGTACTCCTGCCGTCCAGCAGCTGGCTGAGCAACTCGACGGCTCGCTCCGCGAGTGCGGCCGCGGGTACTGCGACCGAGGTCAACTGCGGGGTGCCTGCGGTCGCTACCGCGTCCGAGCCCACGACGACGAGGGACATGTCCTCGGGCAGGGCCCGGCCGAAACTGCGCAGAAGGGGCGCGAGGTGCGGGGTCGCGGCTTCGTTCTGCACGATCAGAGCCGTGGCGTCCGGGCGCTCCTGGAGCACCCGCGTCAGGGTGCCCGCCGTGCTGTCCCAGTCCCCCTCGACCGACCGGTGCGTGAGCCGGACCCCTCGGACCGCGGCCCGCTCGAGTGCGCCGGCAACGGTCCGTACGGCGAATCCGGTGCGGCGCCGGTACGCGGCCTCGGGCGCGCCGAGCAGTATCACCTCTCGGTGGCCGAGGTCGGCGAGATGGTCCACGCACAGGCCTCCGGCCGCACGGAAATCCAGGTCGACGCAGGTCAGGCCGGCCGGATCGTGGGGCAGGCCGATCAGCACCGTCGGGACCGGCAGCCCTCGCACGGTCTCCAGCCGCGGATCACGGATCCCGATGTCCATCAGGATCAGTCCGTCGAGCAGGGCGGCGTCCAGCACACCGTGATCCGCGTGGTCGGTGAGGAGAAGGATGTTGCTGTGGTGGCGGCGCGCGGCGACAGTCGCGGACAGCATGAACTCGGCGAGGAGCGGCCGGTGCGCGCCGTCATCGACGCGCACGGCCAGCCCGATGGCGTGCGAACGGGTGGAAGCCGGCCGCTGGTAGCCCAGAACAGCGACGGAATCGAGGACGCGCTGACGGGTCGGCGGCGATATGGGGCGCTTCCCGCTGAGCACGTACGAGACGGTGCTGACGGCGACGCCTGCGTGCCGTGCCACCTCGGTGATGCCGACCATCCTGAGCTGCCTGTCTTCCCAGTCCTACTGCTCCCGTGACCGAACCGCCGTCGAAAGATTTCGATGCGTCGGTCTGCGCGTTCATCTGCGCGACGACAACGGAGAGACTAGGTACGGACCCTCGGGCCGTCCATGTATCGCCGAGATTTTCGACGAATTTCGACGACGGCGTCACGTCGGCACGCCGCCGGGGGCCGGAACGCCCCGTCGCGCCACGACAGGCGTCGCCCCCGCCACCGCGAGACGCACGCGGCGACGGGGGCGACAGGACGGGCAGGGGCGCATCAGGGCCACGAGGCCGGTCAGGTCAGGTCAGGGCGCGGTGCCCCAGCTCAGGGTGCCGCCCACGTACACGCCGATCTTCGACGCGTCGGCGTACGCCGTGTTCGTGGAGCGGCTGTAGTCGTCGGCCTCGTTGAAGTTCGACCAGTCGGTCTTGTTGAAGCGCAACTGCATCTCTCCGGTGGAGGCCCCCGCCGCGAGGGTGCCGCTGCCGAAGCCGACCTCCAGGTAGTGGCTGGCCCCGGCGGCCGGACTGCCCGAGGCCGTCACGTTCTGGGTCAGGGTGCCGCAGCCCAGCACCGCGTAGTCGCAGGCGGTGCTGAAGCTGCTCGCACCGGCCTCGGGGGTGAACCAGTAGCGCACCTTCACCGTGGACAGGTTCACCGCGGTGGTCCCGGTGTTGACCAGCTGCAGGCCCATCCGGATCTGGTTGTCGGTGGGGGAGGAGTCATTGTTCTTGTACTGGACTTTGAGGGTGCCGGTGCCGGTTCCGCCCCCGTCTGACGTGGTGGCCGAGACCGCCGCGGAGGCCGCCGAAGCATTCCCGGCCGCGTCGCGGGCCTTGACCGTGTAGCTGTACGACGTGGAGGCGGTGAGCCCCGTGTCGGTGAAGGAGGTGGTCGCCGAGGAGCCCACCTGCACCCCTGCGCGGTACACGTCGTACGCCGTGACGCCGGTGTTGTCGGTCGACGCCGTCCAGGACAGCGAGACGCTGCCGCTCGTCTTGCCCGTGACCGTGAGGCCGGTCGGTGCGGTGGGCGCCTGGGTGTCGCCACCGCTGCCGCCCAGGGGCGGGTACGCATTGTGCAGCAGCTCCTGGAACTGGGCGGAGAACCAGTGGCCCGCCAGCGGTGAGTCGGGCAGTGCGCCGGTCAGGTTGTTGCCGTTGCGCCCGTTACCCGTGTACGTCGGATCGCACATCTGGTCGAAGCCCTTGCCCTCGTCGTTCGCGATGGGCTGGCTGTTGCCGTCCGACTCGCCCGGGGGCTTGGCCCAGACGTACGCGTCGATGCCGGATTCCGGGGCGGTGGTGGGCCGCTCACCGATGCCGGCCCCCTTCTGGTTGCACCAGTTCCCCGGGTGGATGCGCCGGTCGATCCGGCCGCCGTTGACGTAGTCGTCGACGTTGGTCAGCGGGCCGGCGGCGGTGGGCCGGGCGGAGCCGCCCCAGCCGTTGCGGGCCGTGTCGATGAGCATGCCGATGTTCGAGGCGAAGCCCTGATTGACCATTTCCGTGCGCAGGGCCTGCGCGAAGGAGAGTTCGTCGACGTAGAAGTTCCAGTCCACCCACTTGGACTGACGCACCGTCGTTCCGTTCACCGAGTCGGTGACCTTGAAGTACGGCTCCTTCAGAGCCGAGTAGTTGGCCGTGTTGACGATGAAGCCCTGGACGTCCGCGACCGTGGCTCCTTCGGTGGTCGCGGCCTTCTTGAACTCCTGGGCCGCCGGCACGAAGTTGGTGTCCCAGCCCAGCCAGCCGTGGTGCCCGGCGTCGATGTAGTTGTAGACGTTGGGGATGGCCCCCAGGGTGTGGAGCGCGTAGCCCACACCCTTCTCGTAGTTGCCGTTCGCCTTCATGGTCGCGCACTGGGTGGTGGATCCGGCGGTGCCGCCCGCGTTGGTGACGAGGTTGGGCAGTGAGTCCGGTTCGATGATGGTGACGATGCGCAGGTTCGCGTAGGCGGGGTCGTCGAGGATGTCGGCCATGGGGTTGATGTACTCGGTCTTGTACCGGTCGAGTTCGGTGGGGCCGAGTTCACCGTTGGAGGCCAGCGCGGCACAGTCGCGTCCCGGAAGGTCGTAGATGACGACCTGGAAGAGGTTCGCGCCCTGGTCGAGGGCCTCGTCGAGGTGCTCGCGCAGGCTCATCGCGTCTCCCGCACCCTCGATGGCCGCGATGCGGTCCATCCAGACGAACGAGGGTTCGTCGGCGATGACGCTGCCGCCCGGCTCCGCGGCGGCCCTGGCGGACCACTGCGGGTTCACATACGCCTTGGCTCCGGCGTACGGGTTGTCGACGCGGGCCGCGGCGGAAGCCGGGGTGGGGACGGCCACGGCCAGGGCCGCTCCGAGCGCCAGGGCGGAGAGTGCGGCGAACTTCCTGCGTATCCCGTGCCGGGTAGAACTTCGTGATCTCATGCGGCTCCGTTTCCTTTCCTGCGTGCGCCTTCGGGCACTCCCCGAAGGCGGGTCGAGAGGTTGTTCCGGGGCACCGCTGTGCTTACGGCTCGGTGCCCCGAACCAGGTCACCGTCGACATGGATCCCGAAGGCGCACGCGGCGATTGACAGGCCGAGCGGCCTGCCCGGGCCGCGGGGTAGGGAACGCTGTACCGGAATCATGACGTTCGCTTTCCTCGGCCGAGAGCAACCGGGGCACGGGCGCGCGACAGCGCCCATGCCTTGGGTTCATGCCTCGAAGGTGTGGGGTGCAGAGGGTGGGGAAGCGCGCAAGTCTTGATGGTGGGAGCGCTCCCAAAGTGGCGCGGTGATGCGCACCTGTCAAGTGTTGAATCGCAACCGCCTTACGTATTGGGCAACTTGACCGTAACCGAACGACCCGGCCGCCCACCTCGCGACGACAGCGCCCCCGCAGAGCGACCGGGCGATCCCGCTCTCCGGTGTTCAGCGTGCCTTGCGGTTCGTGGACGAATCCCGCCGTGTGACCGGCAAACTCGGCGCCGTGGATGCTGTGGGCGCGGACGCCTTCGGCGCGTCCGGTGATGAGCCCCGCAGCCCGTCGAGCGCCAGGGCCGTCATCACCACCGCGGCCCCCGCCGCTACACCGAAACCGCCGTGCGCACCGCCCGCGTCCACCACCCGCCCCGCGATCGCCGCGGCGCCCGCGATTCCTGCCGCGCTTGCGGAGTTGCCCCAGGTGAACGCCTGGGTGAGGACGGCGCGCGGGACCGACGACTCGGTGAGGACGGAGGTGAGGATCAGTAGGACCGGCACCGCGAGTCCGGTCAGGGCGAGGGTGGCGCCGACCGCGAGGGGAGCTTCGAGGAAGGTCAGCGGGAGGCTCGCGAGGGTGAGGCAGGCGGCGGCTGCGGCCTGGTGACGCCGGGGTGAGCCGCCCTGGCGCCATGCTCCGTAGGCCCAACCACCGGCCAGACTGGTGCAGTTGGAGGCGATATAGAGCAGCGCTGCCGCGTCCGGCGTGCCGCGTCCGACGGCGTACGCGGTAACGGACACCTGCATGGCGCCGAAGAACACCCCGAGCGCGAGGCCGAGCGCGACTTGCCGCAGGAATGCGGAGCGGAGCAGGGCGCGTCCGGCATGCAGGCGTTCGGCGCGGCCGGTGAGGGGCGGCATGGTGCGGCGCTGGGCGGCGAGGGCGAGCCCGCCGCCGACGACGAGCGCGGCGGCGAGCAGTACCCCGGCGTCTGGGTGGCCCGCAGCGCCCAGGACGCTCACCAGGGCCGGCCCGGCCAGGTAGGACACGCCGTTGGCGAGGGCCTCCAGGGCGAAGGCGGTGGGCAGCGCGGCAGCCCGTTCGCCGGACAGCAGGGCGGACCAGCGAGCGGCGGACAGGGCGCTGAGCTGGGGAAGCGTTGCCCCGATGAGCACTCCGGCGACGAGGTCCGGAACGGCGTCGGTGAGCAGGAGGGTCACGGCCCCGGCATGCGCGCCCAGCGCGTATGGAAGTATCCGCGCCTGCCCGAACCGGTCGACCAGGCGCCCGATCTGGGGGCCGGCGACGGCGTCCGCGACAGCGAATCCGCCGGTGACGAGGCCCGCGGCGGCGTACGACCCGGTGCGTGCGTGCACCAGCCAGACGATGCCGATCCCCGTCATGGCGATGCCGATACGCCCGACAGCGGCGGGAAGGAAGAAGGCCGCGGCACCCGAAGTGCGCAGCAGGGTACGGTAGTTCGCCGACGCCGAAGGCACGACGCATCCCTTTCGCCGCCCGGCGGGACGCGCCACACGGGGTCGTCGGCGTCCGGATGTGCCGACCCGTGGCTGCGCCTGAAGCCGTCCAGTGGTGGCGTGGAGCGGGGACGCGCACCCCACGCCGACTCCGTCACCAGGCAGATGTCCTGCGGTAGTTGATGACCTCCTCGAGGGAGTAGAGGAACAGCGCGCAGAAACGAACAAGGACGGACAGCACGGGACTTCGCCCTGCTCCCGGAGGCCGCCGCACGCCTCCACACTCGCGAGGTCGCGGACCATGGCGCTGGGGGAAGCCGATCGCGAGTCGATCTCAGGCACCTGCCAGAAGTGACCAAGTGAACGGCGCTTCGGGCGATACGAGGTCTCTCGGCGGCATCTTCGCCGACCCTGCACCCCTTGCTGAGCTGCGGAACGAGTTGAACGCTGGCGGGCGCGAGGCGGTGCAGAGTTCTCGGACTCGTCAGCCGCTCTCGCTTCGGGGGCTATGACGGGATGAGGACGGTAAGCCATTCCGCTTCGCGTGGGCGGTACCCGTATCGATTCCACAGCCCCGACACGATCGCCGGTACGTGGCCGGCCCCGTAGACGATGGCAACCCGGAGCGGTTCCTCGCCGCGCTCCGTGTGGATCTCGCCGAGCGCGTCGAGCAACCGCTGGTCGCGCCGCCCCATCATCGCGTGCTCGACATCATTGTCTGCCAGCATCTCCGCCCGCAGCGTCGACGGCAGGTCCTCCACCACCAGGTCCTCGTCGAGGAAGGCGCGCGGGCCGCGCAGCGCGAACACCAGGCCCATGACGGGCGCCGCGATCATGAGCAGGAGGTACGTCGAACGCGGCAGCGTCTTCAGTTCCGCGAGAGCCTCCGCCGCGGTCACATCCGGGTTGACAACCGGCACGCCCTCGGGAAGCAGCAGCCCGTCGCTCTGCTCCTGGAGGCCGTTGCGCCGCCGGCGTGGTGCGAACCGGTAAGCGAGGGTCAGGGAGCTCACTCCGGCCGACCTTCCTCGGATTCCCTCGACGACGATGAGGTCGCATTCTCTGAGCCTGAGACGGACTTGGGAGTAGAACGTCGGCGAAGCCACATGCAGCATCGGGAAGATCACAAACTCAAATGGCTTTCCCGTCCGTCGCATGGTGATGACAGCAGATCGGACGGCATAGCCGGTCACCTCGATAATCTGCATGATTTCTTCCCCGCGAACCTCGCCCGGTCTTCACGCACTTCTCGTCCGCCCGTACCAGAACACGAACTTGCTGAGGCCGCGGTTCCCTGACCGGCGCCGGTCGTGCCATCGGACATCGAGGTATCGAGGTATCGAGCAGTGACGTCTGCGACACCAACTGGCCGCCGACTATCCCTGGGGTTCATGTGCTCGGGTCGGCTGAGACACGCTTCTGGCCCAGTAAAACTCTTTCCTGCGTGGCCAGTTGGCAATTGTGCCGTGCGGGGGAGTGGGCGGTGGGGGTGGATCGTTACGGGAGGCTCTGAGAGGTTGGCCGACGTGGGTGCCGACCGGCATCGGCAGATTCGGGACGGCATACCCGAACTCCACAGTGCCCAGAACCGGGATGTCACGGTCGCCAAGGACATCGAGGACTATCTCGGAAAGGGTCGGGGACGCGTGGGCCCCGAGTCCGCCGATCTCGCACCGAGCGCAGCTGCTGTGCTCTTACCCGCGGTCAGACGTCCTTTCTTCCACAGCTCGCAGACGTCCCTTCTTCCACAACTCGACGGCTGCGTCGTCGCGTTCGATAGCGGGGCGGGGCGGGCCGGTTGCTGCCACGACCCGCCCTGAGGCCGATCACGTTCCGGCGGGCCGCTCCTCCGTCTCCTGCGGTGCCGGCTTCTCCACCGTCAGGCCGGAGTCCGCGCGCCGCGGTATGAGCAGCAGTGCCACGAAGGAGAGCACGCAGCAGCCCACCATGTAGATGCTGATCCCGATGCTCGACCCGGTGTCCTCCAGGATCGCCGCGGCGATCAGCGGCGCCGGGCCGCCCGCGATGACCGAGGCGAGCTGGTAGCCGAGGCCGGCGCCGCTGTAGCGGACCTGTGTGCCGAAGCCCTCCGCGATGAGCGCGGCCTGAGGGCCGTACTGCACATCGTGGAAGACGAGGGACAGCACGATCGCCAGCAGCACCAGGCCCGACGACCCGGTGTTCAGGAGCGCGAAGTACGGGAACGCGAACGCGGCGACGCAGGCGATTCCGATCCCGTACACGAGGCGGCGTCCGATCCGGTCGGAGAGATGGCCGAAGAGCGGGATGGAGACGAGCCCGACGGCGGCCGCGACGAGCGTGTCGTCGAGCAGGTCGCTGCGGGCGAGGCCGAGGTGTTCGGTCCCGTAGGCGAGCACGAAGGTGATGAAGAGGTAGAACGGTGCCTGCTCGGAGAGGCGTACGAACGCCGCTGTGAGGACCTCACGCCACTGGTGGCGCAGCACTTCCCAACCGGGCATCCGGACCACGGCCCGCGCGTTCTTGACCGCGCTGAAGTCGGGGCTCTCCACGACCCGCAGCCGTACGTACAGGCCGATCGCGATGAGGACGGCGCTGGCCAGGAAGGGGATCCGCCAACCCCAGCTCTCGAAGTCGGCGCCGGTCGCCGAGGTCATCCAGCGGACCATGCCGGTCGAGGCGAGCAGTCCGAGCGGCACACCCATCTGCGGCCAACTCGCCATCAGGCCGCGGCGTTTTCTCGGACCCCACTCCATGGCGAGCAGCACCGAGCCGCCCCACTCACCGCCGACGCCGATGCCCTGCACGACGCGCAGGACGACGAGCAGGATCGGCGCGGCGAGGCCAATCGAGTCGTACGTGGGCAGGCATCCGATGAGAACGGTGCTCACCCCCATCAGCAGGAGTGTGATGACGAGAGTGGACTTGCGGCCGACTCGGTCGCCGAAGTGTCCGAAGATCGCGGCACCGACGGGGCGGGCGGCGAAGCCGACGAACTGGGTCGCGAAGGAGGCGAGGACGCCGGTGTAGTCGGACTGGCCGGGGAAGAACAGGTGCGGGAAGACGAGCGCCGCGGCCGTCCCGTAGAGAAAGAAGTCGTACCACTCGATGGCGGTGCCCACCGTGCTGGCGACGACAGCGCGGTTGCGGTGGCTGCGCGTGGCAGCCGTCTGTCCGGTGCTCGTACCCACGGTGAATCCCTTGTCTTCGGCGGTCGAGCCGCGTTGAGTGGCGGGAGGCTGCCGTGAGACTGCTCTCGAGTCAGGGACATGTCAAGGAATTGGGTTCCGGGCTTGCTGGGTGGACTGCTCGGTGCCGACGCATTCCAGGACTTGGTCGGCGCCGTCGCCGACGACCGCGACGGTGTCGCCCTTCTGTACGGCGGCGGCGATGGCGACCCACCAACCGGTGCCCATCACGTCGGAGCAGGCAAGCGGGTCGGGCACGTGTGCGTCGGGGGCGGCGACGAGGGTGCCGTCCGCGTTCGGGCTCGCTGCGCGGCCAGGTCGGACCGTGTCGGTCTTGCCAGATTTCCGGGCTGCACCTCGTCACCGGCTTCGAGCACACCAGCACGCGTCCGTGACGTCGGGGATCCTCGTTCCCGCGGCGTCCGCCTCGACGAGTGCGCTACCGCGTAGCCGCGTGGCGGACGCCGTAAGCGGCGGCGCCGGCGAGGAGTACGGCGGCTCCGGCGATGACTGAGGTCAGGGGGAGGGCGAAGGCCAGGACGAGGCAGCCGACGAGGCCGAAGGCGGGGATGATCCGGGCAGGGCGGCCTTCGGCCGGGCTCAGGGTCCAGGCGGAGGCGTTGGCGATGGCGTAGTAGGCCAGGACGCCGAAGGAGGAGAAGCCGATCGCTCCGCGCACGTCCGTGCTCGCGGCCGCTACGGCGACGACGGCGCCGACGAGGAGTTCGGCCCGGTGGGGGACCTTGAACTTCGGGTGCACGGCGGCGAGGGCGCGGGGCAGGTGGTGGTCGCGGGCCATGGCCAGAGTGGTGCGGGAGACGCCGAGGATGAGGGCGAGCAGGGAACCGAGGGCGGCGACGGCGGCGCCGATGCTTACGACGGGGACGAGCCAGTCGGCGCCGGCCGCGCGCGCGGCCTCCGTCAGAGGTGCTCCAACGGCTGCGAGGCCGTCCGGGCCGAGGACCAGCAGGACGGCGATGGCGACGGTGGTGTAGACGACAAGGGTGATGCCGAGGGCGAACGGGATGGCGCGCGGGATGGTGCGCTGCGGGTCGCGGACCTCCTCGCCGAGGGTGGCGATGCGGGCGTAGCCGGCGAACGCGAAGAACAGCAGGCCCGCCGCCTGGAGCACGCCGCCGGCAGTCGCATCCGAGGCGATGTGCAGGCCGGCCGTGTCCACGGCGCCGGAGGTGAGGGAGGCGACCACGACGGCAGCGAGCACCGCGAGGACGAGGGCCACGATGACGCGGGTGAGCAGGGCGGACTTCTGGACACCTGTGTAGCTGACCGCGGTCAGGGCCACCACGGCGGCCACCGCGACGGCGTGTGCCTGGCCGGGCCAGACGTAGGAGCCGATGGTCAGGGCCATGGCCGCGCACGAGGCGGTCTTCCCCACGACGAACGCCCAGCCGGCCAGGTGGCCCCAGAACTCGCCGAGCCGCTCACGCCCGTAGACGTAGGTGCCGCCCGAGGCCGGGTAGAGGGCGGCGAGCCGGGCGGAGGAGGTGGCGTTGCAGTAGGCGACCACTGCGGCCAGGGCGAGACCGAGCAGGAGACCGGAGCCGGCCGCGCGGGCGGCCGGGGCCAGGGAGGCGAAAATCCCGGCGCCGATCATCGACCCCAACCCGATCATCACCGCGTCCGGCACCCCCAGGCGCCGCTGGAGTTCGTCCGGCATCCCGGCTGCTTGTGGAGGCGTGCCGCTCAACGTTGTCTCTCCTTGCCGGACGGTACCCGCGGACTGTTCCGCGGTCCGCGCGCACGATAAGGCAGCAACCTGAACACCGCGTGGCTCGCCCCGAGCGATCCCCGCGCTGCCCTGCGGGCCAGCTGTCCCGCTCAGGACGCGCGCACCGACCTCCCGCGGATGCAGGACGACTGGCCCGGCGTACGGCGCCCCCCCGCCGTCCAGGGAAGGACGGCGGGCCTCACGAGTGGCCGCCCCCCTCGTGCCGCCGTGCACAGTGCGCCACTGCCGGTTCCGAGGAAGCATCCGGCCGGCACTCGCGGCCGGAGCCCACCGGATTCGGCGGGCCCGCCTGAGCGGCGGCGAGCGTCGACACCAGGAAGCGCCGACTCAGTACATGCCCGATCTGCCCATCCGGGAACTCTGTGAGGAAGCCGCCTGGGATGGGGGACCCATGAGTGACTCTTCGTGTGTCAGCCTGCCGCCGCGGCCGAGGTGGCGGACTCCGGCGCCAGGTCCGGGCCCGTCAGTCGATGGACCGCGTCCTGCATGTGGTCGTCGAGCAGGGCGAGGAGCCGGGACTCATCCCCGTCGCGGAGTGCCTCGATGAGGCCCGCGTGCTCCTCGACCAAGGCGTCGGGGTCCGGGTGGTCCTCGGTGAGGGCCGACAGACACATCCGGGTCTCCACGAAGAGTGTCTGCGCGATCCGCTGCAGGCGCGGGCTGCCGGACTCCTCGACGAGGGCCTGGTGGAAGTCCATGTCGGCCGTGCTCAGGGCCGCGTAGTTGCGGCGGCGGGCCGCCGTCTCCATGGTGCGGTGCACCCTGGCGAGGCGGTCCGCCGTGCGCTGCGGATCCCCCTGCAGCACGAGGCGGCAGGCGGCGGACTCCATGACGGTGCGGGCGAGGTAGATGTCGCGGACATCGTGCTCGTCCAGCCGTGTCACGAAGACGCCGCGGTGCGGGGCGCTGACGGCGATGCCCTGCTGCACGAGGCGTTGCAGTGCCTCGCGCAGCGGCCCCCGGCTCACGCCGAGCTGGCCCGCCAGTTCGGCCTCGCCCAGCTGGGTGCCCGGGGCGAGGCTGCCGTCCATGATCGCTTCGGTGAGCTGGGTGGCGATGACGGTCGCCGCAGGCTCCCGCTTGACCGGTCGCAGGGGTTTCGCAGTGGCCATATTCAGTTCGTTTCCTCGGATCGGGGCGGCCGTCGGATCACACGGTCGCGGGGGTGGGTGAATCAGGCTGCCGGGTCAGGCGGAAGAGCGATCCGAGTCCCTCGCGCGGCTCCGTGTCGCCCGCGAGACGCAGCCCTTCCCAGGCGGTGACCTGGTTGGCCGTCAGGACGGGCTTGCCGACGGCCTCTTCGAGTTCGTCGAGCCAGGCGGCGCTGTGCAGCGCGGTGTCGGGGAGCAGGATCGCCTCGGCGTCCGGGTGGTCGTTGCTCCTGGCCAGCTCCAATACCTGTTCGCGGCCCAGCGTCCCGACCTCGGCGGCGGTGATGATGCCGCGTCCGGAGACCTGTACGACCTCGGCGCCGTGGTGCTCCAGGAACCGCACGAAGTAGCCGGCCACGTCGTCCGGGTAGGTCGCGGCGACGGCCAGGCGGCGCACGCCGAGCGCCTGCACGGCGTGGGCGAAGGCGAACGAGGTGGAGGAGGTGCGCTCCACGGGCAGACCTGCGGCCTCGGCGAGTTCGGCGACCTGCTTGCGGGCGCCCTCGGGGCCGAAGACGAAGCTGGCGCTGGTGCACGCCCAGATGACCACGTCCTGTGGCTGCGCGAGGAGCTCGCCGAGGGATGCCTTGAGGCGGTGCGTGGCACCCATCTCCAGGAGGTCGTCCACCCGGTGGGCGTCCGTGCCGATGTCCGTGTGGACGAGGGTCAGCCGGACGGCGCCGCCGATCAGCTGCTCCAGGCGCGGGTAGTCGTCCTCGGCGGAGTGGCCGGGGTAGAGGAACCCGACACGCGCCGTCTTCTCGCTCATGCTTCAGTCGTCCTTTCGTGGCGGCAGTCTACTGCGGAAACCGGCCGGCTGTAGATTGTTGACAGTCGGTCATCGGCTGTCCGTTACGTGCGAAGAGTGTGCGTACCGGCGGCCTCGTGCGTGGAAGCCGCCGGTGTGGTCGCTCGTCAGGCGAGATCAAGGCCCGTGGCCGGCTCGTCCACCGGCGTCGGCGCCGCGGGCTCGGTGGTGGCGGCGAGCGGCCCCCGCTCGACGGCGGCCGTAGCCGCGGGAGAAGGCCTCATGCCCTGCCTGCGGTACGGGGCCAGGGCGGCGCGGGCCGCGGGGTCGATCAGTGACTGGTAGTCGCCCGTCGGCTGCGCGCCCGCGTGGCGCAGAGCCGACCACATGGTGACCTGGTTGGCGGAGATCACCGGGATCCGCAGTTCGGCCTCCAGCTGCGGGAGCACGTCGTACGTGGCCAGGTTGGTGCAGCTGATGAAGAGGCAGTCGGCGTCCGTGAGGTCCGCGGACCTGGCCAGCTCCACGACGTCCCGGTAGCCGACCTGCCAGATCTCTCCGGTCAGGCCCATGTACTCACGGCCGACGACATCGATGTCCGCCTGGGCCAGGTAGTCCGCCAGGGCGTCGGTCAGCGACTGCGTGTACGGGGTGATCACGCTGACCCGGCGCGCACCCAGCTCCTGCAGTGCCTCGAGCAGGGCACCCGAGGTGGTGACGGAGGGCATGCCGCGGCCGGAGCCGCTCATGGAGGCACACATGGCCCGCTCGTAGGCGATTCCGCCGACGAAACTGCCGGAGGTGCAGGCGTACGCGAACGAGACCGGACGTACGGCGTCGAGCGCGGTGACGGCGTGCTGGAGCGTCTCGTGCTCGCTGATCAGGCGCGCCATGTCCACGCTGACCTCGACCGGCACGTACGGGGTGCGGGTCAGGTGGAGGGAGATCTCCTCGGGGGTCCAGCGCCACAGTTCGCGGTCGAGCGCGAAGTCGAACGGGGCGACCACGCCGATGCCGCGCTGCGGTACCGGTCCGCCGAAGGTCGTGATGTCCAATGCAGAGCCCCTTCATGGCTGCACGCGTACGGGATGCGGGCCGTACGCCTGAGGTGGACGTGGTGACAAGGTCGTGCCGAAGGGCGGTACGGGGTGGCCGCCCGGCCCGCGGACGGTGCGGGTTTCGGTCGGTCGGCCTCCGGGTAACCGAAGTGCGCTGTAGATTGTTGACAACGTAAAGACGCGCTGCTTAGCGTGTCAATCCCCGTAGGGGAAAGGCTCGTTTTCTGAGGTGAGCGAGCGGGTGGACGGCGGTGGGGAAAAGGGCTCCGGCATCTTCGGACACCCGTCTCATTCCATGGTGCTTCTTCGTCCGTCGTCGTGCATGCCGTGTCCGTGATCTGCTGCCGATCACACGGGGACACACCGTCGTTCACCCGCATCCCGCCCGCCATCCGTCCCCGTACGACCCGCCGTCCGCACCCTGTCCCACCGACCGTCGCCGCAGTGCCGAGCGACCGAAGGACCGCCGTGACGAAGACCGAGAATTCCCCAGCCCCCCGTGTCCTGGTGCTTGCCGACCAGCGGCCGCCCGGCATGGACGACGTGGCCGCCCACGCCGACCTCGTCTGCGTCCCCGAGGAGCGGCTCGCCGCAGAGCTGCCGCATGCCGACGCGCTGCTGGTCTGGGAGTTCGGCACCCAGGCCCTGCCCGCCGCCTGGCCGGCGCAGGGCGGCCCGCGCTGGGTGCACACCGCCAGCGCCGGAGTGGACCGGCTGATGTTCCCCGCCCTGCGCGACTCCGACGTCCTGCTGACCAACTCGCGGGGCGTCTTCGAGCAGCCCATCGCGGAGTACGTGGCCGGCCAGATCGTCGCCCTCGCCAAGGATTTCGTGGGGACGTACGACCGGCAGCGCGAGCGCGTCTGGCAGCACAGGGTCACCCAGCGGGTCTCGGGAACGCGCGCGGTCGTGGTGGGCGGCGGGCCCATCGGGCGGGCCGTCGTGCGCACCCTGCGGGCGCTCGGACTGCGGGTGGACCTGGTGGGGCGCACCCGCAGGGACGACGACCCCGAGGTCGGCACGGTGCACGCCTTCGACGAGCTCGACGCGCTGCTCGCGGTCGCCGACTGGGTGGTCTGCGCGGCGCCGCTGACGGACCGGACCGAGGACATGTTCGACGCGGCGGCGTTCGCGCGGATGAAGCGCGGCGCCCGTTTCCTGAACGTGGGGCGCGGACCGCTCGTCGTCGAGAAGGACCTGCTGGCCGCCTTGGAGGAAGGGCAGCTGGGCGGCGCCGCCCTGGACGTGTTCCGGCAGGAGCCGCTGCCCGCCGACAGCCCGCTGTGGGACGCGCCCAACCTGCTGGTGTCACCGCACATGTCGGCCGACACCGACACCTGGCTGGAGGACCTCGCCGAGGTCTTCGCCGACAACTTCGCGCGCTGGCGGTCCGGCCGCCCGCTGCGCAACGTCGTGGACAAGAAACTGGGCTACGTACCGGTCCCGGCCGGCGCCCGGACCGCATCCCAGGAGGGCCCCCGATGACCAGCACGAGCACCTCGTCTCCCCAGGAGCCGTACGCGCTGACCGCCACCGAACTGCTCACCGCGTACGAGACCGGCGAGCTGTCCCCGGTGGAGGCCGCCGTCTCCGTGCTCGACCGCATCGCTGCGGTCGACGGCAAGCTGAATGCCTTCTGCCTGGTCGACCGGGACGAGGCACTCGCCCGGGCGCGCGCGAGCGAGGAGCGGCGCGGCCGCGGCGAGCCGCTCGGACTGCTCGACGGCGTGCCGACGTCCATCAAGGACCTGCTGTACACCAAGGGCCGCCCCACGCTGCGCGGTTCGCTGAGCATCTCGGCCGACCGCGCGTGGGACGAGGACGCGCCGTGCGTGGCGCGGATGCGTGAGCAGGGCGCGGTGTTCGTCGGCAAGACGACGACCCCGGAGTTCGGCTGGAAGGGCGTCACCGACAACCCGCTGACCGGTGTGACCCGCAACCCGTGGGACCCGTCGACCACGTCGGGCGGCTCGTCGGGCGGCAGCGCCGCCGCGGTCGCCGCGGGCATGGCGCCGCTCTCGGTGGGCACGGACGGCGGCGGCTCGGTACGCATCCCGGCCGCGTTCTGCGGCATCTTCGGCATGAAGCCGACGTACGGGCGGATTCCGCTGTACCCGGCGAGCCCGTTCGGCACCCTCGCACACGCCGGGCCGATGACCCGCACCGTTGAGGACGCGGCGCTCCTGATGGACGTCGTCACCGGCTTCGACAGCCGCGACTGGTCGGCCCTCGAGGCGCCGCGCGGCAGCTACCGCGCCGCCGTCGCCGAGGCGCTCGCCCAGGGTTCCCTGAGCGGGCTGCGGATCGCGTACGCGCCGACGCTCGCGGGCGCCCCCGTGGACCCGCAGGTGGCCGAGCGCGTCGCCGCTGTGGCCCGGCTCCTTGCCGAGCTCGGCGCCGACGTGGAGGAGGCCGACCCGGGCTTCGACGACCCGGTCGAGGCCTACCACACGCTGTGGTTCTCGGGCGCGGCCAAGGTCGTCGAGAACCTGCGCCCGGAGCAGTTCGCCCAACTCGACGCGGGCCTCCAGGAGGTGTGCCGCGAGGGCGCCGCGAAGAGCGCGCTCGACTACCTGGGCGCGGTCGACACCCGGATGGCGCTCGGCGTGCAGATGGGCCGCTTCCACGAGACGTACGACCTGCTGCTGACGCCGGCCGTCCCCATCCCCGCGTTCGCGGCGGGCGTCGAGGTGCCGCCGGGCGGCGAGCACAAGCGCTGGACGGGCTGGACGCCGTTCACGTACCCGTTCAACCTGACGCAGCAGCCGGCCGCCTCGGTGCCCTGCGGTGTGACGGACGCGGGCCTGCCGGTGGGCGCCCAGCTGGTGGCGGCCCGGCACGGAGACGAGCTGGTGCTGCGCGCCTCGGCGGTCCTGCACGCCGCGCTGCGGGAGGCGGGCGCGGTGGACATCGTGCCGGTCGGCTGACACGAGGCCGCACAAAGGGGGCGGGCCCGCGATCTCATCCCGGGCCCGCCCCCATTGCGTGCTGTCCGGCCGCGCCCGGCGCTGCGCCGTCGAAGCGCCGGGCACAGCACGTGTGGTGCTGCGTCAGACGCGCTTGAACTGCAGCGACTCGCCCAGCGCGCCCGCCCGCCACAGGTCCTGCGAGGCCTCGGCGAGGCGGTCCAGGCCCTCGACGACCGTGCCCCAGACGATGCCGGGGACCCAGCCCTGGTCGCCATTGATCAGCAGGTTGTTGCGCTCGTAGAACAGGGCCAGGTCCACGACGATGTCGCGCTCGGCGTGCGCGGCCTTGGTGTCCTGCTGGCCGGCGGCGGCCTCGTAGCCGTACGAAGCCGTGCTCATCTGGGTGCTGGAGAAGGTGAAGTAGCACAGGTCGCCCGGGATGGGGGTGATCGTGGGGTTCTCCAGCGGGGGCTCCTGCGGGGCGAAGGCCGGGACGAGGGTGTAGATCTCGTTGCGCGCGTACTTCGCGTGGTAGACGTCGCTGCCCAGCGGCAGGGCGTTCCAGATCGCCTCGCAGGTGATCGGGGCGCGGTCGTCGAGCAGCTTCGCGGTGGCGGTGACGCCGCGCTTGGGCAGGGAAACCTCGATGAAGCGGTCCATGGGTGTCGCAGCTCCGGTTCGGTGGTCCGTCGATACGTGGGCGTGGGCAGGTGGCGCGTGGCGTCAGCCGAGCGGCATGGCCAGGTAGCGGGTCTCCAGGAACTCGTCGAGGCCGATGCGGCCGCCCTCGCGGCCGAGGCCGGAGGCCTTGACGCCGCCGAAGGGCGCGGCCGGGTTGGACACGACGCCCTTGTTGAGGCCGATCATGCCGGTGTCGAGCCTCTCGGAGATCCGGAAGGCGCGCTCCAGGTTCTCGGTGAACAGATAGGAGACCAGGCCGTACTCGGTGTCGTTGGCCGCGGCGATCACCTCGTCCTCGTCGGTGAAGGTGAGGATCGGGGCCACGGGGCCGAAGATCTCCTGGCTCATCAGGGCCGACTCGGGGGAGACGCCGGTGAGCACCGTGGGGGCGTAGAAGTAGCCCTCGCCCTCGGCGTGCCCGCCGCCGGTGACGACCTTCGCACCGCGCTTGACGGCGTCCGCGACCAGCTCGTCGACCTTCCCGCGGCCCGCCTCGTCGATCAGCGGGCCGACGTCGGTGCCGGTCTCGGTGCCGCGGCCCACGGTGAGCGAGCCCATGCGGGCGGCGAGCCGCTCGGCGAACTCGTCGGCGACGGACTCGTGCACGTACATGCGGTTGGCGGCGGTGCACGCCTCGCCGATGTTGCGCATCTTGGCGGCCATGGCGCCCTCGACGGCCTTGTCGAGGTCGGCGTCGGCGCACACGATGAACGGCGCGTTGCCGCCCAGCTCCAGGGAGACGCGCAGCACGTGCTGGGCGCTCTGCTCCAGGAGGAGGCGGCCGACCTGCGTGGATCCGGTGAACGACAGCTTGCGGATGACGCCGCCGCGCAGCAGCGGTTCGACGACCTCGCCGGGGCGGGAGGTGGTCAGCACGTTCAGGACGCCCTCGGGCACGCCGGCCTCGACCATGATCTCGGCGAGCTTCAGCATCGTCAGCGGCGTCTGCTCGGCGGGCTTCACGATCATCGTGCAGCCCGCCGCGATCGCCGGGCCGATCTTGCGGGTGCCCATGGCCAGCGGGAAGTTCCACGGCGTGATGAGCAGGACCGGGCCGACCGGGCGCTTCATGACGACGAAGCGGTCCTTGCCGTCGGGGGAGGTCTGGTAGCCGCCCTCGACACGGACGGCCTCCTCGGCGAACCAGCGGAAGAACTCGGCGGCGTACGCCACTTCGCCACGCGCCTCGGCCAGCGGCTTGCCCATTTCCAGAGTCATCAGGAGGGCGAGCTCCTCCTGGTGCTGCATCAGGAGCTCGAAGCCGCGGCGGAGGATCTCGCTGCGCTCGCGCGGGGCAGTGGCCGCCCACTTCTCCTGGACGGCGGCGGCCGCCTCGGCGGCGGCTCGCGCGTCCTCGGCGCCGGCGTCCGCGACGGTGCGCAGCTCACGGGCGCGCGAGGGGTCCTCGACGCCGAACGTCGCGCCGGAGGCCGCCGGGCGCCAGCTGCCGCCGATGAACAGCCCGTCGGGCACGGACGCGACGACGAACTCCTCCTGCTGTGTCTGCTGCTCGGTACCTGCGCTCACTTCGACTCCCGGCTCGATGGTTGTGCTCCCGGCCCGACTCACTCGTGGACAGCCGTGGAATTGCATGCTTGCATGAGTGTAGGTTGTTGACAATCCTACGAAGTAGCCTGATGTTGATCTCCGTAGATCCGCAGGTCCGCGACGCGGTCCGCGGCGACCCGCGAGGGGTCTTCCCTGTCCGCCATGCAGTCCCCGTAGGTCATCGAGCGAGGAGCCGTCCATGAGTGCCTTGTCCCCCGTCCTCAAGCAGGCCACGCCCGTCCTGGCCGAACGCGGCGAGGGCGTCTACCTCTACGACGCGTCGGGGCGGGCCCATCTGGACTTCACCGCGGGCATCGGCGTGACATCGACCGGCCACTGCCACCCCAAGGTCACCGCGGCCGCCCAGGAGCAGGTCGGCAAGCTGGTCCACGGCCAGTACACGACGGTGCTGCACCGGCCGCTGCTCACCCTCACCGAGCGCCTCGGCGAGGTGCTGCCCGAGGGCCTGGACTCGCTGTTCTTCGCCAACTCCGGCAGTGAGGGCGTCGAGGCGGCGATGCGCCTGGCCAAGCAGGCCACCGGCCGCCCCAACATCGTGGTCTTCCAGGGCTCGTTCCACGGCCGCACCCTCGGCGCCGCCTCCCTGACCACCTCCGCCTCCAAGGTCCGCTCCGGCTTCGGCCCGCTGATGCCGGGTGTGGCCGTCGCGCCCTTCCCGAACGCCTACTACTACGGCTGGGACGAGGCGACCGCCACCAAGTTCGCGCTGCGCGAGCTGGACCAGGTGCTGGCCACCATCAGCGCGCCCGCGGACACGGCCGCGTTCATCATCGAGCCGGTGCTCGGCGACGGCGGCTTCGTACCGGCCAACGCCGCGTTCCTGCAAGGTCTGCGCGAGCGCGCCGACCGCCATGGCATCCAGCTCATCCTGGACGAGGTGCAGGCCGGTTTCGGCCGCACCGGCAAGTTCTGGGGCCACGACCACTTCGGCGTCCGCCCCGACATCCTGGTCACCGCGAAGGGCCTGGCCAGCGGGTTCCCGCTGTCGGCGATCGCGGCCTCCGAGGCGCTCATGGCGAAGGCCTGGCCGGGCTCGCAGGGCGGCACCTACGGCGGCAACGCGGTGTCCTGCGCCGCCGCCATCGCCACCCTCGACGTCATCAAGGAGGAGAAGCTCGTCGAGAACTGCGCGGAGCGCGGCGACCAGCTGATCGCCGGACTGCGCGAGGTCGCCGCCGCCCACCCGGCGAGCGACGGCGTCGGCGGCATCGGCGACGTCCGGGGCCTCGGCCTGATGCTCGCCTCCGAGATCGTCGACGGCGAGGGCAACCCCGACGGCGCCACCGCGGGCAAGCTGCTCACGGCGGCAGCCGAGCGCGGCCTGCTGCTGCTTCCCTGCGGCGCCCACGGCAACGTGGTCCGGATGCTGCCGCCGCTCGTCGTCAACGAGAACCAGATCGACGAGGCCCTGCGCCTGTGGGGCGAGACTGTCAAGGCGGTCCTCGGCTGACCTCCCGGTAGGCCGCGGGGCGGTGCCCCTGGGATGTCCGTGACACCTGCGATACCGCCATGCCGCCCCGCCCCGTCCGCGCGCCCCGGCCGGCCCTGCCGAGCCGGGGCGCTGCCACGTCCGGGACATACGCCCCGGCCCCGGTCCGGTTTCGCACCACCGGCGTTCCGCACATCGTGAAGACCCGCCTCAAGGAGCCGCCATGTCCGCCCCCGCATCCGCCGCGCCGCGCCCCGATGTGCCCGACGAGGCGACGCTGCAGAAGCTGGAGCGTGCGCTGAGGGAGGCCGTGCCGAGCGGGGAGGTCGCCTTCGGGCGGCTCCGCCGTGCCGAGTACGCGCAGGACGCCTCCGTCTACCGGCAGGTGCCGGCCGCTGTCGTACTGCCCGCCGACACCGACGAACTGGCCGCCGCCCTGGCCGCCTGCCACGCACTGAACGTCGCGGTCACACTGCGCGGCGCCGGTACCTCGATCGCCGGGCAGGCGGTCGGTGACGGCGTCGTCATCGACACCTCGCGGCACCTGAACCGCGTCCTGGAGATCGACCCCGAGGCGCGCACCGCCACGGTCGAGCCGGGGCTGGTCCAGGCCGCGCTGCAGAAGGCGTGCAAGCCGTACGGCCTGCGTTTCGGCCCCGACCCCTCCACGCACGCCCGCTGCACCATCGGCGGCATGATCGGCAACAACGCCTGCGGCACCCACTCGGTGGCCTGGGGCCGTACCGCCGACAACATCGTCGAGCTGGAGGTTCTCACGTACGACGGCGTCCGCATGACGCTGCGCCCGCTGAGCACCGAAGAGCTGCAGCGGGTCATCGACGAGGGCGGCCGCCGCGGCGAGATCCACGAGCAGCTGCGGAACCTGCGCGACAACCATCTGGCCATGCTGCGCACCGAGTTCGGCCGCTTCCGCCGCCAGGTCTCCGGGTACAGCCTGGAGCACCTGCTGCCGGAGAACGGCTTCGACCTGCCCGCCGCCATGGTCGGCACCGAGGGCACCTGCGCCGTGGTCGTCTCCGCGACCGTGAAGCTGGTGGAGATTCCCGAGCGCCGCACCCTCATCGCGCTCGGCTTCACCGACCTGCCGTCGGCCGGTGACGCCGCCCAGCACGTCCTCAAGCACCAGCCCATCGCCTGCGAGGGCCTCGGCGGCGACCAGGTCGCCGCCCTGCGCCGCAACGTCCCCGACGCCCGCCCCGAGGAAATGCTCCCCGAGGGCGCCGGCTGGATGCTCTGCGAGTTCGGCCACTCCTCCGAGGAGTCTGACACCCCGGACCCCGAGGCCGAGCAGGCCCGCGCGCAGGCGCTCAAGGCGGACACCGGCGCGATCGACGTCCGCCTCGTCAAGGACCCGGCCGAGCAGGCCGCGCTGTGGCGCATCCGCGAGGACAGCTCCGGCCTGGCCACCCGCGCGCCCGACGGCTCGGAGGCGTGGCCCGGCTGGGAGGACTCAGCCGTGCCCGTCGAGAAGCTCGGCGACTACCTGCGCGACCTGGAGAAGCTGCTCCAGCTGCACGGCCTGCAGGGCACCCCGTACGGCCACTTCGGCGAGGGCTGCGTCCACATCCGGATCGACTTCGACCACGAGACGCCCGAAGGCGTCCAGATCTTCCGGCAGTTCATGTCGGACGCCGCCGACCTGGTCGCGAGCCACGGCGGCACGCTGTCCGGCGAGCACGGCGACGGCCAGGCCCGTGCCGAGTTCCTGCCGCAGGTCTTCAGCGAGGAGGCCATGGACGCCTTCTGCGACTTCAAGACGATCTGGGATCCGGGCAACCGCCTCAACCCCGGCATCCTCGTCCACCCCCGCCCGGCCGACGAGCGCCTGCGCATCAAGCCCGGCCACCGGCCCACCCTGCCGATGACCACCACCCTCGCGCTCGCCGAGGACGACGGCGACCTGTCCAAGGCGCTGCGCCGCTGCGTCGGCATCGCCAAGTGCCGTACGTCGTCGGGCGGCGTGATGTGCCCCAGCTACCGGGCCACCGGCGACGAGACACACTCCACGCGCGGCCGCGCCCGCGTCCTGTACGAGATGGTGCAGGGCGACGTCATCACTGACGGCTGGCAGTCCGAAGAGGTCGCCGACGCCCTCGACCTGTGCCTGTCCTGCAAGGGCTGCAAGAGCGACTGCCCGGTCGGCGTCGACATGGCTACCTACAAGGCCGAGTTCCTGCATCACCACCACAAGGGCAGGATCCGCCCGATCACGCACTACTCGCTCGGCTGGCTGCCGCTCTGGTCCCGGCTCGCCTCGTACGCACCGGGCGTGGTCAACGCGATCGGCGGCAACAAGGCCACCGCCGCGCTCCTGAAGAAGGCCGGCGGCATCGCGCCCGAGCGCCCCATCCCGCCCTTCGCGAAGCGCCGCTTCCGCACGTGGTTCCGCCGCAGCCACAAGCCCGCCGTTCCCGGGAGCCGCGGCAAGGTCCTGCTCTGGCCCGACACGTTCACCGAGTTCATGTCGCCGCAGGTCGGACAGGCCGCGGTGGAGGTACTGGAGTACGCCGGCTTCGAGGTCGTGCTGCCGCCGGACCGCCTGTGCTGCGGCCTGACCTGGCACACCACGGGCCAGCTCGACACGGCGAAGAAGGTCCTGAGCCGCACCCTCGACGCCGTCGACCCGTACCTCAAACAGGGCATGCCGCTCATCGGCTTGGAGCCCAGCTGTACCTCGCTGTTCCGCACGGACGCCACCGAGCTGTTCCCGCGCGACGAGCGTGCCGTGCGGCTCGCGAAGCAGACCATGACGCTGGCCGAACTACTCGACCAGAGGGCCCCGGACGTCGACTTCGGGCGGCTCGGCGACAAAACGGTGACCGCGATGACCCAGACCCACTGCCACCAGCACGCCACCCTCGGCAGCAAGGCCGACGACCGGGTCCTGGCCCGCGCGGGTGTGGACTCCGGCCGCCTGGACTCCGGTTGCTGCGGCCTCGCCGGCAACTTCGGTTTCGAGAAGGGCCATTACGACGTCTCGGTGGCGGTCGGCGAACAGGTCCTGCTGCCCGCACTCCGGGAGGCCCTTGAGGACACGGTGGTCCTGGCGGACGGCTACAGCTGCCGCACCCAGATCGCCCAGCTCTCGGACCGCACCCCGCGCCACCTGGCAGAGCTGCTGCGTGACGCGTTGAGGTCCCGCCGCTCCGACTGAGGATGTGCTCGGCGACCTGCTTGACGCAACGGACTGGGTGCCGCAGGGCGCCGGTGCTCTGTTCTGCACGATGACGTGCAGCCCGGCGGCGGTGCTTTGCGTGGCGGCGGGCAGGCCCCGGTCCGTCAGACGTCCGCACCTGCCGCCCGCACGATGATCTTGCCCTGGTTCTCGCCCCGCAGCATTCCCAGGAACCCGTCCACGATGCCGCCGAAGCCGTCGACCACGGTCTCATCGAGCGTGACGCCCCCACTCTGCAGGTGCGGCACGACGAACTCGTACAGCTCCTCCTGCACGTCACGATAGTTGCGGACCAGGAAGCCCTCCATGCGCAGGCTCTTCTCGACAACGTCAGGAAGGTTGCGCAGGGCGTAGGGCGTGCCGGTGCTGTTGTACTGGGCGATCGTCCCGATCCGCACGATCCGTCCGTACTCACGCAGCGAAGAGATCGCCGCTTCGAGGTGCTCGCCGCCGACGTTGTCCATGTAGAGGTCGATCCCGTCGGGCGCCGCCTTGGCGAGCAGTTCGGCCACCGGGCCCGAGTGGTAGTCGAAGACCTCGTCGTAGCCGACGTGTTCGGTCAGGTAGGCGGCCTTCGCCGCCGTGCCCGCGCTGCCGACCAGCCGTCCCGCGCCCATCAGCCGGGCGAGCCGCCCGGTGGCCGTGCCCACACCGCCGGCCGCCGCCGAGACGAACACGTCCTGCCCTTCGCGGAGTTCTGCTATGCGGGTGAGACCGACGTAGGCGGTCAGGCCGGTGCCACCGAGGATGCTCAGGTGCGCGGAGAGCGGTACGCCGTCGAAGCGGGGGACGGCACGCGCCTCTTCGGGGGTGACGACGGTGTGGGTGCGCCAGCCCTGCCGGTGGAAGACGATCTCGCCCTCGCGGAGCGCAGGATCGCGGGAGTCCACGACCCGGCCGATCGTGCGGCCCTCCAGGGGGGCGTTCAGCGCGAAGTCCCCGTCCATCATTTCGCGGTGGTAGGGGTCCACCGACCAGTACAGGTTCTCCACCAGCGCTGTTCCCGGGCCGGGTTCCGGCAGCGCGGACTCGACGAAGGCGAAGTGGTCGGAGGTGGGGAAGCCATGGGGGCGGACGGTCTGGTGCACGGTGAGCGCGGTCTCGGTCATGACGGTGACCGTACGGAGGAATGCGGAGGCTGAGGAGAGGGTTACGCTCATGGAACTGCCCGGTCCATGAAGGGCCTTCATAGAAGCAGGTGGGAGCCCCTATGACAGCCGCAGCCACCATGGCCCCCGCACGCACTGCGGCTGCCGCCACCGACCTCGCCCCGCACGAGCTCCGCATCCTCGTGGCCGTCGACCGCGAGCGCGGGTTCTCGGCGGCCGCCAAGGTCCTCGGACTGACCCAGTCCGCGGTCTCGCACTCCATACGCGGGACGGAACGCAAGGTCGGAGCGGTCCTCTTCGAGCGGGGCCGCAAGGGTGCGACGCCCACCGCGGCCGGTGCCGCCGCTGCCGCCCACGCCCGCCGGGTCCTGCGGCTCCTGGACACGCTGGTGGCAGAGGCGCGCGGCGCCGAGCGGGGCACGATCGCCGGCCCGCTGCGCATCGCCGCCTTCCGTAGTGCCGCCCTCTACTTGCTGCCGCCCGTCCTGGCGCGCCTCACCGCCCTCCACCCCGGCATCGAACCGGAGGTGAACGTCGTCCGCGAACTGGGTGCGGGCACCGCCGGCGAGGTCGCCGAGGGGCGCGCGGACGTGGGCATCGCAACGATCAGCGCCGCCTCGCCCGTGCCCGCTGGGCTCATCGGCGACGTACTCGTCGAGGAGCCCTACTCGCTGGTCCACCCGGCCGGCCACCCCGCCCCGCGCTCCCTGCCGCTGGTGGACTGGCACGAGAACTGCGGCTCCTACACTCGCCAGTGGTGGGCCGGGCAGGACTGGATTCCGAAGGCGACGGTCCTGACCGAGGACGACGGAGCGGTGCTCTCCATGGTGAGCAGGGGTCTCGGCATGGCGATCATGCCCGCGCTCTCGCTGAACGAAGCACCGGAGGGCATCGCGATCACCGATCTGGGACCTGAGCGCCCGACCCGTTCCGTGGGCTACGTCACCACCCCGGAGCTGGCCTCCAGTGTCTCCGTCCGCGCCCTGATCCGCGAGCTCAGAGCTGCCCGCCAGTGAAGCCGGGGTCGGGTTTCTCCCAGACCGAGACATGTTGACGGCTCTCGCTTGTGAAGGCTTCCCGTGTCCATCCGTCCCACCGCTCGCGCAGTCGCAACCCGGCGAGCTGAGCCATGAGGTCAAGTTCTGACGGCCACACATACCGGAAGGGAATTGATCTGTACTCGCCGCGCCCGTCGACGACCTCGATGTAGTTCGAACTCGTCGCCTGGGTAGCGACGTCGTAGATGTCGAAGGCCCATCGCGTCGGGCTCACGTGGTAGGGCACGACGTTCTGCCCAGCCGGGAGCCTTCGCAGTTCGGGGATCAGGACCTCGATGACGAAGCAGCCACCGGGTTCCAGGTGAGCCGCCGCGTTACGGAAACAGGCCACCTGCTCCGCCTGCGTCGTCAGATTCATGATCGTGTTGTAGAGCAGATATGCGACGGCGAACGTTCCGTCCACTCTCGTCGTCGCGAAGTCACCGATGGTGACGCCGATCGCGTCACCACCCGGCTTGGCGCGCAGCCGGGCGACCATCGCTCGCGACAAGTCGATGCCGTGGACCTGGACTCCGCGCTGTGCCAGCGGCAACGCGACGCGCCCCGTCCCGATGCCCAGCTCAAGAGCCCGGCCACCGTCGGCCAGGCCCGCCAGAAAGCCGACCGTCCCGTCGATGACGCCGGGCTCGAACATGTCCCCTGACGACTCGTCGTAGGCCGCCGCAACACGCTCTCCGAAGTAACCGTCCTGATCGTCCATCGCCAGACCGTACTGGCCCGGCTCGTCACGGCGCGCGTGAATTTCGCCGGCTGCCCGCTCCCGCAACGGCCGCCGGGTTGGGGAAGCACCGCCCGGGGGAGCCCGCGTGCGTAGGGCACGCGGGTTTCCCCGGGCGCCGTCAGGCCGACGGCACCATGTCCTCGAAGGTCCCGGGAGCAGATGCTGACGGTGCCGCAGGCGGCCGGCGCCTGGTCGAGCAGGCGGCTGGAGTTCACCACGATCCAGGCGGGCGCCCGCGTCGGCCGCAAGCTGCGCCTCTCACCCGCCGCGCAGGTCGTGTACGTGGCCCGCCTCCTCCACCCGCGGGGACGTCCAGCAGGCGCCGTGACACACCCCGGAGCGGCCTGCGCGGCGGGCGGCTCTGGCGATTGGCGGGCGAGGGGCGCAGTTCCGGCGGGACCGCCTCGGCGGGATGCGCCGCGTGCCCAGGCAGGCGGGCGGTCCGCCGTACCCTCCGGCGGCCCGGGACGGCGACCGCAAAGGCCCCTTCAGGCTGCCGTCATCACACTCCTCGCCCCTCTCGCAGTCCGTTGTGGTCCTCGGCCTGCAATTCGAACCAGATGGTCTTGCCGGTGGCCGTCCGAATGCTGCCCCAGGCATCCGCGAGCAGGTCGAGGAGTTCGGTGCCGCGCCCGCCTTCCGCGTCCTGGTCGACGACGTTGCGCACTGGGCCGGCGGACTCGGTGTCCTCGACCTCGCACAGCAGGCGGGAGTGGCGCACCCGCAGGTTGAGCCTGAGCGGGCCCTGCGTGTGACGCAAGGCGTTGGTGACCAGTTCGCTGACCAGGAGCTCGGCGGTGTCGACCAGCTCGTCCAGGGCCCAGTCGCCCAGTTGTGCGGTCACCAGATGCCGGGCTCGGCTCGCCGAGGTCAGTTCCCGATGCAGGGGCCAGGAGGCGTCCCAGGCGGTGGCGCGGCCACGGGGTGAGTTCAGCGGCTGCAGTGGTGCCAGCATGCGGGACCACAGAGCCCACTGCCTTGCAGCCCACGAGGGTGCGGCGGCGCGAGAGCACCGGTCTCGTCGGCGATAGGCGGCAGAGCGGCCGATGGCCTGGATGGCCATGGGGATCAGTCCCTTCTGGAACCTGCGGCGGACGGTCCGCTGGTGTACGCCGGGCGGGGTGCCAGGCCCGGTACGTGTAGCAGGTGCTACACGCAAATATACACGTAATGCCTGCTACGGTAAAGTTCTATACAAAAGACCTGAAACGGACAGCCTGAGTGTCGTCGCCCCTAACGCATCCGGGAGCCTGCATGCCTCGCCCGCCCGATCCGGCCAAGCGACGTGACCTTCTCCACCAGGTCCGTGAGTACGTGATGCGCAACGGGCTCGCGAACCTCTCCCTGCGCCCGCTGGCCAGGGCCCTTGGTACCAGCGACCGCATGCTCCTGTACTACTTCGGCACCAAGGAGCGGATGGTCGCCGAGGCGCTTTCCGTCTATGAGAGCCGGCCCCTCCTGCGCACCCGCGAGCTCCTGGAGGCCGTCGGCTCGCCCACGGACCCGGCGGGCCTGCGCCGCTTCATGGAGGAGGTGTGGCGACAGTTCAGCGCCCCCGACGTACGCGCATCACTCCCGCTCTACCTCGAGATCATGAGTGCCGGCGTGCTGCACCCGGACCGCTACGGGCCCGTCATGCGTGACATTGTCACCGCATGGACGGACCTGCTCACCTCCGTCTTCCTGAACCTTGGCATGTCCCAGGACCGGGCCCGGACGCAGGCCGCTCTCCTGACCGACGCCTGCTTCGGCCTCCTGTTCGCCCCTCTGGCGGACGGCGCCTGGGAACGGGCCGACAGCGCCTTCCGCGCCCTCCTCGACAGCCTGGAACCCGGATGGCATGTGACGGCCTGACTCTGTTCGACGTGCTGCGCCAGGATCGTGGCGTCCTCAGGCGGCGAGCATGCTGATGCCGTGTCCGGCCAGTCTGAGTCCGAATGCGATCACTCCCGGTGAGGCGATGACGACAAAGTTCTCGTAGTCGGCGGTCGAGGGCATCGATCAGGCCGTGGGCGCGGCGCTGGTGGTGTCGTGCTCGCGCGCGGGCAGACCGCCAAGCCTCAGAACGGCCAGCCGTCCGGTGCCGTGATGACCTGCACGTTGCCGCCATGGTGCTTGTGTTTCCCGGACCACCGCAGGTCGGCTCTGTCAGGGCCGGCGGCGGCCACGCGGTCGCCGCGGATCGCGGTTCCGTCCAGGTTGAGGTGGGTGTATCCGGCCGCCGCCGGCGTTCCACCGCGGTGGACAGGTAGGGCGCGTGGCGGTGAGCACGGTCAGGCCCTCGTGGAGGTAGCCGGTAGGCGGTCGGGCCGCGATACCGTCTTCACGCCAGGCAAGAGGCCATGACTAGCACGAGCACGAGCACGAGCACGAGATCACTCACCCACGCCGGCCCGGGTGACCTGTGGGTGCAAAGTCGGCGGATCTTCATCGGTGACATCCCCCCAACTTCCCCGACGCCCTCAACTCCGCTTGTGCGGCGGCGCGTTGTTGCAGCCCACTTCCCGCTGTGCGGTAGGGGGTTTGCTGGGCTGCGACGGTGACGTCTGCGTCCACACATCCGCTCCACGGCGTGAGCGTCTCGAACGCGGTGCCGAGCAGCCGCTGGAACCTGGCCGTCAGCGTCCCGGCAGCGTCTCCTGCAGCCAGTCGAAGACGACGTCGCAGTGCTGCTGCGGGGCCATCGGGGAACAGTGCAGTTGCGCGCCGGTGGCCGCGGTGAGTTTCACGTAGTCCTTGGGGGACGTCAGTTTGTCGAACATCGTCCGCGGCTGACCGGGATAGAACTGCTCGTCCTCGTAGTCAAGGACCAGGGTGGGCGCCTTGATGCGGCCCACCAGGCTCGTGGTGGTCAGTGACTCGATGCTTTTGGCGGGGGTGTAGAAGTCCGTGAAGACCTTGCCCTTGCGGGCAGCGAGCATCGCCGGGACGGAGAAGGGCTCGAAGCGTTTCTTCATCGTCGCGGCAGCGTCGGCAGGCAGCTCGGGGACGACCTCTTTGTTCCAGATGTTGTTGGTCTGCGCCTTGTTCGGGGTGAGGATCTTCCGAATCTCCGGCGGGAAGCCCAGCCACGGTTCCAGGCAGCCGGGCATCGCCACCAGGGCGGCGATGCGCTTCTCGAAGGCCGCGGCCCGGGGGGCCAGGTTGCCCGCCATGCTCAGCCCAGTCAGGGCGATCCGGTCGGCGTCCACGTCGGAACGGGCGACCAGCCAGTCGACGAGCGGCGTGACCACCGTCTCCCAACGCGGTGTGAAAACCACCCGGTCCACAAAGAGCAATTGCCCCTGGCCCGGCCCGTCGTACACGAGGGCGTTCCAGTCACGCTCCAGGGCGGCCGAAGCGCCGTAGACCCACATGTCGACGTTCTGTCCATCGCTGCCGTTCGTGAGGATCACGGTGGGGCGCTGTTTGCCGGAGTCGTCAGGCCGGAAGAACCACACCGGCAGCGGGGTCTTCCCGTACGGGATGTCCGCCATCACCGGCGCTGGGTCGCACAGATCACAGAACTTGTCCCAGGCGCCGCGCCCGGCCCTGTACAGCTGCTCCTCGCTCCCGGGGGTGTCGGAGCCGAGGACGAAGAACAGGGCCTGGGCGTAGTACTGCGCCGCCCGCAGAGCGCGCAGGCGCCTGGTCTGCCGGTCGGGCTTGCTGCCCTCGGGCGCCCCCATCAGCTGGTCGCCGAGCTTCTTGAAGGTCTCGACGTACGTCTGCGCGGAGAGGCCGGCCTTGTTGATCGTGTTCACGGCGGTGAGCACCTCGCCCACCTCGCTGCCGCCGAACCCGGCCCCGCCGAGGGCCCAGAGGCCACTGAAGTTGAACGCCGGGTCCCGGAAGAGCGTCATCACCCCGGGCGTGGCACCCGCCGACGAGTCGGTGGCCGACGCCGTGGGCCTCGGTGCGACCCCTTGTGCCGAGGTTCTGTCCGAGGAGGTGCAACCGGCGGCCAGCGCGACTCCGGCCCCACCGGCGAGCCCGGCGAGCGCGGTGCGCCGGCTCAGGTGGGATGCGTCCTGCGGTTCGTGCGTCATGCCAGCCGACCGTATGGCCCGCGCCGTCTGCACCTCCCGGCACGACACAGCTCGTTCCCCCGACTGGAACATCCCGTCGGCGACCCCGTGCCGCGACCCGGGCAGCGGGTGACTCCCTGGGGGGCGACCGGGGGCCGGTGGGGTGCGAAAAGGACAGAAGTCAATGGTTCATGACATCAGTCACAGCGCTCTGCCAATCAACCGCCATGCTTAGTAGATGCGACTTAGTGGATATCGGATTATTTGTCCGAATTGACCCTAATTGGCATCCTGTCGCGCGTCCCGTGATTCCGCCCGGCCGGTCCGCACGCCCGTTGCCCCGTGATGTAACGCTTCTGACGCCGCGACAGCTTTCGCTCCCGCCCGCCATGTGCGGACCGAACGCCCACGCACAGCCCTGGCGAGGCCCCGGGACCTACGAGGCGACGTAGTGGTGGGACCCCTTGTGGTCCCTGTCGAGCCGTTCTAAGAATGACCACTCACAAGACGTCGCCGCAGTTCGGAACCGGTGTTCACGCAGAGCCGACCACGCACCGGGCGCTCGGCGTCACCGAGCGAGTAGGAGCCCCCGTATGAAGTCGTCTCGAACAGCCGCGAGGCTCGTCGCCCTCGCCCTCGGCCTGGGTGTGGCCTCCAGCGCGCTGGGCGCGGCGGTGCCGGCGAGTGCCCAGACGGCCGCCACCCCGTCCGCTGCCGCCGGTACCTCCGTGGCGCGGTACGCCGGGTCGGTCAAGGAGGCTGCGAACAACAAGGCGTTCTTCGAGGCTGTGCGCAAATCGGTCGCCGAGAGGCGCGCCGCCCAGCCGAACGCGCAGGCGGTGACCCTCTACTACAACGCCTCCCAGGCGCCGAGCTTCCGTTCGCAGATATCGAGCGCGGCAGCGATCTGGAACAGCTCCCAGGCCAACGTCAAGCTCCAGGCGACGTCGAGTGGTGCCGACTTCTCCTACCGCGAGGGCAACGACCCGAGCGGGTCCTACGCCGACACCAACGGCCACGGCAAGGGCTACATCTTCCTCGACTACACCCAGATCCGGCAGAACGACTCGGTCCGCGTCGCCACCCACGAGACCGGGCACGTGCTGGGCCTGGAGGACGACTACAGCGGGCCGTGCAGTGAGCTGATGTCGGGCGGCGGCCCCGGCCCGTCCTGCACCAGCCGCTACCCGAACGCCACCGAGCGCTCGCGTGTCGACCAGCTGTGGGCCACCGGACCCGCGCAGGCCCCGGACTCGGGCAGGACCTGGGCACGGTGAACCACGCCCGCTGACCACTGAGCGCTGCGCCGCCGGTACGGACCGTGGCGCCGGGCCGCGGGTCCGTACGTGTGCTCGCCGGGCCGTGCGCTGCGCTCATCAGTGCCGCCCTCGCACAGCCCGCAGGTCACGGCGGTGCTGGAAGCCATCCGGGCTCCTTCCTTGTCTCGGGGCTGGCCAGCCCCGTGCCCGTCCGTTCCGGGTGCGCGGTGACAAGGCGTATACGTCGCGCGCGAATCGCGCGTATCTGTGTCGGCGTGGGATCCGCTGGGCGGTTGTCCTCCGGCTTTCGGCCGCGAGGACTGCAAGGCCCGGCATGCGGTCGAGTGCGGCATCAACCGGTTGCCGAATGGCTGTGACCTGCTGGAGTGTCGGCCCCGCATGTCACTCTGGCTGCGATCAGTCCGTGGTGTGAGGGGGCCGTCACTGCCTGCTCACCGTCGGCCCGATTTGGCGGGCTCTGTGGGCTCGGCGGGCTGCGCGGTCTCGAAAGCGGAGAGCGTGGTGTCGTAGTCGGTCTCCACGTCGTACATCGGGGTCATCCAGTGGTAGAAGTTGTCTCCGCGCTCGCGCAGCAGGTCGTACAGGCGGCGGGTCAACTCCTTGCGCACGCCCCTCAGTTCGGGGTGGTCGTAGCGGTTGTCCAGCTCGTCGGGGTCGGCCACCAGGTCGTACAGCTCGTTCTGGGACTCGGGGTTGACCACCAACTTGTGGTTGCGCGTGCGTAGCATCCGCTGTGGGTAGGGGAAGTGGTGGCCGTGGAATTCGGCCAGGTGGTGCTCGTCCCACTCGGGCCGCTCCCCACGGGCCAGCGGTACCAGACTGCGGCTGTCCACGGCCGGCTCCGTTTTGCTGCCGGCGAGGTCGAGGACGGTGGCGGTGAAGTCGGTGAGGGAGGCGAATTCCTTGCGCACCTGACCCTGGGGAGCGCCGGGAACCCGCAGGAGACCGGGGATGCGGTAGATGTCCTCGTACATGGCCGGGCCCTTGTCGTGCAGTCGGTGGGCGCCGGTGAACTCGCCGTGGTCGGCGGTGAAGCAGACCGCCGTGCGGTCCTCCAGTCCCAGTTCGCGCATCGCGTCGAGGATGCGGCCGATCTGTTCGTCGATGAGCGTGACGTAACCCCAGTAGACGGCGATCAGCTTGCGGGACTCCTCGATCGGCATGGTGTCGAAGGCCCACAGCTTGCTGTAGTTGCTCTGCACCGGGGGTTTGGCGGCGAAGGTCTCGCTCACGGAGGCCGGCATCTCGACCAGGTCCGGGTCGTACATGTCGTAGTACGCGTCCGGGAGTATGTAGGGAAGGTGCGGGCCGAAGAAGTGGGTGGCCAGGAAGAATGGCGCGCCCTCTCCGCTGCGCTCCTCCTGGGCGTAGCGGCGCATCATTTCGATGGTGCGTGTCGCCAGGTAGTACTCGAAGGTGGCCTCGGCAGGCTGGTGCAGTCTGGCGGCGAGGAGGTTGCCGGGGCTGCCGTTGGGCGTGGTGCCCCGTACCGGATCGGTGATGCGGTACTGCGGGAGGTGGTGCTCCTCCAGGTAGGCGAGGTAGTCGGGGTGGTCGACGGGGTTGTGCCAGCCGGCCAGGTCCGGGCCCTCGAATCCGTAGTCCGCGGCGGTGCGCCGGACGCCACCGTGCCACTTGCCCATCAGCCCCAGGTTGTAGCCCTCACTGCGCAGTTGCTCGGAGAAGGTGAACTGGTCGTCGGAGAGATCCTCGAGATAGCCCACGTTGCGCTCGTAGTTGGCCAGCAGTTTGTGCCGGAAAGGGGCCGCGCCGGTGAGCAGGCTGGCGCGGGCCGGGGTGCAGATCGCGGTGGGAGTGTAGAAACTGTCGAACCTCGTCCCCTCGGCTGCGAGCCGGTCGAGGTGAGGGGTGCGGACATGCGGGTTGCCGTACGTGCCCAGGGTGTCCACCCGGTGCTGGTCGGTCATCAGGAAGAGCATGTTGTGGCGCACGGAGGGCCTTTCGAATCGGTCCGGCTCGCGGGTCGGCAAGGTCAGCGGGCGCTGCCAGGGATGTCGTGACCCATGACTGTGCGTGGTGGCCCGTCGGAGGAGAGGATCATGGGAGACGCCTTCATGCGAGGGGCCTCGGGATGGCTGATGCGGCTCCGACGTGATCTCGACGTGTGTCCTGCGAGGCATGGTCTGTCCCGCCCGAGATTTATGTCAAGAGCACGGTCATAAATAGCGAGAGCGCGTACGCATGCCGTGCCGCGAGCGCCGCCGTGGCCGCCTTGGCTGCGCTCGAGCGATGCTGAAGAGTCTCCAACCAAGGGCAGCAGGGGCGGAGTTCACCCCGGAGCCGCCGCGTGTCATCCACGTACGGCTTTTTCGTTCCGAGTCATTGACGAAAATACGTCGGCGCTCACATGCTGTCCGGCATGCAGTCACACGACGGTCCGCTGACGCGGCTGCGGCAGGGACACGAGCAGTCCGTACTTGACCTTCTGCGCAAGCACGGGCCGCTCAGCCGCGCCGAGTTGGGGGCGCACAGCGGGCTCTCACGCACGACGTTGTACGACATCGTCGCCGCCCTGGTGGAGAGCGGAGCGGTCATCACGTCCACGCCTCAGCTCGAGGCACGCAAACGCGGTCGGCCAGTGGAGAAGCTCAGCCTCAACCCGGACGCCGGTGAGGCGATCGGCATCGACTTCGCCCGCCGAGCGGTACACGTCGCCGCAGTGAACCTGGCCCATGAAGTGATCGGTTCGGCGAGCAAGGCGCACGCGCCGGACCTGACGTGGACGGAGCGGGCCGATATCGCCGAGCGCCTGCTCGCCTCGCTCATCGACGCCCCCTCGGCCGACCGGGCAGGCGACAGTCCAGAGGGGAAGCGTGCGTTGCAGCTCGGTGCGCTCACCGCGATCGGTGTCGGTGTGGTCGGGCCGATCGCCGACCCCGGCAGCCAGGACGCGCATGCGCGCGGCACCGAAGGCCTGTCCGGCCTGCTGCGCGAGCGGTTCGGTGTGCCGGTTCTGCTGGACAACAACACCCGGCTCGCGGCCCTCGCCGAGGCGGTGTGGGGCGCGGCCTCCGACGCCGCGGACGTGCTGTACCTGCGGCTGTCGCACGGTGTCGGCGGTGGGCTCGTGGTCGGAGGGGCGCTGCACCGCGGGACGTATGGCATGTCCGGCGAGTTCGGGCACATCACGGTCGACGCCGGCGGCGAGCCGTGCGACTGCGGTGGCACCGGTTGTCTGGAGACGGTCGCGTCGCTGGACGCCGTGCTGCGCGGGTATCGGGCGGCCGGCGGCCGGGCCGATGACATCGCCGGGTTCCTGTCCGCCGCGGCATCGGGCGATCAGGCCGCGCTGGCGGTGCTGGAGCGCATCGGCACGGACATCGGTGCTGTGCTCGCAGCCGTCTGCAACGCGGTCGGCCCCGGAGTCATCGTCATCGGCGGCGAGCTGGTGGGGGCGGGCGCCGCTCTGCTCGAACCGGTCGAACAGGCTCTGCGTGCCCATGTGATGCCGATGGCGTGGCCCCGCGTGAACGTGCGGCGCGCCACGCTCGGCGAGGCCGGAAGCGCCCTGGGCGGCATCGCCCTCGTCCTCCACGAATCCCCTCTGCTCTCCCGCTACCCCCACCCCATCCCGCAGGAGCACGCGTGAAGTCACCGGCGAGGCATCCATGGCAGTGATCACCCCTCCCGAAAGGACCGCCGTCAAGACGGAGCGGCAGCGCGCCGTCCGCCGCTCCCGCCGTCCCCTGGTCCTCAACGTCCTCGCGCTGGCGGCCGGAGTCGTTGTCTGGGCCGTCGTGGCCGCGCTGGGTCTGGTCGAGAATCTGCCCACCCCACCGGCTGTGGTGCACAAGGCCGGCGACATGATTGCCGACGGCACCCTGGCGACCGACACCCTGGCCAGCCTGCGCCGGGTCTTCCTCGGATACGCGCTGGGCGTCGTCGTGGCTGTCCCCGTGGGCTTCCTCATGGGCTGGTACCCGACCGTGCGTGCGCTGGTCGAGCCCTACATCCAGTTCTTCCGTACCATTCCGCCGCTCGCCCTCATCCCGCTGGCGGTCGTGATGATGGGGATCGGGGAGGTGCCCAAGATCGCGGTGATCTGGCTGGCCTCCTTCATGGCCTGTGTCGTCTCCGCCTTCCAAGGTGTCGTCGACGCCGACAAGACCCTCATCAACGCCGCCCGGGTCCTGGGCGCATCGGACCGCACCATCTTCGCCAAGGTCGTGGTCCCCGCCTCCACGCCGTTCATTCTCGTCGGCATGCGGATCGGCCTGGGTGCGTCCTGGGCCACTGTTGTCGCCGCCGAACTCATCGGCGCCCAGGAAGGGTTGGGCTATCGGATGCAGAAGGCATCAACCTGGTTCGAGATGGACACGATCATGGTGTCCGTGATCACTATCGGCGTACTCGGAATGCTCATGGACCGGCTGCTGCTGCTGGCCGAGCGACGCCTCACCGGCTGGCAGGAGCGACGTTGAACAGCAAGATCAGTTTCCGGGACGTCGTCAAGACCTTCCCGCTGAAGGACACGGACTTCACCGCTCTGGGCGGTGTGTCCCTGGACATCGCCGACCGGGAGTTCGTCACCGTCGTCGGCCCCTCCGGTTGCGGCAAGAGCACGCTGATGAGCATGGCGGCGGGTCTTGAGGAGCCCACCTCAGGCAGCATTCTGGTGGACGGCAAGCCGGTGACAGGACCCGGCCCCGAACGGGGTGTGATCTTCCAGCAGTACGCACTCTTCCCCTGGCTGACCGTGCGGCAGAACGTGGAGTTCGGCCTCAAGATCGCCTCCATCCCGGCGGATGAGCGCCGACGGCGCACCGAGCAGGCCATCGACCTCGTCGGCCTGGGCGAGTTCGCCGACGCCTTGCCCAAGATGCTGTCCGGGGGAATGAAGCAGCGCTGCGCCATCGCACGCGCCTACGCGGTGAACCCGCAAGTGCTGCTGATGGACGAGCCGTTCGGTGCCCTCGACGCCCTCACCCGGGTGCAGTTGCAGGATCAGCTGCTCCAGACCTGGAGCCAGGACAAACGCACCGTCCTGTTCATCACCCACGACGTCGACGAGGCCGTCTACCTCGCCAGCCGGGTCATCGTCATGGCCGCGGGGCCCGGTCGTATCCATCGAGTCATCGACGTGGAACTGCCCTATCCCCGAACGGAAGAGATCCGCCTCTCCCCGGAGTTCCGCCGAATCCGCAACGACGTGTGGACCTCCGTCCACCACCAGGATCAACCCACCGCGGCCGCCTGATCCACCGGCACACTGCTCGCCGCACCCCACCCCTCAGACTCTTCGTGTGCGCGTCCCGAGAGGACCAACTCACCATGTCCACAAGCACGATCCGCCGCGCCCTCACGGCGATATTCTCCGTGACAGTCATGTCGCTCTCGGTGAGCGCCTGTTCCGGGGGAACGTCCGCAGACGACACGACGGTCAAGTTCGGCTATATCGGCGACTACAACGGGGCGAGCCTGCTGGCCATCGCCAAGCAGCAGGGGCTGTGGAAGAAGCAGGGTCTCACCGCGAAGACGTCGGTTTTCAACAATGGCCCCATCCAGATCCAGGCGCTCAACGCCGGCAACCTCGATTACGGCTACATCGGCCCGGGCGCCATGTGGCTGCCCGCCTCCGGCAAGGCCAAAGTCATCGCCGTCGACACGCTCACGTACGCGGACCGTGTCATCGGTCAGCCCGGCATGAAGACCATGAAGGACCTCAAGGGCAAGCGGATCGGCGTACCCGAGGGCACCTCCGGCGACATGATCCTCAACATCGCGCTGGAGAAGGCCGGAATGACCACCAAGGACATCCAGAAGATCAACATGGACCCGTCCACCGTCGTCTCCGCGTTCGCCGCAGGCAAGATCGACGGCGCCGGGATCTTCTACCCGGCCATCGCGACCATCAAGGCGAAGGTGCCGGGTCTGGAGGAGGTGGCCAGCACCGTCGACACCGGCGATTCCTTCCCCACCGCGTTCGTCGCCGGCACCAAGGTGTCGGAGAAGAAGAACGCCAAGGTGATCAAGGTGCTGCAACAGGCCAACGACTGGCGCCAGAAGCACCCCGCGGAAACGATCGCGCTCACCGCCAGGATGCTCCAGGTCACCGAGGCCCAGGCCAAGGCAGACGCCTCCCACGTAAGGACTCTGTCCACCGACGATCTGGCGGCCAAAACCAAGAGCGGTGAGGTGGACGGGTGGCTGAAGAAGCTGGGCGACTTCTTCGTCCGCAACAAGCAGTTGGACAGCAACCCCGACCCCTCCGACTACTACGACGGCGACCTCTACCAGAAGACCCACGCCGAGTAGCACGCGCCACCGGTCGGTCGGTGATTCCGTCGCCCCGGCACGCCACCGCGAGGCATGGCCGGTAGGCGTGCCGGAATCCAGGACCCCGGCCCACACGATCCGCACCGGGATGTTCCGGTGGCCATGCACCTCAGGCCCACTCACAGCGCGTTGCGCGGCGCTGGAACTCGTCGGCTCCCAGGCCACCCCGACAGCCAGACCCTGCCCGTGACAGTCTCGCACCCCATGAAGGTCCTGCACCGTGTGCAGAGGACGGAGTCCCCATGCCAGATCCGACGCCAACACGCGTAAGACCCCGGACCCGGGCCGCCGGCACCCTCGGTCTCGTGCTCCTGGCCCTGACAGCTGCTTTCCTCCCGCCGGCAGCCCCGTCGGCCTCCGCCCAGGAGCCCGCGCCTGCGGGGACGTACACCAATCCGGTCACGCAGGGTGTGGTCGACACCTTTCCGGACCCGTCGATCATCCGGGGGAAGGACGGTTCCTGGTACGCCTTCGGCACGCAGAACCCGGTGTTCCAGAGCAAGGGCGAGGACGGGGAGCGGATGCTGCCGATCCTGCGCTCGACCGACATGGTGCACTGGACGTACGCGGGTCAGGTCTTCACCCCCGACACCCAGCCGGCCTGGCACAAGGGCTCGCGGCTGTGGGCGCCGGACATCCGCTACTCGGCCGGCGCGTACCAGCTGACCTATTCCGTGCCGGACCGCAACACCGTCGGCCTCGCCACCGCTCCCACACCCACCGGCCCTTGGACGGACAAGGGGGCGGTGCTGCCGGACCCGAGCGGCTGCGCGACGGGCAATATCGACCAGGTGCAGTTCACGGACCAGGACGGCACGCCGTATCTGTACTGGGGCAGTTACGACACCATCTGCGCGGCGAAACTGAACAGCGACCGGACTCGCATCCAGGGCGCGGTCACCGAGGTCGCCAAGGGCCGCCGGACGGAAGGCGGTTACGTCGTGCGCCACGGCGGCTATTACTACCTCCTCTACTCCGACGCCGGCTGCTGCGACGGCGCGTTCAGCGGCTACCAGGTCAAGGCCGGCCGCGCGACCAGCCCGCTCGGCCCCTTCAAGGACGACGAGGGCGTCGAGCTGACCGCGCCGACCAGCAAGGGCGCGATCGTGGCAGGCGCGAACGGCAACCGCTGGATCGGCCCCGGGCACAACGCCGTCCAGACCGATCTGGCCGGACAGGACTGGCTCGTCTACCACGGCATCCCTTCCGACGACCCGGACCTCGACCGCTTCACCGGCCTCGACCGGCAGCTGTCCCGACGGCCGATGCTCATCGACCGGCTGGACTGGATCGACGGCTGGCCGGTGCTGCGGGCGGGCACGGGCCCGTCGGACGGGCCGCAGCCGGCACCGGCCGCGCAGCCGGACGCGGGAGGCACCTTCAACAACGGCTCCCTGGACGGCTGGAAAGCCGAGGGCGCGGCGACCAACGGCTGGCAGGTGGCCGACGACCGTGACGCCCAAGGCTACGCGGTCCACTCCGGAGCCGGCAGCGCGTACCTGCTGGCGCAAGGACCGGTGCCCGCGGCCGTCCGCGCGGAGGCGGACCTGAAGGTCACGTCGTCCTCAGGCGCCGCCGCCCTCACCGTCGGCTACCAGGGGCCCGGCGACTACGTCGCGGCCTGGCTGGACCGGGACCGAGGTGCACTGGTGACGGAGGCGATGGTGGCCGGGCGCAGCCGCGGCGCCCAAGTCACGGTACTGCCCGCCGGCTTCGACTGGAGTTCCTGGCACACCGTCATCGTGGAGATCCGGGGCACCGAGCTGACCGCCGAGGTCAGCGAGGACCGGCTGGGGGACGCGGTGGCCACGCAGCGACGCGACCTGCCCCCCGCGGCCGTCCGCGCCGGCAAGGTCGGCACAGCGGCCCGCGGCGGCGCCACGGCGGCCGACAATGTCAGCGCGGTGAAGCTCTACAAGCCGGTGACGAAGCGGCTGCCCGACCCCCGGCCGGGAAAGCTGCTCCCGGGCTACAGCGACGAGTTCGCCACCACCGAAGTCCCCGGAACCAGCACCGGATCACACTGGTCCTGGGTCCGCGGGCCGGCCGCCGGGACCACCATGACCGGCGGTGCCCTGTCCTGGCCGACCCAGAACGCCGAGCTGAGCGGGGGGACGAACACCGCCTCGGTGCTCACCCGGGACGCTCCCCAAGGTGACTTCATGGTGGAGACGAAGCTGCACTTCGCCCCGGACCAGCCGGCCCAGCAGGCCGGACTCGTCCTCTACGGCAACGACGACCGCTTCTTCAAGAACGTCCACTCGGTACTGCCGCTCAACAACGGCGGCGGCGCTGTGCTGAACGTCAGCGAGTTCGGGAAGGAGGGCCCGCGCCCGACCACCAGCCCGCCGACGCCGGTGGCCGCTGCCCCCATGTTCGGCGGTCCGACGGCGGACACGATGTGGCTCAGGCTCTCGTACCGCCGCGACACCGCACACAACGAGCACGAGGCCCGCGCGGCAACCAGCCGGGACGGCAAGCACTGGGTGTGGAACGGCGTATGGACGCTACCTGCCGATGGCGACCTGAAGATCGGCCTGGTGTCGATGAACAGGTCCGGGGCCCAGGCACAGTTCGACTACGTGCGCACCTACGGCCACACAAAATGATCACGCGGAATCCCGGGCCGGCTGCCGGGTCGGGATACGCACGGGTCCGCACCTGAAGGCAGGTGTCACGGGCGCCCTGCACATCGCCCACCCGGCCGAGGGGTTCCCTCTGCGTGCCGAGCCGCACGCAGAGGGGCTGCCTCGGCGACACTCTTCCGGCGCACCGTGGCGGCCCACCGGGCGACTCTGCTGCTCCTTCGGCCGGACGAGTTGTACGCCGCTGACGTGGGACCGCACCGGACGGCGTTGGGTGCGGTGCACAACCACTCGGCGACCTCGGCACTGGTCCAGCCGGAGGCCACGACTCGGTCGTGGCGGGGCGCCGTCGGCCTCACGCCGGAGCGCCGTCGCTGACCTCAGCTTCAAGGTGACCTTTCGTAAGGGACCTGAGGTCGGGCACCACGGTCCGATGATCGAGTACGCCATCCACCGAAAAGAGGAAGACGACTCGGAACCGCCGGACGTCGTGAGCTGCGGCGCCACGAAAATTGTGACCTGCACGGATCTCGGCCACGGTCTGCGCCAAGTGGTCACGCACGACACCGACAACCGCGACCCGGCACTCGCCCTGTACCAGGATGCGGGAAGCCGCCTGATCACCGTAGGCGGCTACGACGGTCCTGTGGACGTGAGCCTTCTCCGCGACGTCCTCGCCCACACTCACCGCCCGACGGACGACGAACTTCCAGGTCTCTCGCGCCCTCCCGGCTACCAGACCGATGGGCGCTGACCCGGGCGCGACGCGACGCCCAGTCCGCACCCGAGCGAACTTCGCGGTACGACAACGGCTTCTCGGGCCAGAATGTTGAGTTCTCGGCCTGAGTCCTTACCAGTGCTGCCGCGCGGATGCCCGGGATGCACGATGCCACCGGGTCAGTGCCCCTGGAGATCCGTCTCTGGTGTTGTGATCAGGAGAGTCGCCGGTCCTAGCGGTGGGGGAGGGGCGTTCAGGCTGTCGCCTACGTAGACCGTCAGGTGAGGGGAGAGGCGGATTCCGTCCGCTGCCCGACGGGTGCGCTTGCGGTCGCGGCGAGTGCCCGTGCCTGGCTTCGTGGGGCGCAGCGCTCGGCGCACGGGTTGCCAGTCTGTGGGCTTCACCGCGAGCGCGGCGGTCGCAAGTTGGCGCCAGTCCTCCGGTCGGCTCTGTTGGACGAGGTCCAGGGCGTCCAGCACTTCGGACGGGATGCCTGATGTCGGACGGCTCGGAGAGGGTGAGCCAGGGGCATCAAGGTGCGTGTAGAACGCGTTGACCGTCTCACTACTGGTGTCCAGGTACACGAGCTCGCCGGCGGGAGGCTCGACAGCCTGCACGCGGTGCTCCAGCCAGACCGCCAGGGCATCTGCCTCGACGAAAACAGTGGGCCCCTGGGCCTTGGCCATGGCAGCGCGGGTGTGGGCATAGGCATAGAACTCTGCTGGGTGACGCAGGACGTCTGCCACCATCATCAGATCCGCGAGCGTGACCAGCCAGGTCCCCTCGTCCGGCGCGGCGCCGCGTTTGCCGCCATCGGGAAGGTGGGTGGCGAACGGATCCACGCGGTCGAGCGTGACGATCACCGACACCGCGGTAGGCAGATGGTCTGGCAGGGGAAGACGGCGCTTGTACCGATCCCGGAAGTCCCTTCCACCGCCGTCGAGGTAGGCAATGGTGCGCGCGTTCTGCGTGAGGGCCTTGTCGACGAACTCACGTGCCTTCTTCTTCACCCGGTCCGGCGCCGCCCTGCGGGCCGGGTCGGTGAACCGTCCCCCCTTGGCTTCGACCGCAATCACGGCGCCAGGCATGGCCACGAGGACGTCGACGTCCGGGTTCCCGGCCTCCGGATAGATGACGCCTGCGTGGGTGTTCTCGTCCCCGAAAACTGAAGCCAGGGTGCGCTGGGCCTGCTCTTCGCAGAAGGCCTGGCGTCGTTTGTCGAACTGCCTGAGAAGCTCCGGATGAGCGAGGCAGGCGTCTGCGGCCCAGTCGAGCACCTCGTGCAGAAAGTCGCCTGGGCGAGCCCACAGGCCGCGTGTGTCTCCCAGGCCGATGATCGGGCGACGACGCAGTGTGTTGGTGTCGCTCAGTTCACGAAGGTCCGGTTGGCTGCCCAGCTGCGTCGTCAGCGACGCGACCAGGCGGGTCATTTCGTCACGAGGGGCGTTGAGGCGTTCGGCGAGCAGGCCGGGCAGGTCGTCTTCGACAGGGGCTGCCCCGAACGTCGCCACCCCAGCGGAATGCACGAGCGCCATGTGCGAGCGGTGCGCCTTGTCCGTGGAGGCCTTGAGGGCGGCGAGAACGTCCTGGAGCGCGTCCAGCGCCTGGTCCATGTGCGTGGTCCTCAAGGAGTGATACACGTCAGCCGCATCCACCGCATGGTGAAGTGCGAAACCGAGAACCTTTCGTGCCTGGCCGGCCAGTGGGGCGGTGATGCCTTGGACAATGGGTCGCAGGTGTGCTGGGTACCCCTGCATCCGGTCGAATCGCCGCTCTAGTTGCAGCATGTGCAGGACGTTCGTCTGCCGATCGGTGGTGCCGTCGCGCAGCATCCTGGCCTGGTACGCCAGAGATTCGGCCCTTCCGTACTCGCGCAGCAGCGAATCCACGTCGAACAAGGCCTGCGGGTGATAGTCGGTCCCCAGCCGGGCGAGAACGTCGTCCAGCGGCATTGCCGTAACCAGGCCTCCATAGAACTCCGTCAGCGCATCACTGCCGAACACCAGCCTGCTCGGCAGCACCGCCCGGCTCATTGCGTTGAGAACGTGCATGCTGCTGTAGATCATGAGCGGATCGGCAGTGAGGGAAGCTTTGGAGATATCTGCCAGCAACTGCGGCAGTTGCTGCTCTGCCGCCGCCATCTGCCGCCGCATCTGCTGTGCTCGATGCAGACCGGCCTTGGACGAGCCATCCGGTCGACGGTGTCGCCGAACACCGTTGCCAACAGCTGGAGCTGTCAAGGATGTTCGGGCCCCCAAGTAGGGCTCAAGCTCATGTACTGCGGCCGCGTAGTCGTTGGGCCGAGGACCTGACGTTGCCAACAGGCTTCCTTTCCACCCGCCCGGACTGCGGTCACGCCCGATGGCGCTGGCCGCAGCATAGAGCGCCAAGGGCGCAGCGATGAGCCTCGGTTCAGCGCAGTCAAGCTTGCTGCAGCGAGCGGACTGCTTGCCCGTTGGTCGCGGCCGCTCGTGGGCCACCTGTCAGGAACTCCGGACGGCGATCGTGACTTGGATCGAAAGGACCTACCACCGACGCCGACGACAGGCCTCGCTAGGCCGGTTGCCCCGCCGAATACGAAACCGTCATGACCACACCAGCCCTCCAGGCCGCGTGACCGAACCTGACCTGCCACCCAAACCTGCATCAGACCCCTTCCCTTGGGTTCTACTGGGACGCCCCACTGCCACGGCGGGTGACCAACGCCTGCAGGCTCGCGAAACGCCTCCACCCTGACGAGCATGACCAACAGCCCCGCCGGGGACCAGAGCGTGTTCTGGAGGTCGTTCCACCACGACTGCGGTGTCCTGGCGGAAAATCAAACTCCCGCTGTGACCCCCAACGCGATAGCGTCACCGCCGTGAAGTGATCTCCCCGGCCGCGCTTTCTGACGCGGCAGACGCGGACTTACTGGCAGCCGCAGTGTCGGGCTGCGGACCATCCCGCATGGAGTGATCACCACCGTGAACCACATTCCCATCGGCTTTCCCACACCTGGTGTCACGCCCGAGGCCACGCTGGCGGCTTTCGTCGCCCGGGCGAAGGCCGACCCCGACGTGGTCGGACTGGTTCTGAGCGGCTCGCAGGTGCATGTAGGCATGCCGACGTCCTGCTCAGACTTCGACGTCCATGTCGTAGTCCGGGATACGGCTTTGTCACCGATCCGGGACCTGGAAGGCTTCCGTTCCGCCCATCTCGACCTTGTCGTCATGACGCTCGGTGACTTCCGTCGGCGCGGCTTGCGCGGCGATCCACTGAGCTGGATGCGCTACGCCTACGTGCACGCCCAAGTTCTCTTCGACGGACTGGACGGCGCCATCGGCGACATCCTCGACACGAAGCGGGTCCTGAGCTCTGCCGAAGCGGATGCCGCCGTCGCCCGCTACCTGGATGCCTACGTCAACCAGACCTACCGCTCGCTCAAGAACCATCGCGACGGCAGGCCCGAGCTTGCGCACCTGGACGCTGCAGAGAGCCTTCCCTTTGCTCTCGAGGTCGTTTTCGCCCTCCACCAACGAGTGCGTCCCTACAACAAGTTCCTCCACTGGGAACTGGAGCGGCACCCCCTGAACAACGCCGAGTGGAGCGCAGGACAGCTCCTGCCCGCCATCCACGGCATCCTGGCCGACGGCACCCCTGCCTTGCAGCGATCTCTGTTCCTTCGCATCGAACGATCCGCCCGCCTGTCCGGCCACGATGAGACCCTGGACGACTGGGGTGAGGAGGCCCTGATACTGCTACGCCACTGACCCGGGCTTCCAGAGGGTGCACCAGCATCCTTCTGGGGCATCCACCCGCACCCGTTGTCGGACATTGCGGGCGCTCTAGCTGGCGGGGAGAGGCGCCGCTTCATGGGGCCCACGCGCTGGTTCAGGTGAGAGTGACGTGCATGCCGCCCCCGGCGAGGACTTCGAGGACTTCGGCGAACAGGTCGTAGCGCTGGCCGTCTGAGGTCAGGAGCTGGGACAGGTGTGCACGTGCGGTCGCGGAGCTGTGCCAGAGCAGGGCGGCTGGGGTGGTGCAGCCGAAGGTGCCGCCGAGGCAGTCGTCGAGAGCGGCCGGGCAGCCTCCGAAGTAGCCGCCCGGCCCGTTCACGGCTTCACCGAGCGCAAGGTAGAGACCTGGTTCGTCGGTGACATGGCGACCGTCGAGTTCGTAGACGTGTCCGGTGGGCCGGTCGCGGTGGGTACGCCGACAGGCTCGCTCGCGGACTAGCTCGAGCCATGCCTCGCGTTGCCGTGTGCCGAGGCCGGCCCAGGCACCAGGGGCCCTCGGCGGGCCGGTAATCCATCGCTCCCAGATGGGCCGGGCGTGTTCCGGTACCGGGGTGAACCGGCTCGCGTCGAGCTCCACGTCAATCAGATCAGTCCCGTGGGAAGAGGGGCTCCAGGCGTTGACTTTGGTCCACAGCAACCGGTCGGTGAGATGCTGGCCCTGTTCGTCCTGGATTTCCAGGGCCGCCTCCTCAAGGTCCAATGCCCGCCGGGTTCCCTGCGCCAGCACAGCCCGCAGTCGACGTGTTGTGGCGAGTCCTCGCAGGACGAGCGCGGGCGGTACCTGCTCGGGCGGCATGACCCGGGTGAACTCCCGGCAGGAGCCCAGCCACTGGTAGCCGTCGTGCACGCGGGCGACACCCCGGTACCCCTCGGGCGGGCCTTCGTAGTCGTCCAGGCCGGTGAGCACGAGGCTGTCTGTCCCGGCGTGCTGTCCCTGGCTCTCCGCGTCGGCCAGCAGCCAGGAGCCGAGTGCCTTGTCTGCAGGCACGAGCCGTACCCGGTTGCCGACCCAGCCGCGGACCTCCCGTTTCTCCGGGACCCAGCCGAAGAGTTCGTATATCCCGCGCTGGGGTTCCCCGAAAAGTCCGTCCACTGCGGCGCACGCGCCCCAGGGACGGCCGTGTTCCGTCTCCGTCAGCGCGTACCGGCTCTGTCCGCGATGACGCTCACCCTCATGCACGGTTCGAATGATGCCCGGCACCGGCTGCCACGGCGAAGCCCTTTTGCGTCTGTACGCAGCCGAGGCGCCGCAGAACTGGGCGTTGCAGGTGGTGAGAGCCGCCAACAACAGCGCTCAGCTACAGCGAGAGTTTGCGAGTGGTGCGCTTGAGTCGGCGCCTGAGCAGCTCAGTTGGCATCTGGAGCCCGTTGTCTGAACCAGCCCGGGAAACGCTCTCGTGGGGTGCTGTGCGAGCCGGCAGAGCCACCTCGTGGAGCGCCCCAAAGAACTCGCAGCGTGAGAGGTCCGCTGGTCCGGGTCTCCTGCCCGCAGGTTGTCGATCCGGATTCATGCGTAGCGGTCGAAAAGGGCTTGGAGGTATCCCTCCAGCCGCTCGGTCAGCAGGATAGGGGTCAGATCGGCACGGCCCAATTCACGCCAGGGGAGGGCGACCTTCTCGGCGTCCGGAGCGAAGGCCAACGCGTCCAGCAGCCGCCAGTAGAGATGGGCGGCGCGATCTTCGGACAGGATCCCTCCCGCCGCAACGTAGCGGTCGGCGAAGTGCATGCCCGTGGGAACCCCGTGCAGCAGAGCCAGGGCCGTCGAGCAGTGGGCCACGTCCAGGTCGGCCGGCCCCCACGAGGTCTCCACCCAGTCGACGACGCCGCTGATCTGCAGACCGTCATCGTTGCCGGTGAAGAGGACATTGCCGGGATGGAAGTCACGGTGCAGGAAGCAGGCCCGGTAATCAGGTGGATCGCGGCGGATAACGTCCACGGCCCGTTGCCACAGCTCAGGTCGCTCGGTGTCTTCGGGCGGGCTTACCCGCTCGGGAGAGGTCCACGCCTGATAGGTGCGAGGCCGGGCCCTTGCGGTCACCGGCAGCCGGTGAATACACAGTAATTGACGGGCCAACAGTTCGGCACGCTGGTCAGCCCCTTCATCACCCAGGCGCACGGTCCCGGGCAGCAGGGACATCAGCAGGGAGGGGTGGTCGCAGTACTGCGCCGTCGCGTCCACTGCCACAAGCATGGCCGCGGGCACGTCCGTGTCGCCGAGCAGGCGCAGAACCGTCGCCTCGCGGGTCAGCAGGCCCTCCGCATGTCGTACGAAGAAGGGCTTGACGAAGGACCGCAGGACCAGCGCCCGTCGCCCGCCCGGCCCGGAGATGCCCAGACGGCGCATCTCCGACGTCCAACCGCCACGCAGCCGCGCGACTTCCTCGATGCTCTCTGCTTCGGACAGCCCCTTCTCCACCCAGGCGCGCGTCGCACCCCGGCCCTGGCCCTCAAGATCGGAACCGATGCGCTCGGCCCCCTCGCCCGTAACCATGGAGGCAGGCTATCCACCTCACCTACGGACGTATCCTTGGCCACCCCACCCACAACTCTTGACAATTACTCCGAGTCTCTCCGTAAGCCGTCGGCCGCCCATCAGGCGCGAACCCGCGCGAGACTCTCGGCTCAACCACCGCACCCCACGTGGGTTCGAGGCCCTAGGCGTCAAGGAATCCGCGAACCTTGAGCGCTTCCGCGTGGGATGTCCCCGCGCACCTCGAGGCCGACGACGTCCGCGGCAGCCCGTACACCGAGCGGCGCGCCCTCCTCTCGACCTGCTCCACGACCTGCCGCCCCCGATCCAAGCAGTGCCCGCCACCGACGACCCGGAGGCGACGGAGGACTGGTACGACACGCTCCAAGCGTGTTTCCTAACCCTTCAGCCGATGCAGAGCGATCAGGGTCTTCTCTCGGCGGACGGTATTGCGCACGTCGTAGTCGTAGTGGGGCGCTCGACGTCTGTTCGGGGCGCCAGGCGGGCGTCGAGGGCCGGGTCGGTGAGGTTTGGGTGCCTGGCGGGGCAGGGCATGCGCCGGCGGAGGTTCCGAAACGTCCGCCGGATCGGCGCGGGTGTGAGTCGGTGCGGCCGACTTGCTAGCAGGTCACAGGCACGGCGGGTCCCGACGGTCTTCGGTTGCCGGGGCCAGCTCCACTGCGACCGGTTGCGCCACCAGCCACCGCTCGCGTCCACGAGCGGGCTACATAGGATCCCGGAATGGCAACCAGCAGTTACCTCTTGCAAGGGCCGCGAGTGGCCATACGTCGCGTCGCCCGCGAGGACCACGCAGAGCTCAGCGTGCTGCAACGCGAGAGCGCGGAGATGCTCCGACGCTGGTTGGGCGCTCGCGAGATGACGGTCGAGGCATTCGAAGGCTCCCTTGAGCGGTTCGAGCAGCCCACCCACAAGGGCTTCGTGATCTGCCTGCGTGACACCGGCGCGATCGTCGGCGGGGTCAACATCAACAACATCGTCCGGGGCTCCCTCCAGTGCGGGACCCTGGGTTATACGTCCTATGCCTCCACGACCGGCCGCGGCTACATGACCGAAGGGCTGGGGCTCGTGCTCCAGTTCGCCTTCGGCCAGCTGGAACTGCACCGACTGGAGGCGAACATCCAGCCGGACAACACCGCCTCGCTGAATCTCGTCAAGCGCCTGGGCTTCCAACGGGAGGGGTACTCGGCCGCCTTCCAGTTGATCAACGACGAGTGGCGGGACCACGAGCGCTGGGCCATCACCGCTGAAGCGGTTCGGAAAACGAACCACCAAATCGAGCGCTAGCACCGCAGGTGCCGTGATGCAGAGACTCAGCCATCAAGTCGCTGAGCTGCATCAACGTGAGACTGACTCCACGGCAACAGCTTCGACCCCCCAGAGAATCGAGGTCCTCCTTGTCGGCCTGCAGCATCGGGTCGTCGCCGCCCGGGGCGGGCTGTACGAGCAGCCGGTCCAGCAGTGCGGCGTTGGAAAGGGTCACGCCGCAGGGGTGCATGGGGTAGCCGCGTAGGGGACGTCCAGGCTCTCGGCGAGCTCGAACATCGGACCGTACTCCTTTGCGCGGGCGGCGAGTTCGCGTAGCTCGGCAAGCGCGGAGCGAGTCGTTCGCTGAGGGCTGCGCAGGCGTACCGGCCGTGGGCTTCGACTTCGGCCGTCCCAGCCCGGCAGCAGTCGACGGCTGCGGGCCTGGCCTCGTCGCGCCGTCTCCTACACTCACGGGATGAACAGCTACACATGCACCCAGTGCAGCACCGTCGGTCTGGTGGAGGGTTTCGTCGAGGACGCCGGCGAGCACTCGCGCGGGTATGCGCGCTGGATCGAGGGCGCGTTGGAGCGGGGGATTCTCGGTGGTGCCAAGCGGATGGGCCGGCTCCGGCGACAGATAGAGGCGTTCCGATGCCCCAAGTGCGGGCACCTCGAGCTGTTCGCCACGGGCGAGGTGTAGTTGGCCCTCGCTGTCCCGGGCTCCGCTACAGGAGGTCGGGCGCCGCCGTCATCCGAGCTTCGGAGCCGGCTGACCGCCGAGGCCCTCGGGCAGGTGGCCGACGTCGTCGCGGCCGAGCTGACCGGGCGGTGAGCGTCCTGGAGTCGCAGTGTCCTTTGCGTCGGACTCGGCTCCGCTCCCATCGGTCTGCGATCCGCGGAACCCTTGTTCATCGAGCGGGAGTTGGGCCGACCGGGGTGTCCGCCGCCGATGTGGGAGATCGGCCAGGCGGTCGGGCACGTTCACCATCGGAGACTTCACCCGGCACGGCCGCGTCTCGGCCCGCATGCTGCGTCACTACGACGCGGCCGGACCGCTGCGCCCGGCTCCCCCGGATGACTGCGGACGGCATGAACGGAGAGATCGCACTCGCCGGGAGACCGCCCAGCCCATACGACATCCCGTCCGGCTGCCGGTTCCACCCGAGGTGCACAATCGCGACGGGCGATTGCCGCAGCACCGACCCCGAGCTCACCACCGTGACAGCCGGCCACGCCTGCGCGTGCCTGCGCGTGCGGCTGAACTCGACGTCCTGTCACCCTCGTACGCGACAAGGCCCGAAGCACGGGCCGATCAGGAGAAGCGACCACAATGAAGATCTGGATCTCCTTCGACATGGAGGGCGTGGCCGGCATCGTCGACTGGGAGCAGTGCCGGCCCACCGGCGGACCGGCCTACGCCCTGGGCTGCGAACTGCTGCAGGACGAGGTGAACGCGGCGATCGAAGGAGCGCTCGCGGGCGGTGCGACCGAGATCGTGCTCAACGACTCGCACGGCCGGATGGCCAACCTCGACCCGCGTCGAGTGGCGGGTAATGCCGCGTACATCGGCGGCCGGCACAAGCCGATGTACATGATGCAGGGCCTGGACGGCAGCTTCGATGCGGTCTTCTTCGTCGGCTACCACGGATCCATCTCCGGCCGTCCCTCCTCCCTGTCGCACACCTACAACCCGGAGGTCTTCTCGGCCGCCCGGGTCAACGGCGAGGAGGTCGGCGAGAGCGGGATCAACGCCCTGGTCGCCGAGCACTACGGGGTGCCGATCGCGTTCGTCTCCGGTGATGCGGCCACCCGGGAGGAGACCGCGCCGTTCGCCAAGGGGGCGGTGAACGTCACCACCAAGGAGTCGATCACCCGGTTCAGCGCGGCCAGTCTGCACCCCGCTCAGTCCTGCCGGCTGATCCGGGAGGGCGCCGAGGAGGCCGTCCGCAATGTCGCCGCCGGCTCCGTGCCGACCCCGGGGATCGCCCGGCCTGCCGTCCTCGAACTCGACGTGCAGACCTCGGACATGGCCGAGGTGGCCACCTGGGCGCGCGGCGTCGAGCGGTGCGGCGAGCGGACCGTGCGGATCGCGGGCGAGGACCTGCTCGGGGTGTTTACTTCGTTCGTCGCGGTCAACTACATCACCCGCCAGGCAGGGGGTCGCTGACGAGCTCGTGCAGGGTGGCGTGCTCTCGCGAGGAACGGGGTGGGTTCACCCCCGGTAGGAATCGCACGCGTTGCCGCGGTGATGCGGAGCATCACCGCGGCAACGGGCACGGAGTGCCCGCAAAAACCGGGCCGCAGTGCCCGGTGAGGAATGTGCGTTGTTCGAGGGCCGGTTCGCCGGGCGGCCGGGGGATCAGGCCCGGGGCGTGGCGGGGCGTTGTATGGCGATCATGGCGGCGTCGTCGTTCAGGTGTCCGCCGACGTGGTGCAGCAGGTCGCGCCGGAAGCGGCCGAGGAAGGCGTCGGGGTCGTTCTCGGTCCAGCCTGTGATGCGCTCGGCGAGCGGGTAGAAGGTGCCGGTGGAGTCGCGGGCCTCGGTGACGCCGTCCGTGTACAGCAGCAGAAGGTCTCCCGGCTCGAGCTGGAAACTGTCGACGTGGTATCGCGGAGGCGCCAGTTCGCCCAGGCCCAGCGGAGGTGCGGGATGAACGGCTTCCACCGTCGTCGGCCGGCCGTTGCGCAGAACGACCGGCGGCGGATGACCGCAGGCCACCATCTCGACCTGGCCGCCCCGGTCGAGGATGTCCAGGATGTTGGCGGTGATGAACGTTTCTCCGTAGCAGCCCGTCTCGCCCGGCTCCATCAGGTCCCAGCACACGCTTCGGTCGAGGTAGGCCACCAGCTCGCCCAGGCTCGCCTGGCGGTGGGCCGCGACGCGGAACGCTCCGAGCAGCAAAGCGGCGTCATTGACCGCGGTCATCCCCTTGCCCCGCACATCGCCGACCATCAGCCGGGTGCCGGAGGTGGTGCGCGCCGCCGCGTACAGATCCCCGCCGATCTGGGCCTCGGCCTCTGCGGCGAGATAGAGGGAGGCGGCGCGCAGCGGTCCGAGCTTCTTGGGCAGTGGCGGCAGGACCACACGCTGGGCGGCTTCGGACACGTACCGTACTTGCGCCAGCTCTTTTGCGCGGCGCTCCCGCAGTACACAGAAGATCACGAGGCTCGTGCCGACCAGTACCAGGGCGATGATCTGTGCTTGGTGGTTGGCCGAGAGCAACTCGTCAGGATCGCGCAGCACCCCGATGGTCGTCTGCGCGATCACCGCCAGTGCAGCGACCAGGCCTACCGTCCGGGGCCCGCCGAACAACGGCGTGATCGCCGGTGCCGCGACGAGCAGCGGACCCAGATGAATGTAGGGCGGAGAAAGAACGTCGATCACGGACACCGCAAGAATCCACGCGATCGGGATGGCGATCAACGCCCGACCCGCTCGCACCGGCCGTCGAAGTCCTTCGAGGCGCTGCGGCATGACTCCTGTCTACACCGCCCTAGCTCGGCTCGCACCGGCGGAGACGGGCAGTGCGGTCGCCTGCCGCCGGCCCTGATGGCCCTGAGGGCCAGGAACTCTTGCCGCTCAGACTTGAATGGCATGAGTGATTCAGTAGGGTCGCCGGCATGCAGGGTGCGCAGGTGGTGTTGATCGGGGGAACGTCGAATGTCGGTAAGTCGATGATTGCCCAAGCGGTGCCGGACAGGCTCGGGTTCGAATGTCTGTCGACAGATGGGCTGGCGCGGCATCCAGGGCGGCCCTGGCGAACTCCGGAGCGGGAGGTGCCGGCGCATGTTGCCGAGCACTACGGGTCGCTCACGATTGACGAACTGATCACGTCCGTTCTCGACCACTACGAACGGCTATGGCCCCGCGTAGAAGAGCTGATCACGACATACGCTGCAGAGGGCACCACCAGGGCGGGCCTCGTCCTGGAAGGATCGGCGCTCTGGCCTGTCAGTATCGCGAAACTGACGGTCCCGCACACAGCCGCCGTGTGGCTTACCGCGGACGATGCTGTCCTGCGCGCCCGCGTGTATACGGCTGGCCGCTACGAAGAAGCGACGGAGCAGGAACGCCACCTGATGGACATGTTCCTGGCCCGCTCCAGGCGTTACCAGACGCTCATGCTGGATGCCGTCATCAGGCTGGGCCTGGACCGAATCGATGGCGGCGGTGGCCGGTCGGTCGCGGAGCTGGTCGACGCAGTGCTCGCTGCCGTCGATGCGCAGGATTCGGTGGGGCGGTCGTCCGCCGGTTCATTCTGAAACGATCAGTTGGTGACCATCACAGCCGGACTACAGGACGGGCCGCCTCTCCCAGCCTCAGCTGCCGTCGAAACTGCTGAACAACAAGCTGAGCAGTGCTCAAGACCTGTGGATCGACATCGGGTTGGACGCGAGGTCGCGACCCGGGGTGCGGCACCTTCCGGTGGCTGAAGAAGCGGCCTGACCTGTAGCAGGGGAACGCGCCTCAGACAGAACGAAGGTTGCGTGTCGCCGTCGGGCCCATGACACAAATTCCGCGATCCTGCCGACGTCGGCGGCCTTTGTTGCAGGCCGCAGGGGCCACGCACGGCACTTTCAGGTGGCTGGTTGGCATTCCCGGGCTGTGCTGTCGTTCTGCGGGGGCTTTGAGCTGGGTTGATAGCGGTGGGTGACTGTTCGGGATGCAGGGGGTGGCGGGTCCTGTTTCGCTGATGTGGCCCGCTCTTCCTCATCACCCAAGGAGTGATCATGAGCGCTGCAGGTGAGTCCGGTCGTGTCCAGCAGATGCGTGCGAAGGTTCAGGACCTGGAACAGGCCGCGGAACGTGCCACTGACCCGCAGGAGCGTCAGCGTCTGAAGGACAAGGCCCGCCAGCTCAAGGAGCAGAGCGAGCACATCGGCGGTACGGGCAAGCAGGACATCGACCCGACGATGTAGTTCCGGTAGTTCCGAGCACAGACACCGGCCGGTGGCCGGCCTCCGTGGCTTTTCTGGCACGCGAGAGGCCCCCGGCCGGTCCTGCTGTCTCCGCTCGGTCGCCCCTGCGAATGGCTCGGCCTGCCGGACCGATTCGGCGGTCAGGCGCACCGTCGCAGTGGCGGGTGCCGACCGCACCACTCGGCACCCGTGCCAGGGCACGGCAGTGGGGTGCGGGCACGCGGCGACCGTGTCGCTGGCCTCACACACTGCGGGTGCCACCGGATGGTCTCGGCCGCTCGGCGCCCGTAACCGCGCTCCGCGCCGCCGCCCCCTGCCGCTTTCGCGCTGAGCGCGCGGGAAGCGGCCTCCTGACTTGCCCTGATTTGTCTGCATGGAGCACTGTGGAGGCATGGGTGGCAAGGAGGGCCCCACGCTCATTGCGTCGGTGCAGCGAGCCTTCCGGTTGATGGAGGCTGTGGGTGCGCACGAAGGTGGCGTGCCGGCCAAGCAGCTCGCGCGCGAGACTGGTCTGGCTTTGGCCACGACGTACCACTTGCTGCGCACGATGGTGCACGAGGGCTACGTGCGCAAACTCGACGACAGCACGTTCGTCCTGGGGGAGAGGCTGGGTGCGCTGCATGAAGGAGGCCGCGATCAGGTAGCGCTCAGCAGGGTCCGTCCGACGCTCACCGAGCTGCGGGACGGCCTGTCGGCCGCGGCCTATCTGACCTTCTACGAGGACGGCGAGATCCGGGTCGCGGAGATCGTGGACGGGCCGAAGGCGCCCCGTGTCGATCTGTGGGTCGGCTTCGAAGACGCAGGGCACGCCACGGCGCTCGGCAAGTGCGTTCTGCGCGAGCTGGACGGCGATGCCCGCGCCGACTACCTGTCCCGCCACACGCTGAATGATCTCACCCCTCGCACCATCACTCACCGTGCCGAACTGATACGGCGTCTCGACGCCGAGCCCCATGGGCCTGCCGTCACCGACATCGAGGAGTACGCCCTGGGCACCGCATGCGTCGCAGTGCCCATCCGTCAGGGCGAAACCCTTGGCGCGCTTGGCATCTCCCTGCGCGCCAACCGCACCGACCGTCTCGAAGGTGCGGTGTCGACGCTGCTCGCCACAGCGGAGCGGGTGTCGTGCAGACTCTCGCTCACCATCTGAAAACTGAGTCCTTGCGAATCCACAGTCATGGCCCGTCTCATGGAAAGTGGGACAAACCGGTCAAGGGTGCAAGGAGCAGGGACGTGTGTGATCAGGGCGTCGCAGGACCGAATGAGTCAGTCGATTGCCACGTGACGAACGGCTGGACGGTCGTCGAAGCCGACGAAGAGATCGACATCGTCTTCGCTCCCCTCGTGCTGGCCGCAGTGATCCGGAGGCTCGCCGAGGGCCATCGTCACTTTGTTCTCGATCTGTGCAGGACCCCCTTCCTGGACTCCATGGGGCTCGGCATGATTGTCGCCGCCACCAAACGCATCAAGGCGCGTCACGGGTCGCTGCGGATTGCCTGCTCCGATGAGTGGCTCCTGCATGTCTTCCTTCTCGGCGGTCTGCGTCACATTTACTCGTTCCACGACTCCGTCGAGCAGGCCATTGCGCAGCCCCCCGGTGCGGAGGGGCTTGCCACTCTTCGATGAAACGCACGGCTGGGACGCCGCGCCGGTCACCGGGCAGGCCCCGATAGCGGCCCGAGTAAAAACACTCGACGCGCAGGTCCACCCCCGCCACTCTCGCGTCCTTTACACTTTCGCCGTCACATAGCGTGAGGATTGATGTGAGAAGCGTGATCGAAGTGCTGCGTAGTCCGCGGCGCCCCCTCGTGCTCGGCGCGGTGCTGACCGTCGCGCTCGCCGCACAGTCAGCTCTGCTCGTCGCCCAGCAAATGCAGATCGACGACCTGCGGATGCAGCCCGTCGATGTCAAGGCGAACGTTGAGCCTGGCCCTTCAGGGCCGTCCGGTCCCCCCGGTCCCACGGGTCCCGGTGGCCCTATCGGCCCGGCAGGCGTTGACGGCACGGACGGTAAGGACGGCAAGGACGGTACAAACGGGAAGGACGGCGCGAGCGGGAAGGACGGGAAGGATGCTGTCGTTCCGCCGGCGCCGGCTCCAAGCTAGCCCCTCGGCCGCACTGCCCAGCTCCTCCGGCGTGCACTGGAGGGTATTCCGCCCTTGCGTTGGGCCGGATAGTGCAGTCGGAGTTGTAGGCAGCGCCCGGCCGGTGTGCAGCGCTGCCGAGAGTGCCGGAGGCACCGGTGGCACGGCACGGGATCGTCAGCCGGCCGTCGGGGGCTGTTCCCGGTCCGTCGCATTCATAGCGGTTGTGGCCTGAAAGCAGACGCCGCAGCCCGTGACACATCTTGGGCTTTCCGTGCGCCGAAGGTGCGCACGAAGCAGGTGAACATGGGTCCGCACACCGGCCTGCGCTGCGCCTGTGGCGAGCTTCAGCCCCTCCCTGCAGTGATCCGCAGAAGTGGAGTGTCCGGTCGCCCCGGGAAGGACGCTCGACGTAGAGGTCCGCCTTTGCCGGGCCCTTGTCTTTTGCTCCTTGTCATCGCATAACGTGAGGAATGATGTGGGAAGTATGAAAGAGGCGTGGCGTAGCCCGCAACGCCGCCTTGTACTCGGCGCAGCGCTGACCGTCATGCTCGTCGCGCAAGCAGTTGTGCTCGTCGCCCACCAGCAGCAGCTCGACGAACTCCAAGCACGGCGCATCGCCCTCCAGGGGAACAGCATCCGGCAGGGTCTGCCCGGCCCGCCTGGCCCCTCCGGCCCCTCCGGCCCCCCTGGCCCTACCGGGCCGACAGGTCTGCCGGGGCGGCATGGGCACGACGGCCGTCACGGCGAACCGGGGCACGACGGAAGGAGAGGGAGGCATGGCAGGAACGGGGTGGTTATCTACCTCAGGCCGTGCCACCGTGCGGCCGCCTGTACCCGCTGCTCTTCAGAGCTGTCAGCGGTCAATACGCGTCCCTTCCATCAGCCGCCTAGGTCAGCCCGAGGTCCGCGAGCTGCTGGACTTTGTCGTCGGTGAGTTTGTCTCGCCGGCTCTTGGTATTCGACGGGGGTCAGCCGGCCGAGCGAGGTTTGTCGGCTGCAGCGGCGTCGTCGTCGGTGGTAGGTCCGTTCGATCCAGGTCTCGATCGCGATCCGCCGTTCCTGGCGGGTGGCCCCAGGAACGGCGGTCGAGGACGTTCTTCCGCAGCAGGCTGATGAAGGACTCCATGGTCGCCTGCCACCCCAACCCTCCCTATGGATCCGGCGATCCGGTGGCGGTCGAGCGCCCGGACATCCGCGACCGGAACTGCGATGCGCGATCGCTGTGCAGAATGCACCCGGCAACGTCCTCGTGCCGGGCAACAGCATTGTTCAGGGCCGTGACGGCCGGGCTGGACCGCATCCGCGCGTCGATGGAGTAGCCGACGATCCACTTACTGAAGACTTCCTTGACCGCGCACAAGTACAACTTCCCTTAGTCCATGACGTGTTCGGTGATGTCGGCGAGCCACAGCCGGTCGGGGCCGGCAGCGGTGAAGTCGGGGCGGACCAGGTCGTCGTGCACCGGCGAGCCGGCCTTCTTGATCCTGCCGCGCTTCTTGCCTCACACGCTCCACCTGCGGTTGTCCCGGCAGATCCGCCACGCGGTCCGGTCGGCCATGACAGCCCCCGCGTACCGAGCTTCATCGGCCAGGAAGCGGTAGCCGAACTCAGGCCATCACGGTGGGCATCGAACAACGCGTTGGCGCGAGAGGCCTCCTCAAGCACGGCGTCGGTCCCTGACTGGTTGAGCCAGCGGTTGCAGGGTGCTGCGGGTCCCGACGGCGCGACGCCGTTAGAGATGATCACTCAGCGCGGGTGCATGGCATAGCTGCGCACGAGCGCGTCCAGACCCTCGGCCAGCTCCCACAACGGCCGAACTCATCCACGCGTGCGGCGAGTTGACAATGCTCGGGCAGCTCGCCGAGCGCGGGGCGGATGTCACAGGCCCAGATGTGCGGAAGGCTTTTGGCGATCATGTCGACGGTCTACGGGGCGGTATCAAGGGCGAGCCCGGTATCGCGCAGGGCATGCAAGGCCCGGTAGGTCTCGGGCATGCCGGTGACCGCGACCCGCTCGATGATTTTGTCGTAGACCTCCAGGCGACGGGCGGAGAGGACACCCCGCGGAACATCGGCGAACCCTCACGCCCCCTTCACCGAAGGTCCGCGCTTCACCTGGAAGTGGGGCCCGCCGAAGCCGGATCAGGCGCGCAAAGTGACGCCGAAACGGGTCCTCATCCGCCGCAGTTCCCACAGCGAGACAGCGGTCACCGACAGCGGCCCGCCCAGCATGGAGCAGAACTGGACGATGGGCGGGCCCCCTGGCATGCCGTCGGTCAGGCTCAAGGCCGCGAACACCCACACCAGCGTCATGGTGAGCACGGGCGGCAGCATCGGGTGGACCTGGGCGGTGTTGAAGGCGCTGCGAGCCGAGTACAGCGACGCCATGAAGAAGAACGGAAAGCCCCACACGATCACGATCAGCGAGGCGACGGCCAGTACGTACTCCCACCAGTCCTTCCCGTCGTCGGCGTTGGCGATCAGGGCCGTCGGGACGAGGATTCCGCCGATCACGACCAACGTCAGCACGTACCAGCCGACCGCCTTGAGCGGAGCGCGCAGCCGGGAGCGCAGATGCGGCCGCAGGTGCGGGGGCGCGTAGTAGATGAATCCGATGATGACCAGGGGCGCGGCGACGATCAGCACGAACGGGGCGAGGATGAGTTGGGCGGCACCGCCGTACGCCGCGTCCTCCCAGCGGTTCGGATCCACGTTGTAGGCGAGGATCAGAGCGATGGTGGCGGCGGCACCGAGCACCGTGCGGGCCAGCTGGACGCGGTCCACGGTACGGTCCTGGATCCGGCCGTCGCCCTGCGCGAAGAGCCTGGTGGCGACGCGGTGCGCGGAGCGCAGTATCGCGCCGACGAGCCCGAAGGGAGAGCCGAACGACAGGCAGCCGCGGCGGCGCCGGGCGGCGGGCCTCGTGGGCTGGGGGCCGTAGGGGAACGGGTTCGGGTACGGAGGCTGGTTCGGGTACGGGCCCGGATTCGGTGGTGGCGGACCGTACGGGCCGCCCTGCGGTGGTCCGTAGGGAGCGCCCCAGCCGCCCTGGCCTCCCGGTCCGTTGCCGCCAGGCTGACCCGGGCCGTTTCCCGGCCCCCAACCCCCCGTAGCCATGCTGCTCCCCGTTCGCTTTCGGCCAGTTGCTGTGTACGTCCTGTGGTGCCACGGCGCAGTGTAGTGGCACATCGGGTGACACAGACCGCGCTCGTTGCCGGTCGCGCCGTCTTGCCCGTCGCGCCACATACGTGCATACCCGTCAGCGCTCCGGCGAAGCGCCGAGGCCAGTCAGGGCGCCGACCGGATCGAGGTCGGGGGTGCCGCGGGGCCACCAGTCGTCGCGGCCCGGCTCCGACACGTACGCGGACCACAACCCGTCCCGGCTCATGGGGAGTTGAGCATGGCCGAGGGGGTGGGTGAGGTGGTTGCGCCAAGGGCGGAAGGCCGCAGGTCGGCGGCGGAGGAGGCGGTATCGATGTTCTTCTTGGACGTGTTTCCTCGCCGCTGCCGCTGCCGCTGCCGCTGCCGCTGCCGCTGTCCTTGCCCTGTCGGCCTTGGAGGTGAACTGCTGGGAGTCCCAGGTGAATTGCTGGTTTCGGGGTGGGGCTTCCGCTGTAGTGGTGTGACCCGGCGTGCACCTTGTCGCCGCTCGCAACTACTTCATCCACCGTAAAATGGCCGTCCTCATGGTGCCTGCACGGGGAACCTCCACCGACCTCCGCAACGCCGTACGCCGCGGCGCGGAACATGGTCCGTATGACGGTCCCCGGCACCGAGGCCACCGTCACCGAACGCCACCTGATACGCGGGGTCGGCCGCCGACCGGCGCAGGCTGCAGAGGGTCTCCGAAGGGCTCGGCTCGCGCCGCGCGGTGTGCCGACGCGGACGGCGTACGGCCCGGACTCCGCGAGGGCCGGTGGCGCATGCCTGGCAGGCGGGTTTAGAACTCCTTAACCGGCCTTTCGGACAATGCCGGTTCACGCCGGAGTGCCGGCTGTGACCGAGTGCCTGGGGGCCGCATGAGCAGTGACACCGCTACGACCGAGACCGTACGACTGCCGGAATTCCCGATGACGCGCGGCTGCCCCTACCACCCGCCGGCCGGGTACGAGGAGCTGCGGAAGGAGGGGCCGCTCGCGCGCGTCCGCCTGTACGACGGCCGGGTGGCCTGGGTGGTCACCGGCTACGCGGAGACCCGTCAGTTGCTCGTCGACCCCCGGCTCTCCTCCGACCGGACCCGCCCCGACTTCCCGGTGCTCGTCCCGCGCATGGCGGCCGCCAAGCTGACCGCGCTGGTGGGGATGGACCCGCCGGAGCACGACATCCAGCGCCGCATGCTGATTCCCAGCTTCACGGTGAAGCGCGTCAACTCGCTGCGGCCCGCCATCCGGCGCATCGTCGGGGAGAAGATCGACGCCCTGCTCGCCGACGGGAGAACCACCGCTGACCTCGTTCCCGAATTCGCGCTGCCGGTACCCTCCACCGTCATCTGTGAGCTCCTCGGCGTTCCCTACTCCGACCACGACTTCTTCGAGCAGCAGACGAGCCGGATGGTGCAGGCGACCAGCACGGCGCAGGAGGCGTCCGACGCCAGCGCGGCCCTGGTCGGCTACTTCGGTGAACTCATCGCGGCCAAGGAGGCGAAGCCGGGTGTGGGGCTGCTCGACGAACTGATCGTCGACCGGCTCGCCACCGGTGAGCTGGAGCGGCTCGAACTGGCCTCCATCGCGATGTTCCTGCTGGTCGCCGGCCATGAGACGACGGCCAACATGATTGGGCTCAGTGTGCTCACGCTGCTCGAACACCCGGAGCAGCTCGCCGAGTTGCGTGCCGATCCGGGTGCCGCGCCCGGGGCGGTCGAGGAGCTGCTGAGGTTCCTCTCGGTCGCCGACGAGCTGCAGCGGGTGGCGGCCGCCGACATCGAGATAGGCGGAGTCGTGGTGAATGAGGGCGACGGCGTCTATCTGCCGAACGCGGCGGCCAACCGCTCACCGCAGGTCTTCACCGACCCCGACACCCTCGACGTCCGGCGCGGCACCCGGCACCACCTCGCCTTCGGCTACGGCGTTCACCAGTGCATCGGCCAGAACCTCGCCCGGGCCGAACTGGAGATCGCCCTTCATGAACTCGCCACCCGGATACCGACGTTGAGGCTGAGCGAGCCTCTCGACGCCCTGGGCGTCAAGCCGGGCGGCTCCGTCCAGGGGGTGTTCCGGCTGCCGGTCACCTGGTGACATGCGCCGTACGACGACAAGAGCCGGAGCCCTGTCCGCAGGGCCCCGGCTCTTGTCGTCGCGCGCTGTCTACGCGGCGGCCAGTTCGTCCCGGATGAATCCGGCAACGGCCGATGGCGTCGGGTGGTCGAAGAGCAGCACGGGCGGCAGCAGCAGACCGGTCGCCTCACAGAGCCGGTTGCGGACCTCCAGCGCGGTGAACGACGAGAACCCTATGTCCAGGAAGTTGTCCTCCGCCGCGATCGACTCCGGGGAGTCGTGACCGAGGACGTCTGCCGCATGGAGGCGTACGAGGTCCAGCAGCGAACCACCGTCCCCCGGGGGCCGAGGAGTCGCCGCTTCGGCCGGATCCGGCGCGGGCGGAGCCTCCGGCTCGGTGCCTGCCGGGGCCGGCCACCAGTGGTGAGTGTGCTCGAACGGATAGGTGGGCAACTCGGCCGGCGGCGCCGCCTGTTCCGCGTACCAGCTCTCCCAGCGCACCTCGCCGCCCGCGGCGTGGAGTGTGGAGAGCGCAACCGCGAACGTCTCCTCGCCCCGGCGGTCGCGCACCTGCGAAGGGACGACGAGGGGTGCTGTCCCGGTCAGGCAGGCCGTCACCAGGGGGGTGAGCACCGCATCGGGGCCCACCTCCACGAACGCGGTCGCCCCGGCCTCGGCCAGCGTGACCACCGCGTCGCCGAATCGCACCGGTACACGCAGCTGGTGCGCCCAGTAGTCGGGCTGCCGCAGTTCGTCGAGCCCGGTACGGCGCCCGGTCAGATCGGAGACGACGGGGATCAGCGGCTCGTGGAAGCGCAGCCGCGCCACCACCGCACGCACCTCGTCCAGCGCACCGTCCATGTGGTGGGAGTGGAAGGCGTGGCTCACCCGGAGCCGGCGAGTCCTGCGGCCCCGCTCCCGGAACACGTCGGCGACCTCCGCCACAGCGTCCGCGTCACCCGAGACGACCGTCGACAGCGGGCTGTTGACCGCGGCCACACCCACCCGTCCCTCGTACCCGGCAAGAGCCCCGCGCAGCTCCTCCTCCGAGGCCTCGCACGCCACCATCGCGCCCCCGCCGGGCATGGCCTGCATCAGCCGGCCCCGCGCGGCGACCAGGGTGCAGGCGTCCTCCAGCGACAGCGCGCCCGCCGCGTGAACGGCGGCGAGTCCGCCGATCGAGTGCCCGGCGACCTGGCCCGGCGCCGGAAGCGACTGCTGCAGCAGGCGGAACAGCGCGGTCTCGATGGCGAACAGCGCGGGCTGGGCGTACTCCGTGCGCTCGAGCAGCGCCGCCTCCGGACTCCCCTCCGCGGCGAACAGCAGGCTCTTCAGCGGTCGCGCCAGGACCGGTTCGAATGCCTCGCACACCTCGTCGAGCGCCTTGGCGAAGACCGGTCGGAACTCGTACAGCTCGGCTCCCATACGCGGCCGTTGGCTGCCCTGCCCGGTGAAGAGGTACGCGGTGGAAGGGGGCGCGGCCGCACCGCCGTACACCGCCCTGGCCGGCTTGCCGCCCGACGCCAGCGCGGCCAGGGCCGCCAGCTGCTCGCCGCGGTCGCCCGGCAGGACCACCGCACGATGACGGAACGCCGTACGTCCCAGGGCCAGCGTCCGGCCCACGTCGTGCGCCCGCAGACCGGGCATCGTGACCAGGTGGGCGTGCAGGCGGCCGGCCTGGGCGCGCAGCGCCGATTCCGTACGGGCCGACAGCGGCCAGGGAGCCGGGGGCTCCGGCAGGAGGGCGGCCCGCGGCCCGTCCGCCAGGTCTCCGTCCCCCGTCGCGGGGCCCTCGTCCTCCGGGCCGTCCCCGGCGTCGGCCTGTTCCAGGATGACGTGCGCGTTGGTGCCGCTGATCCCGAAGGACGACACTCCGGCCCGGCGCGGCCGGCCCCGATCGGGCCACTCGACGGCCTCGGTGAGCAGTTCCACGGAGCCGGAGGCCCAGTCGACGTGCGGGGTCGGCTCCGTCACGTGCAGGGTGCGCGGCAGCACCCCATGGCGCATCGCCTGCACCATCTTGATGACCCCGGCCACCCCGGCAGCGGCCTGGGTGTGACCGATGTTCGACTTGAGGGACCCCAGCAGCAGCGGCTCACCCTCCGGGCGCCCCTGGCCGTAGGCGGCGAGCAGTGCCTGCGCCTCGATCGGGTCGCCGAGCCGGGTACCAGTGCCGTGCGCCTCCACCGCGTCCACCTGCTGCGGGGCGAGCCGGGCGGAGGCCAGCGCCTGCTGGATGACCCGGACCTGCGTCGGGCCGTTGGGGGCGGTGAGGCCATTGCTCGCACCGTCCTGGTTGACCGCCGAACCGCGCAGCACCGCGAGGATCCGGCGGCCGTTGCGGCGCGCGTCGGACAGCCGCTCCAGAAGGACGAGGCCGACACCCTCCGCGAACCCGGTGCCGTCGGCCCCCGCGTCGAAGGCCTTGCAGCGGGCGTCGGGGGCCAGCCCGCGCTGCCGGCTGAACTCCACCAGGAGCAGCGGGGTGGCCATCACGGTGACACCGCCCGCCAACGCCAGATCGCTCTCACCGTGCCGCAGCGACTGGGCCGCCAGATGCATCGCCACGAGCGAGGACGAGCACGCGGTGTCGAGCGTGACGGCCGGGCCCTCCAGGCCGAGGTGGTAGGCGATCCGGCCCGAGGCGACACTCGTCGCGTTGCCCGTCATCAGATGCCCCTCGAACCCGTCGGGCACCTGGTCCGGCGGCGGCACGTACGCCTGCGACACCACCCCGGCGAAGACCCCCGTACGGCTGCCGCGCAGGGAACCCGGGGCGATCCCGGCCCGCTCCAGGGTCTCCCAGGCGACCTCTAGAAGCTGCCGGTGCTGAGGGTCGGTCGCGACGGCCTCCCTCGGACCCATTCCGAAGAAGGGCGCGTCGAACTCTCCCGCACCCTCCAGGAACCCGCCCTCGCGGGTGTACGTGGTGCCGCTGCGGTCCGGATCGGGGTCGTACAGCCGCTCCGGATCCCAGCCCCGGTCCTCGGGGAAGCCGGACACCGCGTCCGTCTCCTCGGCCACCAGCCGCCACAGTGCCTCCGGCGAATCGGCGCCGCCCGGGAACCGGCAGCCCATCGCCACGATCGCGATCGGCTCGTGCTCCTTGTCCTCCAGCTCCTTGATCCTGCGCCGGGCCTGCCGGAGGTCGGCCGTGGTCCGTTTCAGGTAGTCGCGGAGCTTGTCCTCGTTACTCATCGCCATCGCCCTCTCGTACGCTGAAATGGCCTGTCACGACGCACCCAGTTCCTCGTCGAGCGCGCGGAACAGTTCCTCGTCCGTCGCTGTGTCCAGATCGCCGTCCGGTGTCTGTCCGGCCCCGGCGGCGGGATCGGCGGCCTGTTCGTCCCACCGCCACAGCGCCGCCCGCAGCCGCTCCCTGAGCTCGTGGAACCCCTCGCTGTCCACCGTGACGGACTCCAGCAGCCGTTCCAGCTCGGCGGAGTCCGTCCGCTCGTCCGGCGCCAGGAGCACGGACAGCCGCTCCGCGAGCGCGGTGGGTGTCGGGAAGTCGAACACCGTGGTGGTGGGCAGCCGCAGCCCGGTGGCCGCCGAGATCCGGTTGCGCAGCTCGACCGCCGTCAGCGAGTCGAAGCCGATCTCCTTGAACGCCCGGTCGGCGGTGATGTCGTCGGCCGTCAGATGGCCCAGCACGGCCGCTACCTGCTCGCGCACCAGCGTGAGCAGCGCCTGCGTACGCTCGGGGCCGCGCAATGCTGAGAGCCGGTCGGCCGTCGACGAGTCGGGTGCGCGTACCCCGCTCGCCGCCCGGCGCACGGCGGGTGCCCGTACCAGCGACCGCAGTACGGCGGGCACCCCACCGGTCCCGGGACCGGATTCGGCGAGCGCCCGCAGCCCCGCGGCGTCGAGGGGCGCCGGTACGAGCAGCGGGCGGCCGTCGGCCAATGCGGCGTCGAACAACGCCATGCCCTCGGGCACCGACATCGGGACGAGCCCGCCCCGGGCGATCCGGGCCCGGTCGGCCCCGGCCAGATGCCCGGTCATGCCGCTGGCCGCCTCCCACATGCCCCAGGCCAGAGACACCGCGGGCAGGCCGTGCGCCCGCCGGTGGCCGGCCAGCGCGTCCAGGAACACATTGGCCGCCGCGTAGTTGCCCTGCCCCGCGCCACCGAGGAGCCCGGAGGCGGAGGAGAACAGCACGAAGAGGGACAGGTCCAGGTCGCGGCTCAGCTCGTGCAGATTCCAGGCCGCGTCCGCCTTGGGCCTCAGCACCGCACGGACCTTCTCCGGGGTCAGCGAGGCGAGCACCCCGTCGTCCAGCACCCCTGCCGCGTGCACCACACCCGTGAGCGGATGCCCGGCCGGTACGGAGGCTAGCAGCCCGGCGAGTGCGTCCCGGTCGGCGGCATCGCAGGCGGCGATCCGTACCGTGGCGCCCAGCTCCGCCAGTTCGGCGCGGAGTTCGGCCGCCCCCGGGGCATCGGGGCCTCGGCGGCCGGTGAGCAGCAGGTGGCGCACGCCGTGTTCGGTCACCAGATGCCGCGCCAGGGCGGACCCCAGCGTGCCGGTGCCGCCGGTGATCAGGACCGTCCCCTCCGGCGCGGTGCGCGGGGGCAGCGTCAGCACGACCTTGCCCACCTGACGGGCCTGCCCGAAGTGCCGGAAGGCGTCCGGCGCCCTGCTCACGTCCCAGGTGGTGACCGGCAGCGGAGACAGCTCACCCTGCTCGAACAGGGCGAGGACGCGCGCCAGTACGTCCGCGACCCGGTCCGGATCCATGTCCAGCAGCTCGAACGGCTGGTACGCGACACCGGGCCGGACCGCCGCGATCTCCTCCGGGTCCCGCAGGTCCGCGATCCCCATCTCGACGAACCGCCCGCCGGCGGACAGCAGCCGCAGCGAGGCGTCGATGAACTCCCCGGTCAGCGAGTTGAGGACCACATCGACCCCCGGCGCGGGCGTGGTGCCCGTACGGCCGGTCACGTCCAGCACCTGCTGCTCGAACCCGGTCGTACGGGACGAAGCGATGTGCTCCGCGTCGAGACCGAGCGCACGCAGCGCGCCCCACTTCGCCGGGCTCGCCGTGGCGAAGACCTCGGCCCCGATGTGGCGGGCCACCTGAAACGCCGCCATGCCGACGCCGCCTGCCCCGGAGTGGATCAGTACCCGCTCGCCCCGGCGCAGCCCGGCCAGCTCGACCAGTCCGTAGTAGGCGGTGGTGAACACGGCGGGCACGCCCGCCGCCTCCGCGTACGACCAGCCCTGCGGGATACGGGCGATCAGCCGCCGGTCGGCGACGGCCAGCGGCCCCACCGCGCCCGGCACCAGGCCGAACACCCGGTCGCCGACTTCGAGGCCGTCGACCCCGGGCCCGGTCTCGACCACCGTGCCCGCCGCCTCGGTACCGAGCGGAGCGCCGACCGGCACCATGCCGAGAGCGGTCAGCACATCGCGGAAGTTGAGCCCGGCGGCGCGCACCTCGATCCGCACCTGGCCCTCGGACAGCGGTGCCTCGGCGGCGGGATGGACGGCGGCACGCAGATCGTCGGGTGATCCGCCGGAGGTCTCCAGGCGCCAGCCGGCCGCCCCCTCGGGCGGTACGACGGTCACGGTTCCGGCTTCCGTCCGGCGCAGCCTGGGCACCAGAATCCGGCCGTCGCGCAGCGCGAACTGCGGCTCGTCGGTGGCGACGGCCACCGCCAGCATGTCCTGGGAGGACTGCTCGCCGTCGAGGTCCACCAGGGTGATGCGGCCGGGATTCTCCGTGGCGGCCGATCGCACCAGTCCCCACAGCGGGGCGGCCGCCAGATCGACCGGATCACCGGGCCGGGCCGCCACGGCCCGGCGGGTGAGCACGACGAGACGTGCCTCCGGTTGTTCCTCGTCGGCCACATGGTCCCGCAGCCGGCCGAGCAGCCACTCCACGGCCGCACCGGCCGCGACCGGCGCCGCACCCTCGAACGGAGCGGTGGCGTCCAGCACTTCGAATGTGGCCGTGGCTTCCGTGGACGGCGCCGGCTCGCCGAGCTCCGTCCACTCCAGGGCGTAGAGCGAGTCGGCGGCGGAGGAACCGGGCGCGGTGGGCAGCTGACCGGGGGCGACCGGCCGCAGGGTGAGCGTTTCCACGGTCACCACAGGTGCGCCCGTGGGATCGGCGACCGAGACCCGGACCGTGTCCCGGCCCCCGTCCCCGGGGGAGACCGTCACCCGCAGGGCCGTGGCTCCCGTGGCCCGCAGTGTGGCCCCCGACCAGGAGAACGGCAGCCGGATGCCCTCGCCGAGGAAGTCACCCAGCCCCAGGGTGTGGAGGGCCGAGTCGAGGAGTGCCGGATGCAGCACGAACCGGGCCGCCTCCGCATGCAGTTCGGGTGCGAGCGACACCTCGCCGTACACGGTGTCGCCCGACCGCCAGGCGGCGGTCAGATTGCGGAAGGCGGGGCCGTACTCGTACCCCAGCGCGGCGAGTTCTCCATACAGCCCGTCGGTGTCGAGTGGGGTGGCCCCGTCCGGCGGCCAGACCTCTCCGCCGTCCTCTCCGGCTGTGGGGGGAGTGGCGTCCGCCGGGGCGAGGACGCCGGTGGCATGACGGGTCCAGCCTGGTGCGTCGCCCAGCACATCGTCCGCCGGCACGTCGGGCCGCGCGTGTACGGCCAGCTGTCGCCGTCCTTCGTCGTCCGGCGCCTCGACCGATACCTGGATCCGCACACCACCGCGCTCCGGCACGAACAGCGGTGCTTCCAGCGTCAGTTCGTCCACCGCGCCGGCGCCGACGTGCCTTCCCGCCTGGAGCGCCAGCTCCAGTTGGGCGGTGGCCGGGAGCAGCGGAGTACCGCTCACGGCGTGGTCGGCGAGCCAGGGGTGGGTGCGCAGCGAGATGCGGCCCGTGAGCAGCAGCGTCTCGCCCTGGGCGAGCGTGGTCGACGCGGCCAGGAACGGATGGTCGGCGGGGTCCACCCCGAGGCTTCCCGCGTCGCTGTGGGCGGCGGGCCCCTCCAGCCAGTAGCGCCGGTGCTGGAACGGGTAGGTCGGCAGCTCGGTGGCCCGCGGGGCCGTGGTGGGCAGGGCCGGTGTCCAGTCGACGGGGATGCCGTGGGTGTGGAGGTGGGCGAGGGAGAGGTGGAAGCGGTGGAGGGTGCCTTGGTTGCGGCGGAGGGTGCCGGTGATGAGGGCGTTGGTGTGGGTGGTGTCGGCGGTGTCCTGGAGTGCGGTGGTGAGGACGGGGTGGGGGCTGACCTCGACGAAGACTGAGTGCTCCGCATCGAGGAGGGCGCGGACGGCTGGTTCGAAGAGGACGGGGTTGCTGAGGTTGCGGTACCAGTAGTCGCCGTCCAACTCCGTTGTGTCGATGAAGGAGTTGGTGAGTGTTGAGTAGAA
>NZ_JBSHLM010000008.1:90966-433026 GCF_053644375.1 Streptomyces sp. NPDC055400 | reverse complement strand
GTTACATTCCGAACCCGGAAGCTAAGCCTCACAGCGCCGATGGTACTGCAGGGGGGACCCTGTGGGAGAGTAGGACGCCGCCGAACTATTTTTGAAGAAGACCCCCGTAACGGATGAGAATCCTGTTACGGGGGTTTTCTGCGTTTAGGGTCGAGCTATGCGATACGACCTGGTCATCTTTGACAATGACGGCGTTCTCGTCGACAGCGAGCCGATCTCCAACAAGCTTCTCGCCGGCTATCTCACTGAACTCGGGCACCCCACCTCGTACGAGGAATCCCTCAGGGACTATATGGGCGCCGCGATGCACCGGGTGCATGATCTTGTGGAAGAGCGGACCGGGCAGCGGCTGCCCGAGGACTTCGACGACGTATTTCACGGGCGGGTCTTTGCCGCCTTCGAGCGGGAGCTGGAGCCGGTGCCCGGGGCCGTCGAGGTTCTGGAGAAACTGGCCGCCGACGGAGTGCCGTACTGCGTGGGCTCTTCCGGGAGTCACGAGCGGATTCGCGTCGGGCATCGTAAGACCGGGCTCGACAAGTGGTTCGATGACGGGCGGATCTTCAGTTCGCAGGATGTCGGGCGGGGCAAGCCGGCGCCGGATCTTTTCCTGCACGCGGCCCAGTGCATGGGTGTGGCGCCGGAGAGGTGCGCGGTCGTGGAGGACAGTCCGCTCGGCGTTCAGGCCGCGGTGGCTGCCGGGATGGACGTGTACGGGTTCACGGCCATGACGCCCGCGAGCCGCTTGAGCGCGGTCACCGAACTGTTCGGCGACATGCGGGAGTTGCCTGACCTGCTGACATGACATCTCCGTACGGTCCGCCCTGACATTTGTCACCGCGAGCTCCGGACGATCGTTTCTGTTGGGCGGCGGGGGTCCTCGACGAAGCTGAGTGCATCGAGAACGGGACGTACGCGGTGACGACGGAGGGAACCCGATCATGAGTCAGCTCGTTGCACAGACACCGGTCACGTCCGCTGGGGCGGCTGCCGCCCCGCAGAGCGACCGTGCGGCCCTCCTGGGAAGCCTCAGGCCGCTGGTCGTGGACGTGGTCGTGCCGATGGCCTCGTACTACGTGCTGAGCAAGGGGTTCGGCATGAGCGCGCTGGCCGCTCTGGGGTGGAGCAGTGTGCTGCCGGCGCTGCGGACCGTGTGGGGGGTCCTGCGGGAGCGGCGGCTCAATGTGCTGGCCGGGGTCATCCTCGTCGTGAACATGGCGGGGCTGCTGCTGAGCACGGTGACGGGTGACCCCCGGCTGATGCTGGCCAAGGACAGCGGGATCAGCAGTGTCGTGGGCATCTCGATGCTGGTGTCGGTCGTGGCCGGCAAGCCGCTCCTCGCGTCCGCGCTCAAGCCCTTCGTGACGAAGGGGGATGCCGGGCGGACTGCGGCCTGGGAGCGGCTGTCGGCGGGGCCGGGTCGCTTCGTGCGGGCCGAGCGGATGTTCACGGCGGTGTGGGGTCTGGCACTGATCACCGAGTGCGTGGTGCGGATCGTGGGGGCGTACACGTTGCCGGTCGACACGATGGTCTGGCTCGGCAACGTGATCATGGCTGGTGCCGTAGTGCCGGCCTTCGTGGTCAGTGGGCGTCTGGCTGTGGGGCCGATGGAGCGGATGGTCGAGGAGGAACTGGTGAGGCACCGGGGCCAGGTGGCGCGCGTCGCCTGATGCCTCTCCGGGCCTCCGCCGCTCGCACCCTCTTCCCGGTCGCCCGATGACGGCGGCCGGGAACTTTCGTTCGAGATGCATCGAGATCCATCTACCCACCGGTAGATCTGGGGCATACGCTGTGCGGCCATGACAGAAGTGCTGCGGCGTGGCAGAGGTTCGCTGGCGTTCAGTTTCTTTGTGCAGGGTGCCGCGTTCGCGCTCCTGGTGACTCGAATACCGGCGATTCAGGATCAGTACGGCATATCAGATGGGCTGTTGCCGGTCTTTCTCGCGGCGGTGCCGATCCTGGCCGGGGCCGGGAGCGTGTGTACCGAGAAGCTGGTCAAGCGGGTGCGGCCCAGTCGGGTCCTGCGGTGGTCGCAGCCGGTCGTGCTGCTGGCGCTGCTCGGGGTCGGGGCGGGGGACTCGCTGTGGCAAGCGGCCCTGGCGCTGGGGGCGTTCGGGCTCGCGGTGGGTGCGCTCGACGCGTCCATGAACATGCTCGGGGTGAGCCTGCAGAGGGCGTACGGGCGCAGCATCATGCTCGGGTTTCACGCGGCGTACAGCCTGGGCGGGATCGTGGGGGCGTCACTTGCGTGGGTGGGGGCGCACTGGGACCTGTCGCTGTTCGTGTCGTATCTGCCGGTGGTGGTGCTGCTGTTGCCGGCGGCGTTCGTGGGGAGTCGCTGGTACGTCGACGGGGAGAGCGGCGCCGGTGAGGGTGCGCAGGGCGCCGCGGGCGGCCCGGTGGTGTTCAAGCTGCTGCTGCCGCTGTGTCTGGTGATGACGTTCGCGTACATCGGGGACTCGACGGTCTCCAACTGGAGTGCGAAGTACCTCCAGGACGTGCTGGGGAGTTCGGAGCAACTGTCGACGGTTCCGTACAACGTCTACATGGTGATGACGCTGGTGGGGCGGGCGCTCGGGGATCTCGGGGTGCGGCGGTTCGGAGCGGTCGTGGTGGTGCGGTTCGGGGCCGTGGTGGCGGCGCTCGGGTTCGCTGTGGTGGCGGTGGCGCCGGGGCCCTGGGTGGGGATGCTCGGGTTCACGCTGCTGGGGCTCGGGTTGTGTGTGATCGTGCCGCAGACGTTCGCCGCTGCGGGCAGGCACGCTTTTGAGAATTACGGTCCGAATGCTTCGGATTCGGCGATCGCGCGGCTGAATGTCTTCAACTATGTGGGATTTCTGATCGGTTCGCCCCTTGTGGGCGCTCTGGGCGATGCGTGGAACTACCGGGGGGCGATGCTCGTTCCCATGGTGTTGGTGCTCGTGACACTCGTGTACGCCCGTTCTTTCGCCCCCGGACCGGACCGATACGGTGACGGGCATGAGCGGCCGCGCACAGCTGATGTGGGACGAGGCAGTAACGGGCTATGACTTCGGCCCGGATCACCCGATGGATCCGGTCCGGCTGGCCCTGACGAGAGGTCTCGTCGGGGCTCTTGGGCTCGACCGTGAGGTGGACGTCGTCGCCGCCAAGCGGGCGGGTGAGTCGACGCTGCGGCTCGTGCACCGCGAGGACTATGTGGAGGCGGTCAAGGCCGCGTCCGCCGATCCGGCTTCGGCGGACGGGTCCTATGGGCTGGGGACGGTCGACGATCCGGCCTTCGCCGGTATGCACGATGTGTCGGCGCTGATCGCAGGGCAGTCCGTGGGCGCGGCGGAGGCCGTCTGGCGGGGGGAGGCGCTGCATGCGGTGAACTTCGCGGGCGGGCTGCACCATGCGATGCCCGGGGGTGCTGCCGGGTTCTGCATCTACAACGACGCGGCACTGGCCGTCGCTCGTCTCCTTGAGCTGGGCGCCGAGCGGGTCGCGTACGTGGATGTGGACGTGCACCACGGGGACGGCGTACAGGCGGCGTTCTGGGAGGACCCGCGGGTGCTCACCATTTCGCTGCACGAGCATCCGCGGACGCTGTTTCCGCAGACCGGGTGGCCGGAGGAGACGGGGGCCGACGGTCCGGCGGAGGGGTCGGCGGTCAATGTGGCGCTGCCGGCGGGGACCGGGGACGCGGGGTGGCTGCGGGCTTTTCATGCCGTCGTGCCTGAGCTGCTGGCGGAGTTCAGGCCGCAGGTCCTGGTGACACAGCACGGGGCCGATACGCATTTCGAGGACCCGCTGGCGCATCTGGCGGTGTCGCTCGACGCGCAGCGGGCCGCTCAGGTCGCCTGCCATGAGCTGGCGCACGAGCATGCGGAGGGGCGTTGGGTCGCGCTGGGCGGTGGCGGGTACGCGGTGGTGGATGTGGTGCCGCGGTCCTGGTCGCACCTGGTGGGGATCGCCGCGGGGCACGAGGTGGCGCCCGAGACGGTGATTCCGGAGAGCTGGCGGCAGGAAGCGTTCGCCAGGACGCGGCAGTTGGCTCCGACGCGGATGACGGACGGGCGGTGGCCGGTCTCGTACAAGGAGTGGGAGTTGGGGTACGACCCGGCGGACCGGCTCGACCAGGCGGTTCTGGCGACGCGGCGTTCGGTGTTCCCGCTGCGGGGGCTGTTGCCGTAGCGGCGTGGTGGCGGGCGGCCGGTGAGAGTAGGGGGCGTTACGCCAAGTGTGGGGTGTTTTCGGGGTTTTAGAGGTAGCAGGGGCCCCAATGCGCCAGCATCACATGGGTGTTGAGCACCGGAGCGCTGCGTGCGCATCTGCTGGCCGCCCATCTGGCCGGGCCCGTGGCGACCTCCCGTGAGGTGAGTCTGCGCAGTTATCGGCTCTTCGCGGCCAGGGATCCCCGGATACTTCTGGGCCTCGACCCCGAGTGGAGCTGGGGGCAGCGGGATCTGCTCGCTCTGATGGCCGACAAGTGCGGGGTGTCGAGCGATCCGGCGGACACCTCGGGGTGCGACGTGATCGACCCGGAGCGGACGCTGGCGGCGCTCGACGCGTTCGCGAAGCGGCTCGGTGAGGCTGCGCGGGGTCGCGTCCCGGTGCTTTTCGGGACGGGTCACCCGCATCGACTCCTCGGTTTCTACGCCGCGTTGGCGGACGCCCTGTCGGCGGCGGGATGTCCCGTCCTCACCCCCGCGCAGGGTGAGAGTGTCGACATAACGACCCGGTTCGGCCTACGTACGTACGACCTCGACTACGTCCGTGGAGTCGCGCTGGTGCGGGAACCCGGCGCGCGTGAGCCGGGGAGTGAGACCGGCGCACATACCCACTCACCCCTCCCGGTTCGCACGGTGCTCGCGGCCGCGGCGCAGGCCGGCGGGCTGCTGCCGGAACTGGTCGTGGGCGACCATGGATGGGTCTGCGGTGCAGGTCAGTTGGGGTTCGACGCGATCGGGCTCGCCGATACGGATGACCCCGCGTTGTTCGTGGGGGAGGCCGAGGGGCAGGTGTCCGTAGTCGTTCCGCTTGATGACGCTGTGCGGTCTGATTACTACCGGCCGCTTACTCGCTATGTACTCAATCGAGCGTGTCTGTCACAGTAGGCGGCCATCCGCTGCTCCTCTTCCCCACTCGCACCACACGCCCCTAGTCTGGGGAGTGAGCACGCAACGACGTTGAGTCACCGGAAGGGGAAGCCGGTGGCCGTCGAGTGCGGAAGGTTCAGGTGTGTCATGGCTGCTGGTGAGAGTAGGCCTCTGAACGAGGTGCAGTTCCTGACCGTGGCGGAAGTCGCCTCGGTGATGCGAGTCTCGAAGATGACCGTGTACCGGCTGGTGCACAGTGGTCATCTGCCCGCGATCCGGGTCGGAAGGTCCTTCCGAGTCCCGGAGCAAGCGGTTCACGAGTACCTCCGCGAGTCCTACGTGGGGGTGGAGACAGCCTGACGGCATCCTCCGGGATCCCTCGATTACAGGCTCAGCGCTGGGCCGGGTAGGCTAGGCCGACGTAGGTCGTGTGGGCCCAGACGCCCCGCACCGAGTGAAGAGAAGTGAGCGAGGGTAGTCGTGGGCTCTGTTATCAAGAAGCGGCGTAAGCGGATGGCCAAGAAGAAGCACCGCAAGCTGCTGAAGCGCACCCGCGTGCAGCGTCGCAACAAGAAGTAAGCGACCGCTGCATCAAGCGCGCTCTGTGGCCCCTCCACCGTCCGGTGGAGGGGCCACAGTCGTTCCACGGCCCTTATGGCGCCGCTTTCGCGGGCTCGTGTGGGAACGTAGGGCCACGTCCCGGCGACCTCGGTCTGTACGTACGTCTGTGGCTGTCGTCACTTCCTGCATCGCGCGGTCATCACAGCGCAACATCAAACCGCTAACGTGGCGGCGAGAGGCAGGCGGTGCGGAACTGGGGCGCGGCAGGGCTGCGACGGAAGGTAGGCGCTGATCTTGGGCAAGGTCGTGCTCGTGACCGGGGTGGCCCGGCAGCTCGGGGGCCGTTTCGTACGACGCATCCAGCGTGATCCCGAGGTGGACCGGGTGATCGGCGTGGACGCGGTGGCGCCCGCGCATCATCTGGGGGGTGCTGAGTTCCTCCAGGCGGACATAAGGCAGCCCGCGATCGCCCGGCTGCTCGCGGAGCACTCCGTCGACACGGTCGTCCACCTGGATGTCACGGGTACGCCGCTGGCCAGCGGCGGCCGGGGCTCCGTCAAGGAGACCAACGTCATCGGCACGATGCAGCTGCTCGGCGCCTGCCAGAAGGCGCCGGCGGTCAAGCGGCTCGTGGTGAAGTCCAGTACGAACGTGTACGGGTCCGCGCCGCGCGACCCGGCCGTGTTCACCGAGACGACGCCGCCCAAGTCGCTGCCCAGCGGCGGCTTCGCCAAGGACACCGTGGAGGTCGAGGGGTATGTGCGCGGGTTCGCCCGGCGCCGGCCCGATGTCGCGGTGTGCGTGCTGCGGTTCGCGAACATCCTCGGTCCCGCCGCCGATTCGCCGCTCGCCGAGTATTTCTCGCTGCCGGTCCTGCCGACCGTCCTCGGCTATGACCCGCGGCTCCAGTTCGTGCACGAGGACGATGTCATCGAGGTGCTGCGGATCGCGTCGCACGAGCCGGCGCGGGGGACGCTCAACAGCGGCACGTTCAATGTTGCCGGTGACGGCGTGCTACTCCTGTCGCAGTGCTCGCGCCGGCTCGGGCGGCCGACGGTGCCGGTATTCCTGCCTGCCGTGACCTGGGTGGGATCGGCCCTGCGCACGCTGGGCGCGACGGACTTCTCGCCCGAGCAGATCAGGCTGCTCACGCACGGGCGGGTCGTGTCGACGGCCCAGATGCGCGAGACACTGGGCTATCGGCCCGAGTACACGACGGCGGAGACCTTCGCGGAGTTCGTCCGTGGCCGCGGGCCCGGACTGCTGCCGCCGGAGGCCCTCGCGGGGGCCGTCGACCGGCTCGCCTCGCTGCCCTTCCTGGGCGGCGGTCACCCCCCGACGCAGAGCGCCAGCTGAGGAGCGCATCAACGATGGCGGATGCCAAGGTCATTCCGTTCGACGACGACCGCTCGCGCACCGGCGCCGGCAAGGTGGTTCCGCGCCGCCGTGGCGCGAGCGGCCGGCGCAAGGGCGAGCCCGCGGCCGTACGCGAGGTCGCGCCGCTGCCCGAGCAGCAGGACCACGAGCCGACACCGCCGGCCGCCGCGCGGGAGCCGGAGCCGCGGGAGCGGCCGCAGGCAGGCGGTGGCCTGGACCGGCGCATCGCGGGCGGCCTCGCGTTCCTGCGGCGGCGCCTGACGGGCGATTACGACGTCGACGAGTTCGGCTACGACAAGGAACTCACCGACCAGGTCCTGATGTCCCTGGTGCGGCCCCTGTACGAGAAGTACTTCCGGGTCGAGGTGAAGGGCATCGAGAACATCCCGGCGGACGGCGGTGCGCTGATCGTCGCCAATCACTCGGGGACGCTGCCGCTGGACGGCGTGATGATGCAGGTCGCCGTGCACGACAACCATCCGCAGAACCGGCATCTGCGGCTCCTGGCCGCGGACCTGGTGTTCATGCTGCCGGTGGTCAACGAGCTGGCGCGCAAGGCCGGCCACACGCTGGCCTGTGCGGAGGACGCGCAGCGGCTCCTGGAGCAGGGCGAGCTGGTCGGGGTGATGCCGGAGGGGTTCAAGGGCATCGGCAAGCCGTTCAGCGAGCGGTACAAGCTCCAGCGGTTCGGGCGTGGCGGGTTCGTCTCGACGGCGTTGCGCGCCGGGACGCCGATCGTGCCGTGCTCGATCGTCGGGGCGGAGGAGATCTACCCGATGATCGGCAACGCGAAGACGCTGGCGCGGCTGCTCGGCTTCCCGTATTTCCCGATCACGCCCACGTTCCCGTGGCTCGGCCCGCTGGGCGCGGTGCCGCTGCCGACGAAGTGGACGATCCAGTTCGGCGAGCCGATCCCGACGGACGGTTTCCCGCCGGAGGCGGCCGAGGACCCGATGTTGATGTTCAACCTGACGGACCAGGTGCGGGAGCAGATCCAGCACACGCTGTACAAGCTGCTGGTGCAGCGGCGGTCGGTGTTCTTCTGACGCCGGCCATGGTCCGGGCCGACGGACGGAGTCCGGCGCAGACGTCCGAAGCCGCGGAGCGGTGCGAGGGCGGCAGACGGGAGGGGCCAAGTTGCTGGTGCAGCGGCGGTCGGTGTTCTTCTGACGCCGGCCATGGTCCGGGCCGACGGACGGAGTCGGGCGCAGACGTCCGAAGCCGCGGAGCGGTGCGAGGGCGGCAGAAGTGCCCGTAGGGACATAGGGGCATACGTGAAGGGGGCGGTCACCGGATTTCGGTGGCCGCCCCCTTCACGTAATCACGTGACGAAGTGACTAGTTCGCGTCCTCGCTGTCGATTCCCAGGCCGGGCAGCAGGCCTGGGAGGAGGGGCGGGAGCGTGACGTCGGGCTTCGGGGTGGTGTGTCTGCCTTCGGACGGGGTGGGGCTGGTGTCGTCCTTGGGCGGGTCGAGGAGGCCGCCGGCGGCGTCGCCGAGGAGGCCGTCGTCGTGGGTGCCGGAGGAGGACGGCCGGGGTTTGCCCGAGCTGTCCTGGTGGCCGTGCGACGCTCCGCCGGCCGTCGGGGTGGAGCGGTCGCCGCCGGAGGAGCCGGGCGTCCGGTCGTGGACACCGGGCTGTCCGCCGCTGCGGCCGTCCTGCTCGGGGGCCTGCGGGAGCAGGGACCGCAGCGGGTCGACCTCTTGGTCTATGGCGTCGAAGACCGAGCTGACCTGCGCGCCCACGTCACCGAGCTGTACGGGCAGGCGGTCGCGCAGCGCGTCCCAGTTCTCACGGTGGGACCGGGTGAACGACGACAGGGCCTGGATGGGGCCGAGCGAGCCGTCCCTGCGGTAGGCCTCGAGGAGCAGGCGGTGGCCCTCGGAGGCGTCGTACTGGACGCCGGAGAGCGTGCGCCTGACTTCGCCGAGGGACTCGTGGTCGAGCTGTCCGCTGCGGCCGCGCTCCATGAGCCGGCGCGCTTCGCTGAGGCGGGTGGAGGCCTGGTCGAGATAGATCTGGCCGCGGTCGGAGTCGCCGTCGGCCATGCCGAGTTTCAGGTCCTCCATCCCGCGTTTCAGTCCGTAGAGATGGTCACCGGGGAGGGCGTCGGAGCTGGCAGCGGCGACGCCGCCGAAGGCTCCCGCGGCGACACCGACGGTGAGGCCGCCGGCCGCGATGCCCTTGGACAGGCGTGAGCGGGGTCGCAACTTCCGCAGCGGGCTCGCCCGGTGAGCGCCCTTGCGCGCGCGCTGCTCGGGCACGGAAGGGCCTGGCCCCGCACCCCCCGCAGCCGTGCCCTCGAGCAGCATGGCCTCCATGGCGGCCACGAGCTGGGCTCGTTGAACCACCTTGACCTCGGGGTCAAGCTCAGGCTTGGGAAGTTCGTCCAGTCCGGTCACCAGCGCCAACAGCTTGCCCTGCTCGCCTTGTTCGGCGGGGGGCTCTTCCTGCTGTACAGCCGCCGCTTCCCGGTCGGACTGCTCCTCCAGGGCCTGGGCGAAGGCGTTCGCCCGCCGGTGTGCCGATACGTTCGCGATCACTGGCGGCACCTCCTCTCGTCATGACGGTCGACTCCCCAGGGGGTCCTGAGGGTTGCACACCCTGAGCACTTCCACACGATCGAGTGAGTGGAAGCAGTCGGGGAGTGACCACAGGGAGCCTGCATCCCGCATAACGAGCGACGCGGCACTTGGGTTACGGACGGCGGATGATCGGACCGCGATCCCATCTGCCCCTCACAGAAGGTGAGTTGACGGCTACGGAGCGACGCGGCGGGTGGGGTGGGCCCCACCGGTCGCTAACGGGCGTCGTCCGGGAGCAGGCGTGCCAGAGTGCGTACGGCGCGGTACTGCAGGGTCTTGATCGCGCCCTCGTTCTTGCCCATGACCTTGGCGGTCTCGGCTACCGACAGGCCCTGCAGGAAGCGCAGGGTGACGCACTCCTGCTGCTGGGGGTTGAGCCGGTGCACCGCGTCGAGCAGGGCCGCGTTCGACAGGGATTCGAGGACGGAGTCCTCCGGGCTGCGCTCGACCTCGTTCGCGTCGAGCATTTCGCCGGTGGTCACTTCGAGGCGGAAACGGCTCGACTTGAAGTGGTCGGCGACCAGGTTCCGCGCGATCGTGACCAGCCAGGCGCCGAAGTCGCGCCCCTGCCAGGTGAAGGTGCCGATGCGGCGCAGGGCCCGCAGGAAGGTCTCGCTGGTGAGATCCTCGGCCGTCGCCTTCCCGCCGACGCGGTAGTAGATGTAGCGGTAGACGGTGTCGCTGTACTGGTCGTAGAGACGGCCGAACGCGTCGGCCTCGCCCGCCTGGGCGCGCTCGACGAGATCCATCATGCGGGCGCTGTCGCTGTCCGCGGCGGGGCGGCGTGCGGTGGACGTACCGGCGGAACCGGATCGGGCTCGTCTTCCGACCGTGGTGCTCCCGTCAGCCAGGGCATAGCAAGGACCGGTAGGGCCGTTCGCGGCGGGTGCCGCGACGGCGAGGGCGGGGACGGCGTACGCGGTGGGGACGAAGCCGCGCAAGCGGTCGGAGACCGTTGCGCGCAGCGTAGCCAGGCCCGAGGCGTCAACCCCGACGTGTGGGTACACGGGACTCCCAGAGGCAGAGCTTCCATCACGTGCAGTGCGGGACCGTTCACTCGTCGTGTTGACGCGTGGGTACCGGTTTGCGTCTGAGGAGAATAACGCTTCGTGCAGGGAGCGCTACACCCAGTTGCTCAAATCACCGATTACGTCGCTTCCGTAACTGAACGGAGTCGGTTCAAGTGCCGGAGAGTGACCGCTTGTTGATCGGATTAGGTCATGTTCCGTCTGAGCGCGGGGCGTGTTGTGGCCGAGTTGAACCAACGGGACTGGCGGGAGCCGTGCGGGGGTAAGGGGATGCGATTGGGGCTCGTGCCCGGGAGCGGCGCGGGTCAGCGGCGACGGCGGTGCAGGGCCACCGCGGCGGCCGTGCCGCCGGCCAGTGCGCCGACTCCCGCCGCGGCCGGGATGCCGACCTTCGCGGCCTTGCGGCCCGTGCGGTAGTCGCGCAGCCGCCAGTCACGTTCGCGTGCGTGCTTGCGCAGTTTGGTGTCCGGATTGATCGCGTACGGATGTCCTACGAGCGACAGCATCGGGATGTCGTTGTGCGAGTCGCTGTACGCGGCGCAGTGGCCCAGGTCGAGGCCCTCGGCGGCGGCGAGGGCGCGGACGGCCTCGGCCTTCGCGGGGCCGTGCAGGGGTTCGCCGACGAGCTTGCCCGTGTAGACGCCGCCGACGGACTCGGCGACCGTGCCGAGGGCGCCGGTCAGGCCGAGGCGGCGGGCGATGATCGTCGCGGTCTCCACGGGGGCGGCGGTGACGAGCCACACCTTCTGGCCCGCGTCCAGGTGGGCCTGGGCGAGGGCGCGGGTGCCGGGCCAGATGCGCTCGGCCATGTACTCGTCGTAGATCTCCTCGCCGATGGACATCAGCTCGGCGACGCGGTGGCCCTTGACGATGGACAGCGCGCTGTCGCGTGCGTCCTGCATGTGCTCGGGGTCCTCGACCCCGGCGATCCTGAACCAGGCCTGCTGCCAGCCGAACTTGACCAGTTCGCGGCGCTGGAAGAACTTCCGTTTGTAGAGGCCGCGGCCGAAGTGGAAGATCGCGGCGCCCTGCATGACGGTGTTGTCGAGGTCGAAGAAGGCGGCGGCCCTGTCGTCGCCGACGACGGGGAACTCCGTTTCCGGGGTGCCTTCATCGGGCTGTGTCGCCTCGCCGAGCTGCTCCAGCTCTTGCGACGACTTGCGGGCGGCCTCGGCCGAGGCCTCGCCAGCCAATACGCTCCGCGCGGTGGCGGAGCGCCTACGGGGTGTGAGCCATCCGAGAGCGGCCATGTCGTGAGCATAGCCAGTCTGTTCGGTGGTTCCGGAGTCGTGAGGATTCGGCGCTGTGAACTCTCCGCGACCGAGTCGTTAAACAACTGGCGGGAGAGGTGCGTCAGGAGGCGTCGACGGAGCGAGAATGGCCGGTATGAGCCCCATTTTTCGCCGGAGCGAGAAGAAGAACCCCGAGGAGCGTCTGGTCACCCTGATCGGGAAGCCCGGCTGCCATCTGTGTGACGACGCGCAGGAGGTGATCGAGAAGGTGTGCGGCGAGCTCGGTGCGTCCTGGGAGAAGAAGGACATCAATCAGGACGACGAGCTGTACCGCTTGTACTGGGAGCAGATCCCCGTGGTGCTCGTGGACGGAGCACAGCACGACTTCTGGAAGGTGAACGAAGATCGACTTCGGCGTGCGCTGACGGGCTGATACGTCAGTGGCCCCCGCGTGAGTAGCGACCGTCACTGACTGAGCAGTCCAAGTGGTCCGGAAAGTCGCCTAGGATCGGGGGCGGTTTGGTCTCGGGGGCGCGGATCGTAGAGGAGAGTGTGCGGTTTTGCCCCCTTCATGCAGGCAACGAAGCGGCTTGCGCGCCGGTTCCATATGCGCGCGCCAGGGGCGCGTGACCCCGGTCACGTTGCCCGGGCAAATCGGACACAATCTTTGTGCACGCGTTCACAAAGACATAGCCTGCATTCGACGGGGCGGTCCTGGGACGTACGACCGCCCGCAGCCCCGCTCTACCCGCAGGAGCACCGTGGCAACTGGCCGAACTCACCGACCGGCGACCCGCAGCCGAGGAATTCCCGAGGCCACCGTCGCCCGCCTTCCGCTGTACCTTCGGGCCCTCACCGGCCTGTCGGAGCGCTCGGTTCCCACGGTCTCCTCCGAGGAGCTCGCGGCCGCCGCGGGGGTCAATTCCGCGAAGCTGCGCAAGGACTTCTCGTACCTCGGCTCCTACGGCACCCGCGGTGTGGGTTACGACGTCGAGTACCTCGTCTACCAGATCTCCCGCGAGCTCGGCCTCACCCAGGACTGGCCGATCGTGATGGTCGGTATCGGTAACCTCGGCGCCGCTCTTGCCAATTACGGCGGCTTCGCCTCGCGTGGCTTCCGTGTCGCCGCCCTGATCGACGCCGACCCGGCGATGACCGGCAAGTCCGTCGCGGGCATGGCCGTGCAGCACGCCGACGACCTCGAGAAGATCATCGACGACAACGGCGTCTCCATCGGCGTCATCGCGACGCCCGCGGGCGCGGCCCAGCAGGTCTGCGACCGGCTCGTCGCCGCCGGTGTCACCTCGATCCTCAACTTCGCGCCGACCGTCCTGTCCGTGCCGGACGGCGTCGACGTGCGCAAGGTCGACCTCTCCATCGAGCTCCAGATCCTCGCCTTCCACGAGCAGCGCAAGGCCGGCGAGGGCCAGGACGACACGGTGGACGAGGCCGGCGCCGAGCCCCCGGCCGCCGCCGCTGCGAAGCCGGCCCGCAAGGGACCCGACGGGGATGTCCCCGCCGTGATGCCGGCATGAGTCTCCTCGTCGTAGGCCTGAGCCACCGCAGCGCTCCCGTGAGCGTCCTCGAGCGCGCCGCGCTCTCCGCGGACGCCCAGGCGAAGCTGCTCCAGGACACGCTCGCCGCCGAGCCCGCCGTCGAGGCCTCGGTGCTCTCGACGTGCAACCGCATCGAGCTGTACGCCGACGTGGACAAGTTCCACGCGGGTGTCGCCGAGCTCTCGACGCTGCTCGCCCAGCACAGCGGCGTCGGTCTCGAGGAGCTCACTCCTTATCTTTATGTGCACTACGAGGACCGGGCCGTTCACCACCTGTTCTCGGTGGCGTGCGGGCTGGACTCGATGGTCGTGGGCGAGGGCCAGATCCTCGGCCAGATCAAGGACGGCCTCGCGCGCTCCCAGGAGCTGCACACCGCGGGCCGCCTCCTCAACGACCTGTTCCAGCAGGCCCTGCGGGTCGGCAAGCGGGCCCACTCGGAGACCGGGATCGACCGTGCCGGGCAGTCCCTGGTCACGTTCGGCCTGGAGCAGCTGACCGCCGGGCGCCCTGTAGATGTATGGGCCAAGGACAAGTGTGCGCTGGTGATCGGCGCGGGCTCGATGTCCTCGCTGGCCGCGGCGACGCTCGCGCGCGCCGGTGTCGCCGAGATCGTCGTCGCCAACCGCACGCTGGAGCGCGCCGAGCGGCTCGCACAGATCCTGAGCGAGCCCGGCGGCACCGGAGTGGCCGCGCGCGCGGTTCCCATGGACGCCGTCGGCGACGAACTGACACGTGCCGATGTCGTCGTCTCCTGCACCGGAGCGACCGGACTCGTGCTGAGCGAGGCCGAGATCCTGCGCGCCGTCGAGGGACGTACGGGCGGCCTCGCGCTGCTCGACCTCGCGATGCCGCGTGACATCGACGGCGCCGCGCACCGCATCGGCGGCGTGCGCTTCGTCGACATCGAGTCCCTCGCCGAGGCCTCGGCCGACGCGCCCATGGCCGCCGATGTGGACCAGGTGCGGGGCATCGTCTCCGACGAGGTCGCCGCGTTCGGCGCCGCTCAGCGCGCCGCGACCATCACGCCGACCGTCGTCGCCCTGCGCACGATGGCCGCCGACGTGGTCACCGGCGAGATCGCGCGGCTCGACGGGCGCCTGCCGGAGCTCGACGAGAAGCAGCGCGCGGAGATCACCCAGACTGTGCGGCGCGTGGTGGACAAGCTCCTGCACGCGCCGACCGTACGGGTCAAGCAGCTGGCCGCCGAGCCCGGCGGTGCCGGGTACGCGGACGCGCTGCGGACCCTTTTCGACCTCGACCCGGAGGCGGTGGCCGCCGTCTCGCGGGCCGATCTGAACGAGCTGAACGAGCCGGTAGCCAAGAATCGAGGCCGGGCATCATGACGGACAGGGCACTCAGGCTCGGGACCAGGCGCAGCAAGCTCGCCATGGCCCAGTCGGGGCGCGTGGCTGAGGCCGTACGGCAGGTGACGGGACGGCCCGTCGAGCTGGTCGAGATCACCACGTACGGGGACACGTCCCGCGAGCAGCTGGCGCAGATCGGCGGTACCGGCGTGTTCGTCGTGGCGCTGCGCGAGGCGCTGCTGCGCGGCGACGTCGACTTCGCCGTGCACTCCCTCAAGGACCTGCCGACCACGCCCCACCCGGACCTCACGCTGGCGGCCGTGCCGCTGCGCGAGGACCCGCGCGACGTACTCGTCGCCCGCGACGGACTGACCTTCGCGCAGCTCCCCGACGGAGCGCGCATCGGTACCGGTGCGCCGCGCCGCATGTCGCAGCTGAACGCGTACGCGCGCAGCCACGGCATGCACATAGAGACCGTGCCGATCCGCGGGAACATCGACACCCGCGTCGGTTACGTGCACAACGGGGAGCTCGACGCCGTCGTGCTCGCCGCCGCCGGACTGAACCGGATCGGCCGCATCGGGGAAGTGACGGACTTCCTCGCGGTCGACACTGTTCTTCCCGCCCCCGGCCAGGGGGCGCTGGCGGTCGAGTGCTCCGCGTCGAACGCGGACCTCGCCGCCATGCTCGGAGAGCTCGACGACTCGTTCACGCGAGTCGCCGTGACCGCCGAGCGATCCCTGCTCGCCGCCCTGGAGGCCGGCTGCAGTGCACCTGTGGGTGCCCTGGCCGACCTGCTGGCCGACGGGCAGATTGCCAACGAAATGCGCCTGCGGGGTGTCGTCGGTACGACCGACGGCTCCGCGCTGGTGCAGCTGTCCACCACCGGTCCCGTGCCCGAGACAGAAGACCAGGCGCTGGCGCTCGGTCGAGAACTCGCTGCCGAGATGCTTGCCAAGGGCGCGGCCGGTCTGATGGGGGAGCGAGCACTTTGAGCCCCACCACCTCTGACCCTTCGGCCACCTGGGCAACCGGGCACGTCACCTTCCTCGGTGCCGGTCCCGGAGATCCAGGACTACTGACGCTGCGCGCCGTGGAGGCGCTCGCCCGAGCGGATGTGCTGATCGCCGAGCCCGATGTGCTCGACGTCGTCCGCACACACGCGAAGGCGGGCGTGACCGTCCTCGGCGCGGAGATCCCGGGCGCACCGGGGCAGGCGGCTGCTGACGACGCGTCAACTGCCGCCGTGGTCCCCGCGTTGAGGGACTGCGCCAATCTTGTCATGGAGGCCGCACGGGGCGGCAAGCGGGTCGTACGTGCCGTCAGCGGCGACCCCGGACTCGACACCTACGCGGCCGGGGAGATGCTGGCCTGCGCGGCCGACGGGGTCTCCTTCGAGGTCGTGCCCGGCATCGCGGCGGCTGTCGGTGTGCCCGCGTACGCCGGTGTTCCGCTGCGGGACGCGCAGGGCGCGGACGTGCGGTTCGTCGACGCCCGCACCGCCTCCGAGCGCTGCTGGACCGAGGTCGGCGCGTCCGACGGCACGGTCGTCGTCTCGACGACGCTCGACGCGGTGGCCGCGGCCGCCGGCGAGCTGGTCGCGGCGGGCCGCAAGCCGGACACCCCGCTGACCGTCACGGTCGCCGGTACGACGACGCGCCAGCGGACCTGGTCCGCGACGCTCGGCACGATCGCCCAGACCTTCAAGCAGGCGAAGGTGCTGCCCTCCCCGGAGGGCGGTCGCCCCGTCATAGCCGTGGTCGGCGAGCGCTCCGCGGCCGCCCAGCGCGACCAGCTCTCGTGGTTCGAGTCCAAGCCGCTGTTCGGCTGGAAGGTGCTCGTACCGCGGACCAAGGAGCAGGCGGCGTCGCTCTCCGACCAGCTCAGCTCGTACGGCGCCGTGCCGCACGAGGTGCCGACGATCGCGGTCGAACCGCCGCGCACGCCCCAGCAGATGGAGCGCGCGGTCAAGGGCCTCGTCACCGGACGCTACGAGTGGATCGCCTTCACCTCCGTGAACGCGGTCAAGGCCGTGCGCGAGAAGTTCGAGGAGTACGGGCTCGACGCCCGTGCCTTCGCCGGGATCAAGGTCGCCGCGGTGGGCGAGCAGACCGCCGCCGCGCTCGTCGCGTTCGGTGTGAAGCCCGACCTCGTGCCGAGCGGTGAGCAGTCCGCCGCCGGTCTCCTCGAGGACTGGCCGCCGTACGACCCGGTCTTCGACCCGATCGACCGTGTCTTCCTGCCGCGCGCCGACATCGCCACCGAGACGCTCGTCGCCGGGCTCATCGAACTCGGGTGGGAGGTCGACGACGTGACCGCCTACCGGACGGTGCGGGCGTCGCCGCCGCCGGCGGAGACGCGCGAGGCGATCAAGGGCGGCGGCTTCGACGCCGTGCTGTTCACGTCGTCGTCGACCGTGCGGAACCTGGTGGGCATCGCCGGCAAGCCGCACAACGTGACCGTGATCGCGTGCATCGGCCCCGCGACGGCCAAGACCGCCGAGGAGCACGGGCTGCGCGTGGACGTGATGTCCCCGGAGCCGTCGGTTCACCGGCTGGCGCAGGCGCTGGCCGACTTCGGCGCGCGGCGTCGTGCCACCGCGCTCGAGGCGGGGGATCCTGTGTCCCGGCCGAGCGAGCGGCGGCCCGGGGCCCGCAGGCGTCGGGCGGCGCCGTAGGGCCCGAGGGGCCGTGGGCACAGTCCGGCGTACAGATCGACGTGGAGTGTTGGTGTGACTGAGTACGGATCCTTCCCGGGTGCGCGGCCGCGGCGGCTGCGCACCACCCCCGCCATGCGGCGCATGGTCGCGGAGACGCGGCTGCACCCGGCCGACCTGATCCTTCCCGCGTTCGTGCGGGAGGGCATCAGTGAGCCGGTCGCGATCGGGTCCATGCCCGGTGTCGTGCAGCACACCAGGGACACCCTGAAGAAGGCGGCCGTCGAGGCGCTGGAGGCCGGGGTCTCCGGGATCATGCTCTTCGGTGTGCCGGACGACGCGAAGAAGGACGCCCTCGGGACGGCCGGTACGGACCCCGACGGCATCCTCCAGGTGGCGCTGCGCGACGTGCGCGCCGAGGTCGGCGACGATCTCATCGTCATGTCCGACCTGTGCCTCGACGAGTTCACGGACCACGGGCACTGCGGTGTCCTGGACGCCGATGGGCGCGTCGACAACGACGCGACGCTGGAGCGTTACGCGGAGATGGCGCAGGTCCAGGCCGACGCGGGTGCCCATGTCGTGGGCCCCAGCGGCATGATGGACGGGCAGGTCGGGGTCGTCCGCGACGCGCTCGACACCATCGGCAAGGAGGACGTCTCGATCCTCGCCTACACCGCGAAGTATTCGTCGGCGTTCTACGGGCCGTTCCGCGAGGCCGTCGGTTCGTCGCTGACCGGCGACCGCAAGACGTACCAGCAGGACCCGGCCAACGTGCGGGAGTCCCTGCGGGAGCTGGCGCTCGACCTCGAGGAGGGCGCCGACATGGTGATGGTCAAGCCGGCCGGACCCTACCTCGACATTCTCGCCAAGGTCGCCGAGTCGGTGGACGTGCCGGTGGCCGCGTACCAGATCAGCGGCGAGTACGCGATGATCGAGGCCGCCGCTCAGCGCGGCTGGATCGAGCGTGACCGGGCCATCCTGGAGACGCTCCTCGGCATCAAGCGGGCCGGCGCGAACATGATCCTCACGTACTGGGCGACGGAGGTCGCGCGCGGCCTGTGACCGCGCCCGTCCACTGAACTCCCGCTGCCCCGCCGGTACTTGACCGGCGGGGCAGCTTTTTACGTTCTTCCGCTCACCAGGTCAGGGCGTCGCTCATCGACTGCTGCCAGTAGGTGACCTTGAGCGAGTCGTCGATGTAGACGCCCTTCGCGGGCAGCGCGGCCTTGGCGCCGGGGCCGCCGTCGTTCGTGTCGCGGCCCTGGAAGAACACCTCAAGCGTGTTCTCCGTACGCCCGTTGGAACCGCCGCCGTCGTCGCCGCCGGAGAGTGCGACGCCCGCGTAGGCGGACTGGCCCGGCGACAGGGACACCACCGCCTGCGGCTGCGAGTCGTCGATCACCGGCGGGACCGACTGGGCCTCGCCGAAGCGGACGGCCGGGTAGCCGTACAGATCGCAGTGCTTCGAGCCCGTGTTGGTCACTGTGAGGAGCATGTGGTTGACGGGGCGCGTGACGGACTGGGCGGCGACCTTGACCGTGGAGCCGTTGCACGTGACGCGGGCGGTGGGGTTGCTCTTTCCGGTGGAGGCGGGCGGGGACTTCGGCTTGGCGGTGACCGCACTTCCGGTGCCGGAGCCCGTGCCTGTGCTTGTGCCTGTACTGGAGCCCGTCGTCGATCCGGCGTTCGCGTCCTTGCCGTTGTCGCCGTCGGCCGGCGCCGAGTTCGAGGGGTGCTGCGACGCGCCCTCGTCGCGGACCCCGTCCCCGTTGTCGCAGGCGGTCAGGGAGAGTGCGGCCAGGGCGACCGTGGCGGCGGCCGTGAGGAGGCGGACACGGGAGCGGGTGGGTGCGGCGACGGACACTGGTGATCCCCTTCAAAGCGGCGTGCTTGGATGACCAGAGCTTGTGCGGTGATCCGTCCCCATCGCCAGCACCGCGGGACCACTTGGGACGCTGGAACGTTCTTACCGGCTCTGACCTGGGGAAACGACCGTGCCCTGGAACGCCGGACTGGGATGAGGGGGGTGGGGAACGGTGGCTGAGGTTGACGGGACCGCCGAGTTCGCGGCGCTGCTGCGAGGACTGAAGGAGCGCTCGCGGCTGAGTTACGGCGTACTGGCGAAGCGGCTGCACATGAGTACGTCGACGCTGCACCGGTACTGCAACGGGGACGCGGTGCCGGTCGACTACGCGCCGGTCGAGCGGCTGGCCCGGGTGTGCAAGGCCGGTCCCGAGGAGCTCGTCGAGCTGCACCGGCTGTGGGTCCTCGCGGACGCGGCACGGCGGACGAAGCCGGCGGCGGCATCGAAGGAACCGGCGGCCGTGGCGGAACCAGTGGCCGTAGCGGCGGAACCAGTGGCCGTAGCGGTGGAACCCGTGGCGCCCGTGTCCGATACGGAGCCCGCGCCCGCTCCGGAGAAGCGCCGCTCCCGGCGCGCGGCCGTGCTCGCCGCCGCCCTGGCCGTCGTCGTGGCCGGGGGAGCCGGCGCGTTCGCCGTGCACCTCGCCGGAGACGGAGGCGGTGACGGCGGCGACCGGAAGGACCACGCCGGGGCCACCTCGTCCGTCACGCCGGGAGCGCGCTCCGCGGACCCGTCGGGCAAGGCGTCCCCGTCACCGGGCCACCAGCGCAAGCCCTCCACGAGCCCGTCCCGCAGTGACAGCCCGGCCGGTGACGCGCCGGGCAGCCCGTCCGCCCCGGCGGCAGGCGCGGCCACCGGCACCCCGCTCACCGTCGCCACCACCCCGTACATCTACGAGAGCCCCTGCAGCCAGCACTTCCTGATCGACCGGCCGCCGTCCCAGGTGCCCCCGCCGCCCCTCGAACAGGACGCCCCGAACTGGGTCGGCGCGATCGGCGCGGTCGCGTCGGGGGAGCAGCTGATCAAGCTCACCGTTCAGGGGACGGGCAGCGGCACCGTGGTCCTGGAGGACATGGACGTCCGCGTCATGAAGTCCGGTGCGCCGCTCGCGTGGAACGACTACTCGATGGGCGTGGGCTGCGGGGGCAACGTGGAAACGAAGTCGTTCGGCGTGGATCTCGACGCGCCCCGCCCGGTCTCGGCGCCGGAGAACGGGCAGCGCGACTTCCCGTACAAGGTCAGTGAGAGCGACCCCGAGGTCTTCTACATCAAGGCGGACGCCAAGGCCCACGACGTCAGTTGGGTCCTGGAGCTGAAGTGGTCGAGCGGCAGTCGCCACGGTGTCCTGAAGGTCGACGACCAGGGGCGGGCGTTTCGCACCAGCGCCGATGTCGGCCGTCCCGGCTACGACTACCCGATCGGGTCGGGCAGCTGGGGCGAGCGCCCCAGCGCATAGCGGCCGGGGCCCGGACGGCTGTGCCCCGCCGGGGACTTCCGGCGGGGCACAGCCGGCGTATCGGGCTACCGGGTATCGGAAGGCCGAGGCCGGGTCAGAGACGCTCGGGCGTCCTGATGCCCAGGAGCGCCATGCCCTGGTGCAGCGTGCGGGCCGTCAGGTCGCACAGGAACAGGCGGTTCTCCACCTGCTCCGGGGTGTCCGCCTTCAGGACCGGGCACTGGTCGTAGAACGTCGTGTAGAGCGACGCCAGCTGGTACAGGTACGCGGCCAGCTTGTGCGGGGCGTATTCGGCGGCGGCCTCGAAGACCGTGTCGCCGAACGCGTCCAGGTGCAGGCCGAGCGCCCGCTCCGCCGGGGCCAGGGCCAGCTCCGGGTGGGCGGCCGGGGCCGCGCCTTCGGCCTTGCGCAGGATCGACTTGATCCGGGCGTACGCGTACTGCAGGTACACCGACGTGTCGCCGTTCAGGGACACCATCTGGTCCAGGTCGAACTTGTAGTCCCGGCTCGGCGACGTCGACAGGTCGGCGTACTTCACCGCGCCGATGCCCACGTAGCGGCCGTTCTCCACGATCTCCTGCTCGGTCAGGCCCACCTTCTCGGCCTTCTCGCGCACGACCGCCGTGGCCCGCTCGGCGGCCTCGTCGAGCAGGTCCTCCAGGCGGACCGTCTCGCCCTCACGCGTCTTGAACGGCTTGCCGTCCGCGCCGAGGACCGTGCCGTAGCCCATGTTGTGGGCCGTGACCTCGTCGCCCAGCCAGCCCGCGCGGCGTGCCGTCTCGAAGACCATCTTGAAGTGCAGCGACTGGCGCACGTCCACGACGTAGATCAGCGACGTGACGTGCAGGTCGAAGACGCGGTCGCGGATCGCGGACAGGTCGGAGGCCGCGTACCCGAAGCCGCCGTCCTTCTTCTGCACGATCAACGGGACCGGCTGGTCGTCCTTGCCCTTGATGTCGTCGAAGAAGACCACGAGGGCGCCCTCGGAGCGGACGGCGACGCCCGACTCCTCCAGGAGCCGCGCCGTCTCGGCCATCATGTCGTTGTACGCGCTCTCGCCGACGATCTCCTCGTCGCGGATCTCCATGTCGAGCTTCTCGAAGACCGAGTAGAAGTAGACCTTCGACTCGTCCACGAACCGCCGCCACAGGTCGAGCGTCTCCTTGTCGCCCGACTGCAGCGCGACGACCCGCTTACGGGCCCGCTCCTTGAAGTCCTCGTCCGCGTCGAAGACGGCGCGGGACGCCTTGTAGATCCGGTTGAGATTCGACATGGCCTGCTCGCCGTCGACCTCGTCGGCCGGGGCCAGCTCGCCCGGGTGCTCGATCAGGTACTGGATGAGCATGCCGAACTGCGTGCCCCAGTCGCCGATGTGGTGCCGGCCGATCGTCTGCTCGCCCGTGAAGTCGAGCATGCCGCGCAGGGCGTCGCCGATGACCGCCGAGCGCAGGTGGCCGACGTGCATCTCCTTCGCCACGTTCGGCTGGGCGTAGTCGATGACCGTGACGCCCGCGTTGTCCTTCAGCGGGACGCCGAGGCGGTCGCCGTCGGCGGCGCGGGCGGCGAGCGTCTCGGTGATCGCCTTGTCGGTGACCGTGACGTTCAGGAAGCCGGGGCCCGAGACCTCGACCTCGGCGAGCAGGTCGCCGGCCGTGATCCGCTCGACGACCTGCGTGGCCAGCTCCCGCGGGTTCGCCTTGGCCTTCTTGGCGAGCGCGAGGATCCCGTTGGCCTGGTAGTCGGCCCGGTCGCTACGTCGCAGCAGCGGGTCCGCGCCCGCACCGGCCTCGGGGAGGGCGGCGCTGAGGGCGTCGGAGAGACGCTGGTTGACGGAGGACGTGAGGGACGTGACCGAGGCCATGGAGTGGTTGCCGTTCCGCTCGTAGGAGTACAGAAGAGGTGCAGAAAACGTCTTCAGTCTCCCACGGGGGCGGGCGGGTGGTCGCATGGATTCCCGCCCGCCCCCGGTGGCCGCCTTGTCAGGCCGCGGGCGCGAGGGACACGGCCGCGAGCGCGGGTGCCGACTCGGTGCCGTCCGCGTACACCGCCGTCACCCGGTAGTAGGCGGCGGTCCCGGCGGGGGCGTTCTCGTCGCGGTAGTGACGGAACTGCTGCGAGTACGGGTTCTCGAGGGCGCCGTCGGCGATCCGCTCGTAGGTGCTCGTGGTGCGGTTCCAGCGGTAGACCCGGTAGCTGGTGGCGCCGTCGAGGGTGTCCCAGTTCAGGGCGGCGTCACCGGTGTTCTCCCCGGCTTCCAGACCCGCGATGGGGGAGCCCGGTGCGGTCGCCTCCGTGGGGCGGGTGTCCTGCTCCGTGGCGTGGACGGTGACCGGCTCCGAGGCGTTGCCCGCGCCGTCGACCGCGCGCACCTCCCAGCAGCGCTCCTCGCCGTCCGGCAGGCCCGACGTGTCCTGGAACGACGTGACGTTCCCGTCGACGACCGTCGTGTTGCCGCCCGCGCAGGTCAGCACCCCGTCGACCGTCTCGGGCCGGCCGGCCCGCACCCAGTACGCGTGCACGTCTGCGGCGGTGGACTTGTCCCAGCGCAGGGCCGTGCCCCACGGCTCGGGGGTCGCTGTGAGACCGGACGCGGCGGACGGCGCGGCGGTGTCGTCGTAGCGGATCGTCTTGAGGTCGGTCGAGGTCACGCCGTTGCCGGCCACGGCGATGACGGTGACGTAGTGGTCCGTCGAGTCGCGGAAGTCGGTGAGGACGCAGCCGTACTCGATGTACGTGTCGGTGGCGAGGAGTTCCTTCGGCTCGCAGGCGCGCGGGTTCGTGCGGGCCGTGGAGGCGTTGGTGCCGGAGTAGACCCGGAAGCCGCCGCTGTGGTCGTTGTCCGCCGCCACCCTGAAGCGCAGCTCGGGACGGCCGTCCGCGTCGGGGCGCAGGTACACGGGCACGGCCGGTGCCACCTGGCGGCGCGCGGAGATCTTCACGCCGGACGAGCGGTGCCCGGCCGCGTCGACCGCGTACACGGTGTACGTGCGGACGACGCCGGGCTTGGCCGTGGTGTCGGAGTACGCGGCGGAGTCGGCGGTGCCGAGCAGGGTCGGTGTCGCGGTGCCGTCGGCCCCGTACACCTGCCAGCGCACCGCGTCGTCGGCCGGTGCGGCCCAGGTCAGCGCGACCTTGTCGGGGTCCGCCTTGGCCGCGAGGCTCGTCACGGCACCCGGCGCCGACGTGTCCGGCGTGGTCACCGCGACGGGCGTGGTGCGCGCCGAGGTGTTGCCGGCGGCGTCGGTGGCCGACGCCGCGTAGTAGTACGTCTGCTTCTCGGCGGGCGTCTCGTCGTACAGGTACTGCTCGTCCGGGGTCTCGCGCAGGTCGAGGGTCGCGACCTTGGTGTACGGGCCCGCCTCGGCCGTGGCGCGCCACAGCGTGAAGACGGGGCCGTCGGACGGCTGGACCTGGCCGAGCCAGACGTTGACGCGCGGCGTGCCCAGGTCCGTCGACACGGTGACGTCCGAGGGGCGCACGGCCGGGGCGGCCGGGGCCGTCTGGTCCGGGGTGCCGACGTACGGGCCGCACGCGGTGGCGCCGTAGTTCGTCCACTTGTCGACGGCCTGGATGCAGAACCGGTACTTCCGGCCGTCCTTCGGCAGCGCGTACGAGGTGCTGGTGCCGGTGGTGTTCCAGCTCGCGATCCCGGTCGTGGAGGTCTCCACGAGGACCCGGTAGTGGTCGATGTCCAGCTCGCGGTTCTTCTTCCAGCTCGCGGTGGCCTTGCCGGTCGCCGCGTCGTACGAGGTGGTGATGCCGGTCGGGGCCAGCGGCGCCTTGCTGTCGGAGGAGGCGGGCCAGGTGAACTTCACCCGGGACAGACCCGTCCAGTTCGCGTGGTCGACGCGGACGGTGTGGCTGCCCGAGCCGATGCAGAAGGTGCCCGGAACGCTGTTGCCCGAGTCACCGGTGTTCGTCCACTTGTTCACCTTGCGGACGCCGTCCACGTACAGGCGCAGTCCGTCCGTGCCGGAGAGGCGGTACGTGAAGCAGCCGCCCGAACCGAAGTCCCGGGTGAGCGACCAGCGCACGGAGAAGTTGTTCGTGGCCATCCCGGAGAGCGGAGCGCCCGTCCAGTTCTGGTCGATGGTGGTGTCGCAGTCCGTCTTCTTCGGCGTACCCGAGAACGACGTATTGGTGTAGAACGTCCGCTTGAACGTGGTGTCGCCGCAGGTAACGGCCGCCGCGGCGGAGGGCGCTGCCAGGACGAGGCAGGCGGAGGGCAGTGCCATGGCGAGCCCGGCGGCTCCCACGCGCAGCCCGGCGCGGAATCTGTCTGTGATCACGAAGTGAGGACACGCGTGGGGCCCGTGGGGTTGTACGGCGGGGTCCTCTGTTTTTTACGTGGCCTTGGCACTCGCGGAACGCGTTTCCCCCAAGCGCCCGGTAACTGGGAGAATGGCCCCAGCAGAGCTCACCCGCTCCACCCGACTCGCAGAGAAGGACGACCGAATCGTGGCCCAGAGCACAGGCGCGGAGACCCAGGACTGGGTCTCCCGTTACGCGGACGATGTCATCGCCGAGTCCGAGCGCCGCGCCCCGGGCAAACCGGTCGTCGTGGCCTCCGGCCTCTCCCCCTCCGGCCCGATCCACCTGGGCAACCTCCGCGAGGTCATGACCCCGCACCTGGTCGCCGACGAGGTCCGCCGCCGCGGGTACGAGGTCCGGCACCTGATCTCCTGGGACGACTTCGACCGGTACCGCAAGGTCCCGGCCGGTGTCCCCGGCGTCGACGAGTCCTGGGCCGATCACATCGGCAAGCCGCTCACGTCGGTCCCGGCGCCCGCCGGGTCGGCGTTCCCGAACTGGGCGGAGCACTTCAAGGCCGCGATGACCGGGGCGCTCGGCGACCTGGGCGTCGAGTTCGACGGCATCAGCCAGACCGAGCAGTACACGTCGGGTGTCTACCGCGAGCAGATCCTGCACGCGATGAAGCACCGCGGCGACATCGACGCGATCCTCGACCAGTACCGGACCAAGAAGAACCCCGACAAGAAGCCGCAGCAGCAGAAGCAGCAGAAGCCGGTCGACGAGGCCGAGCTGGAGGCCGCCGAGGGCTCCGGCGCGGCGAACGAGGACGACGGCAGCGGCGGCGCGGGCGGCTACTACCCGTACAAGCCGTTCTGCGGCGAGTGCGGCAAGGACCTGACCACCGTCACGTCGTACGACGACGAGACGACGGAGCTGTCCTACACCTGCACGCTCGACGGCCACAGCGAGACGGTCCGGCTGAGCGAGTTCAACCGCGGCAAGCTGGTCTGGAAGGTCGACTGGCCGATGCGCTGGGCGTTCGAGGGCGTGATCTTCGAGCCGTCCGGTGTCGACCACTCGTCCCCGGGCTCGTCGTTCCAGGTCGGCGGGCAGATCGTCGGGATCTTCGGCGGCAAGCAGCCGATCGGCCCGATGTACGCGTTCGTCGGCATCAGCGGCATGGCGAAGATGTCGTCCAGCAAGGGCGGGGTCCCGACCCCGGCCGACGCGCTCCAGATCATGGAGCCGCAGCTCCTGCGCTGGCTGTACGCCCGCCGCCGGCCCAACCAGTCCTTCAAGATCGCCTTCGACCAGGAGATCCAGCGGCTCTACGACGAGTGGGACAAGCTCGTCTCCAAGGTCGCCGACGGCTCCGTCCTGCCGGCGGACGCCGCCGCGTACACGCGCGCCGTGGGCACCGCGGCCGGTGAACTGCCGCGCACGCCGCGGCCGTTGCCGTACCGCACGCTGGCCTCCGTCGCCGACATCACCGCCGGCCACGAGGACCAGGCCCTGCGCATCCTCAGCGAGCTCGACCCTCAGAACCCGGTCACCACGCTCGACGAGGTACGGCCGCGGCTCGACCGGGCCGACGCGTGGATCAGCAAGTACGTGCCGGCCGAGTCCCGCACCGTGGTGCGCGCCGAGCCCGACACGCAGGCGCTGGCCGCGCTCGACGACGCGGCGCGCGAGTCGCTGAGGCTGCTCCTGGAGGGCCTGGACTCGCACTGGTCCCTCGACGGTCTGACGCACCTCGTGTACGGCGTGCCGAAGATCCAGGCGGGCTTCTCGCCGGACGCGACGCCGAAGGAGCTGCCGCCGGAGATCAAGACGGCCCAGCGGTCGTTCTTCGCGCTCCTGTACCACCTGCTCGTCGGCCGTGACACCGGGCCGCGGCTGCCCACACTGCTGCTCGCCGTGGGCGCGGACCGGGTCCGCAAGCTGCTCGGCGCCTGAGCGGGGAAAGGGCCGCACCGGATGCTCCGGTGCGGCCCTTTCGCGTGTACGGCGGGTCAGGCGATGTGATCCTCGATGAACTCGCTGTTCAGGCGCTGCATGAACGCCTCCATGTAGCGCTGCAGTTCACGCGGCTCCAGATTCAGCCCGTACGTCGCCTCCACGTTTGCGTGGAACGTCCCGGGCGTGGGGCCGCCTTCGCCGTCTATCGACTTCCGGAACACCTGGTAGAGGTCCTCGTCGCTCGGCGCCGGGTCGCCGGTCTCCGTGATCCCCTCACCGAGCTGGCGCGTGCGGCCCGGCCCGGACGGAACGGGAAACTCCGGCTCCTGGACCGACTGCGCAGGGATGAAGGCCTCGGCCGGAGGCTGCTCCTCGTACCACTGCTCGTACTGCTGCTCGGGGTCGTATGTCGGGTCGTAGCCACCGTCGTACGAGATCGCCTGCGGCGGGGGCGCGAACCACGGGCTCGACTCCTCACCGGCGGCAGCGGCAGCGGCGGCCGCCGCCTCGGCCGGAGTCCCGGGCTCCACGGGAGCCGGCTGCGGAGCGGTGGCCGCCGGAGCGGGACGCTCCAGCTCGGGAACGGGGGCGGCCGGTGCCGGCGCCGGGGGCAGCAGCGCCGGCTCGATGCCGGCGGCGGCCAGGCCCGAGGGGGCGGTCTCCGCGAGCGGGACGCCGTAGCGCGCCAGGCGCAGCGGCATCAGGGACTCGACGGGCGCCTTGCGGCGCCAGCTCCGGCCGAAGCGGGACCGCAGCCGCGCCTGGTAGACGAGCCGCTCCTGCTCCAGCTTGATGACGGCCTCGTAACTGCGCAGCTCCCACAGCTTCATGCGGCGCCACAGCAGGAACGTGGGCAGCGGGGAGAGGAGCCAGCGCGTGAGGCGCACGCCCTCCATGTGCTTGTCGGCCGTGATGTCCGCGATCCGGCCCACCGCGTGCCGCGCCGCCTCGACCGAGACGACGAACAGGATCGGGATGACGGCGTGCATGCCGACGCCGAGCGGGTCCGGCCACGCGGCCGCGCCGTTGAACGCGATCGTCGCGGCGGTCAGCAGCCACGCCGTCTGGCGCAGCAGCGGGAACGGTATCCGGATCCAGGTCAGCAGCAGGTCCAGGGCGAGCAGTACGCAGATGCCCGCGTCGATGCCGATCGGGAACACATAGCTGAAGTTCCCGAACCCCTTCTGGAGCGCGAGTGAGCGAACGGCCGCGTACGAACCCGCGAAACCGATGCCGGCGATGACCACCGCACCGGCGACGACCACGCCGATGAGTATGCGGTGCGTCCGTGTCAGCTGTGGCGCGGCCACACGTGCTCCCCTCCCTGTACGCCTTGTTGCGCGCAACAGCCTCGCACATCGGCGTGGCGGCGCGTGGCCGGGTACGGCGGGAGCCCGGTCCCATAAGGGACCGGGCTCCGCAAAAGGCGTGACCGGCAAGTGAGTTGGGGCCTGCCGGATGCCGGCCGGTGGCCACGGAGGGCCACTTGGCGGCCGGATGCCTAGGTGGTCACGACTTCGAGGACGCCTTGTCCGAGGGCTTGTCCGAAGACGTGGCCGACGGCTTCGAGGAGGTCTTGTCCGACGGCTTCGCCGAGGCGGAACCGGCGGTGTCCGAGCCGCCCGCCCCGTTCGCCGCGACGACCGCCGCGACGGCTTCCTTCGCGGCCTTCTCGGCGTCCTTCACCAGCTCGTCGGCGCCGGGCGTCTTCTCGCCCGCGAGACCCGCACCGTTGTAGTCGATCGTCACGACGGCGTTCTCGACCCGCGCGACGATCGTCTGCTGCCTGAAGGTGCCTTCCTTCTTCTTCAGCTCGTACGTCACCGCCGTCGCCTCGTCGCCCGTGCCGCTGACCGGCTCCGACTTCGGGGACTTCGCGCCGTCCACGGACTGCGCGTCGGTCACCTGCTTGGTGAAGTACGCGTGGGCCAGCTTGTTGCCGCTGCCGCGCGCCGCGTCCGAGTCGAAGCGCATCAGCGACGCGTTGAGCCAGCGGAACTGCGAACCCTTCACGCCCTTGTTGTCGAGGCTCGACCAGGAGCAGGTGCCCCGCACCGACTCGTCGTCGGAGGAGCCCGCCTTGCCCGACTTCGCCTCCGGCACGAGAGAGTCGAGCGTCTTCTTCGAGATCGCGGCACACGGCTGCGGCAGCGAGTCGTACGCCGCCGCCTTCACCTTGGCGGCCGCGGCACTCGCGGACGCCGACGCCTTCGAAGAGCCCTTGCCGGCCCCGTCGCCGGAGTCCGAGCCGGAGGTGCAGCCGGATGCCACGAGGATCACCGGCACGGCGGCTGCGCAGACAGATATGCGGGTGAGTCGCTTGGTCGGTCGGTGCATGGTTCCTTATTCTCCGGTTTGCCTGGTACGTACCCGAGAGGTGCGGCCCGGGTCCGATGGGCCACCGTACGCCCAAGCCGGGCCGCGCGGCTCCGCTTCCGCGGACCCGCGCCCCCGCCGTACCACCGGTTACTCGCTCAGCGTCCCGGCCAGCTTGCGGGCCAGTTCCCGCGCCCTGTCCTGCATTTCCTTGCTGTCCGGCACCTTTGCGGAGGCGCCCGGCTGCTGCTCGTACTCGACGGTCACGATGACGTTGGACGTGCGGAACACCACAGTGACCGTGCGGTGGCTGCCCGCGGACGCGGACGCCGTCAGCTGGTCGTTGAGGAACGCCTCGTCGGCCAGTCCCTCAAGAGTGCGGGGCTGCAGGTCGGCGCCGGGCACGGAGTCGTCCGACGGGCTCGACGAGGCGTCGGCCGACGCCTCGTCGGAGCCCTCTTCGCCCGGCTTGTCCGCGTTCTTCTCTTCGTCCGCCGTGCCCTTCTCCGTGCCGTTCTCGGCGTCCGCGGTGTCCTTGTCGGTGCCGGCGGAGGAGGAGTGGGAGGTGGTCGGCGACGTCGGGTCCGCGGGGACGGGGTCCGGCAGATGCGCCTCGGTCTGCTTCGAGGCGAAGACCTGGCCGGCTTCCGTGTCGTCGCTCACCGCGTTGTCGTAGGACACGACCCGCTCGAAGTCGACCATCAGAAGACGCGTCGCGTCGGCCCCGTCGTCCTTCCAGCGGCAGCCCACGCGCCGGTCCGTGTCGTACGTGACCGTGGCCGCGCCCTCGTACGCCTTGTCGCGCTGGTCGCCCTCGGGGAGCTCCTTGATGCCGGGCAGCATCTTGTCGAGGGTGCCCTTGTCGGGCTGACGGCACGGCTCGGGCAGGGTGCGGTACTTTCCGGGCCGGGCGGCCGCGGCGCTGGTGCCGACGTCGCCGGGCTTGGGGTCGGTGGCGTCACCGGTGGCACCCGAACCTCCGGTGCAGCCGGTGAGCAGCGCTGCGAGGAGCGCGGCGACGCCGGGTACGTACGCCTTCCGCTGCACGGTGATGGCCCCTCTCGACAAGGTGACACGTCGTCGGACGCGCTTATTCGGTTGCCGTCACAGGACGGCCGATGGACACAATGTGTATCGCACGCACTGCTGTGAACGCCGGTCCGATTTCCCATTCGTCGACCTTGGCGCTGGTATTTGCGATTACTGACTTTTGATCGGGTACGCGAACGTACGGGAGCGTACGGGGGAAACGAGGACACTATGTCGTATGTAGAGGTTCCGGGGGCGAAGGTCCCCATCCGGATGTGGACGGATCCGGCGTCGGTCGAGGACGTGGCGATGCAGCAGCTGCGCAATGTCTCGACGCTGCCGTGGATCAAGGGTCTGGCAGTGATGCCCGATGTGCACTTCGGCAAGGGCGCGACGGTCGGCTCGGTCATCGCGATGCACGGCGCGGTCTGCCCGGCGGCGGTGGGCGTGGACATCGGCTGCGGCATGTCGGCGGTGAAGACGTCCCTCACGGCGAACGACCTGCCCGGCGACCTGTCCCGGCTCCGCTCGAAGATCGAACAGGCGATCCCGGTGGGCCGCGGCATGCACGACGACCCGGTGGATCCGGGGCGGCTGCACGGCTTCGGCGTGGCGGCCTGGGACGACTTCTGGGGCCGGTTCGAGGGCATCGCGGACGCGGTGAAGTTCCGCGAGGAGCGCGCCGCGAAGCAGATGGGGACGCTCGGCTCCGGAAATCATTTCTGGGAGTTCTGCCTCGATACGGACGATTCTGTCTGGGTCATGCTCCATTCGGGTTCACGGAACATCGGCAAGGAGCTGGCCGACCACCACATCGGCGTCGCGCAGAAGCTCTCGCACAACCAGGGTCTGGTCGACCGCGACCTCGCGGTGTTCATCGCGCAGACCCCGCAGATGGCGGCGTACCGGAACGACCTGTTCTGGGCGCAGGAGTACGCGAAGTACAACCGCGCGGTCATGATGGCGCTCTCCCTGGACGTGATCCGCCGCGAGTTCAAGAAGGCGAAGCCGACGTTCGAGCCGGTCATCTCCTGCCACCACAACTACGTGTCGGAGGAGCGCTACGACGGCATGGACCTGCTCGTCACCCGGAAGGGCGCGATCCGCGCGGGTTCCGGTGAGTACGGGATCATCCCGGGCTCGATGGGCACGGGCTCGTACATCGTGAAGGGCCTCGGGAACGCGGCGTCGTTCAACTCGGCGTCGCACGGCGCCGGCCGCAGGATGAGCCGGAACGCCGCGAAGAAGCAGTTCTCGACGAAGGACCTGGAGGAGCAGACGCGGGGCGTGGAGTGCCGTAAGGACTCCGGCGTCGTGGACGAGATCCCGGGCGCGTACAAGCCGATCGAGAAGGTCATCGACCAGCAGCGCGATCTGGTCGAGGTCGTCGCGAAGCTGAAGCAGGTCGTCTGCGTCAAGGGCTGAACCGCCCTCGGCCCGCGCGCCTACTTCGCGTGCGTGACCGCGTAGATCATGACCAGGGCGACCAGGTGGATGCCGAAGAGGAAGTAGGCCAGGTACCACCACATGTGGCGCTCGCCGCGCTTCTCCTCCGCGCGGCGGCGCTCGTCCGCCTCGCGCTGCAGGATCTCCAGCGGGTCCGCGGGTTCCGGGTGCATCACAGCTCCCTGTGGACCTTGGTGTTGGAGGCCTGGGCGCGGGGGCGGACGACGAGCAGGTCGACGTTCACGTGGCTGGGGCGGGTGACCGCCCAGGTGATGGTGTCGGCCACGTCGTCCGCCGAGAGCGGCTGCGCGACGCCCGCGTAGACCTTCTCGGCCTTCTCGGTGTCGCCGCCGAAGCGGGTGAGGGCGAACTCCTCGGTCTTGACCATGCCGGGCGCGACCTCGATGACGCGGACCGGGGTGCCGACGATCTCCAGGCGCAGGGTCTCGGCGAGGACGTGCTCGGCGTGCTTGGCGGCCACGTAGCCGGCGCCGCCCTCGTACGTGCTGAGACCGGCGGTGGAGGAGAGGACGACGACGGTGCCGTCGCCGCTCGCGGTGAGCGCGGGGAGCAGGGCCTGCGTGACGTTCAGCGTGCCGATGACGTTCGTCTCGTACATCTGGCGCCACTCGGCGGGGTCGCCCGTCGCCACGGGGTCCGCGCCGAGCGCGCCGCCCGCGTTGTTCACGAGGACGCCGATGGTCTTGAAGGCCGTGGCGAACTCGTCGACCGCGGCCCGGTCCGTGATGTCGAGCGCGTAGGCCGCGGCCTGGTGTCCCGCGTCGTTGATCTCCGCGGCCAGCGCCTCGATACGGTCCTTGCGGCGCGCGGTGAGCACGACCCGGTATCCGGCCGCCGCCAGCTGACGTGCGGTGGCTGCGCCGATTCCGCTGCTCGCGCCGGTGATGACGGCGATGCGGGAGGCGGTTGCGGGCGCGGCGGCGGTCATGGCTGGTCTCCTCGGACGGGCGATCGACTCCCGCCAGGATAGGCGGGGCGCGCGCGGTGGTGTCACCTGCCGCCGCGGGGCGCGTACATGATCACGGCCATGCCTGCCAGGCAGATGAGGGCTCCGGTGACGTCCCAGCGGTCGGGCCGGTAGCCGTCCGCGACCATGCCCCAGGCGATCGAGCCCGCGACGAAGACGCCTCCGTACGCGGCGAGGATGCGGCCGAACTCGCCGTCGGGCTGGAGCGTGGCCACGCATCCGTAGACGCCGAGGGCGATGACGCCCGCGCCGATCCACGCCCATCCCCTGTGTTCGCGTATGCCTTGCCAGACGAGCCAGGCGCCGCCGATCTCGAAGAGGGCGGCGACGACGAAGAGGAGCGCGGAGCGGGCGACGAGCATGCGGAACAGGCTGCCATGTCGCTCGTGCGCGGCCGCCACACCGTCACCTGTTGGACGGCGCCTGCGGGGCGGGATGCGTGGGATACATCAGGAGACCCGCCTGACCGTGACCGGTGATGCGTGACCGGTGACTCGTGGTCGGTGACTCCTGGTCGGTGATCTGCGGCGGTGGACGAGAGGGCGGAGAGAACATGCTGGTGAGGCGTGGAATCGGGCGTGGAATCGGGCGTGGAATCGGGCGTGGTGCAGGCCGTGAAGCCGGACGCGGGCTCGGGGTGGTGGGGCTGAGCGCTGTCGTGGTGCTGGGGGCTGGTCCCGCCGTTGCCGACGGGCCTCTGCCACGGTCCGTTCCGGAGGTCGATCTGGCGTATCACGGACAGGTCACCATGTCCCGGGGCCGGGTGGAGACCTGGCTGGTCCCGCAGAACCACGGTCCGTCGGCGGTGACCGACGCCACGGTGCGGCTGCGCTGGTCGGCGCCGGTCGCGGACACGCGGTGGCTGCCGCCGATGTGTGTGCGGGCGGGCGCGCAGACGGTGCTGTGCCGTACGGGCGCGCTGCCGGCGGACAGCAGGGGCGGGCGGATCAGGGTGCCGGTGCAGCTGGCGGGGGCGCCTTCGGAGGTGACGGTGCGGATCGACACGGTGTGGAGCGGCGGGTCGGCGGACCACAATCCGCAGAACAGCACCCATAAGGTCCTGGCTCTGGACACCGGGGACGTCTACTACTTCTGACATTCCAGACACTCCTGACACTCCTGACGCATCTGAGCCGGTGCCGCTTCTGAGACCGGGGTGTGGGGTCCGGGACGTGGCTCCTATCGTTTGGGTATGAAGATCACTGACATGGAACCCGGCGATCCGCGCCTCGGCGCCGAGGTCCTCCCCGTGCTCCAGGAGCTGCGCCCGCACCTGACCGCCGAGCTGTTCTGCGAGGTGTACGCGGAGGGGTATCCGCAGGGGCTGCGGTTCACGGCCGCGTACACCGACGACGGGTCGTGCGCGGGCGTCGCGGGGTGGCGCGTGGCCGCCAACACGAGCGCGCTGCGCAAGCTGTACGTCGACGATCTGGTGACCGCCGGGCGGGCCAGGTCGGGCGGCGTGGGCCGGGCGCTGCTCGCGTATCTGGAGGACCGGGCGCGCGAACTGGGCTGCCGCACGCTCCAGTTGGACTCGGGGACGCGCCGGACGGACGCGCACCGCTTCTATCTGCGGGAGCGCATGGACATCACGGCGTTCCACTTCACGAAGAAGCTCGGCTGAGGGTCCTCAGGTCGAGGTGCCAGTCGTGGCAGCGGATCGCGCGGCCCTTCGGGTACTCGAGGTCGCAGGGGCCGCGCAGGGTGAAGCCCGCGCTGCGGCAGACGCCGTTCGACGCGAGGTGGTCGACGGGCGGGAACGCGTGCAGATGGCGCAGGCGCGCCCGGTCGGCGGCCGCGTGGGCGGCGACTAGGCGGGCGGCCGCGGCGGCGATCCCGCGGCCCTGGTAGCCGGGCAGGACGCCCCAGCCGGTCTCCCAGACCCGTTCGCCCTGCCACGGTGTCGCCCAGTAGCCGATGGAGCCGGCCGCGGGGGCGTCGGGTCCCGCGGTGATGCGGAACATCCGGCCGTGCCCGTCGAGCGTGGACAGGGCGAGGTAGCGGCGGTGGCGGTCCATGAGCTGGTCGAGGGTCTCGGGGCCGCCGAGGTGGGCCGTCATCTCGGGCGCGTTGTTCTTGAGCAGGAGATCGAAGTCGTCGTCCGTCCAGGGCACGAGGCCTATGTCCGTCATCTTTTCCGCGGCCGTCCTGTGTTCGGTGCTGTGCGTCATCGGCTCATCGGTGACGAGCCGGATCGTATGTCGCCGTTCTTCAGGACGGGCCGGGTTCCGGCTCGTAGCTTGGCGGCATGAATCACACCCGCGAGAACAACGAGAGTCACGAGAACAACGGCAGCCAGGAGAACGCGCGCGGCATCGGTGATCTTCTGCGCGTGGCCGCGGAGCGGGCCGTCCCGGTCGTCCGTGCCCTGCCCGACGACCGTCTCGAAGCGGTGACGCCGTGCGCGGAGTACGACGTGAAGGCCCTGGTCAACCACGTCTTCCAGGTGATGGAGCAGTTCCAGCGGCTGGCCGCGAAGCAGGACTCCGACTTCACGCAGGCCGCCGCGGACCGGGTGGCCGAGGGGCCCGACTGGCGTGAGCGGTTCGGTGAGGAGGCCCGGAAGCTGGTGGCGGCCTGGTCGGCGCCGGGTGCCGAGGAGGGGAAGACCGGGGCGATGAACATGCCGGCGGCCACGGTCGGCTCCATGGCGCTGCTCGACCTGACCGTGCACATCTGGGACCTGGCGCGGGCGACCGGGCAGGAGTACGTGCCCGAGGGGGAGGCGCTCGCCGTCGTGGAGCGGCTGGCCGGGACCGTCGTGGAGCTGGCGCCGACGGCGCGGTCGATGGGGGTGTTCGGGGAGGCGGTGCCGGAGCCCGCGGACGCGTCGGCGTTCGAGCGGCTGCTCGCGGCGACGGGTCGGGATCCGCGGTGGGCTCCGCCCGCGCACTGAGGGCCTGGGGAAGGCCCATGGGCCGAGGCCGGGGAAGCCCCATGGGCCGAGGCCGGTGAAGCGCATGGGCCGAGACCTGGGAATAGGGGCGGCACCCCCACCGTTCGAAGGTATAGTTGAATCGTCAACAACCTCGAAGGGTGAGCAGCCATGCAGTTCGGGATCTTCAGCGTCGGTGATGTCACAGCCGATCCGACGACGGGCCGTACGCCGAGTGAGCACGAGCGCATCAAGGCCATGCTCGCCATCGCGCTGAAGGCGGAGGAGGTCGGGCTCGACGTCTTCGCGACCGGCGAGCACCACAACCCGCCCTTCGTGCCGTCGTCGCCGACCACGATGCTCGGGTACATCGCCGCCCGCACCGAGAACCTGATCCTCTCCACCTCCACGACGCTGATCACCACGAACGACCCAGTGAAGATCGCCGAGGACTTCGCGATGCTCCAGCACGTCGCGGACGGCCGCGTCGACCTGATGATGGGCCGCGGCAACACCGGCCCCGTCTACCCCTGGTTCGGCAAGGACATCCGCGAGGGCATCAACCTCGCCGTCGAGAACTACGCCCTGCTGCGCCGCCTGTGGGACGAGGACGTCGTGACGTGGGAGGGCAAGTTCCGCACGCCGCTGCAGTCCTTCACCTCGACGCCGCGCCCGCTGGACGGGGTCGCGCCCTTCGTGTGGCACGGCTCGATCCGCTCGCCCGAGATCGCCGAGCAGGCCGCGTTCTACGGCGACGGGTTCTTCCACAACAACATCTTCTGGCCGATGGAGCACACCAAGCAGATGGTGAACCTCTACCGCCGGCGCTTCGCCCACTACGGGCACGGCGCCCCCGAGCAGGCGATCGTCGGGCTCGGCGGCCAGGTGTTCATGCGCAAGAACTCGCAGGACGCGGTGCGGGAGTTCCGCCCGTACTTCGACAACGCGCCCGTCTACGGACACGGCCCCTCCCTCGAGGACTTCACCTCGCAGACCCCGCTGACCGTGGGATCCCCGCAGCAGGTGATCGAGCGGACGCTCGGGTTCCGGGAGCACGTCGGTGATTACCAGCGCCAGCTGTTCCTGATGGACCACGCCGGTCTGCCGCTGAAGACCGTCCTGGAGCAGCTCGACATCCTCGGCGAGGAGGTCGTCCCGGTGCTGCGCAAGGAGTTCGCGAACAGCCGCCCGGCGAACGTGCCGGACGCGCCGACGCACGCGTCGCGCGTCGCGGAGGCGGAGCTGACGGCTCAGCAGGAGAACGAGAAGGAGGTGCCGTCCGTATGAAGCTCGTCGTCGTGTCGGCGGGGCTGAGCGCCCCGTCGTCGAGCAGGATCCTCGCGGACCGGCTCACGCAGGCGGTGACCTCGCAGGTCGCGGGCGCCGATGTCGAGGTGACCGTCGTCGAACTGCGTGACCTGGCCGTCGAGATCGCGCACAACCTGGTCACCGGGTTCCCCGGGCCCGCCCTCAGGGAGGCGCTCGACGCGGTGGCCGGGGCGGACGGCCTGATCGCCGTGTCGCCGGTGTTCTCGGCCTCGTACAGCGGTCTGTTCAAGTCGTTCTTCGACGTGCTCGACAAGGACGCGCTCACCGGGAAGCCGGTGCTGGTCGGGGCGACCGGCGGGACGCCGCGGCACTCGCTGGTCCTGGAGCACGCGATGCGCCCGCTGTTCGCGCATCTGCGGGCCGTGGTCGTGCCGACCGCCGTGTACGCGGCGTCGCAGGACTGGGGAGCGGAGGGGCTTGAGCAGCGCGTCGAACGGGCGGGCGGTGAGCTCGCGCGGCTCATGACCGGCCTCGCGGCGGCCCGCCCGGCGCCGGTGGAGTGGGGCGACGACGTCATCCCCTTCGAGCGGCAGCTTGCCGCGCTGCGGACGTAGTGAGAATAGTCACGGGCCCTGCGGGACGGCCGGCGCGAGCCAGGCCGTCCAGCCGCGGGTGTGGTGCAGGGGGTACGGCGTCCAGTCGCGCGCATAGTGCGGTGGGCGCTGTCCCTTTGCCGTGAGGACGGCGGTCGGCACCTTCGCGGCGCGGCCGAGGATGCCCGCGGCGGTCGTCGAGACGTTGTTGCCGTCGATCTGGGCGGAGGCGCAGCCCGCGTCGTAGGCGATGGGGAGGGCGCGCGGGCCCGAGACCAGGCAGGGCGGGCGCAGGCCGAGGGCGCGCAGGCTGTCGGCGGCGGCGCGGTAGCGCTGGTTCGTGGTGGCGGTCGCCGAGGTGACCTCGGTCAGGACGGTGGACTGCGAGACGAACTGCGCCGCGACGATCAGTCCTACGAGGATGAGGGCGCGTCGCGAGGCCAGACGCGTGACCAGGCTCGCGACCGGCAGGGCGAGGAGCGCGTAGGCCGGGAGCAGGAAGCGCGGGGCCGAGTAGTCGATCATGAGCAGATACGGCACGGCGACCGCGGCGGCGACGGCCACGGGGAGCGCGGTCGCCAGGAGCCGGCGCTCGCGCACCGCGTAGGCGAGTGCGGCGGCGGCGAGGACGGGCAGGGCCAGCCACCACAGGGTGAGGCCGGGGGCGTCCACGGTCGCCGAGCACGGGCGGCACAGCAGGGGGCCGTTGAGGCTGGACCAGGCGTGGTCGAAGTTGAGGTGCAGGCCCATGTCGCCCTCGGTGGCGCTCGACACGTGCAGCCGTTCCTGTACGGAGCCGAAGCGGGTGTACGCCTCCGTGACCCACTGGGCGAGGCCGGTCGCGAGTCCGCCGACCAGGTAGGGCAGGGTGCGGCGGCCGCGGAACAGGGCCGTGGCGATCAGGGGCAGGGCGAGCCAGACGGCGTCCGGAGCGCGGAACAGGGCGGTCACGGCGACGCAGCCCGCGAGCCACCGGTTCGCGCCGGGTTCGCGCCGGATCACCGCGCGCAGGAACCAGCCGGTGGCGGCGACCGAGCCGAACGCGACCCAGAGGTTGGGCATGGCCTGCGGCCCGGAGATCTGGGTGATCCACAGCCCCGCGAACAGCAGCGCGGCGAGGGCGGTGGTACGGGCCCCGACGACCGGACGCCATACGCGGAACGCGGCGTACAGGGTGGCCGAGGAGAGCAGCGTGAGCGCGATGCGCAGGACGGTCACGGACGGGGTGACCGCGATGAACGGCGCGGTCAGGAAGCTGGTGCCACGGGAGCGCGGCGCGCTGAAGAAGGCGGCGGGGACGCGCGGGTCGTACTGCGACACGTACACGGCCTCGTCCCACCCGAGCGCGTGCGCGAACGCCGGCACGACGAGCACGAACTGAACGAGGGCGTAGCCGAGAGCGACGAGCGCCAACCAGTGGATGGTGCGGGGGCGCCGCTCGGGGGCGTCAGATGTGGTGGCGGGGGAGGACGAGGGGTGGGGGATGGCGGTGGCGCCGGTGGGAGCGGTGACGCCGGGGGCCGCTGTGGTGGCTCGGGGGCTGGGGTCGGGGCTGGGCTCGGTGTGGCGGCCGGGGGCGGTGGCCGGGGTGTCGGTCCCGGGTTGGGTGGTGGTGGTTGCCGTGTCGGTCCCGGGCTGGGCAGTGGTGGCTGTCGTGTCGGTCTCGGGCTGGGCGGTGCTGGTTGCCGGATCCGCGTCCGGTTGGGTGTCGGGGGGTGCGGCCGGGTGTGGTCGGGGTGTGGTGACGCTTGGTGCGGAGGCTCGTTTGGCCCAGGTCAGGGCCGTGGCTCCGGGCTCCGGTCGGCTCGCCTCCGGTCGGACAGTCGTACCCGGCTGGGGGTCGGGCCGGGGGGCGGGCCGCCGCCGGTTCTGATCGGCCCGCCTGCCCCGGCCCTCGGTGGCCCGGTCCCGTTTGGCTCCGGGGGCCTTGGGGCCTTGCGGGCGGGCCGGTTCTGGGGTGCCGAGTTGGGTGTCGTTGGTCGTCATGTGCCTTCCCGCTCGTGCGTCACGTGGGGCGTGGGTCCGGGCGGGCGCTGCGCGCGGACGCGGCCCGCGCCGGGCCGTGGGTCGAACGGGCCTTGCGGCGGGCCCAGCCGGCCGCGCGTGAGCGCAGCCGCTGCCACGACCGCAGGCGCCGCGTCTCACGGAGTTCGGTGAACAGGAGCTCGTACCGGGCGACGATCGGATCGGGGTCGTAGCGGCGGGCGGACGCGAACGCGGCGCGGGCCATGGCGTGCCGGAGCGGCGCGTCGTGGATGAGGCCGACGACCGCCTCGGCGAGGGCCCGCGCGTCCCCGACCGGCACGAGCCGGCCGTCGACGCCGTCGGTGATGATCTCTGCGGGGCCGAGGGGCGCGTCGGTGCTGACCACCGGAACTCCGCACCGCATCGCCTCGACGAGCGTCATCCCGAAGGACTCCGCATCCGACGCGGACACCACGATCGAGGCCTTCGCGAACTCCGGCTCGATGGGTGAGCGCGCCCCCATCAGATGGGCGCGCCCGGTCAGTCCGAGCCCGGCGACGAGATCGCGCAGCTTCGCTTCCTCGGGCCCGCCGCCGTAGATCCGCAGCTGCCACTCGGGCTCCTGCGCGGCGACGGCCGCGAACGCCTCCAGGAGCAGGTCGAAGCGTTTGCCCGGCGCGAGCCGCCCGGCGCTCGCGATGACCTTGGCGGCGCCGTCGGACGGCGGGCAGGGCGCCTGAGGCACGATGTTGGGGACCGACAGGACCCGTACGCCCGGCAGGGCCATGCGCGCCCGGTACACCTCGGCGTCCGCCGCGGTCATGGTGACGACGGCGTCCAGGGAGCGGTAGTGGCGGGCGAGCACCGCCCGGAGCTTCTTGCTGTGCGCGTCGTGGCGCAGGTGCTCCTGGCCGATCCGCAGTGCGGTGCGCGGGCCGTACATCGCCAGATAGACGTTGATGCCGGGGCGCGTACCGATCACGACGTCAGCGTCGCAGCGCTCCAGATACTCGCGCACGCGCAGATCGTGCAGACGGGTGTACTGCTTGTGCCGCTTCTCGGCGGCGGGAAAATCCCGCGCCGGCTCCTCGTACGCCGCGTACCGCGTGTCGACGCCGCCGATACGCGTGTCGACGAGTGGGACCAGTGAGACGGCGGGGTCGACCGTGAAGCGCGGCATCTCGCGATGCCGGGACATCGACACGATCTCCACCTCATGGCCGCCGCGCCCGGCGAGCGCCGCGGCGAGGTTGAGCGTGGTTCGCACGGTCCCGCCGATCGCGTACGCGTTGTGCAGCAGGAACACGATCTTCATGGACAAACCCTCCCGGCGGGCGCTGTGCCCGCAACATACGGCGGAAGCCTGGTCCAGCCGGGTAAGCCAACGTTCGCGCCCGGGTGAGAGGCGGGTAAGAAGGCGGCGGGCGGGTCCCTGGGCAGGGGGTATGCCGCCGGGCGCGGAGGGCACACTGGAACGCGTGTCCCCTACCGCCGCGTCCGCCACGCCCCACGCCGCGTCCCCGACCGTGCTGCTCGCCGAGGACGACCGTGCCATCCGCCATGCCCTGGAGCGGGCCCTGACTCTGGAGGGATACGAGGTCACGGCCGTCGCCGACGGGGTGGAGGCCATCGCGCAGGCGCACCGCAGCGCGCCCGACATCCTCGTCCTGGACGTGATGATGCCGGGCATCGACGGTCTTCAGGTGTGCCGGGTGCTGCGGGCCGAGGGGGACCGCACGCCGATCCTGATGCTGACGGCGCTCGTCGAGACGCCGGACCGGATCGCGGGCCTGGACGCAGGCGCCGACGACTATGTCGTGAAGCCGTTCGACGTGGACGAGGTCTTCGCCCGGCTCCGTGCCCTGCTGCGCCGCACCAACGGCGCCTCCTCCGACGACGGGAACGGCGGGCGCGACGCGTCGCACGAGCCCGTCGGCCAGGTCGCGGCGGCCGACCTCAGAATGGACCCGCAGGCGCGGCGGGCCTGGCGCGGGGAGCGCGAACTGGAACTCACCCGTACCGAGTTCGACCTCCTGGAGCTGCTCGTGCGCAACGCGGGCATCGTCCTCGACCACGCCACGATCTACGACCGCATCTGGGGCTACGACTTCGGCCCCGGGTCGAAGAACCTCGCCGTCTACGTCGGCTATCTGCGCCGCAAGGTCGACGAGCCCGGTGCCACCTCCCTCATCCACACCGTGCGCGGCGTCGGCTACGTGCTGCGGGAGGACTGAGGATGCCGCGCTCCCGCCTGCGCGCGCTCCTGCACGGGCGACCGCGCGCCCGGTCCCTGCGGACGACGTTCGCCGTGTCGTTCGCGGCCGTCGCGGCGGCCGTCACCGTCCTGGTCGGCTTCCTCTCCTACGACGCCGCGGCGCGGCTCGTCCGCGTGGACCAGCAGGCCGTGTTCGACGAGGTCGTCACCGATCTGCGGCAGCAGGTGAAGGAGGCCGAGCTCACCCCGTACGACTTCGCGTCGGGGGACCCCGACCACGACGGGCCGCGCGACGACCTGATCCGGCCGGCCCGTACGGACGTCCAGGTGCTCGGGCCCGGCGGCCGGGTCGTCGACCGCGGCAGCCCGCAGCTGCCGGTGAACGCGGCGGACCGGCGCACCGCCGACGAGGCGCACGCCGGTGTGACGGAGGAGGGCGACGGGGCGGAGAAGGGCGGCTCGCGGCGCGATGTGGAGATCGGCGGGGACGAGTACCGGATGACGGCCGTGTCGCTGGGCGGCGGGCGCGGCGCCGTGCAGGTCGCGCAGGAGTTCAGCGACACGGAGGACCTGCTGCGTGAACTCCAGCAGCGCACGGGGCTGTTGGCGGGTTCCGTGGTCGTGGCGGCGGGACTTGTCGGCTGGTGGCTGGCGCGCCGGATCACGGGGCGTCTGGTGAGGCTCGCGGAGGCGGCGGAGGACGTGGCGGGGACGGGACACCTCGATGTGCGGGTGCCGGTCACCGGCGGTGACGAGGTGGGCAGCCTGGGGCGCTCCTTCGACCGGATGCTGGGGCGGCTCGCGCGCTCGATGGAGGACCAGCGCCGCCTGGTGCAGGACGCCGGTCACGAACTGCGCACGCCGCTCACCTCGCTGCGTACGAACATCTCGCTGCTGCGCCGCATCGAGGACCTGCCGCCCGCCGCCCGCGAGGAGCTGATCGCCGACCTGGCGCAGGAGTCGCGTGAACTGACCGATCTGGTCAACGAGCTGGTGGAGCTGGCCGCGGGCAAGGAGGACGACGAGCCGGTCGTCGAGGTGGCCCTCGCCGAGACCGCCGAGGACACGGCGGTCCTCGCGCGCCGCCGTACGGGCCGCACGGTCACGGTGCGTTCGTGGGGCGACACGGTGGTCCGGGGCCGGCCGGCCTCGCTCCAGCGCGCGGTGTCGAACCTGGTGGAGAACGCTGCCAAGTTCGACCGCGACGGCACCGGGCCGATCGAGATCGTGGTCACGGGAGGCCTCCCGGACGGCGTGCGCGTCGAGGTGCTCGACCGGGGGCCCGGCATCGCGGACTCGGACATGGACCGGGTCTTCGACCGCTTCTACCGCGCGCCGGCCGCCCGCAGCCTGCCGGGCTCCGGCCTCGGCCTGTCCATGGTCCAGGAGGTGGCCGCGGCCCACGGTGGCGCGCCGTTCGCGAAGGCGCGTACGGGCGGGGGAGCGGAGATCGGGTTCACGGTGCGCGGTGTGCTGCCCGACGAGGAGTGAGGGTCAGGGCCAGACGAGGCAGTAGGCCTGGTGTCCCGCGTCGTGCAGCCGGTGGCTGAAGTCCTGCCATTCGTGCAGGAGTTGGTACACGTAGAACGCGTCGCGCGGGCCGCCGCGGTCCGGGACCGTCGACCAGATGAACGCCGCGGCGCCCACGGCCTCCTCGCCGACGCCGCGCAGCGGGTCGACGACCGTCATGGGCAGCTTCACGACTGCGTAGTCGGGATGCAGGACGACCAGTTCCAGCGGGGGGACCTTGTTCAGCGGTATGCCCTCGATGCCGGTGAGGACCATCGCGGCCATCGTCTCCGGCTTGATCTTGGTGAACATGCCGCCCATGCCGAGCTCGTCACCGCCGAGCTCCTCGGGGCGCATCGAGATGGGGACACGGGCCGCCGTGGCGCCGTCGGGCGCGCCGAAGTATTTGTACGTCACCCCCACCCGGCCACCATTCCTGCTCCCGGTCCCGCTCAGTGCCTGCCCGGCGTCCGTATCGCCCGGGTCCCCCGCTGCTGCGGCTGCCGCCTCCGCGTCGCGCCGGTGCTTTCCCCGCCGGGCACGCCGCGGGCCCAGATCGTCGGTCCCCTCGCCCAGTCCGCCACCGCGATGCATATCTCCACCCGACTGCTTTTCCAGGGCGCCTGGCCCCTTTTCTAGGCCGCGCGGCCACCACCGCGCAACCCGATCATCGTGTCAGTGACCTCCCCCACGGTCACTCGCCGAAACGTGCGGTGAACCACCCGCGCGGGCCGGGGAGCGAACCCCGAGCCGGCGTGCAGCGTGAACTGTCCGCGAGCGGCCCGTCCCCTGGGAGTTTAGGTAGTCGGTTCCCGCCGTGGCCAGAGAAGCAGGGGATGAGCCGGGGTCCGGAGAGCCTGCCCGTACGCTGAGAGGCATGGCAGAGGCGAACAACATCCCCGGGTCCGCGGCGCCGCCGTCGGGCGCGACCGCACCGTACCCCTATGAAGCACCGGTCTCGCAGGGTCTCTTCGACCGCGCGGCCCTCGTGACGCCGGGCGGCGTGAACTCGCCCGTACGCGCGTTCCGTGCCGTGGGCGGTACGCCCCGGTTCATGGTGTCCGGTACCGGTCCGTACCTCACGGATGCCGACGGTCGCGAGTACGTCGACCTCGTCTGCTCCTGGGGGCCGATGATCCTCGGCCATTCCCGTCCCGAGGTCATCGCGGCCGTCCAGGAAGCCGTCGCGCGCGGTACGTCCTTCGGTACGCCGGGTGAGGGCGAGGTGGCCCTGGCCGAGGAGATCGTCGCGAGGATCGCGCCGGTCGAGCAGGTGCGGCTGGTGTCCAGCGGCACCGAGGCGACCATGTCCGCGATCAGGCTCGCCCGCGGGTTCACCGGGCGCGCCAAGGTGATCAAGTTCGCCGGCTGTTACCACGGGCACGTGGACGCGCTGCTCGCCGCGGCGGGATCGGGTGTGGCGACCTTCGGGCTGCCGGACACCCCGGGCGTGACCGGTGCCCAGGCGGGCGACACCATCGTCGTCCCGTACAACGACCTCGACGCCGTGCGGGCCGCGTTCGCCGCGAACGAGGGCCAGGTCGCCTGTGTCATCACCGAGGCGTCTCCGGGCAACATGGGCGTCGTCCCGCCGATCGAAGGCTTCAACCAGGCACTCGCGGACCTGTGCCGGGAGAACGGCGCGCTGTACATCTCCGACGAGGTCATGACCGGCTTCCGCACGTCGAAGGCCGGCTGGTACGGCGTCGACGGGGTGGCGCCCGACCTGATGACGTTCGGCAAGGTCATGGGCGGTGGCTTCCCGGCCGCCGCGTTCGGTGGCCGCGCGGACGTCATGGGGCACCTCGCCCCGGCCGGACCCGTCTACCAGGCGGGCACGCTGTCCGGGAACCCCGTGGCGACGGCGGCCGGTGTCGCGCAGCTGAGGCTGCTCGACGACGCCGCGTACGCGAAGATCGACGCGGTCTCCGAGCAGCTGCGCACCCTGGTGAGCGCCGCGCTCACCAAGGAGGGCGTCGCGCACCGCGTGCAGAGCGCCTCCAACATGTTCTCGGTGTTCTTCACGGAGAACGAGGTGCGCAACTACGAGGACGCGAAGGCGCAGGAGTCCTTCCGCTTCACCGCGTTCTTCCACTCGATGCTGGAGCAGGGCGTCTATCTGCCGCCGTCGGCCTTCGAGTCCTGGTTCGTCTCCACTGCCCATGACGAGCGGGCGGTCGAGCGCATCGCCGCCGCGCTCCCCGGTGCCGCGCGCGCGGCTGCGGAGGCCACGCAAGCATGACCACTGCCGGCAAGTCCGACCAGGACATCACCGTCGTCCACGTGATGCGGCACGGAGAGGTGCACAACCCGGAGGGGATCCTGTACGGGCGCCTGCCCGACTACCACCTCTCCGAGCTCGGCCGGCAGATGGCCGACCGGGTCGCCGAGCACCTGTCCTCGCGTGATGTGACCCATGTCGTGGCCTCCCCGCTGGACCGGGCGCAGGAGACGGCGACGCCGATCGCGAAGGCGCACGGGCTCGACCTGGCGACCGACGGCCGGCTCATCGAGGCGGGCAACGTCTTCCAGGGCAAGACGTTCGGCGTCGGCGACGGCGCGCTGCGCAAGCCGGAGAACTGGAAGCACCTCGTCAACCCGTTCAAGCCGTCGTGGGGCGAGCCGTACGTCGAGCAGGTCGTGCGGATGATGGGCGCCCTCGACGCGGCGAAGGACGCGGCGCGCGGTCACGAGGCGGTGTGCGTCAGCCATCAGCTGCCGATCTGGATCGTGCGCAGCTTCGTGGAGAAGCGGCGGCTGTGGCACGACCCGCGCAAGCGGCAGTGCACGCTCGCCTCGCTCACGACGTTCACCTATCGCGGGGACAAGATCGTGTCCGTCGGCTACACGGAGCCCGCGCGTGATCTCGTGCCCGCCCATCTCCTCGCGGGAGCCAAGCCCGTGAAGGGGAAGGACAAGGCGTTCGGCGCGTAGCGCCTCGGGTCCGGAGCGCCTTGGGTCCTGAGCGGCTTCGGCACGCGGAACATTCGGCGCAAAGTCGTCGGCATTGCCCAACTTTGTTCTCCGCGCCGGAACCGCGGTGTTCGTCGCGCCCTCTAAGGGGGTGCCCGTCTCGTACGGGAGCAGGGCGCGACGAATGGGGACCAGGAAATGCCGGACATCACACGAAGGGGACTGATCGGGCTCGGAGCGGGGGCGGCGGCCGCCGCGCTCGCCGGGTGCGGTACCAGTAACGGGCAGAGCGGCAGGGCGTCAGTGCCGCCGGGTGACAAGGGCGGGGGCGGCGCCGGTAAGCCCGACAAGCCCGCGGCCCGGCCGATCGGCGACGGCTCGACGTCGTACACCGGCAAGCAGCCGAACCAGCCGGGCAGGCCCGTCCCCCTCGAACCCGGCGAGACGCCGCCGCAGTTCGTGATCTTCTCCTGGGACGGCGCGGGCGAGGTCGGCAACGGCCTCTTCCCGCGCTTCCTCGAACTGGCCGAGAACCACGGCGCGCACATGACGTTCTTCCTCTCCGGCCTCTATCTGCTGCCGGAGTCGAAGAAGCGGCTCTACCGCCCGCCGAACAACGGGGTCGGCGCCTCCGACATCGGCTATCTCACCGATGCCCACATCAAGGAGACGCTGAAGTACGTCCGCCAGGCCTGGCTGGAAGGCCATGAGATCGGCACGCACTTCAACGGCCACTTCTGCGCGGGCACCGGCACCGTCGCCAACTGGACCCCGGCGCAGTGGCGCAGCGAGATCGACCAGGCCAAGTCGTTCGTCAAGGAGTGGCGCACCAACACGGGCCGGCACGACCTGCCTTCGCTGCCCTTCGACTACGAGAAGGAACTCGTCGGCGGCCGCACGCCCTGTCTGCTCGGCCAGGACAATCTGCTGCCCACGGCCCGCGAGCTCGGCTGGCGCTACGACGCCTCGTCGCCAGGCGGCCGGCAGCGCTGGCCCTCCAAGCGCGGCGGGGTGTGGGATCTGCCGCTGCAGGCCGTGCCGTTCCCCGGGCGCAGCTTCGAGGTCCTCTCGATGGACTACAACATGCTGGCCAACCAGTCGGTGAACACGACCAGGGCGCCTGCCTACAACTACCCGCGCTGGCGCAGGCAGTCGGCCGAGGCCTACATAGCCGGCTTCAACCGGGCATACGAGACGAACCGGGCGCCGTTCTTCATAGGCAACCACTTCGAGGAGTGGAACGGCGGGATCTATATGGACTCCGTCGAAGAGGCGCTCAAGCACATAGCCGGGCAGAAGGATGTACGCCTCGTCTCCTTCCGGCAGTTCGTCGACTGGCTGGACGTCCAGGACCCGAAGGTCCTCGACAAGCTGCGCTCGCTCGACGTCGGAGTGCGCCCCGACGGCGGCTGGAAGAGCTATCTGAAAGCCGCGGCGTGAGCCGCGCGCCGCACCCTGAATGACCCCTCCTGAAATGGGGTTTTCTGTACGCAAGGGGGGTGCGGAAGATCCCCTAAACAGACATGCGAAACTTTTCACATGAGTGCCGACTGCCGCGTTTCCCCCCTCGCTGCATCCAAGCGCCGTACCGCCCTCCTCGCCGCGGGAGCCGCGGTCGCTGCGCTGACGCTCTCCGCATGCAGCTCCGGCGGAACGTCGGGCGGCGGCAACAACACCAACTTCGTGACGAACTCCGGCGGCATCTCCACCGTCGACAAGGGCGACCGACACGACGCGCCCAAGCTGGACGGCAAGGATCTGGAGGGCAAGCCCCTCGACCTCGCCGACTACAAAGGCAAGGTCATCGTGCTGAACGTGTGGGGCTCCTGGTGCCCGCCGTGCCGCGCCGAGGCCAACTACTTCGCCAAGGTCGCGAACGAGACCAAGGGCAAGGACGTCCAGTTCATCGGGATCAACACCCGTGATCCGCAGACCGAACCGGCCCTCCAGTTCGAGAAGGACCACAACATCCCGTACCCGAGCTTCTACGACCCCTCGGGCAAGCTGATGCTGCGGTTCGAGAAGGGCACCCTCAACCCGCAGTCCATCCCGTCCACGCTCGTCATCGACCGCGACGGCAAGATCGCCGCCCGCTCGCTGCGCGCGCTCAGCGAGGACAAGCTGCGCAAGATGGTCGACCCCGTCATCGCGGAGAAGTGAGCGACGGTGCACGCCACGCTCACCGCTCTCGCCGCTGAAGGCGGAGTGGGCAGCACCGTCGAGAGCGGTGCTCTCCTGCTCGCGCTGCCCATCGCCGTGCTCGGCGGCCTCCTCTCGTTCTTCTCGCCCTGCGTCCTGCCTCTCGTGCCGGGCTATCTGTCGTACGTGACGGGGGTCAGCGGCACCGACCTGGCCGACGCGCGGCGCGGCCGGATGGCGCTCGGCGCCGGACTCTTCGTCCTCGGCTTCACCGGGGTCTTCGTCTCCGGCGGGGCCCTCTTCGGCTACTTCGGCCAGACGCTCCAGGAGTACCAGGACACCCTCACCAAGATCCTCGGCGTCCTGATGGTCCTGATGGGGATCTTTTTCATGGGCATGATGCCCTGGCTCACGCAGCGCGAATTCCGCTTCCACAAGCGGCCGGTGACCGGTCTGATCGGCGCCCCGGTGCTCGGCGCCCTGTTCGGCATCGGCTGGACCCCCTGCATCGGTCCGACGCTCGCCTCCGTGACCGCCCTGTCCTTCAACGAGGCGAGCGCGGGGCGCGGGGCCATACTGACCGTTGCGTACTGCGCCGGGCTCGGTGTCCCCTTCGTGCTCGCCGCGGTCGCCTTCCGCAAGGCGCTCGGCGCCTTCGGCTGGGTCAAGAAGCACTACGCCTGGGTGATGCGCATCGGCGGCATCATGATGATCTTTACCGGAGTGCTGCTGCTCACAGGAGCGTGGGACACCCTCGTCCAGCAGATGCAGTCCTGGTCCAACGGCTTCACGGTGGGAATCTGATCCATGAGCACGACTGAATCCGGCAAGACCGGCGAGGTGGGCGGCGACGAGCTCGGCGCGGCCGGCTCGCACCTGTCCACCGCGCCGCAGGAGGACCGCGGCCCGAACCTGCCCAGCCTGGGGGTCATCGGCTGGGCCCGCTGGTTCTGGCGGCAGCTCACCTCGATGCGCGTCGCGCTGATCCTGCTCTTCCTGCTCTCGCTCGGGGCCATCCCCGGCTCGCTGATCCCGCAGTCCGGGGTCGACGAGATGAAGGTGCAGACGTTCAAGGACGCGCACACCACGGTCTCGCCGGTCTACGACAAGCTGGGCCTGTTCCACGTCTACAGCTCGGTGTGGTTCTCCGCGATCTACATCCTGCTGTTCATCTCCCTCATCGGCTGCATCGTCCCGCGCACCTGGCAGTTCGTCGGACAGCTGCGCGGCCGCGCCCCGGCCGCCCCCAAGCGCTTCACGCACCTGCCCGCGTCCGCGACCTGGCGCACCGACGCCGAGCCGGAGCAGGTCCGCGCGGCGGCCCTCACCATCCTTCGCAAGCGCCGCTTCCGCGCCCACATCTCCGGTGACTCCGTCGCCTCCGAGAAGGGCTATCTGCGCGAGGCCGGCAACCTGGTCTTCCACATCGCGCTGATCGTGATGCTGATCGCCTTCGCCTGGGGCCAGCTCTTCAAGTCCGAGGGCGGCAAGCTGATGGTCGAGGGCGACGGAGGCTTCTCCAACGCCCTGCCGATGTACGACGACTTCAAGTCCGGCAACCTCTTCAACTCCGACACCGACCTGACGCCGTTCAGCTTCCAGCTCGACAAGTTCGACGGAACGTACGAGCGCAACGGGCCGAACAAGGGCAGCCCGCGCGTCTACCGCGCCGACGTGACCTACAGCGTCGGCGCGACCGGCAAGGAGCAGAAGACCGCGATCCAGGTCAACGACCCGCTCGAGATCGACGGCACCAAGGTCTACCTCAACGGCCACGGCTACGCGCCCACCGTCACCGTCCGGGACGGCCGCGGCAAGATCGTCTCCCGGCAGGCCGTGGCGCTGCTGCCCATCGACTCGAACGTCACCTCCACCGGTGCCATCAAGATCATGGACGGCTACCGCGACAAGAACGGCAAGAAGGAACAGCTCGGCTTCAACGCCTTCTTCGTGCCGACCTTCGCGGGGTCCGGCAAGGGCAACATGTTCTCCCAGTTCCCCGCGCTCGACTATCCCGTCCTCGCGCTGTCCGCGTACCACGGAAGCCTGGGTGTCGACTCCGGTATCCCGCAGAACGTGTACCAACTGGACACCTCCAAGATGAAGAAGTTCACGGACTCGAAGGGGGAGCTGCTCAAGACGCGGCTGCGGCCCGGCGAGACCATGAAGCTTCCGGACGGCGCCGGGTCGATCACGTTCGACAAGGACATCAAGCAGTGGGCGAGCTTCCAGATCACCCACCAGCCCGGCGACGGCTGGGCCCTCGCCGGAGCGCTCGCCGCCATCGCGGGCCTCGCCGGCTCCCTGTTCATCCAGCGCCGCCGCGTCTGGGTCCGGGCGACCCCCGGAGCCGACGGAGTCACCGTCGTCGAGATGGGCGGTCTCGGCCGCAGCGAGTCCTCGAAGGTGGCCGAAGAACTCGGCGACCTGGCCGCACACCTCCACGAACAGGCGCCCAGCGCCGCCGATCCCCAACCTGCTGTTCCTGCCGAAGGGGCTGAGAAGTGAATCTCGCCGCCGCAACCAACGAGAATCTCGCGCACATCAGCAATGTGCTGATCTACTCGTCGATGGCCGTGTACCTCCTGGCCTTCTTCGCGCACATGGCCGAGTGGCTCTTCGGCAGCCGCAGCAAGGTCGGCCGCACCGCTGCCGCGCTGACGCAGAAGGCCACCGCGCAGGCCGCGGCCGGCTCCGTGAAGGTGCAGGTCAAGGAGAAGAACGGCGGCACCGCCGTCCTGGAGCGGCCCAGCGTCGTGACGCGCGCCGTCTCCGGCACGCGTGACGTGCCGGACGGCCCCGGCGCCTCAGGCGGCGACGAGCAGGGCGACCTCTACGGCCGTATCGCGGTGTCCCTCACCGTGCTCGCGTTCCTCGTCGAGGCGAGCGGTGTGCTCACCCGCGCGCTCTCCGTGCAGCGCGCGCCGTGGGGCAACATGTACGAGTTCAACATCACCTTCTCCACCGTCGCCGTCGCTGTGTACCTCGGCCTGCTCGTGGCGAAGAAGAACATCGGCTGGCTCGGCCTCCCGCTGGTCACCACGGTCCTCCTCGATCTCGGCCTCGCTGTCACTGTCCTGTACACCGCCAGCGACCAGTTGGTTCCCGCCCTTCACTCGTACTGGCTGTACATCCACGTCTCCACGGCGATCTTCTGCGGCGCGGTGTTCTACGTCGGCGCGGTCAGCACGCTGCTCTACCTGTTCCGCGACTCGTACGAGAACAAGCTGGCGAACGGCGGCAAGCCCGGGAAGTTCGCGACCTCGGTCATGGAGCGCCTGCCCGCCGCGTCCTCGCTCGACAAGTTCTCCTACCGCGTGAACGCGGCAGTCTTCCCGCTGTGGACGTTCACGATCATCGCGGGCGCGATCTGGGCCGGCGACGCGTGGGGCCGCTACTGGGGCTGGGACCCCAAGGAGACCTGGTCGTTCATCACCTGGGTCGCCTACGCCTGCTACCTGCACGCCCGCGCGACCGCCGGATGGAAGGGCCGCAAGGCCGCCTACCTGGCCCTCATCGCCTTCGCCTGCTGGCTGTTCAACTACTACGGCGTGAACATCTTCGTCACCGGCAAGCACTCCTACGCCGGCGTCTGAGACCGCGACAGCCGACGACGGCCCACCCTTTGCGATGCGAGTCACAAGGGGTGGGCCGTCGGTGTACGGACGGCCGGGGAGGGTGTGAGGGCGGAGCGGAGCACGGATCCCGGCGCCCAAGGGTGCGCGAAGCGCGCGGGCGCGCCAGCCTGGAGGTATGACCGAATCCAGCCACCCCACCGAGTCCGCGGCACCCGCCACACCCGTCGCGCCCGGCACGAGCCGGACCGAGGGTCACACCCACACCCTGCACTTCACGATCCCTCTTCCGCATCCCGTGGAGGAGGTCTGGGCGGCGGTGGCCACCCCGGAGGGTCTGCCGGGGTGGCTGGCCGCCGCCGATGTGCTCGAACCACGGCTCGGCGGCGCGGTCACGCTGCGGTGGCTCAACAACGGGCGCGCCCACCAGGGCCGTGTCACCGCCTGGGACGGCGAGCGCGTCGCCGAGTACACGCTCGAAGGCCCGCACGGCCGCATGCGCTTCCACCTGGAGCCGACGGCCCGCGACGCGACGACCCTGCGGTTCACCAGGGAGATCGACGGTGACGACGCGGCGCGCCTGGACTACCTGGCCGCCTGGCACGACCACTTCGAGCACCTGGCCGCCGCGCTCGACGGGCGCCCCACGGACGAGCGCGCCTGGGCGGCCTGGACCCCGTCCCGCTGGCAGGAGCTCAGGGACGGCTACCTCGAGACCCCGAAATGATCAGGCCCTCAGCAGGCCTCTCAGAAATCGGCCCCCCAGAAATCAGGCCCCCCAGAAATCAGGCCTCTCAAGGATCAGACCCCGCAGTGATCAAGGCTCCACGGTGATGGCGTCCAGCTTCGCCCGCAGATACGTGTGCGAGTCGACCGGCTCGTGCGCGACCCGGCCCTTCGGCGCGGGCACGGACTCGACGGTCGTGCGCGGGTCGCACTCGTAGAAGTAGACGAGCGACATCAGTTCCTCGGCGGGCAGGTCGGCCGGGGGCGGCAGGACGCGGTGGCGGCCGGAGCGCCAGCGGTCGCCGGTCCAACGCGCCATCAGGTCACCGATGTTGATGGTGAACGCGTCCGGGTCGAACGGCGCGTCCTCCCACCCGCCCTCGTCGGTGTAGACCTGGAGCCCGCCCTTGCCGGCCTGCCGGTCGAGGACCGTGACGGTCCCGAAGTCGGTGTGCGGGCCGATGCGGAACTGGCCCTCCTCGGGCTCGCCCACGACGTCCGTGCCCGGGTACCAGTTGATGTTGAAGCCCCAGGTGGGGTGCGTGGTGTGCCGGGTGAAGAAGTCCTCCTCCTCGCCGAGCGCGACCGCGAGGAGTTCGAGCAGCAGGTCGGACAGCTCCCGCATCCGCCCGAGGTACGTCTCGACGAGCGCGCGCAGCCCGGGCGTCTCGGCGGGCCAGGTGTTGGGCAGGAACCACTCCGCGTCGATCTCCGCGTCCCCGGTGGGCAGTTCGGAGGCGTACGACAGGGACTCCTTGAGGTCGGGCGGGGTCTCGGTGCCCTCCGCGTAGCCGTTCGCCTCGGCGCCGGGGCCCAGCCAGCCGCGCCCGCCGACCTTCACGGCGTACGGCTCCTTCGCCGCGGGCGGCAGCCGGAAGAACCCACGCGCCGCCTCCCGGATCCCGGAGCGCAGGCCCGGGTCCACGCCGTGCCCGGTGACCAGCAGGAACCCGGCCGTCCGCAGCGCCTCGTCGACGGTACGGGCGATCCCGGCGCGCGCGTTCGGACCGCCCAGGAGCCACGGCCGCAGATCGATCGTGGGGATACGGGGCTGTGGAGTACGGGGTTCCGTCATGACCCCACTGTGGACGCGCCGCGGCACCTGGGCAACGACGCCCGACCGGCCGGGCACCCCCTACTCCCCGATGTCCTCGTTCCACAGCTCGGGGCGGGCCGCGATGAACTCCTCCATCATGGCGACACACTCGGGATCGTCGAGGACCACGATCTCCACCCCGTGCTCGGCCAGCCAGTCGTGGCCTCCGTGGAACGTCCGGGCCTCACCGACGACGACCCGCGAGATGCCGAACTGCCGCACCAGGCCGGAGCAGTACCAGCACGGCGAGAGCGTCGTCACCATCGTCGTGCCCTTGTACGAGCGCTGCCGGCCCGCGTTGCGGAAGGCGTCGGTCTCGCCGTGCACGGACGGATCCGCGTCCTGCACACGGCGGTTGTGCCCGCGCCCGAGGACCTTCCCGTCCGCCGAGTAGAGGGCCGCGCCGATCGGGATGCCGCCCTCGGCGAGCCCCGCCCGCGCCTCCTCGACGGCCGTGGCCAGCCAGGTCCGCGCCAGTTCGGGGTCGAAGGCGCTCACGCCTGCTCGCCGCCCTGCTCGCCCTCGCGCTTCTTGAGCTCCTCCTCGCGGCGGCGCAGATCGGCCTCCCAGTCCTTGAGGAGCGCCTCGTCCCTCTTGTTCTCCTCGCGCAGGGAGTGCAGGAACTCGGGGTTGTCGTCGGGCGCGACGAACGTGGTGCGGTGGCTGCGGTGCCACTCGGACGGTGTCGAGCCGTTCGCGGGCGCGTGCCGGTGCCTGCCCGCGACGAGCCAGGCGATCGGGCCGACGAGCACCTCGCCGAAGAGCAGGATGATGATGACCCACACGACCTTCGGCAGGCCCCTGACCTCCTCCTCAGGAGTGTTCAGGCAGTCGATGAAGGCGTAGATCCACAACGCCAGGACCAGCAGGAACGGCAAGTAGCGGAGCATGGTGTCGCGATCCCCCAAGGAGCGGCGTGGGGACGACGCAGGCCCCCGGTGACCGGGTCAGGGTAGCCGGTGCTCGATACTGGGACGCATGGCTTACGACGATCTTCGCTCCCTCCTGCGGGCGCTGGAGCGCGAGGGTGACCTCAAGCGCATCAAGGCCGAGGTCGACCCCTACCTGGAGGTCGGTGAGATCGTCGACCGGGTGCAGAAGTCCGGCGGCCCCGCTCTCCTCTTCGAGAACGTGCGCGGCTCCTCGATGCCGCTCGCGATGAATGTGTACGGGACGGACCGGCGCCTGCTCAAGGCGCTCGGCCTGAAGTCCTACGAGGAGATCAGCGACAAGATCGGCGGCCTGCTGCGCCCCGAGCTGCCGCACGGCTTCGTGGGCGTGCGCGAGGCGTTCGGCAAGCTCGGCTCGATGGTGCACGTGCCGCCGAAGAAGGTGAAGGACGCGCCGGTTCAGGAGGTCGTCCTGCGCGGCGACGACGTGGACCTGGACCAGCTCCCGGCCCTGTTCACCTGGCCCGAGGACGGCGGCTCCTTCTTCAACCTCGGCCTCACGCACACCAAGGACCCCGAGAGCGGCATCCGCAACCTCGGGCTCTACCGGCTCCAGCGCCACGACCGGCGCACCATCGGCATGCACTGGCAGATCCACAAGGACAGCCGCAACCACTACCAGGTGGCCGCCAGGAAGGGCGAGAAGCTGCCGGTCGCGATCGCCTTCGGCTGCCCGCCCGCCGTGACGTACGCGTCGACGGCGCCGCTGCCCGGGGACATCGACGAGTACCTCTTCGCCGGGTTCGTCCAGGGCAAGCGGATCGAGATGGTCGACTGCAAGACGGTGCCGCTCCAGGTACCGGCGAACGCCGAGGTCGTCCTCGAGGGGTGGCTGGAGCCCGGGGAGATGCTCCCCGAGGGCCCGTTCGGCGACCACACCGGTTTCTACACGCCGCAGGAACCCTTCCCCGCGCTGACGATCGACTGCGTGACGATGCGCAAGCGTCCGCTGCTGCAGTCCATCGTGGTGGGGCGCCCGCCTACGGAGGACGGTCCCCTCGGCCGGGCCACGGAGCGCTTCTTCCTGCCGCTCCTCAAGATCATCGTGCCGGACATCGTGGACTACCACCTGCCCGAGTCGGGCGGCTTCCACAACTGCGCGATCGTCTCGATCGACAAGAAGTACCCGAAACACGCGCAGAAGGTGATGCACGCCGTGTGGGGCGCCCACATGATGTCGCTGACCAAGCTGATCGTGGTCGTCGACTCGGACTGCGACGTGCACGATCTGCACGAGGTCGCGTGGCGGGCGCTCGGGAACACGGACTACGCCCGTGACCTGACGGTCGCCGAGGGTCCCGTCGACCACCTCGACCACGCGTCGTACCAGCAGTTCTGGGGCGGCAAGGCGGGCATCGACGCGACGAAGAAGTGGCCCGAGGAGGGCTACACACGGGACGGCGGCTGGCCCGAGATGGTGCTGTCCGACCCGCAGACGGCGGCGACGGTCGACCGCCGCTGGAAGGAGTACGGCCTGTGACCAGCGCTTCCGCCGCGATCCCGCAGCCGGGCCGCACCAAGGCGTTCCTGCGGCTCGTCATGATCGAGCACTCGGTGTTCGCGCTGCCCTTCGCGTACATCGCCGCGCTCACCGCGATGTTCCGTATGGACGGGAACATCCACTGGTGGCGGCTGCTGCTCGTGACGATCGCGATGATCGGCCTGCGCACGTTCGCGATGGCCGTGAACCGGATCATCGACCGCGAGATCGACGCCCGTAACCCGAGGACCGCGCACCGCGAACTCGTCACGGGCGCGATGTCCGTGAAGTCCGCCTGGACCGGCGCGCTCATCGCACTCGTCGTCTTCCTCGGCTCGGCCGCCCTGCTCAACCCGCTGTGCCTGGCGCTCGCGCCCATCGCGGTGATCCCGATGGTCGTCTATCCGTACGGCAAGCGGTTCACGAACTTCCCGCAGGCCATCCTGGGTCTCGCCCAGGCGATGGGGCCGGTCGGCGCCTGGCTGGCGATCACCGGCGAGTGGTCGTGGGACGCGGTGGTCCTCGGGCTCGCGGTCGGCATCTGGATCGGCGGCTTCGACCTCATCTACGCCTGCCAGGACGTGGAGACGGACCGTGAGGTCGGCGTGATGTCGGTGCCGGCCCGCTTCGGTATCCCGGCGGCGATCTGGGGAGCGCGCGGCTGCCACACGCTCACCACGGCGCTGTTCGTCTGGTACGCCCTCGCCACGGACGCGGGTGCGTTCTTCTGGCTCGGCCTCGTCATCGTCGCGGGCGCCTTCCTCTACGAGCACACGATCGTGCGGCCGCGCGACCTGTCCCGGCTCAACCGGGCCTTCTTCCAGGTCAACGGCTTCATCGGGATCGCCCTGTTCGTGTGCGCGCTGCTCGACCTCCTCGTGCGCGGCCTGACTGTCTGACCGCGGCCGGGTGCCGGATAGGCTCGACGGCATGACCGCAGGAGAAATTGGGCGCCGGCCTTGGATCGTGGGGGTGTCCGGCGCGTCGGGGACGCCGTATGCCGCCGCGGTTCTGCGCGCGCTGCTCGACGCGGGGGAGAGCGTGGACCTCGTCGTCTCGCGGGCCTCGCGGCTGACGCTGCTCGATGAGACGGGCATCGCGTTCCGGGACGCGCACTGGCGCGAGGACCTGGGTGAGTGGCTGGCGCGCGGGGCGGACGGGAAGCCGGACACGTTCGCGGTGGGCGACCGGCTCGGCCAGGTCAGGTACTGGTCCGCCGGGGATCTGGCGGCGGGGCCGTCGTCCGGGTCGTATCCGGCGAAGGGCATGATCATCGTGCCCGCGTCCACGGCGTGCGTGGCGGGCGTGGCGCTCGGCCTGTCGAAGGATCTGCTCCAGCGCGCGGCGAGCGTGACGCTCAAGGAAGGGCGCAGGCTGGTCGTCGCGGTGCGCGAGACACCGCTGAACGGACAGACGCTCAAGCATCTGGTGACGCTGGACGAGGCGGGCGCCGTGGTGCTGCCCGCCTCTCCGGCGTTCTACGCGGGGGCGACGCACATCCAGGATCTGGTGGACTTCGTCGCCGGGCGGGCGCTCGACGCGGCGGGGGTGCCGCATCGGCTCTACCGCCGGTGGCAGGGAGAGCTCGGGGGCGGCTCTCGGGACCGTTAGCGCTTCTTGGCGCGCACGGCCCGCTTCTCGGCGGCACGCGCCTCGACGGCGGACTGGTGGGCACGCGAGCGGTTGGCCTGGTCCTGCAGCTCGCGCATACGGGCGTAGGCCATCTCGATCGTGTACACGGTGGCAACACTCCTGAATGATCGTCTTTGATCGGTAGTCGAAGATCGCTTGGAAGGTCAGCCGAAGGTGAAACCGGGTTTCGGCTGAAAGATTCACAGGGTCAATGCCCTGCACGCCTTGGATTCTACACGTAAACTCGCGTCATCGCAGATTAATGAAAGGCATGGACCTATGGACGCCGTGGACAGGCAGCTCATTCAGGCTCTGCGCGAGAACGGCCGCGCCTCGTATGCCGAGCTGGGACGCCTCGTAGGCCTGTCCGGGCCCAGCGTCACCGACCGCATCAACCGCCTCGAAGCGGCCGGCGTCATCACCGGCTACCGCGCGACCGTCGACTCGCCCTCGCTCGGTCTCGGCGTCACCGCCCTGATCGGCATCTCGCTCTCCGACGCCGCCGACCACGAGGACGTGGCGCGCCGGCTCAAGGACCTGCACGAGATCGAGGACTGCTGGTTCATCGCGGGCGACGACTCGTACATGCTCAAGGTGCGGGTCGGCGACGTGGACGGCCTGGAGCGCACCATCCGCCGGCTCAGCGGCACGAAGGGCGTCTCGCGCACGCGCACCACGATCGTGCTGTCCACCAAGTGGGAGAACCGGGTGGGGGAGTTGCCGGAGGAGGAGTAGAGGCGGGCGCGAAGGGCCTGATGGGGGCCCCTCCCGCCCGAAGGGCGGGGGAGTACGGTTGGCCGCAGTCTTTGGTGAGGAGCAATGGCAATGGACGTAGGGCTCAAGCGCGAGCTGGAGCAGAAGGTGCGGGACGGCGAGCGGCTGTCCCGTGAGGACGGCGTCGCGCTGTACGAGTCGGACGACCTGGCCTGGCTGGGCGGGCTCGCCCACGAGGTGCGCACGCGCAAGAACGGCGACGTCGTCCACTTCAACGTCAACCGCCACCTCAACATGACGAACGTGTGCACCGCGTCGTGCGCGTACTGCTCGTTCCAGCGCAAGCCGGGCGAGAAGGACGCGTACACGATGCGCATCGAGGAGGCCGTCCGCCTCGCCAAGGCGATGGAGAACGAGAACCTCACCGAGCTGCACATCGTCAACGGCCTGCACCCGACGCTGCCCTGGCGTTACTACCCGCGCTCCCTGAAGGCCCTCAAGGAGGCGCTGCCGAACGTCGCGCTGAAGGCGTTCACGGCGACGGAGATCCACCACTTCGAGACGATCTCCGGGCTCTCCGCCTCCGAGATCCTCGACGAGCTGATCGACGCCGGTCTCGAGTCGCTGACCGGCGGCGGCGCGGAGATCTTCGACTGGGAGGTCCGCCAGCACATCGTCGACCACGCCACCCACTGGGAGGACTGGTCGCGGATTCACCGCCTCGCGCACGAGAAGGGGCTCAAGACCCCGTCCACGATGCTGTACGGGCACATCGAGGAGCCCCGTCACCGCGTCGACCACGTGCTGCGCCTGCGCGAACTCCAGGACGAGACCGGCGGTTTCCAGGTCTTCATCCCGCTGCGCTACCAGCACGACTTCGTCGACATGAAGGACGGCAAGGTCCGCAACCGCCTCCAGGCGCGTACGACCATGGCGACCGGCGCCGAGGCGCTCAAGACCTTCGCGGTCTCCCGGCTCCTGTTCGACAACGTGCCGCACGTGAAGTGCTTCTGGGTCATGCACGGTGTGCAGACCACCCAGCTCGCGCTCCAGCACGGCGCCGACGACATGGACGGCTCGGTCGTCGAGTACAAGATCACGCACGACGCGGACAACTACGGGACGCCGAACAAGCTGACCCGCGAGGACCTGCTCGACCTGATCCGCGACGCCGGCTTCCGGCCCGTCGAGCGGAACACCCGGTACGAGATCATCCGCGAGTACGACGGCCCGGACCCGGCGCGGCGCGAGACGCCGCAGGCGATGCGCGTCTGAGGCACAGGTGAGTTGAGTGAAGCCCCGGCCGCCGGCCGGGGCTTCGCCCGTTCACGGATCAGGCCACCGGCAGCAGCATCGTGATGTCGTCGCGGTCGTCGCCCGGGGCCACCCGGATCGCGCCGGGGACGCGGCCGACCTCCTTGTAGCCGCACGCCGCGTAGAAGCGGTCGGCGCCGGTGCCGCCGCGGCAGGTGAGGCGGATCGCCTCGATACCGTCGAAGGCACGGGCGGCGTCGGCCGCGGCGGCCATCAGCTCCCGCCCGTACCCCTTGCCCTGGTGCCGCGGGTGGACCATCACCGTGTACAGCCAGATGTAGTGCTTCTGCAGGCGATGCTGGTTGTACGTGAAGAAGGCCGTCGCCGCGACGGCGCCCTCCTCGTCGCGCCCGACCAGGAGCCGGGTGCGGCCCTCGGCTATCGCGGCGAGGTGCCTGACCAGCTCGGGGCGGATGTCCTCGGTGGTGACGGGCGGGACGAAGCCGACCGCTCCGCCCGCGTTGGACACGTCGGCCCAGAGCGCGAGGACGTCGTCCCGCAGCGCCGGATCGATCGGCGGGTCCAGCTGAAACGTAAGGGTCATTGGGCCACTCTAACCATTACTTGCAGTACCGCTCAATGCCCTTCCGGGGCCGCATGCTTCACTGGGTGGTGCGTAGGACCGATTCGGAACGGAAGAGTGGATTGACATGCTCCGCTACACGCTGATGCGCTTCGGGATCTTCGCGGGCTGCTTCCTTGTCGTCTGGGGCCTCGCCTCGACAGGCATCGTGCCCCGCGGCGCCGGCGGCTCGTACTTCCTGTGGATCGCCCTGCTCGGTCTCGTCATCTCCGCGCCGATCAGCTACGTCGTGCTGCGCAAGGAGCGCGACCGGGCCTCGGTCAAGATCGTCGAGCGTGTCGACCGCACGAAGGCCAACTACGAGCGCAACCGCACGCAGGAAGACGTCGCGGACGACACGGCCCGCGCGCAGAGCGCCTCGTAACGCGACTCGTCCCCGAAGTCCCGTGTAAGGGACTCGTAAGCTTCGTCACAACGCAGCTGGCCCCGGCATCCCCCGATGTCGGGGCCACCTGCGTTTTCCAGGCTCAAGGGCCATGGAGCGGGTCATTTCTTCCCCAAAGAACCCCTTTGATGTTCTCAAAGCATGAGTGTTAACGTGATTGACATGAAGACATCCGCAGCCCGCATGCCCATGGGCGTTCCGCTCGTGGCGCGCCTGCATGTCGACCTCTGCCTCCCCCAAGTTCTCGGCTTCGCTCGAGCAGGGGGGACCCCCACCATGTCCGCTGCCTGTCGCCTCTGAAGCGACGCCCCCCGATGCAGCGGCGCCCCTGGTTCTCCCTCCCGCGGTGGCCGCTTCCTTACGTCCGACCCCACCCGCGCGTCATCACTGGAGTGTGTCCGTGTCCGCGAACACCGCGTCCGCGTCCGAGAAGCAGAAGCCCCGCTTCCGGATACCCATCCCCTTCTGGGCCCAGGTCCTGCTCGGCCTCGTCGTCGGCCTCGTGCTCGGCTACGTCGCCCGCACCTACGACGTGTCCTGGCTCGCCACGACCCTCGACAAGGTCGGCGGCATCTTCATCCAGCTCCTGAAGCTGGCCGTGGCCCCGCTGGTCTTCTTCGCGATCCTGGTGTCCATCACCAATCTGCGGAAGGTCAACAACGCCGCGCGGCTCGCCGGCCGCACCCTCCTGTGGTTCATGATCACCTCGCTGATCGCGGTCGTCATCGGCCTCGCGATCGGCCTGATCACCAACCCGGGCAACGGCTCGGACCTCACCCCGGCCGACGGCTCCAAGCCCGACCACGCCGGCTCCTGGCTGGACTTCCTGACCGGCATCGTCCCGACCGATGTCGTCACGCCGTTCACCCAGCTCAACGTCCTGCAGATCGTCTTCATGGCGGTCGTCGCCGGTGTCGCCATCCTGAAGATCGGCCCGAAGGCGCAGCCGATCCTCTCCCTGTCCGAGTCGGTGCTCGAGCTGCTGCAGAAGGCCCTGTGGTGGGTCATCCTGCTCGCCCCGATCGGCTCCGCCGGCCTCATCGGCCGCGCCATCGTCCAGTACGGCTGGGACCTCCTCGGCAACTACGCGACGTTCACGATCGACATCTACGTCGGCTGCGCCCTGGTCCTCTTCGGCGTCTACCCGCTGCTCCTCGCAGTCGTCGCCAAGCTGAACCCGCTCCAGTTCTTCAAGGGCGCCTGGCCCGCGATCCAGCTGGCCTTCGTGTCCCGCTCCTCCGTCGGCACGATGCCCGTCACCCAGCAGTCCGCCGAGCGCCTCGGCGTCCCGCGCAACTACGCCTCCTTCGCCGTGCCGTTCGGCGCGACGACCAAGATGGACGGCTGCGCCGCGATCTACCCGGCGATCTCCGCGATCTTCGTCGCGCAGATCTTCGACGTACAGCTCGGCATCAAGGAGTACCTGCTCATCGCGTTCGTCTCGGTGATCGGCTCCGCCGCGACCGCCGGACTGACCGGCGCCACGGTCATGCTGACGCTGACCCTGTCGACGCTGGGCCTCCCGATGGAGGGCGTGGGCCTGCTCCTCGCCATCGACCCGATCCTGGACATGATGCGCACCGCCACGAATGTTGCAGGCCAGGCGCTCATTCCGGTCATCGTGGCCGCCCGCGAGAACATCCTGGACCGCGTGAAGTACGACAACGCCACCGCGTCTCCCGTCGAGGAGCCCGTGGCCGAGAGCCAGCACGAGGACGAGCCTCAGGTGGTGGGTGCCGCCGCCTGAGTCCCCAGGCTCGTACCCGTCCGCACCCCGCACCCCGCCGGTTCCCTCCGGTCGTGGTGCGGGGTGTGTGCGTGGTGGTGGCTACGCTTGCGGGCGGACGCGGTGTGGAGAGAGGCGGGCGGCCGGGGTGGGCGAAGTGAGGGTCAAGCGGATGCCGCGGGCCGTGCGGGAGCGTCAGATGCTCGACGCGGCGGTGCGGGTGTTCGGGGAGCGTGGCTACCGGGCCGCGTCGATGGATGACATCGCGGAGCTCGCCGGAGTGTCGAAACCGCTGGTGTACCTCTACCTGAACTCCAAGGAGGAGCTCTTCTCGGCGTGCATCCAGCGCGAGTCGGCGGCCCTGATCGCGGCGGTGCGCGCGGGTGTGTCCGGCGGTGAGGGAGCCGACCGGCAGCTGTGGGACGGGCTGCGGGCCTTCTTCACGCACACGGCGCAGAACCCCGACGGCTGGGCCGTCCTGCACAGTCATGCGCCGGCGGGCGGTGAGCCGTTCGCCGTCGAGGTCACGGCCATGCGCGAGGAGATCGTCGCGTTCGTGACCGGGCTGATCGCCGCGGCGGCCAGGGAGGCGCACGACGATCCCGCGCTGCCCGACCGCGAGGTCGCCGGGCTCGCGCAGGCGCTGGTCGGGGCCGCGGAGTCGCTGGCCGGCTGGGCCAACACGGACCCGTCGGTCACGGCCAAGGAGGCCGCGGCCACGCTGATGAACTTCGCCTGGTCGGGCCTGGGGAACCTGATGGAGGGCCGGCGCTGGTCACCCGCCCCCGGCGCGTAGCACCTCGCCCGTGACATGGGTGCGCGTCGCCGAGCGGAGCTCGAAGGCGGGCCCCCGGGACGCGTACGTCACGCTCGCCGGCAGGAGTACGGGTGCCTTGAACGCGGCGCGCACCTGCACCTCGCCCTCCGCGCCGTGTGCGGCGAGGCAGCGGGCGACGGTCCACATGCCGTGCGCGATGGCGCGCGGGAAGCCGAAGAGGCGGGCCGTGAGCGGGTGCAGATGGATGGGGTTGCGGTCGCCGGACGCGGCGCCGTAGCGGCGGCCCAGGTCGCCGGGCAGTTTCCACTCGGCCACCGCGGGCAGCGGCTCGGGACGCTCCTCGGCCGCCGCGTTGTCCCTGGGGTGTGTGTCGGTGCGGTGGCGCGCCAGATAGGTGCTGGTCGAGGTCCACGCGCGCGTGTCGCCCGACCGCAGCCCGGTGACGACGGTGACCTCCGTGCCGCGCCGGTGGGGCGCCAACTCTTTGACGTATACGGAGAGTTCGTACGCCTCGTCGACCGGCAGGTCGTGCCCCTGGGTGACGGTGAGGGAGGTGTGGACGAGGCCGAGCAGGGGGAGCGGGAAGCGCCGCTCCGCCATGATCCGCATCGCCAGGGGGAAGCCGAGGACGTGCGGATACGTGACCGGGAGCACGGCGGAGTCCCGGTCGAAGCCGCACACCTCGCGGTACGCGGCCAGGCGGGTGCGGTCGGTGCGTGCGGCGGGCAGGACCAGGCGGGTCGCGGGGGCCTCGGCGCCGGGGCGTGGGCGCTTGAGGGCGGAGAGGAGGGCGCCGCGGGCGAGGAGGGGCGGCAGGGACGGGGCTGCGGTGAGCGTGACGGTCGTCATGGTCGTCACGCCCCGAGCCCGGCCGCCGCTCGCACATCGCCGGCCGTGAGATGGAGCAATGGGCCCTCCAGCGCGGGCCGTTCGGGCGTCCAGCGGTGCAGCTGCGCGGGCTGCGGGAGGCCCGGGCGGCGGGCCGGGAAGCGGCCCGGGGCCGTGCCGGTGACGTTCGGGCAGCGGTCGGCCATGGTCCAGCTCCCTGCTCGGCCAGTAATTTACTTCTGAGTAAGGTTACTTAACGGTCAGAAATTGGTCGAGGCGCGATGCCCTGCGTGCCCGGTGCGGGCAGGCTCGAACGGGACTGAGGCGTCAGGGAGTTCAGGACTCCCGGTGGTCCGGGCGGGCCGCCGGGTCCAGGCGCAGCATCGCCGTCTCGTCCGGGCTGCCGGGCTCGGCCTGATAGGTGACGAGGCGCTGCCCGCCCGTGCGCGCCAGCTGCATGACCTCGAACGTGAGGGTCATCGCGCCGACCTTGGGGTGCGCGAACGTCTTGGTGCCGCCGCCGCGCTCCAGAACCTCGTAACGGTCCCAGAGCCTCGCGAACTCCGGTGACTTCAGGACGAGTTCACCGACGAGGGCGGCCAGCTCCGGCGAGTTGGGGTCCTTGCCGCCCACCGCGCGCAGGTGCGCCACCGACTGCGCGACCGTCTCCTCCCAGGGGACGTAGAGCTTGCGGCCCACGGGGTGCAGGAACAGATACCGCGTGATGTTGCGCTCCTCGTCCGGCCAGTCCCACAGGCCGGGCAGGAGGCGGCGGCCCGCCGGGTTCGCCGCCAGCACGTAGTTGTGCGGGCTCACCACGTACGAGGGCAGCGGGCTGAGCGCCTCCAGGACCCGCAGGACCGAGTCGCGCACCGTGCGGTCGGTCGTGGGGTGGGGCTCGGTGAGGCGGCCCGAGGCCAGCTCGGCCAGGTCGTGGAGGCGCTCGTGCGCGTCGCCGCACAGCCGCAGGGCCCGGCTGATGGCGTCGATCACGGCCGTGGAGGGGTTCGTCTCGCGGCCGCGCTCCAGCCGCGTGTAGTAGTCGACGCTGACGCCGGAGAGCGTCGCCAGCTCCTCGCGGCGCAGGCCGGGCGTCCGCCGGATCCCCGCGCCCGCGGGCAGCCCCGCGTCCGCCGGGCTCACGAGCGCGCGCCGCGCCTTGAGGTACCTGCCCAGTTCCGTGCCGTCCTGCGTCGCTCCACCAGCCATACCCCCATTCTCCCTGCTCGGCGACGTCTGTGGGGGGCCGTGTCAGGACCAGGAACAGTGCGCCCCGGTGAACGGCGCCCTGCCACCTCGCGCCAACTCCGCGCAGAGTTGATCCCGTTGCGGGCGGCCAGGCCACCGCGGACCCAGGGGGTGCACGGCACCGGGCCGCGGACGCGGTGGCCGGAGCCGCCCGCACGAAGCCTTACCGGGGAGGAACGACGGACCACGTCGCCCACCCGTTTCTCCACCCGAGGAGCCCCGAACATGCCGTCCGCCGCCACCCGCCCCGACCAGCGGAACCCGACCCGTGCCCCCAGCCCGGCGGCCGGCGCGCCGGCACCCGTGCAGGCGTCCGGTTACGCCCTAGTCGCCGCGCTCCTCGGCTTCACCGTCATCTCCATCGACGTGTCCGCCGTGAACATCGCCCTGCCCGCCATCCGTACGTCGCTGCACGGCGGCATCACCGGGCTTCAGTGGATCGTCGACGCGTACACCCTGATGTTCGCCGCGCTCATGCTCTCCGCCGGCGCGCTCGCCGACCGGGCCGGTGCGCGGCGGGCCTACGCCTGGGGCGTCGGACTGTTCACCCTTGCCTCGCTCGCCTGCGCCCTCGCGCCCGGCATCGGCACGCTCGTCGCGGCCCGTGTCGTCCAGGGCGGCGCCGCTGCCATCGTGATGCCGGCCTCGCTCGCGCTGATCCGCCAGGCCTACGACGACGCGCGACACCGCGCTCGGGCCATCGCGCTGTGGACGGTGGGCGGTTCGGTCGCGATGGCCGTGGGCCCTGTCCTCGGCGGCATACTCACCGAGGCCGCCGGCTGGCGCGCCGTCTTCTTCCTGAACCTGCCCGTGGGCGCCCTGATCCTGGCCCTCCTCGTCCGCGTCCCGCGCTCCCCGCGCCGTCCCGCCCCGCTCGACCTGGCCGGTCAGGCCACCGCGGTCCTCGCGCTCGCCGGGCTCGCCTTCGCGGTCATCGAGGGCGGCCACGCCGGCTGGACCGACCCGTCGGTCCTCGCGGCACTCGCCGTGGCCGTCGCCGGGGCGCTCGCCTTCCTCGCCGCCGAGAAGCGCCACCGCGCGCCCATGGTCCCGCTGCCCCTGCTGCGGCGGCGCGAGGTGAGCGTGTCCCTCGCCATCGGCTTCGCGGTCAACGTGGCCTTCTACGGCGCGATCTTCCTGCTCGGCCTCTACTACCAGCAGCTGCGCGGCATGTCCGGAACCGAGGCCGGCCTCATGTTCGTACCGCTGGCGGCGATCATCACGTCGACCAACCTGATCTCCCCGCCGATGGCCGAACGCTTCGGCCGCCGTCCCGTCATCGTGACCGGACAGGCCGTCCTCGCCCTCGGCATGTTCTGCCTCCTGCCGCTGGCCGCGGACACCCCGGTCTGGCTGATCCTGCTGCTGCTCGTCCCGACGGGCATGGGCGGCGCGTTCGCGGTCCCCGCGCTCACCGCCCTGCTCATGGACAGCGTCCCGGCGGCCCGCGCGGGCACGGCCTCCGGTCTCCTGAACGCGTTCCGCCAGACGGGCGGCGCCCTCGCCGTCGCCCTCTTCGGCTCCCTCATCGCGGGCGGCGCGAGCGACGGTTTCTCCCTCGGGGGCATGCGGACGAGCCTGATCGTCGCGGGCGGGCTCCTGTGCGCGACGGCGGCGCTGGCGGCCTGGGCCCTGCCCGGGAAGCGGGGCTAGGGCCTGTCTTCACATTCCCGTGGGCAGGCGGGAATGTGAAGACAGGCCCTAGGACGGCAGGGCGGGGGCGTTGTGCAGGCAGTGCGCCAGGCAGCGCCGCCGGAACTCGGCGTCCTCGCCGAGCCGTTCCAGCAGATGCTTGCCGTACGCGCGCGTGGCCGCCGTCATGCGGAAGGCACCGGGTCCCGACGGTTCGGGTGTGATCAGGCAGTGGGCCGCGAGCCCCTCGAAGGCGCGGGCGAGTTCGCCGGGCGGCAGCCGGTCGTCCGCGCACACCGTCACCGTGTCGGACAGGGTGAAGGGACCGGTGAAGACGGAGGCCCGCGCCCACAGCAGCCGCTCGCCGGGCGGGCAGAGCCGCTGGCTCCAGCGCAGCGAGGCGCGCAGCGTGCGCAGCCGGTGCGGCAGTCCGGGCATCGGGGCGGGCAGGTCGAGCAGGCGCTCGGGCCGGCCGATCAGCGACAGCAGATCGTCGGCGTCGTGGCGCTCGAGCTGGCCCGCGGCGATGCGCAGGGCCAGCGGCAGACCGCCGAGCGCCGCGCAGATGCGGCGGGCCGGCTCGGGGTCCGGGTCCCGCGGCGCGCCGAGCGCCCGCGCGGCCGTCGTGAGCAGACGGGCGGCGCCGCCCGGGGTGAGCGGGGGCAGCGGGAACGTGACCGGGGTGTCCAGCGGGACCCTGCTGGTGGCGAGGACGCGCAGCTCCGGGCACGCCTGTACGAGGTGCAGCAGCGTGGCGGCGCACTCAGCGGCCTGCCGCTCGCAGGTGTCGACGACGAGAAGCACGGGGCGCCGTCCGATCGCGGCGGCCAGCGCGGGGAGCTGCGGCATCGCGGGATCGCCGTCGAGGCGCAGGGCGCCGGCGAGCGCGTGCGGCACGAGCCCGGGGATGTCGAGCGTGGCCAGGTCGGCGGTGCCCGTCGCGGACCAGGGCTCGCGGCGCAGGTGCCGTACGACCCGGGCGGCGAGCGCGCTCTTGCCGACGCCGCCCGGCCCCACGACGCTCACCAGGCGCTTCTCGCGCAGCAGCCCTTCGAGCGCGGCCGCGGCGCCGTCCCTGCCGACGAGTCCCGCGGCCCGGGTGTGCAGGAGCTCCGGCATGTTCTGGTGCCTCCGTCGTGCTGGGTGCCGGCCGGACGCGGCAGGCGTGTGTCGGGCGGGCGGTCTCCGGCATCGGTGCGGGCGCAGAAATCGGTATGCCTGACCTCTGCGCCGGGTCCGGTCGGTGACGCGGGGCCGATCAGAGTAGCGGCGGTTCCCGCGAGGCCGGTCCGTGCGACCGCTCGGGTCCGCTATCCGTCCGTACGTTGCCGAATCGGCCCGTCCGGGAGCGGGTCGGAGGCGTTACTCGCCCGATCGGGAGCGGATTCCCGTACACGCGGGGGTCGTTACGACACGCCCGCGAGCCGCAGGAGGCCCGTCGTCGCGGCGGCCACCACGACGACGACGGCGAAGGGCGCCTTCCGCCACGCGAGCAGCCCGCCGGCCAGCACCCCGGCGGGCCGGGCCCACCCGGCGAACCCGTGTCCCTCGGTCAGCGCCCCCGTCGCGAGCAGGGCCACCAGCAGCACGGTCGCCCCGGCGGTCAGCAGCTCCTGCACCCGCGCGGGCAGTTCGACCCGCCCGTGCAACAGGGGCCCGGCGAGCCGGAAGGCATAGGTCCCGGCGGCCAGGACGAGGACGGCGACGAGCGTGGCGTTCACGAGGAGGCTCCCGGGGAGGCCGTACGGGTAGGGGCTTCCGGGCCGGTCGTACGCGAGGGCGATCCCCGGCCGGTCGTAAAAGACAGGGTTCCCCGGCGGGGAGTGCGGGCCACGAGCAGGCCCGTCAGCGCCAGCAGGACCGGCATCCCCGCGGGCAGCACCGGCGTCGCGGCGACCGCGATCACCGCACCGGCCGCCGCGGCCCGCCGCACCCCGGCCCCGTCGCGCAGCGCGGGCAGCACGAGGGCAAGGAGCACAGCCGGGAACGCCGCGTCCAGACCGAACCTGGCCGTGTCCCCGAGCGCGGAGCCCGCGAGCGCCCCGGCGAGCACGCTGAGGTTCCAGGCCGCGAAGAGTCCGAGGCCCGATATCCAGAACGCCGCCCTGCGCCGCCGGGGATCCCGCTGGGCGAGGACGAACGCCGCCGTCTCGTCGGTGACGAGGTGTGCGCCGACGAGACGCGCGGGCCAGGACCGGCCGAGCGCGTCGGCGACGGCCAGACTGAACGCCGCCGTGCGGGTGTTGAGCAGCAGCCCGGTCGCCGCGGCGGCCACGGGACCGCCGCCCGCCGCGAGTACGGCGACGGTGCTGAACTGCGCCGACCCGGCGAAGACGATCAGCGACATCAGTACGGGAACCCAGACGGGCAGCCCGCCGGTGACCGCGATCGCGCCGAAGGAGACCCCCACGACGGCGTCGGCGAGGCAGACGAGCGCGATGTCGCGCAGGAGCCGCCGGCCGGCGTGGGCGGCAGCGGCGGAGGGGGCCGGGGGTACGGCCCGGCCCTCGGCCGTTCGCTCAGGTGGATCGTCTGTTCGGTGTGGCGAACGCATACTCGTAGAATGAGCACAGGGCCGTCTGTTCGTCAAGGCGAACGATTCGGTCCGCCCTGGCGAACGAACGGTGAGAAGGAGCAGCATGGCAGGTCAGACCCCCCGCCTCCCCCTCGACCGCATCGCCGCGGCCCTGCGCCGGGAGCGCGGCCGGGCCGGGATCTCCCTGTCCGAGCTGGCCAAGCGCGCGGGGATCGCCAAGTCCACGCTCTCGCAACTGGAGTCGGCGAGCGGGAACCCGAGCCTGGAGACCCTCTGGGCGCTGAGCGTCGCGCTCGACGTGCCGCCGAGTCTGCTGCTCGACGCGCCCCGCCCCGTCGTCCAGGTCATCAGGGCGGGCGAGGGGGTCGCGGTCCCGTCGGAGCAGGCCGACTACGCGGCGACGCTGCTCTCACCGAACCCGCCGGGCTCCCGGCGCGACCTCTACTTCCTTCAGGTCGAACCCGGCGCGCCCCGCGACTCGGAGCCCCACATGCCGGGGGCCGTCGAGCACATCGTGGTGGGCACCGGCCGGGTCCTCGCGGGACCACAGGACGAACCGGTCGAACTCGGCCCGGGCGACTACATGTCGTACCCCGGCGACGTCCCGCACACCTGCCGCGCCCTGGAGCCGGGTACGACGTGCGTCCTGGTCATGCAGTACCCGTGAGCAAAAAGGCAGGAGCCCCGTCTCCGCCTCGTGCCGGGGCACTTGGCGGAGCGGGGCTCCTTGGGTACTGCATCCGTTCCGGAGTCACGACGTCCCAAGGGTAGACCTGGGGACGCCCCACTTACATGGGGGTGACGTTCTCCGCCTGCGGGCCCTTGGGGCCCTGCGTGACGTCGAAGCTCACGGCCTGGTTCTCCTCGAGGGAGCGGAAGCCGTTTGCGTTGATCGCGGAGTAGTGGACGAAGACGTCCGGGCCGCCGCCTTCCTGGGCGATGAAGCCAAAGCCCTTTTCAGCGTTGAACCACTTCACGGTTCCGGTAGCCATAAGCCCTCCTTGGGCCAAAGGGTCGCCCTGCTCCAGAACCTGCAAATGCACTTGCGAACAACTGCAAAAGTCTGAATACGACGAGAGCCCGCGGTCACATGCTCCGCAGGCTCTGTACTGCAAGGGAAACCAAACTGCAACTTGCGGCGAGCCTAGCACGCAGGCACCGGAATGCAATAGAGGGAAAGATCACGTCACCCGGAGGTTTGACACGGGGCGTCAAAGGGTTGACAGGGCCGACTCGGGGACCCTGAAGCCTGCACCGTACCGCATGGGGTCTAGCCTCGCGATGTGGACAATTCTCCCGAGACCCCGCAGCGCAACCGGCCACGAGTCGGCCACATCCAGTTCCTCAACTGCATGCCCCTGTACTGGGGACTTGCCAGGACGGGAACGCTCCTCGACCTCGAGCTCACGAAGGACACCCCGGAGAAGCTCAGCGAGAGCCTCGTCCAGGGCGACCTCGACATCGCGCCCATCACCCTCGTCGAGTTCCTGAAGGCCGCCGACCAGCTCGTCGCCTTTCCCGACCTCGCGGTCGGCTGCGACGGCCCGGTGATGTCGTGCGTGATCGTCTCGCAGGTACCTCTCGACCAGCTCGACGGGCGGCGGGTCGCGCTCGGCTCCACCTCGCGCACGTCCGTGCGCCTCGCGCAGCTGCTGCTCGCCGACCGTTTCGGCGTGCAGCCCGACTACTACACGTGCCCGCCCGACCTGGGCCTGATGATGCAGGACGCCGATGCGGCCGTGCTCATCGGGGACGCGGCCCTGCGCGCCAACCTCCATGACGCGCCGCGCCTCGGGCTCCAGGTCCACGACCTGGGCGCCCTGTGGAAGGAGTGGACGGGACTGCCGTTCGTCTTCGCCGTGTGGGCCGCCCGCAAGGACTACGCGGAGCGCGAGCCCCTCATCACGCGCAAGGTGCACGAGGCGTTCCTCGCCTCCCGGGACGTGTCCCTGGAAGAGGTCACCAAGGTCGCCGAGCAGGCCGCCCGCTGGGAGGTCTTCGACGAGCAGATCCTCGAGCGCTATTTCACGACGCTCGACTTCCGCTTCGGCGCACGGCAGCTGGAGGGCGTCACGGAGTTCGCCCGCCGGGTGGGTCCGACAACCGGCTTCGCGGCCGATGTCCGGGTCGATCTGCTGCAGCCGTGACGCGGTAGCTCCGCCGTCCCCGGAAGGCGTACGGGAATTCCCCCGCGGGAATTCCCGTACGCCTTCTGCGCGCCGTCCCTCTCGCGTGCGGGGCAATTCCGGCTATCCGGAAACAACGGGCTGTTCGGTGACGATCGAGTGTGAACGTATGGAATTTCACCGGTGAACGTTTTGAATACACGGGGCGCGCGGATATCGGAGGGATGCGTTCCGCGAGGCGGCGACTACGGGAAGGCGTGACAGGGGAGGACTACCCTGGCCCGACGGGAGCGTGGGCACAGGGGGAGGCCAGGCCATGCAGTCGCTCGAAGCCGGAGAGCCGGCCACGATCGGGCCCTACCGGCTGCTCGGAAGGCTCGGTTCCGGCGGAATGGGCCGCGTCTATCTGGGGCGCAGCGCCGGAGGCCGCACCGTCGCGGTGAAGGTCGTCCATCCGCACTTCGCGCTCGACGAGGAGTTCCGGGCGCGCTTCCGGCGCGAGGTGGACGCCGCGCGGCGGGTCGGGGGCGCCTGGACCGCGCCGGTCCTGGACGCCGACCCGGAGGCGTCCGTGCCGTGGGTGGCGACCGGTTACGTGGCCGGCCCCTCCCTCGCGCAGGCCGTGAAGGAGCGCGCGCTGCCCGACCACTGTGTACGGGTCCTGGGCGCGGGCCTCGCCGAGGCGCTGGCGGCGGTGCACGGCCTCGGGCTCGTCCACCGCGACGTGAAGCCGTCGAACGTGCTGCTCACCGTGGACGGCCCGCGCCTGATCGACTTCGGTATCGCCCGCGCCACCGACGGCACCGCCTCCCTCACCTCCACCGGCATCTCGATCGGGTCGCCCGGATACATGGCCCCCGAGCAGATCCTCGGCAAGGGCGTCACGGGCGCCGCCGATGTCTTCTCCCTCGGCGCGGTCCTCGTCTACGCGGTGACCGGCACCTCCCCGTTCCCCGGCGACTCGTCAGCCGCGCTCCTCTACAAGGTGGTGCACGAGGAACCCGAACTCGGCCTGGCGCGCGGGGAACTGCGCGAGGTCGCCGCCGCGTGCCTGGCGAAGGACCCGGCCGCGCGGCCCACGCCCGAAGATGTGGCGAGCGCTCTCGCCCCGCAGGGTGCGGCCCGGCTCGTCGCGGCGGGGTGGCTGCCGGGCGCGCTGATGGAGCAGGTGGGGCGCAGCGCGGTGGCGCTATTGGACCTGGAGGGCGCGGCGCCGGCGGGTGCCGCGGGGCGTTCGGGGCCGGTCGGATTCAGCGAGCCGTCGGTCGACTGGCCCTCGGAGGCGGCGGGGGCGCCCGCCGGGGTGTTCGGGCCGCCCGATCCCGCGTACGGACCGCTCGTCCCGCCCGTCCACGCGCCCGCCGACTCTGCCCCCGCCCCCGCCGACGCCGCCGTTCCCGCGCCGCGCACCGAGGTTCCGGGTGCCGGGAAGCTCTCCGTCAGTGTGGCCGCGACGTCCGTGCCGGGCGCCGGCGGTCGCGGGCGGAGGATCAGCTGCACGGTCGCGCTCGGTGCCGCGGGCGCGCTCGCCGCCGTCACCCTCGGCTCGGTGTTCCTCTTCGACCTGCTGCCCGGCTCGTCGAAGGGCGGGAGCGACACCGCGGGCGGCCGTCCGCCCGCTGCGACGGCCTCCGCCTCCGCCCCGAAGAACACCGTCCCCGCCTCCTTCGTGGGCACTTGGGAAGGACCCGGCACCGGCCTAGGCGGCACGCTGCCGATGGGAACGTTCCGCGTCACCGTCGAACAGGGCCGGATCGGCAAGGAGTTCGGCACGTTCCACCAGACCGACCCGATCGGCGCGGTCTGCGAGGACGTCCTCGTCCTCAAGCGGGTCGAGAAGGACCGGATCGTCGCCACGGGCATCGCCAAGAAGTCGAACGGCGGGCAGTGCACCACCGGCCGCCACGAAGTCCGCCTGATCAAGTCGAAGTCGGGCGACCGTCTCACCTACGAGACGGACAACCCGCGCGCGGGCGACCCCGTCGCCACGATGCGGCGCGCCGGCTGACGTGGCCGAGACGCAGGGGTACGTCGACGGCGTCAAGCCGTATGTGCCGCAGGCCGGTTGGTCCGACCCGCGGCTCGCGTTCGCGCCGGCGGTGCCCGGCCGGTAGACGACGCCAACTGGCGCGGGGGAAGGGGCGGGGATGGTGGATCTGTTGCTGGTCGTGGCCGGGACGGTCTGGGGTGCCGTGGCCGGGCTGTTCGTGCCGCGGGCCGCGTACCGGCTGTCCGTGGAGCCGGACGAGACCTGGCGGGCCAGTTGCCTGGACGGGCATCCGCTGCCGGGCGGTGTGCGCGGATGGCTGGGGCGCGGGCGGTGCGGGGAGTGCGGCAGGGCGCTCGGCCCGGGCGCCCTGATGCCCGTACTGCTCACCGCCGCCGTCTGCGCCGCCCTCGCCGCCGCCACCGGCATCCGCCCCGAACTGGGCGCCTGGCTCCTCCTCGTCCCGCCCGCAGTGCTCCTCGCGGTGGTCGACGCCCGGGTGAAGCGCCTGCCCGACGTCCTCACCCTGCCCCTCGCCGCGGCCGCCCCCGTCCTGCTCGGCCTGGCCGCACTGCTGCCCGAGCCGGGTGGCGACTGGCCGACGGCGCTGCTCGGCGCGCTCGCGCTCGGCGGCGGCTACCTCGTGCTCTTCCTCATCCACCCCCAGGGGATGGGGTTCGGCGACGTGAAACTGGCGGTCGGCCTGGGGGCGGTGCTCGGCTGGTACGGGTGGGGGCTCCTGTTCATCGGCACGTTCGCCGGGTTCCTGTTCGCCGCGCTGTACGGCACGGGTCTCGTGATCGCACGGCGGGCCGGGCGCAGGACGGCGATCCCGTTCGGGCCGTTCCTGCTCGCGGGCGCGCTGGCCGGCGTCCTGATGGGCGCCTACGCCGCCTGACGTCGGGCGTCAGGACCTGCTGGCGTACGCTGAGACGGTCCGCCCACCCGTCTCCCACCACCACCCTTATTTCGCCGCGCTTCGCGCCTTTTGCCTTAACCCTTACGAACACAACGAAAGGGACGCCCGGTGACCGAGAAGGCCGACCTTCAGACCGTCCTCGACCGTGCCGCCGCGGGTGGACGCATCACCCCCGAAGAGGCGCTCGACCTCTACCGCGACGCTCCCCTGCACGCACTCGGCGCGGCCGCCGACGCCATCAGGCGCCGCCGCTACGCCGGCACCGAGCACATCGCGACGTACATCATCGAGCGGAACATCAACTACACGAACGTCTGCGTGACGGCGTGCAAGTTCTGCGCCTTCTACGCCGCGCCCAAGGACACCGCCAAGGGCTGGACGCGCGACCTCGACGACATCCTGCGCCGCTGCGCCGAGACCGTCGAACTCGGCGGCACCCAGATCATGTTCCAGGGCGGCCACCACCCGGACTACGGCGTCGAGTACTACGAGAAGCACTTCTCCGCCATCAAGCAGGCGTACCCGCAGCTGGTCATCCACTCCCTCGGCGCGTCCGAGGTCGAGCACATGGCCCGCATCTCCAAGGTCTCCGTCGAGGAGGCCATCGAGCGGATCCACGCGGCCGGCCTCGACTCCTTCGCGGGCGCGGGCGCCGAGCTCCTCCCGGCCCGCCCCCGCAAGGCGATCGCCCCGCTGAAGGAGTCCGGCGAGCGCTGGCTGGAGATCATGGAGGCGGCCCACGGCCTCGGCGTCGAGTCGACGTCCACGATGCTGATGGGCACCGGCGAGACCAACGCCGAGCGCATCGAGCACCTGAGCATGATCCGCGACGTACAGGACCGCACGGGCGGCTTCCGCGCGTTCATCCCGTACACGTACCAGCCGGAGAACAACCACCTGAAGGGCCGTACGCAGGCCACGCTCTTCGAGTACCTGCGGATGATCGCCATCGCGCGGATCTTCCTCGACAACGTGGCCCACATCCAGGGCTCCTGGCTGACCACCGGCAAGGAGGTCGGCCAGCTGTCGCTGCACTACGGCGCCGACGACCTCGGTTCGATCATGCTGGAGGAGAACGTCGTCTCCTCGGCCGGTGCCAGGCACCGCTCGAACCGCCTGGAGATCATCGACCTCATCCGCAAGGCGGGCCGCGTCCCGGCGCAGCGCGCCACGACGTACGAGCACCTCGTCGTGCACGACGACCCGGCGAACGACCCGGTCGACGACCGCGTCCAGTCGCACATCTCGTCCACCGCGATCGAGGGCGGCACGGCGCACCCCGAGCTGAAGCTCGTCTCCACCAACTGAGGCCCTTTTGCTGACGATTCACGTGGCCGAGGCCTCGCCCGAGGCCGCGGTCCTGGTCGACGGCGCGTCCGTCGCCGCCCTCGGCCCGTACGAGGACCTCGCCGCCGTCCGCCCGCAGGCGCGGGTGCGGCGGTGGCCCGGCATCCTCACGCCCGGCCTGCTCAACCCGTACGGGCCCGAGATCCTCGAAGGCACGTACCACCCGGACCCGCGCGAGGCCGACGAGTTCGGCACGCGGCCGGTCGTCGGGGAGCGCGCGCGGGAGATCTTCCGCGCCGATCCGTCCCGGGCCGGGGCCAGCGCGCGGCGCGGCATCCAGCAGCTGTTCGCGCACGGCACGGTCGCCGTGGCCGGGGAGCTGCGCTCGCGCGCGGTGGTGGACGCGGTGCGCCGGGCCGGGCTCGCGCTCGGGCAGCGCCCGCCGAACCAGCCGGGGCCGGTGTCCTTCTCGCCGTCACCACTCGTCCTGCTGCCGCCGCTGACGGTGGGCGGACCGGCCAGGTTCGCCGTGTTCGACGTGCCGGACCGCGCCTCGCTCGTCCGGCTCGGCCCGGCCACCTGTGTGGCCACGGTCATCGAAGGGCGCCTGGTGTACCGGCGCCGCTGACGCCTGCCCGGGGGCGTACTGCCACAATGGACGCGTGACCCGCGCATCCCTGGACAAGCAGCCGCACGAAGTCGCTTCGATGTTCGACGACGTGGCGGACCGGTACGACCTCACCAACGACGTGCTCTCGCTCGGCCAGGCCCGGCTGTGGCGCAAGGAGGTCGCGAAGGCCGTCGACGCGCGGCCCGCGCAGAAGGTCCTCGACCTCGCGGCCGGTACGGCGACGTCCTCGCAGCCGTTCGCGCAGGCCGGCGCGTACGTCGTGCCCTGCGACTTCTCGATCGGCATGCTCCAGGTCGGCAAGAAGCGGCACCCGTGGATGCCGTTCACCGCGGGCGACGCGACGAAGCTGCCGTTCAAGGACGACACGTTCGACGCCGTGACCATCTCCTTCGGCCTCAGGAACGTGCAGGACACGGACACGGCGCTGCGCGAGCTGTACCGGGTGACGAAGCCCGGCGGGCGCGTCGTGATCTGCGAGTTCTCGCAGCCGACGTGGGCGCCGTTCCGCACCGTCTACACCGAGTACCTGATGCGCGCCCTGCCTCCGGTGGCCCGCGCCGTGTCCTCGAACCCGGACGCGTACGTCTACCTCGCCGAGTCGATCCGCAGCTGGCCCGACCAGCCGGCGCTCGCGGCCCGCCTCCAGAAGGCCGGCTGGTCGGACGTGGCGTGGCGCAACCTGACCGGTGGCGTCGTGGCGCTGCACCGGGGCGTCAAGTGACTTGCTCCTAGGGCTGAGGCCCGGGGATTCTGGCCTTCTCGTCCGTTGCGGTGCCGCTACGCGGCACGGGGTTCGGGAGAGAATCCGTGGCTTCCTGCTTCGCCGCGCTGCGCCAGGACGGATCCTGGTCTTACCGGCGCTCCGCAGGCCGCAACCGCCAGTCCGGCGGCCGTTTTCACGTTCTTCGCGGCGTTGTGGTCCCGGTCATGGACCGCGCCGCAGGCGGCACAGGTCCACTCACGCACGTGCAGGGGCTTGGGCCCGTCCTTGGCACCGCACGCCGAGCAGACCTGGCTGGTCGGCTCGAACCTGCTGATCTTCACCAGGGTCCGCCCGTACCGGCCCGCCTTGTACCCCAGCATGTGCACGAACTGCGCCCAGCCCGCGTCGTGCACGGATTTGGCCAGCCGGGTGCGCGCCAGTCCCTTGACCGCCAGGTCCTCCACGCCGATCGCTTGGTTTTCGCGGATCAGCCGTGTGGAGAGTTGGTGGTGGAACTCACGGCGCGCGTCGGCGACCTGTGCGTGGGCGCGGGCCACTTTCAGGCGGGCCTTCTCACGGTTCCTGCTGCCTTTCTGTTTGCGGGACAGATCCCGCTGGGCGCGCTTCAGTTTCTCTTCCGCGCGGCGCAGAAACCTGGGGGAGTCGATCTTCGTGCCGTCCGAGAGGACCGCGAAGTGTGTCAGCCCCAGGTCGATGCCGACCATCCGGTCGGTGTCGGGCATGCGCGTGGCGTCGGCGGCCGGGTCGGTGTCGATGACGAACGAGGCGTAGTACCGGCCGGCCGCATCCTTGATCACGGTGACGGAGGTCGGTGTGGTGGGCAGGGGGCGGGACCACTTGACCTTGACTTCGCCGATCTTCGGCAGGTTCAGCCGCCCGTTGTCGGTGATGTTCCAGCGGGCGTTGGCGGTGAACCGGATCGACTGCCGGTTGTCCTTGCGGGACTTGAACCGCGGCGCGCCCACGCTCGCACCCCTGCGCTCACCCTTGAGGGAGGCGAAGAAGTTACGGTAGGCCGCCTCAACGTCGCGCAAGGACTGCTGGAGCACGACGGCGGACACCTCGCCCAGCCAGGCCCGCTCCACGGTCCGCTTCGCCCGCGTGATCAGACGTTTCGACAACTCGCCGGCGAGCGGGAACGTCTCGCCCGCTGCGCGGGCATCCTCCCGGGCGCGCACCGCGTCGTTGAACACGACGCGGGCGCACCCGAACGCCCTTGCCAGCGCGTTGCGCTGGTTGGTGTCCGGGTACAGGCGGAAGCTGTACCGACGCTGCATGACGATCACACTAGACACGTCGAACACGCGCCGTCACGACGGAACGTTCGTTCGAGCCGTCACCATTCCCGCCGCATCGTCCGGCTCCGCCGGAACGGCGCCGCGACGCTGTTCACGAGGTTCGCGGTGTACCCCGGTGCACTGCGAATGAATCCTGGTAGTCGCCAAGTAGCGTTCCGCGCCCGTCCGTTGTGCCGAATCCCCGCCGCGGGGAACCGCCCACCGGGAAAGATGTGTCCGATGAGTACGTGGTGACGGCCAGTCACCTCTGGTGGCGGTACGACTTTCCCGGATGACGGAGCATTTCCCATGGCGTCGCTCTGCCCGCACTGCGGAGCCCAGGTTCCCGACGAGGCCCGCTTCTGCATGAAATGCGGGCGTGAACGAACCCCGGAGCGGGAGCCCGTGGCCCAGGGTCCCGCAGACACCCCGCCCGGCGCCCCGGCAGGTGCGGCCCCCGTGTCGCCCCCGGTTCCGCCGAGCGCCCCGCCCACCGCGCCGCCTCCGCCCGCCTCCATCGAGCCGCCCGATCCCGCCGCGGCGGCCGCCCTGCCGACGGCCACGGCCGTTCCCTCTCCTACCCCGCCCCCTGCGCCCCCGCCCACCCCTCCGAGGGCCCCCGCCCCCCTGTACGCCCCCCACGCCTTCCAGCTGGGGCTCCAACCGGCCGCCGCGCCCGCCAAGTCCCCGCGCCGCGCCGGGATCTGGGTCGCCACCGTCGCGGGCGCGTTCGTCATCGGGGGCGGTGTGGCGGCCGGCGTGCTGCTGCTCCAGGACGACGGAGGCAAGGACGACAAGGCGGGCCACGACGACCGGCCCGCCGTCAGCACCGAGCAGCCCGCCACGTCGCGGCAGCCGACCCCGGCGCCGAGCCCCACCCCGAGCGCGACGCCGGACCAGGCCACGGACCCCGCGCAGGACGCGACCCCCGACGCCACCGTTCCGTCCGGCTACCGCAAGGTCGCCGACCCCATGGGCTTCTCCTTCGTGATCCCCGACGTGTGGTCGCGCGAGGGCGTCGAGAACGGCAGCCAGATCACCTACGCGGGCAGCACCGGCGCCGAGCACTACCTCATCGGCGTCATCCCGAACGCGGGCTACACCTCGTACGACAACATCCTCAACATGGAGAAGCACGCCAAGGAGGACAAGAAGAAGCGGGACTATCAGCGGATCGACCTGCGCCGGAACACCTTCCAGGGGCGGCAGGGCGCGATCTGGGAGTACACCTACCGCGACGAGGGCGGCCGGACGATGCACGGCATCGACCAGTCGTACGTCGCCGAGGACGGCACCGAGTACACGATCTTCCTCGTGGGGCAGCAGGACGTGTGGGCCGACCTGAAGAAGACGTACCGGACCGGTCTGGAGTCCTGGCGCCTGACGAACTGAACCCGGCCGGGCGCCGCGTGCCGCGCGCTACATGCCGACCACCGAGTACGTCTCGCCCGGTTCGTCCAGTTCGCGCTGCAGTCCGCCGCCGCGCGGTCCGGGCATACGGGGCTCGTTCACCCCGGAGCCGCCGTGGCCCTCGCCTTCCGCCAGGTCGAACCAGACGGTGACGACGGCGCCGCGGGGCACCTCGGTGTCGGGCAGTGGGTACTGGCGTACGACGTAGTCGACCACGGTGAGATGGAAGTCGGGGCGGTCGGGCGCGGCCAGCTGCACGCCGCGCGCCGCCGCGGCCTCGCGCGCGTCGACGGCCATGAGACCGACGAACTTCGGTACGCGCACTTCGGGCGTTTTGGGTGTAATGCGCACAGACTTCACCCCCAGCGGTACCCGAAGGGTAGCTCCGCCGGACCCCCGACCGGAAGCGGCAGGGCTTACAAGGCGAGCCTGAAGCAGAGGCCCGTGCGCGCGTCACCCGGGACGGTGAACGTTTCGGCGGGTTCCATGCCCAGGCGCCGCGTCACCGCCACCGAGCGCTCGTTGCGCGAGTCGACCATCGCCACCACGCTCCGTACACCCGCGGCCCGTACGCGTTCCAGCGTCGCCCGCGCGGCGGCCGTCGCATAGCCGCGGCCCCAGTGCGCCCTCCCCAGCCGCCAGCCGATCTCGATCTCGCCCGCCGGACCCCAGGCATGCGGCCAGGGCTGCGCGCCCGTGAAGCCGATGACGTCGCCGTCCGGGTCGGTCATCGTCCACAGGCAGAAGCCGTGCTCCGCGTCGTGCCGGCGCTGCCGGGCGGTGAGCTCCTCGTACACGGACAGCTCCGCAGCGGCCCCGCCGTGGAACTCCATGACCTCCGGGTCGTCGAAGACGCGGTGCCAGGCGAAGGCGTCCTCGTCGGTGGGGACGCGCAGCTGTACATCAGGCAGAGCTCGGTTCACAGGGCGGCCCTTCGGCTGGGTGATCAGTACCGCTGCATAGACTGCCCACATCCGGTGCCGCGCGGCACGCAGATTTCGAGTCTTCGGGAGAACCCGTCGTGACCGAGCCCCTCTCCGAGCACAGCGCAGATGTGATCGTCGTCGGGGCCGGGCCAGCCGGTTCGACGACCGCGTACTACCTGGCCAAGGCCGGACTCGACGTCCTCCTTCTGGAGAAGACCGCGTTCCCCCGGGAAAAGGTGTGCGGTGACGGCCTCACCCCGCGCGCCACCAAGCAGCTCGTGTCGATGGGCATCGACATCTCCGAAGAGGCGGGCTGGCTGCGCAACAAGGGCCTGCGGATCATCGGCGGCGGCGTCCGGCTCCAGCTGGACTGGCCGGATCTCGCCTCCTACCCGGACTACGGACTTGTCCGCAAGCGCGACGACTTCGACGAGCAGCTCGCCCGGCAGGCACAGAAGGCGGGCGCGCGCCTGTACGAGCGCTGCAACGTCGGCGCCCCGATCATCGACGACCGCACGGGCCGCATCACCGGCGTCAACGCCAAGCTCGGCGAGGAGAAGCGCGAAGTCACCTTCCACGCGCCCCTCGTCGTCGCGGCGGACGGCAACTCGACCCGCCTGTCCCTCGCGATGGGCCTGCACCGGCGGGAGGACCGCCCGATGGGCGTCGCGGTCCGCACGTACTTCACCTCGCCGCGCCACGACGACGACTACCTGGAGTCCTGGCTGGAGCTGTGGGACCGCCGTGGCGCCCAGGACCGGCTGCTGCCCGGCTACGGCTGGATCTTCGGAATGGGCGACGGCACGTCGAACGTCGGCCTCGGCATCCTCGACTCCTCCGCCGCCTTCAAGGAGCTCGACTGGCGCGAGGTACTGAAGGCCTGGTGCGCCTCGATGCCGGAGGACTGGGGCTACACCCCGGACAACATGACGATGCCGATCCGCGGCGCCGCCCTGCCCATGGCCTTCAACCGCCAGCCGCACTACACCAAGGGTCTGCTCCTGGTCGGCGACGCGGGCGGCATGGTGAACCCGTTCAACGGCGAGGGCATCGCGTACGCCATGGAGTCCGGCCAGATCGCGGCCGACGTCATCGTGCAGGCGCACGCCCGCGCGACCGACGCCCAGCGCGAACTCGCCCTCCACCGCTACCCGAAGGTCCTCAAGGAGACCTACGGCGGCTACTACACGCTCGGCCGCGCCTTCGTGAAGCTCATCGGCAACCCGAAGGTCATGAAGATCGCGACGCAGCGCGGCCTGTCGCACCCGGTGCTCATGAAGTTCACGCTGAAGATGCTCGCCAACCTGACCGACCCGACGGGCGGCGACGCGATGGACCGCATCATCAACGGCCTGAGCAAGGTGGCGCCGAAGGCGTAGGGACGGGGTGTGCGGGCGGCGACGCACGTCGTCGCCCGCACGTCTGATGTGACCGGAGCGCCGGGCTGCGGCAGGGTGGAGCCATGATTTTCATCGCCGTGAAGTTCACCGCCCGGCCCGAGTACGCCGACTCCTGGCTGGAGCACACCGCCGATTTCACCCGCGCCACGCGCGCCGAGGAGGGCAACCTCTTCTTCGACTGGTCCCGCAGTGTCGAGGACCCGAACCAGTACGTCCTCCTGGAGGGCTTCCGGGACGGGGACGCAGGGGCCGCGCACGTGGGCTCCGACCACTTCAAGGCCGGTCTCGACGCCATCGGCCCGCTCATCGCCACCACCCCCGAGATCATCAACGCCGATATCCCGAACGAGGGTTGGGGACCGATGGGCGAGCTGGCGCCGCAGGGCTGAGAGCCTTCCCAGGCTCTGAAGGCCCGGTGGAGCCTGTAGAGGTCCTGTGCGTGCCCGTACGCGGCCGATGACGTCTTTGCCCCGAATCCCTAGTCTGACGCATCCATGTCAGGAACGGCGCTCAAGCCCAGGGGGCACGGGATGACCGCACGGCACCAGGGACCGACCCGGCGAGGGCTCATCGCGGGAGCGGCGGCCGGCGCCGCCCTGTGGCCCGCACCCGCGTTCGCCGAGGGCGCCGCACGCACCCGTGTGGCGGTCCTCGGCGGCGGTGTCTCCGGCCTCTCCGCCGCCCAGGAACTCGCTGAGCGGGGCTACGCGGTGACGGTCCACGAGTACTACGACGTCCTCGGCGGCAAGGCCCGCTCCATGGACGTACCCGGGACCGGGACGGGCGGCCGGGCGCCGCTCCCCGGCGAGCACGGGTTCCGGTTCTTCCCCGGCTTCTACCGGAACCTGCCCGACACGATGCGCCGCATCCCGTACGGGGATCAGCCCGGTGGTGTCCGTGCCAACCTCCGCAACGCCACCGATGAACTCTTCGCCCGCCAGGAGGGGCGCCCCGACCTGCACTTTCCCCTGCGTCGTGCCACGACCCCACCGCGTGTGGGCGATCTGACGACGACCTGGCTGCGCGACGAGATCACGGCGGCCCTGGACACCGGGACCCGCCTTCCCGCGCACGAGGTCGCCTACTTCGCGAACCGCCTCCTCGTCCATCTCACCAGCTGCGACGCCCGCCGCGAGGGCGAGTGGGAGGCAGTGCCGTGGTGGGACTTCATCCGGGCCGGCGACTTCAGCGAGGAGTACCGCACGCTCCTCGGCATCGGCCAGACCCGCAACCTCGTCGCCACCCGCGCCCAGGAGGCCTCCACCCGCACGGTCGGCCGCGTCATCATCGAGGCACTGATCCTGTGGGGCCTGCTCGGCCGGGGCCTCGACGGCCCCGACGCCGACATCGACCGCGTCCTGAACGCCCCCACGACGGAGGCCTGGATCGACCCCTGGCGGGCCCATCTTGCCTCCCTGGGGGTCGAGTTCGCGTTCGCCAGCGACGTACGGGAGATCCTCTACGACGACGGGACCGGCCGCGTCACCGGTGTCAGGGTCACCGACCCCGGCGGCGGGGGCGAACGCGTCGTGACCGCCGACCACTACGTCCAGGCCATGCCCGTCGAGCACGCCCGCCCCACCTGGGGCCCGGCGCTGCGGGCGGCCGATCCGCAACTGGCCCGCTGCGACAGGCTCCGCACGGACTGGATGACCGGGATCATGTTCTATGTGCGACGCCCGGTCCCGCTGGTGCGCGGGCACGTCAACTGCCTCGACTCGCCCTGGGCGGTGACCGCCATCGGGCAGGCGCAGTTCTGGGACGGCCGGGACTTCGCCGCCGACTACGGCGACGGGCGGGCAGCCGACTGCATCTCCACGATCGTCTCAGAATGGGATGTCCCCGGCATTCTGTATGGGAAGACCGCCAGGGAGTGCACACGTGAGGAGATCGTGGAGGAGTGCTGGGCGCAGTTGAAGGACGCAGTCAACGACAGCGGGCGGGCCCTCGTCGAGGACTCCGACCGGCTGTCCTGGTTCATGGACCCGGCGGTGACCGGTCTCGGCGGCCCGTCCCCGCGCAACCGCGAGCCGCTGTTCATCCACCCGACCGGCACCTGGCACAACCGTCCCACCGCGCGCACGGCCGTCCCGAATCTCTTCCTCGCGGGTGACTACGTCCGTACGGATGTGGACCTCGCGACGATGGAGGGCGCAAACGAGTCCGCGCGGCGGGCCGTCAACGCCCTTCTGGACCAGGATGGCTCGGACGCCGAGCGCTGCCGGATCTGGGAGCTGTACCGGCCGCCCGAGCTCGAACCGCTCAAGCGCGTCGACGAGACCCGCTTCCGGCTGGGCCTGCCGAACACCTTCGATCTGGGCTGAGAGCGGGTGAGAAGGACCCGCGTACGACTGAGGCCGCCGCTCCCACGCGGGGAGCGGCGGCCTCGGCCGAGTTGGCTGGGGAACCTCAGAGGAGGCGGACCGCACCACTCGCCGGGTAGCCGGACAGGTCCTGGATGACGACGCCCTTGGAGGGGTTCGCGGCGTCCAGGTACTGGCCGTTACCGATGTAGACGCCCACGTGGTACGCCGAGCCCGCGGAGCCCCAGTAGAGGAGGTCGCCGACCTGCAGGTTGTCGAGGGAGACCGGGGTGCCGGCCGTCGACTGGTCCTGGGAGACGCGCGGCAGGCTGATGCCGGCCTGCGCGAACGCGGCCTGGGTCAGGCCGGAGCAGTCCCAGGAGTTGGGGCCGGTGCCGCCCATGACGTACGCGTCGCCGAGCTGCGCCTTCAGGAAGGCGATGACGGACGCGACGCTGCCGCTGGCGGGGGCCACGGCGTCGGACTTCGCGGAGGCGGTGGACAGGGTCGTGCGCTCGGCGGAGCGCGACGCACGCGCTTCCTCGGCCTTGCGCTTCGCCTCGGCCTCGGCCTTCTTCTTGGCCTCCGCCTTCTTCTCGGCGAGGGCCTGGTCCGACTTGGCCTGCTTCGCGGCCTTTGCGACGGCCTGGTCCTGCTCGGCCTGCAGCGCATAGGAGTTCGCGGCCTGCTGGGTGGCGTCCGCGGACTGGGCGACCTGAGCGGAGAGGTCCGCCGTGATGGTCGGCATCTCGATGGTCTCGGTCACCGGCTCGGCGGCAAACGCCGGGCCGGACGCACCGGCCACTGCCAGGGTGCTGAGTACGCCACCGGCAACTCCGGCGCGCAGGGCGATTTTCGACGCGCTGCGACGGGGCTTCCGGTGGCTGGGTATGTGAGCGGTGTGGGACATGAGTACAACCGCTATCAGGGCCTCCATGGTTCCTTCAAGAAACGTGTGGTGCGCCACAGTTGTCGTGAGAACGTTTGAATCCCGGGCGTGGCGGCCTTTATTGACGCCGTAACGGGCAATACGGACAGCGCTGATCAAGCCTGTGATCATGGGCTTTCTGCAATACGCCCGAATTGCCCTCGGCTTACCACTCGTTGATACCGATGGCCAAGCCCGGTTTCCGATCGATAACGGCCGCCGTGACGCAGGTCACAAATGGGCCGCCTTCGCGGTCGGACGCTCCTCGTGAGCGCGTGCCCGCGTCCACTTACGTCCACACCTCTCCCTCTGATGTGTGAACGGCGCGCACTATCAGCCAGTTCTGTCCAGCGCCAATTTGCTTGGTTGTGCCATCTCTTGGTAGTGCGCCAGCGCTGTCACCTGGGGTGACGAGCCAAGATGTCACGTCTGGTGATCACTCAGGCGCTTCGCGTGCGAAGATCACCGCTCATCCGACTTCATGATCCTTCGTCAGGTGGTGGAGATCACAAAGCTGTTGGCGCACCCCGTGTCGCAGATCACAGACCGGCAGGCATAGGATGCGGAGCAGTTGGGCTTGTGACCTGCTTCACATGTGAGCGATCTTCGTGCAACCGGGGGTGGCTTCGCGGGGGGCGGGAGGCGGGCCCCACGTATCCGCCAGCAGTCAGCGCCGACTGAGAGGAGCGAGGAGCGGTGAACGCGTATGCGCCCATCCTCGTACTGGGAGCCCTCGGGGCAGGCTTTGCGATCTTCTCCGTGGTCATGGCCACGCTTATCGGTCCAAAGCGGTACAACCGGGCGAAGCTTGAAGCCTACGAGTGCGGCATCGAGCCGACCCCCACGCCGGCCGGCGGCGGGCGCTTCCCCATCAAGTACTACCTGACGGCGATGCTCTTCATCGTCTTCGACATCGAGATCGTCTTCCTGTACCCCTGGGCCGTCACCTTCGACGCCCTGGGTGTTTTCGGGCTCGTGGAGATGCTGCTCTTCGTGCTCACCGTCTTCGTCGCGTACGCGTACGTATGGCGGCGCGGCGGCCTGGAATGGGACTGAGGGGCCTTAAGCCATGGGACTCGAAGAAAAGCTGCCGAGCGGCTTTCTGCTGACCACCGTCGAGCAGGCCGCGGGCTGGGTGCGCAAGTCATCCGTCTTCCCGGCCACGTTCGGCCTGGCGTGCTGCGCCATCGAGATGATGACGACGGGCGCCGGCCGCTATGACCTGGCGCGCTTCGGCATGGAGGTCTTCCGCGGCTCGCCGCGGCAGGCGGACCTGATGATCGTGGCCGGGCGCGTGAGCCAGAAGATGGCGCCCGTCCTGCGGCAGGTCTACGACCAGATGCCGAACCCCAAGTGGGTCATTTCCATGGGCGTGTGCGCCTCGTCGGGCGGGATGTTCAACAACTACGCGATCGTGCAGGGCGTCGATCACGTAGTCCCTGTGGACATCTACCTGCCCGGCTGTCCGCCGCGGCCGGAGATGCTGATGGACGCGATTCTCAAGCTCCATCAGAAGATCCAGTCCTCCAAGCTCGGCGTGAACGCCGAGGAGGCGGCCCGCGAGGCGGAGGAAGCGGCGCTCAAGGCGCTCCCGACGATCGAGATGAAGGGGCTGCTGCGGTGAGCGACGCGGACAGCAACGGGGTCAACCCCGAGAAGGACCTCAGCGCGGCCAACCTCCCGGGGCAGCGCGGCGACCAGGGCGAGGAGATCCGCGTCCAGCGCGGCATGTTCGGCGCCAACAACGGCGGCGACACGTCGGGCTACGGCGGCCTCGTCCGCTCCGTACGGCTGCCGGGCGCCGCCACGCGGCCGTACGGCGGCTGGTTCGACGAGGTGGCCGACGAGCTGGAGGGGGCCCTGGAGGAACAGGGCCTCGTCCCCGAGAACGCCATCGACAAGACCGTCGTCGACCGCGACGAGCTCACGTTCCACATCGAACGCGAGCACCTGGTGCGCGTCGCCCAGACGCTGCGCGACGATCCGGCCCTGCGCTTCGAGCTCTGCACGGGCGTGAGCGGGGTGCACTACCCGGACGACAAGGGCCGCGAGCTGCACGCCGTCTACCACCTGCGCTCGATCACGCACAACCGGCTGATCCGTCTCGAAGTCAGCGCCCCCGACGCGGATCCGCACGTCCCCTCGCTGGTCGCCGTCTATCCGACGAACGACTGGCACGAGCGCGAGACGTACGACTTCTTCGGTCTGGTCTTCGACGGCCACCCGGCCCTGACGCGGATCATGATGCCGGACGACTGGCAGGGCTTCCCGCAGCGCAAGGACTACCCGCTCGGCGGCATCCCCGTCGAGTACAAGGGCGCCCAGATCCCGGCTCCGGACCAGCGGAGGTCGTACTCCTGATGTCTACTTCTTCTGCGGCATCGGCCGCTTCGGCGCGCGAGACGACCGAGGGGACCGTATATACGGTCACCGGCGGCGACTGGGACGAGGTCGTCCAGTCCGCGGCCAAGGCCGACGACGAGCGCATCATCGTCAACATGGGCCCGCAGCACCCGTCCACGCACGGCGTGCTCCGGCTGATCCTGGAGATCGACGGCGAGACGGTCACCGAGGCCCGCTGCGGCATCGGCTATCTGCACACGGGCATCGAGAAGAACCTCGAGTACCGCACGTGGACGCAGGGCACCACGTTCGTGACGCGCATGGACTATCTGACGCCGTTCTTCAACGAGGCGGCGTACTGCCTGGCCGTCGAGAAGCTCCTCGGCATCGAGGACGAGATCCCCGACCGCGCGACCATCATCCGGGTCCTCCTCATGGAGCTGAACCGGATGTCCTCGCACCTGGTCGCCATCGCCACCGGCGGCATGGAGCTCGGCGCCACGACGATCATGATCTACGGCTTCCGTGATCGTGAACTCATTCTCGATATCTACGAGCTCATCACCGGCCTGCGCATGAACCACGCGTACATCCGGCCCGGCGGACTCGCCCAGGACCTGCCGCCCGGCGCGGTGGACCAGATCCGCGAGTTCGTGAAGAAGATGTCGAAGAACCTTCCCGAGTACGACAAGCTCGCCACCGGGAACCCCATCTTCAAGGCCCGTATGCAGGACGTCGGCTATCTCGACCTCACCGGCTGCATGGCCCTCGGCGCGACCGGGCCGATCCTGCGCGCGGCGGGCCTCCCGCACGACCTGCGCAAGTCGCAGCCGTACTGCGGTTACGAGAACTACGACTTCGAGGTCCCGACCGCCGACACCTGTGACTCCTACGGACGCTTCCTGATCCGCCTGGAGGAGATGCGGCAGTCGCTGCGCATCGTCGAGCAGTGCCTGGACAGGCTCGCCCCGGGCCCGGTCATGGTCGGCGACAAGAAGATCGCCTGGCCCGCGCAGCTCGCGCTCGGCCCGGACGGCCTCGGCAACTCGCTCGACCACATCAAGCAGATCATGGGCACCTCCATGGAGTCCCTGATCCACCACTTCAAGCTGGTGACCGAGGGCTTCCGGGTCCCCGCCGGGCAGGCGTACTCCGCCGTCGAATCCCCCAAGGGGGAGCTCGGGGTGCACGTCGTGTCCGACGGCGGCACCCGCCCCTACCGGGTCCACTACCGAGACCCCTCCTTCACCAACCTTCAGGCCATGGCGGCGATGTGCGAGGGCGGCCAGGTCGCCGACGTCATCGTCGCCGTCGCGTCCATCGACCCCGTGATGGGAGGCGTCGACCGGTGACCACCACTCCTTCCGAGCAGGGCCAGGGTGTCAGCCTGGGCATGCCCCAACTGCCCGCGCCCGACTACCCGGACGACGTCCGAGCCCGGCTCGAGACGGACGCGCGCGAGATCATCGCCCGCTACCCGGATTCCCGCTCCGCGCTCCTCCCGCTGCTGCACCTCGTGCAGTCGCAGGAGGGCCATGTCACGCGCACGGGCATGAAGTTCTGCGCCGACATGCTGGGCCTGACGACCGCCGAGGTCACCGCCGTCGCGACGTTCTACACGATGTACCGGCGCAAGCCGGGCGGTGACTACCAGGTCGGGGTCTGCACGAACACGCTGTGCGCCGTGATGGGCGGCGACGCCATCTTCGAGGCCCTCCAGGAGCACCTGGGCGTCGGCAACGGCGGGACGACCGAGGACGGCAAGGTCACCCTCGAGCACATCGAGTGCAACGCGGCCTGCGACTTCGCGCCCGTCGTGATGGTCAACTGGGAGTTCTTCGACAACCAGACCGTGGGCAGCGCGAAGCGGCTGGTCGACGACCTGCGCGCGGGCGCGGACGTCGAACCCACCCGAGGCGCCCCCCTGTGCACGTACAAGGAGACCGAGCGGATCCTTGCCGGCTTCCCGGACGAGCGGCCCGGCGCCGTCGAGGCGAGCGGCAGCGCGGGACCTGCCTCGCTGATCGGCCTGCGTCTCGCCAGGGGCGAGGCCGCCCCCGCGCGCGTGGTCCATCCGCGCGACGGAGGTCCCCATCGGGACGCCGGCGACGCGCCACCGCACGACGCGTCGCCCGCCGAGCACCTGAGCTCGCACGACGCGCCCCAGGACACGTCGTCCTCCGATCCGGCCCACCCGGCGGGCCCTGTCGCCGAGGAGGGGGAGTGATGACCTTGGCAGCCGAGATCAACAACGACACCAGCCCCGAGAAGCTGCTCTCGCCGGTCCTTTCGGCGTTCTGGGACGAGGACAAGTCCTGGTCCCTCGACGTCTACCGGAGGCACGACGGCTACGAGGGTCTGCGCAAGGCGCTCGCCATGTCGCCGGACGACCTGATCGCCTATGTGAAGGACTCGGGCCTGCGAGGCCGAGGCGGCGCGGGCTTCCCCACCGGAATGAAGTGGCAGTTCATTCCGCAGGGCGACGGCAAACCGCACTATCTGGTTGTCAACGCCGACGAGTCGGAGCCGGGGACCTGCAAGGATATCCCGCTCCTCTTCGCGAACCCGCATTCCCTCATCGAGGGGATCGTGATCGCGTGCTACGCGATCCGCTCTTCGCATGCCTTCATCTATCTGCGGGGCGAGGTCGTCCCCGTACTGCGACGGCTTCACGAGGCCGTGCGGGAGGCCTACGCGGCGGGCTACCTGGGCGAGAACGTCCTGGGCAGCGGGCTGAACCTCGACGTCACGGTGCACGCGGGCGCGGGCGCGTACATCTGTGGCGAGGAGACCGCACTGCTCGACTCGCTCGAAGGCCGCCGTGGCCAGCCGCGGCTCCGTCCCCCCTTCCCCGCGGTCGCGGGCCTCTACGCGTGCCCCACTGTTGTCAACAACGTCGAGTCCATCGCGTCGGTTCCCGCGATCCTGAATCGCGGCAAGGACTGGTTCAAGTCGATGGGCAGCGAGAAGTCCCCGGGCTTCACGCTGTACTCGCTCAGCGGGCACGTCACCAACCCCGGCCAGTACGAGGCGCCGCTCGGCATCACGCTGCGCCAGCTCCTCGACATGAGCGGCGGCATGCGTCCGGGCCACCGCCTCAAGTTCTGGACGCCCGGCGGCAGTTCGACCCCGATGTTCACCGACGAGCACCTCGACGTGCCCCTCGACTACGAGGGCGTCGGCGCCGCGGGATCGATGCTCGGCACGAAGGCGCTCCAGTGCTTCGACGAGACGACCTGCGTCGTGCGGGCGGTCACCCGCTGGACCGAGTTCTACGCCCACGAGTCCTGCGGCAAGTGCACACCGTGCCGTGAAGGGACGTACTGGCTCGTGCAGTTGCTGCGGGACATTGAAAGTGGGGCCGGTTCCATGAGCGACCTCGACAAGCTGAACGACATCGCCGACAACATCAACGGCAAGTCGTTCTGCGCGCTCGGCGACGGCGCCGCGTCCCCGATCTTCTCCTCGCTCAAGTACTTCCGCGAGGAGTACGAGCAGCACATCACGGGCAAGGGCTGCCCCTTCGACCCCGCCAAGTCGACCGCTTGGGCGGACCACCGCACGGAGGTGAACGCATGACGGTAACCACAGGCGCTCCCTCCGGGGGCGGTGAGGCGGCGGTGCCGCCGGAAGATCTCGTCTCGCTGACGATCGACGGCATCGGGATCAGCGTGCCCAAGGGCACGCTGGTGATCCGCGCCGCCGAACAGCTCGGCATCGAGATCCCCCGCTTCTGCGATCACCCCCTGCTCGACCCGGCCGGCGCCTGCCGCCAGTGCATCGTCGAGGTCGAGGGCCAGCGCAAGCCGATGGCGTCCTGCACCATCACCTGCACCGACGGCATGGTGGTCAAGAGCCAGCTCAGCTCGCCCGTCGCCGAGAAGGCGCAGCGGGGCGTGATGGAGCTGCTCCTCATCAACCACCCCCTGGACTGCCCGGTCTGCGACAAGGGCGGCGAGTGCCCGCTGCAGAACCAGGCCATGTCGCACGGCCAGTCGGACTCCCGTTTCGACGGGAAGAAGCGGACGTTCGAGAAGCCGGTGCCGATCTCGACCCAGATCCTGCTCGACCGTGAGCGGTGTGTGCTCTGCGCACGCTGCACGCGGTTCAGCAACCAGATCGCCGGTGATCCGATGATCGAGCTGCTCGAGCGCGGCGCGCTCCAGCAGGTCGGCACCGGCGAGGGCGACCCCTTCGAGTCGTACTTCTCCGGGAACACGATCCAGATCTGCCCGGTCGGGGCGCTGACCTCGGCGGCGTACCGATTCCGCTCCCGTCCGTTCGACCTCGTGTCCTCGCCGTCCGTGTGCGAGCACTGCGCGGGCGGCTGTGCGACCCGCACCGACCACCGGCGCGGCAAGGTCATGCGGCGCCTCGCCGCGAACGACCCCGAGGTCAACGAGGAGTGGGTCTGCGACAAGGGCCGCTTCGGGTTCCGTTACGCGCAGAAGCCCGACCGGCTGACCACACCGCTCGTGCGGAACGCGGACGGTGTGCTGGAGCCCGCGTCCTGGCCCGAGGCCCTGGACGTCGCGGCACGGGGCCTTTCGTCGGCCCGCGGACGCGCCGGGGTCCTGACCGGTGGCCGGCTCACCGTCGAGGACGCGTACGCGTACAGCAAGTTCGCGCGCGTGGCGCTCGACACGAACGACATCGACTTCCGCGCGCGCGTGCACAGCAGCGAGGAGGCCGACTTCCTGGCGGCGCGGGTCGCCGGACGCGGGCGGGATCTCGACGGTGTCGGGGTCACGTACACGTCTTTGGAGAAGGCGCCCGCCGTCCTGCTCGTCGGGATCGAGGCCGAGGAGGAGGCGCCCGGCGTCTTCCTGAAGCTGCGCAAGGCGTGGCGCGGGCACGGCCAGCGGACGTTCGGGCTCGCCCCGTTCGCGACCAGGGGCCTGGAGAAGGCGGGTGGCACGCTGCTGCCGGCCGCTCCGGGCACCGAGACCGAGTGGCTCGACGCACTCGCCTCCGGCTTCGGCCTGGAGGACGGCGGCGCCGAGGCGTCCCAGGCGCTGCGTGCCGAGGGTGCCGTCATCGTCGTCGGCGAGCGGCTCGCGTCCGTGCCGGGTGCCCTGACCGCCGTCGTACGGGCCGCCACGGCGACCGGCGCCCAGCTGGTGTGGATTCCGCGCCGGGCCGGGGAGCGCGGCGCGATCGAGGCGGGCGCGCTGCCCTCGCTGCTTCCGGGCGGACGCCCGGCCACCGACCCGCGCGCACGGGAAGAGGTCGCAGCCGCCTGGGGAGTGTCCGAACTCCCGCACCGCTACGGGCGCGACACGGGCCAGATCGTCGAGGCCGCCGCCGGCGGCGAGCTGCGGGCCCTGGTCGTCGCCGGTGTCGAGGTCGCGGACCTGCCCGACCCGGCACGCGCGCGTGAAGCACTGCACGAGGTGGCGTTCGTCGTCTCCCTGGAGCAGCGTCCCAGCGAGGTCACCGACCACGCGGACGTTGTGCTCCCGGTCGCCGCGGTCGCCGAGAAGGCGGGCACGTTCCTCAACTGGGAAGGCCGGGCACGCCTCTTCGAGGCCGCGCTCAAGCCCGACCAGATGACGCGCTCCGTGGCGCCCGCCGACGCGCGGGTCCTCCAGATGCTCGCGGACGCCATGGACGTACACCTGGGACTGCCGGACCTGCGGGCCGCGCGGGGGGAGCTCGACCGCCTCGGCGGGTGGAGCGGGATCCGCGCGACGGACTCGCTGGAGACGGCCTCGCAGCTGCCGCGGCCCGCGTCCGGTGAGGCCGTCCTCGCGGGCCACCGGCTGCTGCTCGACCAGGGCCGCCTCCAGGAGGGGGACGACGCGCTCGCCGGCACGCGGCACGCGGCACGCGCGCGTGTGTCGGCCGCCACGGCCGCCGAGGCGGGCGTCAAGGACGGCGACGTACTCGCCGTCACCGGACCGGCGGGGACGACTCAACTCCCGCTCCAGGTCACGGAGATGCCGGACCGCGTCGTGTGGCTTCCGCTGAACTCCACCGGCGGGGGCGTGGCCTCCGACACGGGGGCCGTGCCCGGCGCACTCGTCCGGATCGGTCCCGCGGGCATCGACGAGGCCAAGGAGGTGCAGTCATGATCCCGCTCGCTCTGGAAGACCTCTCTCTGTTCGGCCGCGATCCCTGGTGGCTGGTCGCGGTCAAGGCGGTCTTCTGCTTCGCCTTCCTGATGGTGACCGTGCTCTTCTCCATCGTGTGGGAGCGCAAGGTCGTCGCCTGGATGCAGCTGCGCATCGGCCCCAACCGGCACGGCCCCTGGGGCATGCTCCAGTCGCTCGCCGACGGCATCAAGCTGATGCTGAAGGAAGACGTCGTCGTCAAGCGCGCCGACAAGGTGGTCTACATCCTGGCCCCGGTCGTCGCCGCCATCCCGGCGTTCATGGCGATCGCCGTGATCCCCTTCGGGCCCTCCGGCAACGAGGTCTCGATCTTCGGCCACCGCACCACGATGCAGCTCACCGACCTGCCGATCGCGCTGCTCTACATCCTCGCGGTCGCCTCGGTCGGCATCTACGGGATCGTGCTCGCGGGTTGGAGTTCCGGATCGACCTACCCCTTGCTGGGTGGTCTGCGGTCCTGCGCCCAGATGATCTCGTACGAGATCGCGATGGGCGCGGCCTTCGCGTCGGTGTTCCTCTACTCCGGGTCGATGTCCACCTCGGAGATCGTGGCCCAGCAGCACGACCGCTGGTACATCGTGCTCCTGCCGGTCTCGTTCCTCATCTACATCGTGACGATGGTCGGCGAGACGAACCGCGCGCCGTTCGACATGCCGGAGTCCGAGGGCGACCTCGTCGGCGGCTTCAACACCGAGTACTCGTCGATCAAGTTCGCGCTGTTCATGCTCGCCGAGTACGTGAACATGGTGACGGTCTCGGCCGTGTCGGTGACGCTCTTCCTGGGCGGCTGGCGGGCCCCGTGGCCGGTGTCCACGTTCTGGGAGGGCGCGAACCACGGCTGGTGGCCGATGCTCTGGTTCGTCATCAAGGTCCAGCTGCTGCTGTTCTTCTTCATCTGGCTGCGCGGCACGCTCCCGCGCGTGCGTTACGACCAGCTGATGAAGCTCGGCTGGAAGGTCCTGATCCCGGTCTCCGTGGTCTGGCTGATGCTCGTCGCCACCGTGCGGACCCTGCGGAACGAGAACTACGACTTCGCCTCCATCGCCCTGTACGTGGGCGGGGGCGTCCTCGCCCTGCTGCTGCTCTCGTTCCTGGTCGACATCTTCAGGGACCGCGGGGGCAAGGAACGCGAGGCACAGGAGGCGGCCGAACGCGCCGCGGCCTTCGACCCGATGGCAGGCGGCTTCCCGGTGCCGCCGCTGCCCGGCCAGACTCCGCCGGCCGTGCCGCGCCGACGCCCGCGCGGGGAGCGGGAGTTGATTGTCAGTGGCGGACCGGATACTGCCGGTGACGGAACCGGTGAGGGTCCCAGTGACGGAAAGGAGGCGTCCCATGGCTGAGGAGTCGACGGAGGGCGGGCAGACCAAGCCCGGCTTCCAGAATCCCGTGGCCGGCTTCGGCGTGACCTTCAAGGCCATGTTCAAGAAGCGGCTGACGGAGCAGTACCCGGAGCAGCCCAAGACCACGGCCCCGCGCTTCCACGGCCGGCACCAGCTCAACCGTCATCCGGACGGCCTGGAGAAGTGCATCGGCTGCGAGTTGTGCGCGTGGGCCTGTCCCGCGGACGCCATCTATGTGGAGGGCGCGGACAACACCGACGAGGAGCGCTACTCGCCGGGCGAGCGGTACGGCCGCGTCTACCAGATCAACTACGCCCGCTGCATCCTGTGCGGCCTGTGCATCGAGGCGTGCCCCACGCGCGCGCTGACGATGACGAACGACTTCGAACTCGCCGACAGCAGCCGCGAGAACCTGATCTACACCAAGGAGCAGCTGCTCGCCGGGCTCGAGGAGGGCATGGTCGAATCGCCCCACTCGATCTTCCCCGGCACGGACGAGCAGGACTACTACCGGGGTCTGGTGACGGAGGCCGCGCCCGGCACGGTGCGTCAGGTCGCCGTCTCCAAGGGCGAGAAGCCGGAACCCGAGGGGGCGGAGGCATGAGCCAGCTCGCCGCCGCAGCCACGCTTGCTGCGGGCACCTCCACCGGTGAGGCCGTCCAGTTCTGGGTCCTCGGCACGGTCGCCGTCATCGGCGCCCTGTGCACGGTCCTGATGAAGAAGGCGGTGCACAGCGCGCTGTGCCTCGCCGGGACCATGATCGTCCTGGCGGTCTTCTACCTGGCCAACGGCGCGTACTTCCTGGGCGTCGTCCAGATCATCGTCTACACCGGTGCGATCATGATGCTGTTCCTCTTCGTGGTCATGCTCGTCGGTGTCACCGCGGCCGACTCCTTGAAGGAGACCATCAAGGGGCAGCGCTGGCTGGCCGCGATCTGCGGACTCGGCTTCGGGATCCTGCTCCTCGCGGGCATCGGGAACGCCTCGCTCCACCAGTTCAGCGGACTGGGCAAGGCGAACGCCGGGGGGAACGTGGAAGGGCTCGCCGCCCTCATCTTCACGAAGTACGTCTTCGCCTTCGAGATCACCGGCGCCCTGCTGATCACGGCCACCCTCGGAGCCATGGTGCTCACGCACCGCGAGCGCACCGAACGGGCCAGGACGCAGCGGGAGATGGCCGAGCAGCGTGTGCGCGAGGGCAAGCACCTGCCGCCGCTGCCCGCCCCGGGTGTCTACGCCCGGCACAACGCGGTCGACATCGCGGGCCTGCTCCCCGACGGCACCCCGTCCGAGCTCACGGTCAACAAGACGCTGCGCCAGCGCGGCCAGATCCGCGACGTGTCGGACGAGGCGCTCAGTGACCTGAAGGCCCTGGAGCAGCGCTCGGCCGAGCGCCTTGAGCGGACCGAGGAGGCGTCGAAGTGAATCCGGTCAACTACCTGTATCTCGCCGCCCTGTTGTTCACGATCGGCGCCACCGGCGTGCTCATCAGGCGGAACGCGATCGTCCTGTTCATGTGCGTCGAGCTGATGCTCAACGCGTGCAACCTCGCGTTCGTCGCGTTCTCCCGGATGCACGGCAATCTCGACGGCCAGATCATCGCCTTCTTCACGATGGTCGTCGCCGCCGCGGAGGTCGTGGTCGGGCTCGCGATCATCGTGTCGCTGTTCCGTTCCCGCCACTCGGCCTCGGTCGACGACGCCAGCCTGATGAAGCTGTAAGGGGTCGCTGCACAGTGGAAAACCTGATTGCGCTGCTGGTAGCGGCGCCACTGCTCGGAGCGGCCGTACTGCTGTGCGGCGGACGGCGGCTTGACCGTGTGGGCCATCAGCTCGGCACGCTGCTCTCGGCCGCCTCCTTCGTCATCGGCGTCGTCCTCTTCACCGACATGCTCGGCAAGAGCGCCGACGACCGCACCTTCACCCAGCACCTGTTCAGCTGGATCCCGGTCGAGGGCTTCCAGGCGGACGTCTCCTTCCAGCTGGACCAGCTGTCGATGACGTTCGTGCTCCTGATCTCCGGTGTGGGCACGCTGATCCACATCTACTCGATCGGGTACATGGAGCACGACGAGCGGCGCCGCCGCTTCTTCGGCTACCTGAACCTGTTCCTCGCGGCGATGCTGCTCCTGGTCCTCGCCGACAACTACCTGCTCCTGTACGTCGGCTGGGAGGGCGTGGGCCTCGCCTCGTACCTCCTGATCGGCTTCTGGCAGCACAAGCCCAGCGCGGCGACCGCGGCGAAGAAGGCCTTCCTGGTCAACCGCGTCGGCGACATGGGCCTGTCGATCGCCGTCATGCTGATGTTCACGACGTTCGGGACGTTCGCCTTCGCGCCGGTCCTGAAGGCGGCGGAGGAGCACCAGGGCGGCGGCGCGACGCTGACGGGCATCGCCCTGATGCTGCTGCTCGCCGCGTGCGGCAAGTCCGCCCAGGTGCCGCTGCAGTCCTGGCTCGGTGACGCGATGGAGGGCCCGACCCCGGTCTCGGCCCTCATCCACGCCGCGACCATGGTGACCGCCGGTGTCTATCTGATCGTCCGCTCCGGCGCGGTGTTCAACGCGTCGCCGGACGCGCAGCTCGTCGTCGTCATCGTGGGTGCGGTCACGCTCCTGTTCGGTGCGATCGTCGGTTGCGCGAAGGACGACATCAAGAAGGCGCTGGCCGGCTCGACGATGTCGCAGATCGGGTACATGGTGCTGGCCGCGGGCCTCGGCCCCATCGGCTACGTCTTCGCGATCATGCACCTGGTGACGCACGGCTTCTTCAAGGCGGGCCTCTTCCTCGGCGCCGGTTCGGTCATGCACGGCATGAACGACGAGGTGGACATGAGGAAGTACGGCGCCCTCAGGAAGTACATGCCGGTCACGTTCGTCACGTTCGGGCTCGGCTACCTCGCGATCATCGGCTTCCCCGGTCTGTCCGGCTTCTTCTCCAAGGACAAGATCATCGAGGCGGCGTTCGCGAAGGGCGGCACGGAGGGCTGGATCCTCGGCTCGCTGGCCCTGCTCGGCGCGGCCATCACCGCGTTCTACATGACGCGCGTGATGATCATGACGTTCTTCGGTGAGAAGCGCTGGCAGCCGGACGCAGAGGGCCACGAGCCGCACCCGCACGAGTCGCCCAGGTCCATGACGATCCCGATGATCGTGCTCGCAGTCGGATCCGTCTTCGCGGGTGGCTTCTTCAGCATCGGTGACCGCTTCCTGCACTGGCTGGAGCCGGTCACCGAGCACAGCCACGGGGACGCGCCGATCAGCGCCACGACCGTCACCGCGGCCACCATGGTGGTCCTGGTGATCGGCGTGGCCCTGGCCTACCTCCAGTACGCCCGGCGCCCGGTCCCCGTCGCCGCCCCGCGCGGCTCGCTGCTCACCCGGGCCGCCCGCCGTGACCTCCTCCAGGACGACTTCAACCACGTGGTCCTGGTCCGCGGCGGCGAGCACCTCACCCGCTCCCTGGTCTACGTCGACCACACCCTGGTCGACGGCGTGGTCAACGGGACGGCGGCCTCGGTCGGCGGGCTCTCCGGCCGGCTGCGCAAGCTCCAGAACGGCTACGCCCGCTCGTACGCCGTCTCGATGTTCGGCGGTGCGGCACTCATCGTCGCCGCGACCCTGCTGATGAGGGCGGTCTGATAGCAATGTCCTTTCCTCTGCTGACAGCGACGGCGGTGCTCCCCGCCGTGGGAGCCATCGCCACGGCTGCCGTACCGGCCGCGCGGCGCACGGCGGCGAAGTGGCTGGCGCTGCTCGTCTCGCTCGCCACGCTGGTGCTGGCCGCGGTCGTGCTCGTGCGCTTCGAGCCCGGTGGCGCCCGCTACCAGCTCACCGAATCCCACTCCTGGATCAAGGACTTCGGGGTGCGGTACGAGCTGGGCGTGGACGGCATCGCGGTGGCGCTCATCGCGCTCACCGCCCTCCTGATCCCGTTCGTGATCCTCGCGGGCTGGCACGACGCCGACCCGCAGGAGACGGGAAGTTCGAGGTGGCGCCCGACGCAGGGCTTCTTCGCCCTGATCCTCGGCGTCGAGGCGATGGTGATCATCTCCTTCGAGGCCACCGACGTCTTCCTCTTCTACATCTTCTTCGAAGCCATGCTCATCCCGATGTACTTCCTCATCGGCGGCTTCGGGGACCGTGCCCACGCGGGCAGCGACGAGAACGCGGCGGCCCAACGCTCGTACGCCGCCGTGAAGTTCCTGCTCTACAACCTCGTCGGCGGCCTCATCATGCTGGCGGCCGTGATCGGTCTCTACGTGGTGGCGGGGAACTTCTCGCTCCAGGAGATCGCCGCCGCGCGGGCCGACGGCTCGCTGCACATGGCGACCAGCACCGAGCGCTGGCTCTTCCTCGGCTTCTTCTTCGCCTTCGCGGTGAAGGCGCCGCTGTGGCCGCTGCACACCTGGCTGCCGAACGCGATGGGGGAGGCCACCACCCCGGTCGCCGTCCTCATCACGGCGGTGGTCGACAAGGTCGGCACGTTCGCGATGCTCCGCTTCTGCCTCCAGCTCTTCCCGGAGGCCTCGAAATGGGCGACGCCGGTCATCCTCGTACTGGCCCTCATCAGCATCGTCTACGGGGCGCTGCTCGCGGTCGGCCAGCGGGACATCAAGCGCCTGGTGGCGTACGCGTCGATCTCGCACTTCGGGTTCATCGTCCTCGGCATCTTCGCGATGACGAGCCAGGGCCAGTCGGGCGCGACGCTCTACATGGTCAACCACGGGATCTCGACGGCCGCCCTGATGCTGGTGGCGGGCTTCCTGATCTCGCGGCGCGGCTCGCGCCTGATCGCGGACTACGGAGGCGTGCAGAAGGTCGCCCCGGTGCTCGCCGGCACGTTCCTGATCGGCGGCCTCGCGACCCTCTCGCTGCCGGGCCTCGCGCCCTTCGTGAGTGAGTTCCTGGTCCTGGTCGGCACGTTCTCGCGCTACCCGGTGATCGGGATCATCGCGACCTTCGGCATCGTGCTCGCCGCGCTCTACACGCTCGTCCTCTACCAGCGGACGATGACGGGCCCGGTGAAGCCGGAGGTCTCAGCCCTGCCGGACCTGCGCGTGCGGGAACTCGCGGTGGTCGTCCCGCTGATCGCCGCGCTGATCTTCCTGGGCGTCTACCCGAAGCCGGTCACCGACCTGGTGAACCCGGCGGTCAAGCAGACCCTGTCCGACGTACACAAGAAGGACCCGAAGCCAGCGGTGGAGGCGGCCAAGTGAGCGCAGCAGCCGTCCACAGCCTGTGGACAACGGCGGCCACGTCGCCGCTCAAGGAACAAATCTCGAAGATCGACGCGCCGAAGATCGAGTACGGCCAATTGTCGCCCACCCTGATCGTCATCGGTGCGGCGGTCATCGGGGTCCTCGTCGAGGCGTTCCTGCCGCGCAAGTCCCGCTACTACGTCCAGGTGTTCCTCGCCGTCGTCGCCCTGGCCGCCGCGTTCGCCGCGGTGGTCGGGCTCGCGGCCGGCGGGTACGGCACCACGAAGGCGCACATCGCGGCCATGGGCGCGATCGCCGTCGACGGCCCGGCCCTGTTCCTCCAGGGCGTGATCCTGCTGACCGGCCTCGTCGCGATCTTCACGTTCGCCGAGCGCCGCCTGGACCCGGAGGCGCACGGCAACCGCGTCGACTCGTTCGCCGCGCAGGCCTCGTCCGTGCCCGGCAGCGACAGCGAGAAGGCCGCCGTGAAGGCCGGGTTCACCACCACCGAGGTGTTCCCGCTCGCGCTCTTCGCGATCGGCGGCATGCTGGTCTTCCCCTCGGCGAACGACCTCCTGACGCTGTTCATCGCCCTGGAAGTCTTCTCCCTGCCGCTCTACCTCCTGTGCGCCGTGGCCCGCCGCAAGCGGCTCATGTCGCAGGAGGCCGCGGTCAAGTACTTCCTCCTCGGCGCGTTCGCCTCGGCGTTCACCCTGTTCGGCATCGCCCTCCTGTACGGGTACGCGGGCTCCGTGTCGTACGCCACGATCGCCGACGTCGTCGACGGATCGATCCAGAACATCGACCCGGCGCTCGCCGACACCATGGGGAACGACGCGCTGCTGCTCATCGGCGTCGCCATGGTCGTCATGGGCCTGCTGTTCAAGGTCGGCGCCGTGCCGTTCCACATGTGGACCCCGGACGTCTACCAGGGCGCGCCGACACCGGTCACCGGCTTCATGGCGGCCGCCACGAAGGTCGCCGCCTTCGGCGCCCTCCTGCGGCTCCTTTACGTCGTCCTGCCCGGCCTGCGCTGGGACTGGCGGCCGGTCATGTGGGCCATCGCGATCATCACGATGCTGGGCGGCGCGATCGTCGCGATCACCCAGACCGACATCAAGCGGCTCCTCGCGTACTCGTCGATCGCACACGCCGGATTCATCCTCGCCGGTGTCATCGCCACCACGCCCGACGGCATCTCGTCCGTGCTCTTCTACCTGGGCGCGTACTCCTTCGTGACCGTCGGCGCGTTCGCTGTGGTGACGCTGGTCAGGGACGCGGGCGGCGAGGCCACGCATCTGTCGAAGTGGGCGGGGCTCGGACGCCGCTCGCCGCTGGTCGCGGCCGTCTTCGCGGTGTTCCTGCTCGCCTTCGCCGGTATCCCGCTGACGTCGGGTTTCGCCGGAAAGTTCGCCGTGTTCAAGGCGGCGGCGGAGGGCGGGGCCGGTGCGCTCGTCGTGGTCGGTGTGATCTCGTCGGCCATCGCGGCCTTCTTCTACATCCGGGTGATCGTGCTCATGTTCTTCAGTGAGCCGAAGGCGGACGGTCCGACGGTCGCGGTGCCCTCGCCGCTGACCATGACCACGATCGCGGTGGGTGTGGCGGTCACGGTGGTGCTGGGCCTCGCGCCGCAGTACTTCCTGGACCTGGCGAACCAGGCGAGCGTGTTCGTGCGGTAACCGCGCGGCGCACGGTCGTCACCGCCCGGTGTCCCCGCGAGGGGATGCCGGGCGGAGGCGTTCCGGGACCCCCGGCCGGGAGGTGACTTCGCCCCCAGCCTGTGGGCTGCGGCTTCCCGGGGGACGACCCCCGGACCCCCGGCCGGGAGGTGACTTCACCCCCAGCCTGTGGGCTGCAGCTTCCCGGGGGACGACCCCCGGACCCCCAGCCGGGAAGTGACTTCACCCCCAGCCTGTGGATAACTTTTCGGGCTGTCGGTGCGGAGCCCTATCGTGGCAGCAGTGGTCGAACCACAAAGTATGGACGTACGGGGGACAGGGCGATGAATGGGATCGGTGGCATGAGCGAGGTGACGGAGCCCGGCGTGGCGACGGCGACGCGCGGCGGCGCGCTGGAGACGCTGCACCGCGTCTTCGGATATGACGCGTTCCGCGGCGAGCAGGAAGCGATCATCGACCACGTCGTGGACGGCGGGGACGCCGTCGTCCTGATGCCGACCGGCGGCGGGAAATCCCTGTGCTACCAGATCCCGGCCCTGGTCAGGCCCGGCACGGGCGTCGTGATCTCGCCCCTCATCGCCCTCATGCAGGACCAGGTGGACGCGCTGCGCGCGCTGGGCGTGCGCGCCGGGTTCATGAACTCGACGCAGGACTTCGACGAGCGCCGCACCGTCGAGGCCGAGTTCCTCGCGGGCGAGCTGGACGTCATCTATCTGGCGCCGGAGCGGCTGCGCCTCGACTCCACGCTCGACCTGCTCTCCCGCGGCAGGATCTCCGTCTTCGCGATCGACGAGGCGCACTGTGTGGCGCAGTGGGGGCACGACTTCCGCCCCGACTACCTGGCGCTCTCCGTCCTCGGCCGGCGCTGGCCTGACGTGCCGCGCATCGCGCTCACGGCGACGGCGACGCACGCCACGCACCAGGAGATCACCCAGCGCCTTGGCATGCCGGACGCGAAGCACTTCGTGGCGAGCTTCGACCGGCCCAACATCCAGTACCGGATCGTGCCGAAGGCGGACCCGAAGAAGCAGCTCCTCAGCTTCCTCAAGCAGGAGCACGAGGGCGACGCGGGCATCGTGTACTGCCTGTCGCGCAAGTCGGTGGAGGCGACAGCCGAGTTCCTCAGCCGCAACGGCATCGAGGCGGTCCCGTACCACGCGGGCCTGGACGCGGGCACCCGCGCGGCGCACCAGTCCCGGTTCCTGCGCGAGGAGGGACTGGTCGTCTGCGCGACCATCGCGTTCGGCATGGGCATCGACAAGCCCGACGTCCGGTTCGTCGCGCACCTCGACCTGCCGAAGTCCGTCGAGGGGTACTACCAGGAGACGGGCCGCGCCGGCCGTGACGGGCTCGCGTCCACGGCCTGGATGGCGTACGGGCTGCAGGACGTCGTCCAGCAGCGGAAGCTGATCAACATGGGGGAGGGGGACGAGGCGTTCCGGCGCCGGGCGGGGTCCCACCTCGACGCGATGCTGGCGCTGTGCGAGACGGCGCAGTGCCGCAGGTCCCAGCTCCTCATGTACTTCGGCCAGGAGCCGCAGGCGGCAAGCTGCGGCAACTGCGACACGTGCCTTTCGCCGCCGGAGACCTGGGACGGGACCGTCGCCGCTCAGAAGATCCTCTCCACGGTGGTGCGTCTCGACCGGGAGCGCAGGCAGAAGTTCGGCGCGGGCCAGGTCATCGACATCCTGATGGGCAAGCGCACGGCCAAGGTCATCCAGTTCGACCACGACCAGCTCTCCGTCTTCGGCATCGGCGAGGACCTGAGCGAGGCCGAATGGCGGGGCGTGGCACGGCAGTTGCTCGCACAGGGGCTCATCGCGGTCGAGGGCGAGTACGGGACGCTGGTGCTCACCGAGGAGAGCGGGAGCGTCCTCGGGCGTCAGCGGGAGGTGCGGTTGCGCAAGGAGGCGCCGCGCCCCGCCACGTCCCGGTCGGCCTCGCGGGACCGCAAGGCGAAGTCGCCCGCTGCGGACCTGCCGGAGCAGCTGCAGCCCGTGTTCGAGGCGCTGCGCGCGTGGCGCGGCGCGCAGGCGAAGGAGAACGGGGTCCCGGCGTACGTCATCTTCCACGACGCGACGCTCAAGGAGATCGCCCTCCAGCACCCGACGTCCGTCGCCCAGTTGGGGACGATCGGCGGCGTCGGCGAGAAGAAGCTGGCCACGTGGGGCGAGGGTGTGCTCGGCGTCCTGGCGGGCCTGGACGGCGCCGGTTCCAGCGGCCCGGCAGCCCCGGCCGACTCCGCCGCCGGAGAGGCGCCGGAGCCGGACCCCGGCTGGCCCGAGGGCGAGCCGGAGCCGGAGGACATCGACTGGTGACGGTGGTGACGGTGGTGACGGTGGTGACGGCGCCCTCAGGCCACTGACGATGCCGCCCCCGGCCCTCTCACACCGCGGCGCCGGCCACGATCCGCCCGGTCACCTCGCCGAGGCCCACGCGGGTGTCGTCCGGGCCGGGCGCCCAGGCCGTCATCGTGACCACGTCGCCGTTCTCGAGGAACGTCCGCTTGCCGTCGGGGAGTTCGATGGGGTCGCGGCCGTTCCAGGTGATCTCGATGAGGGAGCCGCGTGAGTTCTCCGAGGCGCCGCTGATGGTGCCGGAGCCGTACAGGTCGCCCGTGCGCAGGGAGGCGCCGGCCACCGTCATGTGCGCCAGCATCTGCGCCGCCGTCCAGTAGAGGGAGGCGGAGGAGGTCTCGGAGATGACATGGCCGTTGAGGGTGACGGTGATGTGCAGGTCGTAGCCGCCGGGCTCGTCCGCGATGCCGTCGGCGGAGGGCGCCGAGTCGTCCAGGTACGGCAGCAGCGGGTAGGTGCGCTCCGGGGGCGCCACGCGCGCCTCGTCCAGCGCGTCCAGCGGGGTGATCCAGGCCGAGACCGATGTGGCGAACGACTTGCCGAGGTGCGGGCCGAGCGGCACGGTCTCCCAGGACTGGATGTCCCGCGCCGACCAGTCGTTGAGGAGGCACAGCCCGAACACGTGGTCGCGGTACGCGGACAGCGGCACCGGCGTGCCCTGCGCGGACGGCGTCCCGACGACGAAGCCGAGCTCCGTCTCGATGTCGAGCCGCACCGACGGGCCGAAGACCGGGGCCGGGTCGGCCGGGGGCTTGCGCTGGCCCGAGGGGCGGACCACGTCCGTGCCCGAGACCACGACGGTCCCGGCGCGACCGTGGTAACCCACCGGAAGATGCTTCCAGTTGGGCTTCAGGGGCTCCTCGTCCGGGCGGAACATCCGGCCCAGGTTCCGGGCATGGTTCTCCGAGGCGTAGAAGTCGACGTAGTCCGCGACCTCGAAGGGGAGGTGCAGGGTGACATCGGCGAGCGGGTGCAGCAGGGGGCGCACGGTCTCGCGGTGGGCCGGGACCGTGACCCAGGCCGTGAGCGCGCGGCGCACGTCCGACCAGGCGGTGCGGCCCGCCGCCATGAGCGGGTTCAGGGTGGGACGGGCGAGCAGAGAGACGTAGGGCGAGCCGAGCGCGGCCGCCGCGGCGCCCGCGTCCAGCACGTACGAGCCGAGGCGCACGCCGACCCGGCGCGCTTCCACGGCCTCCCCCGGCAGGGAGAACACCCCGTACGGGAGGTTGTGCGGTCCGAAGGGGTCGCCTTCGGGGAGGTCGAGGGGGGTGAGCGGGGTCTGCTCGGACATGCGTACCTGCCTCGCTTTCCATATGGGTGGGCCACACGTTACGTGGGAGCGGCGCGTTGGGGCAGTGTCTAAAGAGTTCGCAATGTCCGGATAAGCCTTGCTGGAGTGGTCAATTCCGGCTTAGCGTCCTATCGGGGGACGCGGACGGGGTGGGTCCGGGTCCGAAGGGGGACAGGACACGTGGGGGGACCCGTGGCCAGGAGCGCCAGCAGCGTGCCGTTCGAATGCGACCGGGACGTGCCGGGCCTGATCGTCAAGTTCGGTGACTATCCACTGCATCACGGAGGAGTGGGAGCGATCCGCAGCCTGGGCCGCCTCGGCGTGCCCATGTACGCGATCACGGAGGACCGTTACACGCCCGCGGCGTCCTCGCGCTATCTGCGCCGGGCCTTTCCCTGGCGGACCACCGGGGCCGAGGAACCGGAGCGGCTCGTCGAGGGCCTGCTGCGCATCGCGCGCCGGATCGGCAGGCCCACGGTCCTGATCCCGACCGACGAAGAGGCGGCTGTCCTCATCGCGGAGCACCAGGAGGAGCTGGCCGGCAGCGGGAAGTTCCTGTTCCCGCGCGCCGAGCGGGACCTGCCGCGCCGCCTCGCCAGCAAGCAGGGGCTGCACGAACTGTGCGTGGAGCACGGCGTCGCGTCGCCGGCGGCCTCGTTCCCCGAGTCGTACGCCGATATCGAGGCGTTCGCCGCGTCGGCCCGCTTCCCGGTGGTCGCCAAGAACCGGGAGGCGTTCACCCGCCGCAAACAGCCGGCGGTGAACGGCACGACGAAGATCACGACCCCCGAGGGCCTGCTCGAACTCGCCCGCGACTGGGGCCCGCAGCCCGGCGTGATCCTCCAGGAGTATCTGCCGAGGGAGCAGGCCGAGGACTGGATCGTGCACGCGTACTTCGACGCGGACTCGACGCCGCTGGCCCTCTTCACCGGCGTGAAGGTGCGCTCCTGGCCGCCGCACGCGGGCATGACGGCGAACGCGTACGTCGTCGACAATCCGGAACTCGCGGACCTCGCCGCGCGTTTCATCAAACAGATCGGCTTCACCGGCGTCATCGACCTCGACCTGCGCTTCGACCGGCGCGACGGCCAGTACAAGCTCCTCGACTTCAATCCGCGCATGGGCGCCCAGTTCCGGCTCTTCGAGAGCGAGTCCGGGATCGACGTCGTCCGTGCCATGCATCTCGACCTGACCGGCCGCGCCGTCCCGGAGGGGGAACAGCGCGCGGGCCACCGGTACGTGGTGGAGAACATCGACCTGCCCGCTCTCATCGCCTACCGCAGCAGCGGCTACACGACCCCGCACGCCCCCGCCCGCGCCACGGGCACGGAGCTCGCCTGGTTCGCCACCGACGACCTGCGGCCCCTGTTCACGATGCTCGCCCGCTTCGTGGGCCCAGGAGCCCGCCACCTCCACCAGCTGTGGCGGACCAACCGCCGGGGCAGCGGCACGACCAGGACCAGATAGCGCACGACCACCACTGAGTACCAAGTACCAAGTGGCAACGCGAAGTAGGAAGCAAATGTTCTTCCCTGGGGAGGGGACTTCGTGATTCATCCGGTAGCTGTCATCGGAGCGGGCCCGTACGGCCTGTCGACCGCCGCCCATCTGAGGGCACGCGGCATTCCGGTACGCGTCTTCGGCGACCCCATGGTGAGCTGGCGCTCGCACATGCCCGCGGGAATGCTCCTGAAGTCCGTGCCGTCCGCCTCGAACATCGACGCCCCGCAGCGAGGCCACGACCTCGTCGACTACTGCGACGCCGCGGGGATCCCGCGACTCGTGACGGACGAGGACATCGTCCCGGTCGAGACGTTCGTCGCCTACGGGGACTGGTTCCAGCAGCAGCTCGTGCCCGACCTGGAGCGGGTCAGGGTCGTGTCGGTGGACCGGCGCGGACACGAGAACTTCGAGGTCAAGCTGGATTCCGGCGAGCAGTTCACGGCCCGCGCGGTCGTCGTCGCCACCGGTCTCTCGGGCCTCGACCACGTGCCGCACGAGCTCGCCGCGGCGGCGCCCGACGGCCCCGCCCCCACAGGACCCGTCTCCCACAGCTCGCAGCACCACGACCTGTCCCGGTTCTCCGGCAGGGAACTCATCGTCGTCGGCGCCGGGCAGTCCGCCCTGGAGAGCGCCGCGCTCGCCGCGGAGGCCGGGGCGAGCGTGCGGATCGTGGCGCGCGGCCAGGGCTCCGTACGATTCGGCGCGCCGCCGTGGGGCCAGCCGAAGCTGCGTCCCGAGACGCCGTTCGGCCGGGCCTGGTCGCTGTACGCGCTGACGTACTACCCGCACCCGTACCGCCATCTTCCGCCGCAGGCACGGCACTTCCTCGTCCGGCGGGTGCTCGGGCCGCTCGGGGCGTGGTGGCTGCGCGAGCGGTTCGAGGACAAGGTGCGGGTGCGCGAGGTGGAAGGAATCGTGGGGTCCGCCGCGGTGGACGGGGGCGCGGCCCTCACGGTGCGGGCCCCCGGCGGGCGCCGCGAGGAGCTGACCGCGGACCACGTCATCGCCGCGACCGGCTACCGCGTGGACCTCGCCGCGATGGACTTCCTCGGCGAGGGTCTGCGGACCCGGATCGCCGCCAGCCGGGGCACCCCCAAGCTGGGGGCGGGCTATGTGTCCTCGGTGCCGGGGCTCTACTTCACGGGCATGCTGGGCGGGTCGTCGTTCGGGCCGGTGATGAGGTTCGTGTGCGGCACCGAGTTCGCGTCGCCGCGGCTGGTGAAGCATCTCGCGGCGGCCCACGCGTGAGGCCCCCGACGCTGGGGTGAACGGCGGGCCGACGGAGGGGGTGACCGGGCGGAGTGACCCGGCGGAGCGGTCCGTATTCTCTCGATCATGCCCGCTCCGTTTCGCTCCGCTCCGTTCCAACTCATCGCCACAGACCTGGACGGGACGCTGCTGCGCGGCGACGACACGGTCTCCGAACGGACGCGCGACGCCCTCGCGGCCGCGGCCGCCGCGGGGGCCCGGCACCTCGTGGTGACGGGACGGCCCGCGCCGCGCGTGCGGCCGCTGCTCGGCGAGCTCGGCGGCGCCGGCCTCGCGGTCTGCGCCCAGGGCGCCCAGTTGTACGACGCGGCGACGGACCGCATCGTGTGGTCCCTGACCCTCGACCGTGACCTCGCCGAGCAGGCCGTCGGCAAGATCGAGGCCGAGGTCGGCCAGGTCGACGCGGCGGTCGATCAGGACGGCACGGACGGTCTGACGCTCATCGAGCGGGGCTATGTGATGCCGCACCCCACGCTCCCCGCCGTGCGGATCGAGCGCCGCGAGGAGCTGTGGGCCGAGCCCATCAGCAAGGTGCTGCTCCGTCATCCCCGCCTGAGCGACGACGAGTTGGCGACAGCGGCCCGGGCGGTCGTCGGCGATCTGGCGACGGTCACCATGTCGGGGCCCGGCACCGTGGAGCTCCAGCCGTGCGGCGTCACCAAGGCGACGGGGCTCGCGCTGGCTGCCGAACGGCTCGGACTGACGCCGGAGCGCACGATCGCCTTCGGCGACATGCCGAACGACCTGCCGATGTTCGCGTGGGCCGGCCACGGCGTCGCCATGGCCAACGCCCACGCCGAACTCAGGGCGGCGGCCGACGAGGTGACCCTGTCGAACGAGGAGGACGGCGTCGCCGTGATCCTCGAACGCCACTTCGCACGACGCTAGCCGTGCGCCCGCCGGCCCCGCCCCGCCGCCTCACCCCGCCGTACGCGGAATCCGCTGCTCCCACGTCCGGTGGAAGACCACCTCGCCGCCGTCCCGGCACACCACCTCGTTGCTGGTGATGAAGTCCGTCGCGTCGCAGGCGATTTCGGAGCGGGTCTTGATCGTCACGTCCCATGCCAGCTCGGGCCGGTGCAGGCGGATCGACCAGTCGGAGCGGGTGCGCGCGCTGAGTGGGTCCGCCTCCTGGATGACGTACGTCTCCACGGCGTCCTCGGTGAATTCGAGGCCGTCGGGGTAGACCCGGGTGCCGCCGTAGCGCGGGTCGACCTCGAGGCGCCATTCGCCCTTGGCGACGTCACGGACACAGAGGCGCTCGGGGCGCTGTTCGTCCAGGGTGGCCGGGTGGACGACGCCCATCGGCTCGGATTGTTCGGGCCGTTCGAAGCCGATGTCGGCGCCGTTCTCGGCGTCGACCATCCTGACCGGCAGTTCGAGGGTGCTGCCCGTCGGGTCGAGGGTGAAGCCGGCCTCGGACCCGGGCTGCGGCCAGATCCACGGCCAGTACGCGGACGACACCGCGAGGCGGATGCGGTGCCCGGCCGCGAAGGTGTGGCCGATGCCGTTCAGCTCGAAGTCGACCTCGTCCGTGGTGCCGGGGGTCCAGTCGACGGCCTTGTCGCGGCCCTCGCGCGAGGACAGGTTCAGGACGCCGCGTGTGACCAGCGTGGACGCGCCGTCGGGCGCCACGTCGCACACCCGGACGGCGACCTGTCCGCGCGGTACCTCGCTGGTGATCCGCAGCGACACCCGCGGCCGGCCGAGGACGTGCAGCTCCGAGGGCACCTCGAACTCGAAGCACGCCGACTTCGCGTCCTCGTCCCGCTGGTCCGGCGGCAGATCCGCGTCGTTGCCGAAGGGGAAGAAGCGGCCCGCGTCCAGGCCTGTCTGCTGGGGTGACTTCACGATCACGGGCGGGCCCTGAAGGGCGTACGCGAGGGGCGCGACGTTCGGGGAGGGCCAGGACGGATCGCCGGCCCAGTGGCCGGGCAGCGTCGGGTAGACGGTGGCGGGCGGGTGCGAGTCGCTGATCCAGGAGCGCAGTTTGGGCTCCTCCATGACGCCGTTGTCGGCGCCCTTGAGGTGGTGGTCCCACCAGCGGAGGGTCTCCTGGAGGAAGCCGATCGCGGGGCCCGGCGGCAGGCCGCGGTCCGGGTACTGGTGCGACCAGGGGCCGATGATCCCGCGTACCTGCTGGTCGGGAAGGTTCTCGACCAGGCGCAGGACGGTGTCGCGGTACGGGTCGTGCCAGCCGCCCACCGCGAGGACGGCCGCGCGTACGGCGGTGTAGTCCTCGCAGACGCTGCCGTGCTGCCAGTAGGCGTCGCGTGTCTGGTGGCCGAGCCAGGTGTGGATGAACGGGTCGACCGCTTCGAGGCGCTTCAGCCACATGTCGCGCCAGCCCTCGCCGACGAACTGGGGGTCGGGCGGCCGCGACACGAAGGCGAGCATGGTCGCCGCCCACGCGTGCATGTCCACCGCGAGGACGGAACCTCCCATGTAGTGCACGTCGTTGTCATAGCGGTCGTCCGTCGAGCAGACCGTGACGACCGCCTTGAGCGGCTCGGGCGCGAGGGCCGCGATCTGGAGGGAGTTGAAGCCGCCCCAGGAGATGCCGAACATGCCGACCTTGCCGCTGCACCAGGGCTGTGCGGCCAGCCAGTTGACGACGGCGACCCCGTCCGCGAGCTCCGTCGAGTCGTACTCGTCGCCGGGCAGGCCCTCCGAATTGCCGTGCCCGCGTACGTCGACACGTACGGAGGCATAGCCGTGGCCCGCGTACCAGGGGTGGCGCTGCCAGTCGCGCGGCGCTGTCCAGTCGCTGAGGCGGTACGGAAGGTACTCGAGGACGGCGGGCACCGGCTCGTCGGTCACCGGACGCCAGATGCGCGCGAACAGTGTGGTGCCGTCCGGCAGGGGTACACGGACGTCCTCGCGGGTCGTCTCGTAGGGGAAGGAGGTGCGGATGGTGATGGCCGGGGTTTCTGACATGGGGGTTACCTCAGTGAACGGGGTGCATGGTCCTGCGCAGCCACGGCGCGAGCGCGATCACGGCCAGACCGATGACGACGGCGATGGCGCCGTTGACGCCGAAGTACGCGGGATTGGAGACCTCGCCGTAGAGCTTCACGGTCTGTGCCTGGATGCCGTTGGCGAGGGCGAGCGACAGGAACCAGAGCGACATGGTCTGGCTGGAGAATGCCTTCGGGGCGAGCTTCGTCGTCGCCGACATGCCGGAGGTCTCCAGGAGGATGTCGCCGAGGCCGAGCAGCAGATACGAGCCGACGATCCACCAGGCGGCCATCTTGTACGTGTCCCCGCTGTGGCCCGAGGTGGGGATGACCATGAGAAGGAACGACAGACCGCCCAGGATCACGCCGAACGCGATCTTGTTGGAGGCATGCGGCTGACGCGGCCCCATCCGGGCCCACAGACCGGCAACCACGGGGGCGAGCGCGACCTCGAAGGCGCCGAGCGCGGACGCGTACCAGCCGGCGGGGAAGTGGAAGCCGAGGATCTCCGTCCTGGCGTTCGTCGAGGCCAGCAGGATCATCGTCGAGTACGCCTGGAACAGGATGAAGTTGAAGACCACGGAGGCCAGGAAGAGCACGACGTACGGCTTGAGCCTGCGGCGCTCCTCGGCGCTCACGCGGGGGCTGCGGAACATGACCGCGAAGTACACGACCGGCGCGATGACCGAGACGAGCGTGAGGACGTCCACGAAGCGGTCCATCGTCAGCCGGCCGGCCCGGACGAGGATCACGGCGAGTACGGCGACGACGACCGCGCCCGTGATCATCATCCGGACCGCGCGTCGCATCCCTTCGGGCGGCAGCGCGTACTCGGCGGCGTGTTTGCGCCCGGCCAGGTGACGTCGCCCGGCGACGTACTGGATGAGTCCGAACGTCATGCCGATCGCGGCGGCCGAGAAGCCCCAGTGCCAGCCCTTGTGGTCGCCCAGCCAGCCGGTGACCAAGGGGCCCGCGAAGGCGCCGATGTTGATGCCCATGTAGTACAGCGCGAAGCCGGCGTCGCGGCGGTCGTCGTCGGTGCGGTAGAGCTTGCCGACCATGGTGGCGACATTGGGTTTGACCAGGCCGGTTCCCGCGCTGATCAGGCCGAGGCCGACCCAGGTCATGGCCGCCGTCGGCACCGCCATCGCGTAGTGGCCGCAGGCGATCAGGATGCCGCCGTACAGGACCGCGCGGTACGAGCCGAGGATCCGGTCGGCGAGCCAGCCGCCCCCCACCGAGACGAGGTAGACGAGTGTTCCGTACGCTGCCGATACGGAGGCCGCCGTCCCCGCGGACATGCCCAGGCCACCGTGTGCCACCGTGTCCGCGAAGTAGAGGACGAGGATGGCCTGCATGCCGAGGAACGAGAAACGCTCCCAGACCTCGAGTCCCGACAGGGTGAGCAGGCCGCGCGGCTGGCCGAAGAACGCGTGGTCGTCGCCCGGCGGCGGCTGGTCGGTCAGTGGTTCGTTCGGCTCGGCCTCGGCCGTGGTGCGGGACAAAAGCGAGACTCCCGGTCTACTCGGTCGTATGAGCTGATCAAGAACATACCGGGGGTGTTCGTGGGCCGCTCGGCCTGGTCTGTGCGGGCAGGCCCCCACTGTGATCGAAACGCGACCGGATACGCTGACTTGAGTGATGGCAGCGACACATCGACAAACCGTGTCATCGACCAAATGATCGACCGAGTTCGCCATGTGATCGTCAGCAGACAGGAGAACCTCTCGTGACCGTCGTCGGGACTTTCGGTCTTAGCGTGCGGGACCAGGCTCTCGAAGCCGATGTCCAGGCCGGGTTGGCGGCTGTCGAGGAGGGTCTGCTCGAGGCGACGAAGAGCGGGGTCCCCTTCATCACGGAGGCCGCGCAGCATCTCGTCCGTGCGGGCGGCAAGCGCTTCAGGCCCCTCCTCGCGATGCTCGCCGCGCAGTTCGGCGATCCGTACGCGCCGGGTGTCGTGCCCGCCGCCGTCGTCGTCGAGCTCACGCATCTGGCGACGCTCTACCACGACGACGTGATGGACGAGGCCGACGTGCGCCGCGGCGTCGACAGCGCCAACACCCGCTGGGGCAACTCCGTCGCGGTCCTGACCGGCGACTTCCTCTTCTCGCGCGCCTCGCACATGCTGGCCGACCTCGGGCCCGAGGCCGTCCGCATCCAGGCGGAGGCCTTCGAACGCCTCGTCACCGGGCAGATCCTGGAGACGGCCGGACCGCGCGACGGCCGCGACCCGGTCGACCACTACCTCGACGTGCTGGGCGGCAAGACCGGCTCGCTGATCGCCGTGGCCGTGCGGTTCGGCGCGATGATGTCGGGCGCCGACGAGCGCATCGTGGACGTCCTCGCCCAGTACGGCGAGCGGCTCGGCGTCGCCTTCCAGCTCGCCGACGACGTCCTGGACATCGCCTCCGACTCGCACGAGTCCGGCAAGACCCCCGGCACCGACCTGCGCGAGGGCATCCCCACGCTGCCGGTCCTCCGGCTGCGCGAGCGCGCCGAGCAGCTCGGCCTGCCCGAGGACCGCGCCCTGTGCGAGCTCCTCGACTCCGACCTGACGGACGACGCGCGCCACGCCGAGGCGCTCGCGCGCCTGCGCGTCCACCCCGCCCTGGAGCAGGCCCGCAAGGACACGGTGCGGTACGCGGAGGAGGCGCGGGCGACCCTCGCGCCGCTGCCCGAGTGCGCCGCGAAGGCGGCTCTCCTGGAGCTGTGCGACGCGGTGGTGCACCGGGCGGGCTGACGCCCTCCCGCCTCACCGGGCCGCCGCGCGCGGGCCGGTGAGGTCAGTGGCCGTTGCCGCTCGGCCCGGAGCGGCCCTGTGCCTCGGCGCCGGTGGGTGTCGCCGCGCACCATGTGCCGTCCACGCGCTGACCGACCCGCGGAACCGGCGGCGTGTCCCCTACGGGATGGGGGACGTGCCGCCCTCTTGTGTCATACCGCGGGAGTACGCGGAGTTGATCCTGGGGTCTGACGCTTCCGCCCGGCCGATTTGGTCAGATTGATAGCACCACTCCCGACCAGTTCGGGTGAGAATGGCGGCTTGGGGTGGACAGACGAGCAAGGACGGTAGGCCGCCGCCCAACACGGAGGTAGGGCAACAACATGGCACCGTACGAATCCGAAAGCGCCGGTCGTCGCAAGGCGACCCGCTATGTGGTCCCGGTCGCGGTGGTGGGGGTGGCCGCGGCGACGATCGGGCTCGTCCCCGCGCTGGCCGACTCCGGCAATCCCGATCTGCCGAAGATCAGCGCACAGCAGCTCATCGAGAAGATCGCCAAGTCGGACGTACAGCAGATGTCCGGCACGGTGAAGATCTCCACGGATCTCGGGCTCCCGTCCCTGGGCGGTATGGCGGGCGGCTTCACTCCGGGCGCCGGCGGCTCCTCGGACGGCGGGGACGGCAAGGCGGGCTCGTCCGCCGACCCGCAGTCCAAGCTGATGGAGCTCGCCTCCGGCACGCACACGCTGCGTGTCGCGACGGACGGCCCCGACCGCCACAAGCTGTCGGTCCTGGACAACGCGTCCGAGTACAGCGTGATCCACAACGGCGACGAGGTCTGGGCCTACGACAGCGCGTCGAACGAGGCGTACCACGCCAAGGACGCCGCTGCCGGCGGTGACCGGGCCGAGAAGCACCGCGAGGGCGAGGCGCCCAAGGGCGTCCCGGCCACGCCCAAGGAGCTCGCGGACGAGGTCCTGAAGGCGTCCGGCAGGACGACGTCGATCTCGGTGGAGGGCACCTCGCAGGTCGCGGGGCGTGACGCGTACAAGCTGCTCGTCAAGCCGAAGCAGGCGGGTTCGACGGTCGGCGGGATCACCGTCTCGGTGGACGCGAAGACCGGTGTGCCGCTGAAGTTCACGCTGACGCCCGCGGGCGGCGGCAAGGCGGTCGTGGACGCGGGCTTCACCAAGGTGGACTTCGCCAAGCCGGCCGCTTCGACGTTCGACTTCACCCCGCCGAAGGGCACCAAGGTCACCGAGGGCGACGACCTCAAGGCGCAGGACAAGTCCCACGCGCCGAAGGGCCTGCCCAAGGACCTGCCCAAGGGGATGCCCAAGGAGCTGAGGGTCGCTCAGGGCGGCGGCATGAACGACATGAAGGTCATCGGTGAGGGCTGGACGTCCATCGCCGAGCTGAAGCTGCCCGGCGGGCAGGGCCTGCCGGCGGGCGGCTCGGGCTCGGGCGACGTCCCGCCGGAGGCGCAGAAGTTCATGGACGCGCTCGGCGACCATGTGACGGGCAAGTTCGGCTCGGGCACGGTCTTCTCGACCCGCCTGGTCAACGCGCTGATCACGGACGACGGCAAGGTCTACGCGGGCGCGGTCACCAAGGACGCGCTCGTGAAGGCGGCGAACGCGGCGCAGTAGCCGTACACGGCACGAGAGTCGGCAGGCAGGAGTGGAGGCGCCGGTCCCGGTGCCTCCACTCCCGCACTCCACCAGAACCGACGGGCACGACGGGCACGACGGGAGCGAGATGGCGGCGAGCACTGCCGAGGAGTCCGTGATCGAGACGCGGGCCCTCACCAAGCGCTACGGCGGCGACCAGCCGGCGGTCGACGGCCTCGACCTCACCGTCCCCGCCGGCAGCGTCTTCGGCTTCCTCGGGCCGAACGGCTCGGGCAAGACCACCACCATCCGCATGCTCATGGGCCTGATCGAGCCGACGTCCGGCGCGGCGAGCGTCCTCGGCCACCCCGTGCCCCGCGCGACCCGCACGGTCCTCCCGCACGTCGGCGCGCTCATCGAGGGCCCCGCCCTGTACGGGTTCCTGTCCGGCCGGGACAACCTGATCCGGTACGACTCCGCCGACCCGGCCGCCGACCCCCGCACCCGGCGCGCCCGCGTCGCCACCGCCCTCGACCGGGTGGGCCTGACGGCCGCCGCGGGCAAGAAGGCGAAGGCGTACTCGCTCGGCATGAAGCAGCGCCTCGGGCTCGCGGCCGCGCTGCTCCAGCCCCGCAAGCTCCTCGTGCTCGACGAGCCGACGAACGGCCTCGACCCGCAGGGCATGCGTGAAATCCGTTCCCTGGTACGGGAGCTGGCGTCGGACGGCACGACCGTCTTCCTCTCCTCGCACCTCCTCGACGAGATCGAGCAGGTCTGCACGCACGCGGCCGTGATGGCGCGGGGCCGGCTCATCACGCAGGGCCCGGTCGCCGAGCTCGCGGCGGGCGCCCGCGGCCGGCTCGTGGTCACGACCCCCGACCCCGGCGACGCGGCGCGCGTCCTGAAGGAGCGGGGCATCGCGGACCTGACCGTGACGGACGACCAGGTGACGGGCGAGCCGCCCGGTCCCGGCACCGACCTCGCCGAGCTGAACGCCGCACTGGTCACCGCGGGCGTCCGCGTCCGCGGCTTCGGACTCGAACGGGCCTCGCTGGAGGACGCGTTCGTGGCCCTGACGGGAGAGGGATTCGATGTCGCGGGCTGAGGCCACGGCCGCCGCCACCGTCACCACCGCCAAGGACGGGGCGCCGGTGCGGAAGAGGATCTGGACGCTCGGCCTGTTCCGCAGCGAGCTGGTCACCACGTTCCGCCGCTGGCGCACGATCGCCCTGCTCGCGGTCCTGGCCGGGGTGCCGATCCTCGTGGGGATCGCCGTCAAGATCGAGACGAGCGGCGGTTCACAGGCCGCGGGCCGCGGCGGGGGAGGGCCCGCGTTCATCGCGCAGATCACCAACAACGGCCTGTTCCTGGTCTTCACCGCGCTCGCCGCGACGCTCCCGTTCTTCCTGCCGATGGCGGTCGGGGTGATCGCGGGCGACGCGATCGCCGGCGAGGCGAACGCGGGGACGCTGCGCTATCTGCTCGTCGCCCCCGCGGGCCGCACCCGCCTGCTGCTCACCAAGTACGCGACCACGATGACGTTCTGCCTGGTCGCGACGCTGGTCGTGGCGGCGACGGCGCTCGCCACGGGCGCCCTGCTCTTCCCGCTCGGCGACCTCGTCACGATCTCCGGCACGCGGATCGGCTTCGGCGAGGGTCTCGTACGGGCCCTGCTGATCGCCCTCGTCGTGGCCGCGTCACTCGTGGGGATCGCCGCGCTCGGACTGTTCGTCTCGACGCTCACGAACAGCGGGATCGCGGCGATGGCGACGACGGTGGGCCTGCTCATCACCGTCCAGATCCTCGACCAGATCCCCCAGCTGCACGCGATCCAGCCGTATCTGTTCTCGCATCACTGGCTGTCCTTCGCCGACCTGATGCGCGAGCCGGTCTACTGGGACGACCTGCTCAGGAACCTGGGCCTGCAGGGCCTGTACGCGGCCGTGTTCGGCTCGGCGGCGTGGGCGCGCTTCACGACGAAGGACATCACGGCGTAGCCAACCGCCGCACTGCTACGCCTCGTACGGGAAGCGGGCGATCTCCGGCTGCCGTTCGGGCCCGAAGAACGTCTTGGCGCGCAGCAGCGCCTCCTCGTCCTTGAGGACGTCGCCGGGCTTGCTGCTGTTGCCGAGCAGGACACCGCCTGGGGGTACCGCCCACGCCCTTAAGGCAGTGGGGGAGCATGCCCATGTACGCGGCCGAGTTGCTCAGCGTGCCGACCAGCGGGTCCGCGACGACCTGTTCCTCGTGGGCGAGCGCCGTCACGCCCCACAGAGTGCGCCCTTGGAGCGTCGCCTTGAAGTCGATGCCGGGGGTGCGCAGCCAGCCCGACCAGTAGTCGAGGTAGCGCTTGGTGGGGGCCGAGACGGAGTACCAGTACAGCGGCGACGCGATGACGATGTCGGTGGCTTCGAGGGTCGCGTCCAGGAGCAGCGCCGTGTTGTCGCCGGCGGGCCGGGTGTGGTCGCTGTCGTGGCGAAGGTCCTCGAAGTCGGGGAGCGGGGGCGCGGCGAGGTCGATCCACCGCTGCCCGACCTCGGGGGAGAGCTGCTCGGCGGCCATGGGGGTCCCCCTGCTCCTCAAGAGCTTGGGGGAGGGCCAGGATCTCGGTGTTGCCTTCGCCGCGGCTGCTGCCGAGCAGAAAGAGGAACGGGCGGGACAGGGGGCCCGCCCCGGGCCGCGGCTCAGGGGGCGCTCGCGCCGACCGCCGCTCCGGCGGCTGCCGCTGCCAGCTCCTCCTGCGTCCGGGTGTCGTACGCGGCGCGGGCCGCGGCGATCTCGCCCTGATGGCGTTCGGTCCACGTCACCAGGGACCGGATCGTCTCGTGCAGCGTGCCGCCGAGCGGTGTCAGTTCGTACTCGACCCGGGGCGGCACCACCGGGTGCACGGTCCGCTTCACCAGGCCGTCCCGTTCCAGCTGCCGCAGCGTGACCGTCAGCATCCGCTGGCTGATCCCGTCGATCTCGCGGCGCAGCTGGGTGAAGCGCAGCCGCCGGTGTTCGAGGAGCGCGATGACGAGCAGGGACCACTTGTCGGCGACCCGGTCGAGGATCTGGCGCACCTCGCAGTCCTCACGGGTGTCCCACTGGAAGGGGTCCGTATCGCCGTAGCCGTCGCCGGAGACGGTGCTCGCGCAGTTACTCGGTGACTTTGAAGTGCCTTCTTCCATGCCCGTCGATGCTGCCGCAGGATCGATGTGGTTACAAGAGGGAACCGACCCTCCGCCGCGTAACCACCCATTCCTGTATGCGACTTGAGGAGCCGACCCGTCATGGGTACTCGCGCCTGGGCACTGCTGCTGGTCCTCTGCGGAACGATCTTTCTGGAGGGCGTCGACGTCGCCATGCTCGCCGTCGCGATCCCCTCGATCCGGTCCGATCTGGCGCTCGGCACCGGAACGGCCGCGTGGGTCATGAGCGCCTACGTCCTCGGCTACGCCGGATTCACGCTGCTCGGCGGCCGGGCGGCCGATCTGCTCGGGCGGCGCCGTATGTTCCTGTTCTCGCTGGCCGTCTTCCTGGCCTTCTCCGGGCTCGGCGGCTTCGCGACCGAGGGGTGGATGCTGATCGTCGCGCGCTTCGTCACCGGCGTCTCCGCCGCGTTCATGACGCCGGCCGCGCTGTCGCTCATCACCACCTCGTACGCCGAGGGGCCGCAGCGCAACAAGGCGCTCCTCGTCTTCGCGGGCACGGCCGCGGGCGGCTTCTCCCTCGGGCTCGTCATCGGCGGGCTGCTGACCGAGCTCGGCTGGCGGTGGGTGTTCTTCGCGCCCGTGCTGCTCGCCGGCGTGATCCTGGCCGCCGCGGTGCGGCTGATTCCGGCGCAGGCCGCGCCCGGGCGGCGGCGCGGCGGCTTCGACGTGGCCGGAGCGGCCGCGGCGGCGGGCGCCATGCTGCTGGTCGCCTACGGCGTCGTGCGGCTCGAACACGGGCTCGCGGACTGGCCGCTGACGGCCGCCGCCGTCGCCCTGGGGCTCGCACTCGTCGGTGTCTTCGTCGCAGTGGAGCGGCGCAGCGCGGCGCCCCTCGTGCGGCTCGGCATCTTTCGTACGGGGACGGTGGTCCGCGCCGACCTGGGGGCACTGCTGTTCGTCGGCGCGTTCTTCGGGTTCCAGTTCGTGCTGACCCTGTACCTCCAGGAACTGCGCGGCTGGTCGTCCCTGCAGACGGCGATCGCGCTCGTCGTGATGGGCTGCGACGCGGTCCTCGCGCCGACGCTCACCCCGCGTCTGGTCGAGCGCTTCGGCAACGCGCGCGTCGTCCTCGGCGGTTTCCTGCTGGCGATCCTCGCGTACGGGCTCTTCCTGCCGGTCGGCACGGACTGGACGTACGCCGCGATGTTCCCGACCCTGATCCTCGCCGGGACCGCGTTCGCGCTCGCCTACGGTCCGCTGACCATCGCGGCGACGGACGGGGTCGCGGAGGAGGAGCAGGGGCTCGCGGGCGGGCTGCTCCACACGTCGACGCAGTTCGGTTCGGCGCTCGGCATCTCGGCGGTGACCGCGGTGTACGGGCTCGCCTCGAAGGGGGCCGGCCCGGACACGCTCTCCGCCTTCCGCGCGGCCCTCGTGGTGCCGGTGGTGATGGTGACGCTGGGCGCGCTCGTGTCGGCGCGCGGGATCAGGCGGCCGGCTCGCGCCGCGGATCCGGCTGCGCCTGCCGCCGGCTCTGTGCCTGGGGACTCGTCGCCGACTCCGGCACCGTCTCCGGAGCCGTCGCCCGCGCCTCCTGCTCGGCCAGCGCGATCCGCCCCCGCCGGGCCGTCCGCAGGGCGTCCCACGTCAGGAGCGTGAGCGCCACCCATACGAGAGCGAAGCCCGCCCAGCGTTCGGCGGGCATCGCCTCGTGGAAGTACAGGATGCCGAGCAGGAACTGGAAGACCGGCGCCAGGTACTGGAGCAGCCCCAGCGTCGACAGCGGTACGCGGATGGCGGCGGCGCCGAAGCAGACCAGGGGGATCGCGGTGACCAGGCCCGTCGCCGCGAGCAGCGTGGCGTGGCCCGCGCCGTTGCCGAACGTGGACTCGCCCTGCGAGCCGATCCACAGCAGGTAGCCGAGCGCGGGCACGAACTGGATCGCGGTCTCGGCGGCGAGCGACTCCAGGCCGCCGAGGTTCACCTTCTTCTTCACCAGGCCGTACGTGGCGAAGGAGAAGGCCAGGCAGAGGGAGATCCAGGGCGGCTGCCCGTATCCGAAGGCGAGGACGAGGACCGCGGCGAGGCCGACGCCGACCGCCGCCCACTGCGCGGGCCGCAGCCGCTCGCCCAGGAGCAGGACGCCCATGGCGATGGTGACCAGCGGATTGATGAAGTAGCCGAGTGACGCCTCGACGACATGGCCCGCGTTCACGGCCCATATGTAGACGCCCCAGTTGACCGTGATGAGGGCCGCGGCGACGGTGACGAGACCCAGCCTGCGCGGGTTGCGCAGCAGCTCACCGGCCCAGGCCCAGCGGCGTACGAAGAGCAGGGCGATGCCGACCACCGCCAGCGACCACACCATGCGGTGGGCGAGGATCTCACCGGCGCCGGCGGGCTTGAGCAGGGGCCAGAACAGGGGCACCAGGCCCCACATCCCGTAGGCGGCGATGCCGTTCAACAGTCCTGTGCGCTGTTCGCTCCTCGACTGCCCAGCCTCCACGGCCCCTCCTTCACACACGCGGACGCCCCGTGGCGGCCACCCATGAAGGTAGCGCCGCGGGGCACCAGCTGTCATGTCCGTATCCCTATACGGTCATGACAGCACGTCCGTGCGGGTGGGAGACCGTCCGTTCTCAGGCGAGCGCGGCCTTGATCGCGTCCGCGAGCGGGGTCGTGGGGCGGCCGGTCAGCCGGGACAGGTCGCCATTGGCGGAGGCGAGCAGGCCCTGCCCGATGGCGGTGTCGACGCCGACGAAGATGCCGGCGACGGGTGCGGGCAGTCCGGCGCCGAGCAGGATCTCCCGGTTCTGCTCGGGCGTGACGGAGTTGTACGTGATCGTGCGGCCGGTCTGCTTCGACAGCTCGGCGGCGTACTCGGCGAACGACCAGGCGACATCGCCGCTCAGCTCGTACGCCTGGTTCTCGTGGCCCTCGCCGGTGAGGACGGCGACCGCGGCGGCGGCGTAGTCGGCGCGGGAGGCGGAGGCGACGCGGCCCTCGCCCGCGGAGGCGGTGACGGCGCCGTGTTCCAGGACCGGGGCGAGGTTCTCGGTGTAGTTCTCGTGGTACCAGCCGTTGCGCAGGAACGTGTACGTCAGGCCGGAGTCGAGGATCGCCTGCTCGGTCACCTTGTGCTCGGCCGCCAGGTCGAAGTCGGCGGCGGGCCCGCCGAGTACGCCGGTGTACGCGAGCAGCGCGACGCCCGCGCCCTTCGCGGCGTCGATCACGGCCTGGTGCTGCGCCACACGCTGCCCGACCTCGCTGCCGGAGATCAGCAGGACCCGGTCCCCGGCGGCGAAGGCCCCGGTCAGCGTCTCGGGCGCGCTGTAGTCGGCGATCCGCAGCTCGACGCCGCGGGCGGCGAGGCCGGCGGCCTTCTCCTTGTCGCGGACGACGGCGGCGATGCGCTCCGCCGGGACGCCGGCGGCGAGGAGGCCGTCGATGACGAGACGGCCGAGGTGTCCGGTGGCTCCGGTGACGACGATGCTCATGTCTGAAATCTCCCTTAGTGGCTGGTTATAGCGCTGAGCTTACGCCGGGCGCTAACTATTGGAAAGTACCCACTTTGAAGTAAGGTACTGGCATGGCAGTAAGTAAGGGGAGTTCCGGCGGCGAGGACATGTGCCCGTACCGGCTCGTGCTCGAACACGTCACCAGCCGCTGGGGCGTCCTCGTCCTGATCGCCCTCGAGGAGCGCTCGTACCGGTTCAGCGAGCTGCGAAGGGAGATCGGCCGCGTCAGCGAGAAGATGCTCACGCAGACACTCCAGACCCTGGAGCGTGACGGCATGGTGCACCGCGACGCGAAGCCGGTCATCCCGCCGCGCGTGGACTACTCGCTCACCGGTCTCGGCCGCGAGGCGGCGGAACAGGTGAGAACGCTCGCGACGTGGACGGAGCGCCGCATGGAAGCGGTGACGGAGGCCAGGGCGGCATACGACGAAACCCGCACCCCCTGAGGGGCGCGGGCTGTGTCATCGGGCGGATCCGCCTAACCGACCACGGTCCAGGTGTCGCCCCCGGCGAGCAGCGAGCCGAGGTCGCCCTTGCCGTTCTGCTCGATCGCCTCGTCGAGCTGTTCGGACATCTGCACGTCGTAGACGGGCCGCTCGGCGGAGCGGAAGACACCGATGGGCGTGTGGTGCAGGGTGTGCGGGTCGGCCAGGCGGGACAGGGCGAACGCCGTCGTGGGCGAGGCCGCGTGCGCGTCGTGGACGAGGATCTGTGACTGGTTGTCCTCGCTCACGTCGACGACCTCCAGGTCACCGGTCTGCGGGTCCCGCACGACGCCCTTGGCGAGGCCGGTGCCGAAGCGGATCGGCTGCCCGTGCTCCAGGCGGATCACCGCCTCCTCGGCCTGCTGCTTGTCTTTCAGGACTTCGAAGGCGCCGTCGTTGAAGATGTTGCAGTTCTGGTAGATCTCCACCAGGGCGGTGCCCGGGTGGGCGGCCGCCTGGCGCAGCACGTCGGTGAGGTGCTTGCGGTCGGAGTCGACGGTACGGGCCACGAACGACGCCTCCGCGCCGAGCGCGAGGGACACCGGATTGAAGGGCGCGTCGAGAGAGCCCATCGGCGTCGACTTGGTGATCTTGCCGACCTCGGAGGTGGGCGAGTACTGGCCCTTGGTGAGGCCGTAGATCCGGTTGTTGAAGAGGAGGATCTTCAGATTCACGTTGCGGCGCAGGGCGTGGATGAGGTGGTTGCCGCCGATGGACAGGGCGTCGCCGTCACCGGTGACCACCCACACGGACAGGTCGCGGCGCGAGGAGGCCAGGCCGGTCGCGATGGCCGGGGCGCGGCCGTGGATGGAGTGCATCCCGTAGGTGTTCATGTAGTACGGGAAGCGGGACGAGCAGCCGATGCCCGAGACGAAGACGATGTTCTCCTTCGCCAGGCCGAGCTCGGGCATGAAGCCCTGGACGGCCGCCAGGATCGCGTAGTCGCCGCAGCCGGGGCACCAGCGCACTTCCTGGTCGGACTTGAAGTCCTTCATGGACTGCTCGGCCTCGGCCTTGGGTACGAGCGAGAGCGCCTCGATCGCGCCCGTGCCTTTCGTGCCGGTGTCAGCCATGGATGGCCTCCTTGAGAGCCGTGGCGAGCTGCTCAGCCTTGAACGGCATGCCGTTGACCTGGTTGTACGAGCGGGCGTCCACCAGGTACTTCGCCCGGACGAGGGTGGCCAGCTGGCCGAGGTTCATCTCGGGGATCACCACCTTGTCGTAACGCTTCAGGACCTCGCCCAGATTCCGCGGGAACGGGTTCAGATGGCGCAGATGGGCCTGCGCGATGTGCTCGCCGGCGGTGCGCAGCCGGCGTACGGCGGCGGTGATCGGTCCGTAGGTCGAACCCCAGCCGAGGACCAGGGTGCGGGCCTCGCCCGAGGCGTCGTCGACCTCCAGGTCCGGGACCTCGATGCCGTCGATCTTGGCCTGGCGGGTGCGGACCATGTGCTCGTGGTTGGCCGGGTCGTAGGAGATGTTGCCCGTGCCGTCCTGCTTCTCGATCCCGCCGATACGGTGCTCAAGACCCGGCGTGCCCGGGATCGCCCACGGACGGGCCAGCGTCTGCGGATCGCGCTTGTAGGGCCAGAACACCTCGGTGCCGTCGGCCTCGGTGTGATTCGGGCCGGACGCGAACTGGGTGCGCAGGTCGGGGAGTTGGTCGATCTCGGGGATGCGCCACGGCTCCGAGCCGTTGGCCAGGTAGCCGTCGGAGAGGAGGAAGACCGGGGTGCGGTACGTGATCGCGATCCGGGCCGCCTCGATCGCCGCGTCGAAACAGTCGGCGGGCGTGCGCGGCGCGACCACCGGAACCGGCGCCTCACCGTTGCGCCCGTACATCGCCTGGAGCAGGTCCGCCTGCTCCGTCTTGGTGGGCAGCCCGGTGGAGGGGCCGCCGCGCTGGATGTCCACCACCAGCAGCGGCAGTTCGAGGGAGACGGCCAGTCCGATCGTCTCCGACTTCAGGGCCACTCCGGGGCCGGAGGTGGTCGTGACGGCGAGGCTGCCGCCGAACGACGCGCCCAGCGCCGCGCCGATCCCGGCGATCTCGTCCTCCGCCTGGAACGTGCGCACGCCGAAGTTCTTGTGCTTCGACAGCTCGTGGAGGATGTCCGAGGCCGGCGTGATCGGGTACGAGCCCAGGTACAGCGGCAGATCCGCCTGCTTGGACGCCGCGATCAGCCCGTAGGACAGGGCCAGGTTCCCGGAGATGTTGCGGTAGGTGCCGGTCGGGAACGCGGACGACGCGGGCGCGACCTCGTAGGAGACCGCGAAGTCCTCCGTCGTCTCACCGAAGTTCCAGCCCGCGTGGAAAGCGGCGATGTTCGCCGCGGCGATCTGCGGCTTCTTCGCGAACTTCGACTTGAGGAACCGCTCCGTGCCCTCGGTGGGCCGGTGGTACATCCACGACAGCAGACCCAGCGCGAACATGTTCTTCGAGCGGCCCGCGTCCTTGCGGGACAGCTCGAACTCCTTGAGCGCCTCGACCGTGAGCGTCGTCAGCGGCACCGGATGGACGTGATACCCGTCCAGCGAGCCGTCCTCCAGCGGGGAGGTCTCGTAACCGACCTTCTGCATCGCCCGTTTGGTGAACTCGTCCGTGTTGACGATGATTTCCGCGCCGCGCGGCACATCCGCGATGTTCGCCTTCAGGGCGGCCGGGTTCATCGCCACCAACACGTTCGGCGCGTCGCCCGGCGTGAGGATGTCGTGGTCCGCGAAATGCAGCTGGAACGAAGAAACGCCCGGCAGTGTCCCTGCGGGCGCCCGGATCTCGGCGGGGAAGTTCGGCAGCGTGGACAGGTCGTTCCCGAACGACGCAGTCTCCGAGGTGAACCGGTCACCCGTCAGCTGCATCCCGTCGCCCGAGTCACCCGCAAACCGGATGATCACCCGGTCCAGACGCCGTACGTCCTTGTCGTTCGCGTGTTTGCGCTGCTCTCCGACCACTGCCCCATCGGCCTGCTCGGCCGGGCTACTGACCTGGCTGGTCACTGAACTGGACCTCCCTCGAGGCGGCTCTGCGGGAGCGGCCGGCCGACCGGCCTCTCCATGGCCCACCCTACGTCGGTAAGGGTCGCCTTCCCTGGATGGTTCGCATGGTGGACGCGACAATGAGACACCCTGATGACCTTGTTTGTCACGATTTACCCACCCCTACGGCCCCCTGTTCGAAGACGCGCCCACTCATCCTTTGGTTCTAGGACCGAATCCGGGTCGAATCCGGGTCGACTCCGAGCCGGCCCGGAAGCCGGTCCCGGATCGTCCTGGAGTCCACCGGTCGATTCCCGCCATATCTGACAGGTTGTCAGGTCGTCACGAGTTCAGGTAGGTGAGCACCGCCAGAACGCGCCGGTGATCCCCGTCACTCGGGGACAGCCCCAGCTTCAGGAAGATGTTGCTGACGTGCTTCTCCACCGCGCCGTCGCTCACGACCAGTTGACGCGCGATCGCCGAGTTCGTCCGGCCCTCGGCCATCAGGCCGAGCACCTCGCGCTCACGCGGAGTCAGCCCCGCCAGCACGTCCTGCTTACGGCTGCGCCCCAGGAGCTGGGCCACCACCTCGGGGTCGAGCGCCGTACCGCCCTGCGCCACCCGCACCACCGCGTCCACGAACTCGCGCACCTCGGCCACCCGGTCCTTGAGCAGGTAGCCCACACCGTGGCTGGAACCGGCGAGCAGCTCGGTCGCGTACTGCTCCTCCACGTACTGCGAAAGGACCAGCACCCCGAGCCCCGGGTGCTGCTTGCGCAGCAGGACCGCGGCGCGCACACCCTCGTCCGTGTGCGTCGGCGGCATCCGCACGTCGGCGACCACCACGTCCGGCAGCGCGTCCTGCGAGGCCAGCTCGGTGATGGTCTTGACCAGCGCGTCCCCGTCTCCCACGCCCGCCACCACGTCGTGCCCGCGGTCGGTCAGCAACCGGGTCAGGCCCTCCCTGAGCAGCACTGAATCCTCGGCGATGACCACTCGCACTCTGTCCTCCACGTTTCTCGGCCCCCCACAGCCCGTCCCACCCGTTCAGCAGTCACCAGCATCCCAGCATCCGGACGGTCCCGGGCAGTGGTGCCGGGATTGGCCGGGAAGAGGGAGGACACGCGTGTGCGGTGCGCCCCGGGGAAGGGTGCACCGCACACGCGTGAGCCGGCCGTCAGGCGCGCCGCCACGGCAGTTCGGCCGTGATCCGCGTCGGGCCCGCCGCCGGCGAGTCCACCAGGAGGATCCCGTCGACGGCGTCGAGCCGCTCGGCGAGCCCCGCGAGGCCGGAACCGGCGGAGGCGTCGGCGCCGCCCACACCGTTGTCCATCACCTGGAGCATCAGCCGGTCCTCGACCCGCCACACGTCGACCGTGGCGCGGGTCGCCCGGCTGTGCTTGCTGACGTTCTGGAGCAGCTCGGACACCGTGAAGTACGCGATGCCCTCGATGGCCGGCGCGGGCCGCGCGGGCAGGTCGACCTCGACCTGTACCGGGACCGTGCAGCGCGAGGCCACGGAGGACAGGGCCGCGTCCAGGCCGCGGTCGGTCAGGATGGCCGGGTGGATGCCACGGGCCAGGTCCCGCAGCTCCTGGAGCGCCGTCTTCACCTCGCCGTGCGCCTCGTCCACCATGCGCGCCGCCGCCCGCGGGTCCTCCGTCAGCTTCTCCTTGGCGAGGCCCAGGTCCATCGCGAGGTTGACCAGGCGGGCCTGTGCGCCGTCGTGCAGGTCGCGCTCGATGCGGCGCAGGTCGGCGGCGGCCGTGTCGACGACGACGCCGCGGTCCGACTCGAGTTCCACGACCCGCGTGGCCAGCCGCGAGGGGCCGAGCAGCCCGCTCACCAGCGCCCGGTCCACGGAGGCCAGCGCCCTGATGATCCACGGCGTCGCGAGCGTGATCAGCAGGCCGACCGCCGCGGTGACGGTGATCTCGAAGGGGTTGTCCAGGTACACGTTGTGCGCGCCGTCGCCGTACAACTGGATGCCGCCCTGGCCCGCGTACATGGGGAAGACCCACTGCCACAGCGGATACGTGAGCAGGGACCAGCCGACCGTCCAGAACACCAGCGCGACGTTGAACGCGAAGACCGCCCACGGGAAGTGCACGACCGTGTACAGCAGGTTGCGCCAGGACTCGCCGCTCTTGAGGAGGGCGCCCGTCCACGCCATCGGGCCGTGGGCGCGGGGCCGCAGCGGAGCAGGGGTGCCGACGTCGACGCCGAGCAGCGCGCGCGCCCTGGCCCGCTCCATCGCGGCGAACCCGCGCGCCCCGGCGAGGGCGCCGGCCAGCACGGGGATGCCGAGGAACGTGATCAGCAGGCCGGCGCCGAGCGACACCATCGTCACCGCGTACACGAACGTGATGATGCTGATCGGGAGGCTCAGGAGCAGATAGCCGAACTCGCGGAACGTACGGCCCTCGAACGGCGCGCGCAGCCCGGCCGGGAGACGGTGACGCCGTTCCCCGGCCACCGCGTCGTCGCGGTAGCCGTGTCCCTGTCCGTACTGCGTGGGCGTGATCATCGGTGGGGTCCGTCCGTTCTGCTCGTCCGCCTGGTACGTCCAGACTCCTCGCGGCGGCGCCTCGCGGCCATGGAGCCGGTCGGCGTCTTGGACCGGGGGTTTTCCCTACCCCCGCGGTGCTTCTCAGGCGGGTGTGCGGTCGCGCCAGGGCAGCTCGGCGGTCACTGTCGTCGGGCCGCCCTCCGGCGAGTCCACGACGAACAGGCCGTCCACCGCGCCGAGCCGGTCCGCGAGGCCCGACATGCCCGTGCCCTTGTCGAGGCTCGCGCCGCCGTGCCCGTCGTCCCTCACCTGGATCAGCAGCCGGTCCCCGGAGCGCCACACGTCGACCGACGCCGACCGTGCCCCGCTGTGCTTGCTGACGTTCTGGAGCAGCTCGGACACCGTGAAGTACGCGATGCCCTCGATCGCCGCGGCGGGCCGCTGAGGCAGGTCGGCCGTGACCTTCACCGGGACCGTGCAGCGCGAGGCCACGGAGGACAGGGCCGCGTCCAGGCCGCGGTCGGTCAGGACCGCCGGGTGGATGCCGCGGGCCAGATCGCGCAGCTCCTGAAGGGCCAGCTTCACCTCGCCGTGCGCCTCGTCGACCATCGCGGCAGCGGCGTCCGGGTCCTCGAGCAGCTTCTCCTTCGCGAGGCCGAGGCCCATCGCGAGGTTGACCAGGCGGGCCTGTGCGCCGTCGTGCAGGTCGCGCTCGATGCGGCGCAGGTCGGCGGCGGCCGTGTCGACGACGACGCCGCGGTCCGACTCCAGCTCGGCGATCCGCCGCTCCAGCTCGTCCGAGGGCGACAGGAGCGCCCGCGCCATCGCCCGGTCCGCGTTGGTGAGACTCCGCACGATGAACGGAAGCACCGGCCACAGCACGAAGAGCCCGGTCAGCGTGATCGCGAACGTGAGCACGCCCCACGGCAGCCGTATGAACTCGTACAGCATCGCCCGCCAGCCCACCGGGTCCTTCAGGCGGGACCACAGCCGGCCGAAGAAGCCCTCGTCGCGCCGGCGCGGCAGCGGGCTCGGCTCCTCGATGCGCAGCCCGAGCAGGGCGCGGGCCCGCCCGCGCTCCGCCTTCCCGAGCTGACGCGCGCCGAGCAGACCGGCCGCGAGCACGGGCAGGCCGATCACCGTCACGGCCAGGCCTACGCCGGTGGCCAGCATCGTCACGACATACGTGAAGCCGAGCACGGCGACCGGCAGATTGCTGAGGAGATACGCGATCTCCTTCCAGGTGTGCCGGCCGAAGGCGAAGCGCGGGGCCGGCGGGCGGTCCGCGTCCGGCTCTGTGGTGATGATGCGAGCGGTCATATGCGCCAGCGTGCCCGGCCGGGCGCCGGGGCGCCATGAGGCGGGCTGCCGGACCCGGCGGGGGATAACCCCACCTCAACCCTGGACGCCTGCTTACCGTCTCTTTAACAGGCCCTAGACTCCCGTGCGTACAGATCGTCGAACACCACGGAGCGAGGGGCGGACGTGCCGGAATCGACCATCGTCGCCGCGGGCTACTTCCAGACGTACTCTGTAGTCGGCGCAATCGCCGTGGTGGGCGTCCTGTTCGTGGCCGTCGCCTTCGGCGCGGGGCGGCTTCTGAGGCCGGTGGTCCCGACCCCCGAGAAACTCCTGACGTACGAGTGCGGCGTCGACCCCGTCGGTGAAGGCTGGGCCCACACCCAGGTCCGCTACTACGTCTACGCGTTCCTCTACGTGATCTTCGCCGTCGACTCGATCTTCCTCTTCCCGTGGGCGACCGTCTTCGCCGATCCGCAGTTCGGCGCGGCGACGCTCGTGGAGATGTTCATCTTCCTCGGCTTCCTCGCCGTGGGCCTGCTGTACGCATACAAGAAGGGCGTCCTGACATGGACGTGACCCCGGACGTGCCCCCCTCGGAGCCGGTGCTCCTGCCGGAGCCGGTGAGCCCGAAGAAGCTGGGTGTGCTGTCCCGCCTGGCCCCCGAGCCGATGAAGGTGGTCCTCAACTGGGGCCGCCGCTACTCGCTCTGGGTCTTCAACTTCGGCCTGGCCTGCTGCGCCATCGAGTTCATCGCGGCGTCCATGGCGCGGCACGACTTCATCCGCCTCGGCGTCATCCCCTTCGCACCGGGCCCGCGCCAGGCCGACCTGATGGTCGTCTCCGGCACGGTCACGGACAAGATGGCCCCGGCCGTTAAGCGCCTGTACGAGCAGATGCCCGAGCCCAAGTACGTCATCTCGTTCGGCGCCTGCTCCAACTGCGGCGGGCCGTACTGGGACTCGTACTCGGTCACCAAGGGCGTCGACCAGATCATTCCGGTCGACGTGTACGTGCCCGGGTGCCCGCCGCGGCCGGAGGCGCTGCTCCAGGGGATTCTGAAGCTTCAGGAGAAGATCGCGCGCGAGTCGCTGGGCGAGCGGTACGCGTCGGCCGACGCGGCGGCCGGGCGGCCTTCCGCGGCCGCGCTCAGCAGCGGTCTCGTGAAGCCGCCGGTCCCCACGCGCGACGACTCCGGGGAGGGCGAGCGGTGACCGGCTGGCTGCCCCGCCCCGTCGAGGAGCTCTTCGGCCCGGACGCCACGGCCGAGGAGTCGTACGAGGTCCTCACCGTCGACGTTCCCGCGGACACGTGGACCGCCGCCCTCGAAACGGCCCGCACCACGCTGGGCTGCACCTACTTCGACTGGCTGAGCGCGGTCGACGAGCCCGGCACGGGCTTCCGCGTCTGCGCGCACGTCGTCGCCCTGTCTCCCGTACGCCGCCTGCTCCTGCGCACCACCGTGCCGCACGACGCCCCCGTCCTGGCCACCGCGGTCGACGTGTACGCGGGCGCGGGCTGGCACGAGCGCGAGACGCACGAAATGTTCGGCGTCCGCTTCGAGGGCCACCCGCACCTGGTGCCGCTCCTCCTTCCCGACGGCTTCGAGGGCCACCCGCTGCGCAAGGACTTCGTGCTCGCGGCGCGCGTCGTGAAGGCGTGGCCGGGGGCCAAGGAGCCAGGGGAGCCTGCGGCGGGTGCGGGGCACGGCGGGCCCAAGCGGCGGCAGATGCTGCCGCCCGGTGTCCCCGACCCCAACGAATGGGGCCCGCTCAAGGGCCAGCTCCCGCCCGCGCCGGCCCGTCCGGCACGCGGCGCGGGCCGCGCGGCGGGCGAGCGCCCGGTGCGGCGCGCCCGTACAGCGGGGGAGGGGTCGGCGAGCCAGGCGGGACCGGACGCGGCGGCCGCCGCCGCACCGCCGCGCCGCTCGCGGAGCGCCTCGCAGGGGTCGGCCTCACAGACGCCCGCGGCTCCCGCGGCGCCGGAGCCCACGCCGGCCGAGACCCCCGAGACGCCCGCGAAACCCGAGCCGAAGGGCACCGGCGACGCGCCGTGGCACCACGCGCGCCCGGCCTTCGACACACCCGAGGCCGAACCCCGGCGTGAGCCGGAGGCGAAGCCCGAACCGGCGGAGCCCGCAGAACCGGCGGAGCCCGCAGAACCGGCGGAGCCCGCAGAACCGGCGGAGGCCAACGCCCCCGAAAGCCCCGACGGCCCCGACAACCCCGAGACCACAGGAGGAACGGAGTGAACGACGTGCTCGACGTCGCTCTGCGGCTCATCGTCGTCTTCGTCGCCTTCCTCGTCCTGCCCCTTGTCGTCGGCCAGACCGAGCACAAGGTGATGGCGCACATGCAGGGCCGACTCGGTCCCATGTACGCGGGCGGCTTCCACGGGTGGGCCCAGCTCGTCGCCGACGGAGTGAAGTTCGCGCAGAAGGAAGACGTCGTTCCCGCCGACGCGGACCGCCGCATCTTCCAGCTCGCACCCGCCGTCGCCCTCCTGCCGTACCTCCTCGTCCTCCTCGCCATCCCCATCGGGCCGAGCGAGGGCGCGGTCGGCCAGGTCGTCGACGCCGGCATCTTCTTCGTGCTCGCCGTCATGGGCGTCGGAGTGCTCGGCTCGCTCATGGCGGGCTGGGCGTCGGCCAACAAGTTCTCCCTCCTGGGCGGCCTGCGCACCGCAGCTCAGCTCCTCGCCTACGAACTGCCGATGCTGCTCGCCGCCGCCTCGGTCGCGATGGCCGCGGGCACCGTCTCCCTGCCCGGCATCGTCGACGCGTTCGAGTGGTGGTGGGTGCCGTGGCAGATCGTGGGCGCCCTCGTCTTCTTCGTGGCGGGCCTCGCCGAACTCCAGCGCCCGCCCTTCGACATGCCGGTCGCCGACTCCGAGATCATCTTCGGCGCGTACACCGAGTACACGGGCCTGCGCTTCGCCCTGTTCCTGCTCGCCGAGTACGCCGGGATCGTCGTCCTGTGCGGCCTCACCACCGTCCTGTTCCTGGGCGGCTGGCACGGGCCGTGGGGCGCCGGCGGCCTCGGCTGGGTCTGGACGCTGCTGAAGACGGCCGTCCTCGCGTTCGTCGTGATCTGGCTGCGCGTCACCTACCCCCGTCTTCGCGAGGACCAGCTCCAGAAGCTCTCCTGGACCCTCCTCGTCCCCCTCGCACTCGCGCAGATCGCGCTCACCGGAATCGTGAAGGTGGCGATCAACTAATGGCTCCGATCCCGGGGGCAGGCCTGGCCAAGGGCCTCGCCGTCACCCTCCGCACGATGACGAAGAAGACCGTCACCGCGCAGTACCCGGACGTCCAGCCCGAACTGCCGCCCCGCACGCGTGGCGTCATCGGCCTGTTCGAGGAGAACTGCACGGTCTGCATGCTGTGCGCCCGCGAGTGCCCCGACTGGTGCATCTACATCGACTCCCACAAGGAGACGGTGCCGGCCGCCGTCGAGGGCGGCCGCGAGCGCAGCCGCAACGTCCTCGACCGCTTCGCCATCGACTTCGCCCTGTGCATGTACTGCGGTATCTGCATCGAGGTGTGTCCTTTCGACGCGCTGTTCTGGTCCCCGGAGTTCGAGTACGCGGAGACGGACATCCTCGAACTCACCCACGAGCGCGACCGGCTGCGCGAGTGGATGTGGACGGTCCCGGCCCCGCCCGCGCTCGACCCGGCGGCCGAGGAACCCAAGGAACTCGCCGCCGCCCGCAAGGCCGCCGAGAAGCTGGCCGCCGCCCAGGCCGCAGCCGCCCGGGAACCGGCCTCGGAAACACCCGCCTCCGCCTCTGAAGAACCCGCGCCCGACGAACCCGCCCCCGGAGAGGAGGGACCCGCGTGACCCCCGTCGCAGCGGCCGCCACCGCGGCCACGCAGACCCACGGCTTCCTCTCGCCGACCGGCGTCGAGATCGCGTTCCTCCTCGTCGGCCTGGTCACCTTCGGCGCCGCGATCGTCACCGTCACCACCAAGCAGCTGGTGCACGCGGCCCTGTGGCTGGTCGTCACCCTCGGCGGCCTCGCTGTCGAATACCTGCTGCTCACCGCCGAGTTCATCGCCTGGGTGCAGGTCCTCATCTACGTCGGCTCCGTCGTCGTCCTCCTCCTGTTCGGGCTGATGCTCACGCGGGCGCCCATCGGCCGCTCCCCGGACGCCGACTCGGGCAACCGGTGGGCCGCGCTGACGGTCGCCGTCGCCGCGGCCGCCGCCCTCGTCTGGGTCGTCGTGGACGCCTTCCGCACCACCTGGGTCGACCTCGACGGCGCCCCCCAGGGCACCACCGCGGTGACCGGATCGATCCTCTTCCAGCACTGGGTGCTCCCCTTCGAGGCCCTCTCGGTCCTGCTCCTCGCGGCCCTGGTCGGCGCGATCGTCCTCTCCCGCAGGACCGCCAAGGCACAGGACATGAACTCCAAGGCCCGGGAGGGGAACCGCTGATGCACCTCGCCTATCCCGCCGTCCTTTCCTCCCTGCTCTTCTGCACGGGCCTGTACGGAGTGCTGGCCCGCCGAAACGCGATCCTGGTCCTGATGTCCGTCGAGCTGATGCTCAACGCCGTCAATCTCAACCTCGTCGCCTTCGACGTCTGGCTCAGCAAGGCGGCCCGCGACACCCTCCACTCCGGCCAGGCGCTGACCCTCTTCACCATCGCCATCGCCGCCGCCGAGATCGGCATCGGCCTGGCGATCGTGCTCGCCGTGTACCGGGGCCGCGGCACCTCCGACATCGACAAGCTCCGCGACACCGCCGAGTCCCCGGACGACGGCGGACCCGACGGCTTTGCACCGGACGGATCCGCAGCGGACGCCGGCGCCGGGGCCGTGACGGACGAGAAGGCCGAGGCCACCGCGTGACCACCACGACCCTCGCCGTACTCGTCCCCCTCCTCCCGTTCCTCGCCGCCGCGGCGGGACTGCTCCTGGGCCGCACCGCCCCCGGCTTCGTACGGCCCCTCGCCGTACTGCCGACCCTCGCGGCGCTCGCCCTCGCCGTCCTCGTCGCCGTGCGCCAGGGCGGCGGCCGCAGCATCGACGCGGCCACCGAACTCACCCCGACGGGCTCGGTCCCCATCGAGCTCGCCCTGCACATCGACGGCTTCGCCGCGCTCGTCGCCGTACTGGTCTGCGTCGTCGCGTCGTGCGTGCAGATCTACTCGACGGCCTACCTGCGCGACGACCCGCGCTACCCCTCGTACGCCGCGCTCGTCTCGCTCTTCACCTCCGCGATGCTCCTCGTCGTCTACTCGGGCGACCTGATGGTGCTGCTCGTCGGCTGGGAAGTCATGGGCATCTGCTCGTACTTCCTCGTCGGCCACTACTGGGAGACCCCACAGGCGCGCGCCGCCTCCCTCAAGGCGTTCCTGGTCACCAAGCTCGGCGACGTCCCCTTCCTGATCGGCCTGTTCGCGCTCGCCGTGGACGCCGGGTCCTTCCGCATCACGACGGTGCTCGGTGCCGTCGCGAGCGGCGGCCTCGACCACCCCACGCTGATCGCCCTGCTGCTCCTCGCGGGCGTGGCGGGCAAGTCCGCGCAGTTCCCGCTGCACACCTGGCTGCCCGACGCGATGGCCGGCCCCACGCCGGTCTCCGCGCTGATCCACGCCGCGACGATGGTCGCCGCCGGTGTCTACTTCGTCGCCAGGCTCCTCCCCGTCTTCGCCGCCTCCGGCGCCGCCCTGGTCGTCCTCGCCGTCATGGCCGCCGTCACGATGACCGGCTCGGCGCTCGCCGCCCTCGCGCAGGACGACATCAAGCGCGTCCTCGCGTACTCGACGATCGGTCAGCTCGGCTACATGACCGGCGCCCTCGCCGTCGGCGACCGCGGCGCCGCCGTCTTCCACCTCCTGTCGCACGGCGCCTTCAAGGCACTGCTGTTCCTCGGGGCGGGCGTGGTCATCCACGCCGCCGGCACGAACTCGCTCGCCGCCATGTCCCGCATGAAGGACCTGCGCGACCGCGTCCCCGACGCCTACTGGACGATGACCGTGGCGCTCCTCGCGCTCGCCGCGATCCCGCCGTTCAGCGGCTTCTTCTCCAAGGAGGCCGTCCTCGGCTCCGCCGAGCACGCGGCGACCGGCCACGCCGGGGCGATCCCGCCCTCCGCGGGCTGGATCGTCCTCGTGTCCGGCCTCCTCACGGCCCTGCTCACCGCCGCGTACGCCACGCGCCTGTGGCTCCTCGCCTTCCGGGGCCACGGAGCCGAGGCCCCGGACCACGGCAAGCAGCCCGTCGCGATGAACGCCGTCCTGTGGGTCCTGGCGATCCCCTCGCTCGCCTTCGGCCTCACCGTGGGCGTCCTGCCCGACTGGTTCGACGGCCGCTCGCTGACCCCGACCCTCACCACCTCCGTCCTCGGCACGGGCGTCGCCCTCGTCGGCGGGATCGTCACCTACGCGGCCTGGCGCCACACCACGGCCCTCGCCGCCCGTGTCCCGCTCGGCGCCGTCGCCGCCCACCCCGACGCGGACGGCGGCCTCGTCGAGGCCGAGGCCATCGCCGCCCACGCGGCCGTGTACGGGGACATCGCCTACGCCCCGGACCCTGCGGACCCGGGCCGTCTCCTGCTCGGCCCGCTGCACCGCCACGCGGCCACCGGCTTCCACCTGGACGCCGTCTACTCGGCCCTGTTCGTCCGGCCCGTCCTGGCCGCGGCCTCACTGGTCCGCTTCCTCGACCGCGAGGTCGTCGAGACCTATGTGCGCGGCGCCGCCGCCGTACCCAACTGGCTGGGCCGGGCCGTCCGCCGTGCCCAGACCGGCAACGTGCAGACCTATCTCAGCGCCCTGCTCGCAGGGACCGTCGTCCTGGCGATCGCCGTCGTCCTCGTCGCCACCGCCGGAGCGTGAGCAGCCGTGATCGATATCAGCGAATCCGTGATGCAGTTCCTTCTCGCACTGATCGTCGTCGGCCCGCTCATCGGCGCCGCCGCCGCTCTTCTCCCCGCCCCGCCCGGGCTGAAGGGGAAGTCCCCGGACCAGGCCGTGCTCCGCCACGGCGTGACCGTGACCGGCGTGATCCTCATCGCCGCGATCGTCCTCGCGCTCGGCTTCGACCATGACCACCCGTCAAAGATGCAGGCCACGACCGACATCAGCTGGATCCCCGCACTCGACGTGCGCATCCACCTCGGCGTCGACGGCATTTCGCTCCCCCTCCTGGTCCTGACCGCGCTGCTGACCTTCCTCTGCGCGCTGTACAGCTATTTCAAAATGCCAACGGGCCCGTCTCCCAAGGCATTTGTCGCGCTGATCCTCGTCCTCGAGTCCGGCACCCTCGCGACCTTCGCCGTGCTCGATCTGCTGCTGTTCTTCCTCGCCTTCGAGACGGTCCTCATCCCGATGTACTTCCTCATCGCCCGCTGGGGCGGTGAGCAACGGGCCAAGGCGGCCTGGAAGTTCATCCTCTTCACGCTCCTCGGCTCCGTCGTGATGCTGCTCGGCCTCCTCCTCATCGGACTCAAGTCCGGCACATTCGACATGGTGGCACTCGCCTCTGACAACGGCCGGGGCCTGAGCACGTCCGTGCAGGTCACCGCCGTTCTGACGATCGGGATCGGGCTCGCCGTCAAGACGCCGATGTGGCCGCTGCACAGCTGGCTGCCGGACGCCCACACCGCCGCGCCCACCGTCGGCTCGGTCCTCCTCGCCGGCGTGCTGCTGAAGATGGGCACGTACGGGTTCGTGCGGATCCTGCTGCCGGTCACGCCCGACGGCATGCACACCTTCGCGCCGTACCTCGCCGCGTTCGCCGTCGTCGGGATCATCTACGGGTCCCTTGCCTGCCTGGCCCTCGCACGGCCCGGCGCCAAGGGCGACCTCAAGCGCCTCATCGCGTACTCGTCCGTCGGGCACATGGGTTTCGTCCTGCTCGGCATCTCGACGATGTCCCCGACCGGCGTCAACGGCGCGCTCTTCGCGAACATCGCCCACGGCCTCATCACCGGCCTGCTGTTCTTCCTCGTCGGCGCCCTCAAGGACCGCGCGGGCAGCACGGACCTGGACACACTCGCCCAGCAGGGCGGCATGGCGCTCTACGGCAAGGCGCCCCGCCTCGGCGGCCTCCTCGCCTTCGCCGCCGTCGCGTCCCTCGGGCTGCCGGGCCTCGCCGGGTTCTGGGGCGAGATGCTCGCCCTGTTCGGGGCGTTCAAGCCGGCCGCCGACCTGAGCCGCCCCGCGTTCCTCACGTTCATGTCGATCGCCGCGTTCGGCACCCTGCTCACCGCCGCGTACATGCTCGCCGTCGTCCGCCGGGTCTGCATGGGCCCGCACGAGGCCGAGGCGCCGAAACTCGCCGACGCCCAGGGCTACGAGTTCGCCGCCTGGACCCCGCTCGTCGCCCTCACCGTCGTCGGCGGGCTCTGGCCCGCGGCCCTGATCGGCCTCACCGACCCGGCCGTGCAGAAGCTCCTCGCAGGAGGCATCCAGTGACCGCCGTCGCCGCGCCGTCCGTGGCGTCCCTCGTCCAGTCCGTCGACTGGCTCGCGATCGCGCCGCCCACCATCGCGGCGGTCGTCGCCCTCGTGGTGCTCGTCGCGGACCTGTTCCTCGGCGAGCGCGGGAAGGCGCTGCTCGGCTGGGTCTCCGTCGCGGGCCTCGCCGCAGCCGCGTTCGCGCTGCTGCCGCTCCTGGACGGCGACCGCTCGACCTTCTGCCTCAAGACGCTCAAGGGCGAGCAGGCCGCGTGCAGCTACACGGCCGACCACTTCACGCTCGTCATCCAGTTCCTCGTCCTGGCCGGCGCCCTGCTGACCGCGCTGCTGTCCATCACCGGCATCAAGGACGCGAAGAACACGCCCAGGGCGCTCCCCGAGGGAGAGTTCTGGTTCCTGCTCCTGTCCTCCGCCGCGGGCGCCGCCCTGCTGCCCGCCTCGCGCGACCTGGCCACCCTCGTCGTCGCCCTGGAAGTGGCGTCCCTGCCGGCGTTCGCCCTCGTCGGCATCAAGCGCGACGACCGGCGCTCCTCCGAAGCGGCCCTGAAGTTCTTCCTGTCCTCGGTCACGGCGACCGCGGTCACCCTCCTGGGCGTGAGCTTCGTCTACGCGACGACGGGCACCCTGCACCTCACGAGGGTCGCCACCGCCCTGACGCACGTCGACGGGCAGTTCCACACCCTGGCCCAGGCGGGCGTCGCCCTCACCCTCGTCGGCTTCGCCTTCAAGACCGCCGCCGCCCCCTTCCACTTCTGGGTGCCCGACACCTACGTAGGAGCCCCCCTCCCGGTCGCCGCCTACTTGTCGGTGATCGGGAAGGCGGTCGGCTTCTCCGGGATCATCCTCGTCACCGTCGTCGCCTTCCCGTCCTACGCCGACGTGTGGGGCCCGGCGCTGGCCGCGCTCGCCGCGCTCACCATGACCGTGGGCAACGTGGCGGCCCTGCGCCAGCAGGCCACGCGCGCGTACAGCGCGGTACGCCTGCTCGCCTGGTCCTCGGTGGGCCAGGCCGGCTACCTCCTCGTCCCGATCGCCGCGGCCGCCTACTCCAAGGACGCCGACAAGGCCATCGGCTCCACCGTCGCGTACGCCCTCATGTACGCCGCCGTGAACCTCGGTGCCTTCGCCGTGGCCGCCCTCGTGGCCCGTACGAAGCCCCTGAACCGCATCAGCGACTACCGCGGCCTGTACCGGTCCCGGCCGCTGGCCGCCCTGGTCCTCGGCTTCTTCCTGCTCTGCCTCGCGGGCCTGCCGCCCGGCATCATCGGCCTCTTCGCGAAGGTCACCGTCTTCTCGGCGGCCGTCGACGCGGGCCTCGGCTGGCTCGCCGTCGTCATGGCCGTCAACGTCGTGATCGCCCTCTACTACTACCTTCAGTGGACGGCGACCCTGTTCCGCTCCACCGAGGGCGAGCAGGCGGTCCACCGGATTCCGGCCCCGATCACCGCGGCGATCGGACTCACCGCCGTCATCGGGGTCGCCCTGTCGGGCGCACCTCAGATGGTGCTCCGTTTTGCCTCGACGGGCCTTTTCTAGGCACCCTCATAGCGACCCCCCAACGTCGTACACCAGGGAGACTGCCGTGCTGAGCGGGTTCAAGGACTTCATCCTTCGCGGGAACATCGTGACCATGGCGATCGGCCTCGCCGTCGGTGCCGCCTTCACGGCCGTCGTCACGGGCTTCAGCACGGCGTTCATCGCCCCTCTCATCGGGCTCGCCACGGCCTCGACCGGCGACTTCAGTGACGCGTACTTCACGGTCGACGGCACGCGCTTCCCGTACGGCAAGTTCGTCGCGGCGGCGATCGCCTTCGTGATCACCGCGGCGGTGCTCTACTTCCTCGTCGTCGTCCCGATGATGAAGTTCCAGGCGCGCCTCGACCGCGGCAAGCCGGTCGACATCAAGGCCGCCCTGCGCGACTGCCCGCGCTGTTTCAGTCAGATCCCCGCGATCGCCACCCGCTGCTCCCACTGCACCAGCGAGCTCAAGGCCGACCCCGAGGCCCTCGCGCTCGCCAGGCTCCCCGAACAGCGCTGACCCTGACCGGCGGGCCACCCCCACCCGTACGGCCTACACGTGCCCTCCTCGCCCTCCGCGCGCACAAGGGAACTCGTCCTCCTCGTCTGGCGTTGACCAGTACAGGAGGGTCCACTGGACCGTGGAAGCACCCAGCACCAGCAAGCAGAGGGTTCCCCTGCCGCACCACATGGAGGGCGTACCGTGCACCGCCGGCACAACGGGCTGAAGACCGCCGTACTCCTCGGGGGACTGTCCGCCCTCATCATCGTCATCGGCAGCTTCTTCGGTCGTACGGGGCTGATCGTGGGCCTCGGCATCGCCCTCGCGACGAACGCGTACGCGTACTGGAACAGCGACAAGCTGGCCCTGCGCGCGATGCGCGCGCGCCCCGTGAGCGAGTTCGAGGCCCCCGCGCTCTATCGCATGGTCCGCGAGCTGTCGACGCAGGCCCGCCAGCCGATGCCCCGTCTGTACATCTCGCCGACGGAAGCCCCCAACGCCTTCGCGACGGGACGCAATCCGCGTAACGCCGCGGTGTGCTGCACCGAAGGCATCCTGCGGATCCTCGACGAGCGCGAGCTGCGCGGTGTCATCGGGCACGAGCTGAGCCATGTCTACAACCGCGACATCCTGATCTCGTCGGTCGCCGGCGCCCTCGCCTCGGTGATCATGTTCCTGGTCAACTTCGCCTGGCTGATCCCCATCGGCCGGTCGAGCGACGACGACGGCCCGGGCCTTCTCGGCATGTTGATGATCATGATCCTGGGCCCGCTCGCGGCCACGGTCATCCAGCTCGCCATCAGCCGCTCCAGGGAGTACGAGGCGGACGCGTCGGGCGCCCAGCTCACCGGCGACCCGCTGGCCCTGGCGAGCGCCCTGCGCAAACTCGACGCGGGCACCAAGCAGTTGCCCCTGCCCCCGGAGCCGCGGATCGAGACCGCAAGTCACATGATGATTGCGAACCCCTTCCGTCCCGGGCAGGGCATGTCCAAGATGTTCTCCACGCATCCGCCGATGGCGGAGCGCATCGCCCGGCTCGAGCAGATGGCAGGTCGTCACTCGTGAAGACAATCCTCAACATCATTTGGCTAGTGCTGAGCGGCTTCTGGCTGTTCCTCGGCTACATGCTCGCGGGCCTGATCCTCTGCATCACGATCATCGGAATCCCGTTCGGCATCGCGGCGTTCAGGATCGGCGTGTACGCGCTGTGGCCGTTCGGCTATACGACGGTCGAGCGCCGGGACGCGGGCGCCCCGTCCTGTATCGGGAACGTGCTGTGGCTGGTCCTGGCCGGCTGGTGGCTCGCCCTCGCCCACATCGTGACGGGCATCGCGCAGTGCATCACGATCATCGGCATCCCCCTGGGCATCGCCAACTTCAAGCTGATCCCGGTCTCCCTGATGCCGCTCGGCCGCGAAATCGTCCGCACGGACCAGCCGTTCGCGTCGCGGTAGCCGGCCGGACGTCCGCCACCGGACCTCGAGGGTGGAACCTGCGCTGACCGTGTGGGTTCTGCCGCCGCAACGACCTCCAGTGCCTTGTGGCCGGTGGGATTTCCGTCCCACCGGTCTCACACCGGGAGCGGCGGCAGACCATCACGTCAGGGCGATTGCCCCTGCTTCAGCGACAGTTGCGGTAACCCGCTGTCCTGGCCGCTGTTCCTACCGGTAGTTCACGAACTGCAGCGCGAAGTCGAAGTCGTGGCCCTTGACCAGCGCCTGCACGGCCTGGAGGTCGTCGCGGCTCTTCGAGCTGACCCGCAGCTCCTCGCCCTGGACCTGTGCCTTGACGCCCTTGGGGCCCTCGTCACGGATGAGCTTCGCGACCTTCTTGGCGTTGTCCTGCGAGATGCCCTCCTCGATGGAGGCGAAGATCTTGTACTCCTTGCCGGAGAGCTGGGGCTCTCCCGCGTCCAGTGCCTTCAGCGAGATCCCGCGCTTGACCAGCTTGGTCTGGAAGACGTCGAGGATCGCGTTGACGCGGTCCTCGGAGTTCGCCTCCATCAGGATCTTCTCGCCGGACCACGAGATCGAGGCGCCGACGTTCTTGAAGTCGTAGCGCTGCGAGATCTCCTTGGCGGCCTGGTTGAGGGCGTTGTCGACCTCCTGCCGCTCGACCTTCGAGACGATGTCGAAACTGGAGTCGGCCATGTCCTGTGGCTCCTTGTATCGGGTTGTGAAACGGCTTGCGTCTGGATGCGTCATCCACGGCCCTGGCTCCCTGGGCCGCATCCGCAAAGCCTAGCCACCACCCCGCCCCCGGGTGCCGATCAATCGGGTGGCGAAGCACCCCCGTCCATCAGGTATCGTTTACGTCGTTGCCACGGAGCACCGCCCCACAGCGGAGATCCAAAGCAGCAAACCCATGGCGGTGTGCCCGAGCGGCCAAAGGGAGCAGACTGTAAATCTGCCGGCTCAGCCTTCCCAGGTTCGAATCCTGGCGCCGCCACATGGTGGAGAACCCCTCCGAACTGCGTTTCCGCAGTTCGGAGGGGTTCTTTGTATGTCGGGCCCCGTGCGCGGAGGGGTACGAGACCGCGTTGAACAGGCTGTCTCAAGCGATCTCGGACGGTCTCGTACCTGCAGGCCCCCATACGGCCCCCACGCAGAGCCCTCTAGGGCGCGATGGGGAGTTGGCGCTTGTGGTCGGTGAGGCGGTAGCGGTGGACGATCGTCTCGAAGGCCCGCCCGTCGACCGGCTTGCCCTCCAGGAAGTCGTCGATGTCGTCGTAGGTGACCCCGAGCGCGTCCTCGTCGGCCTTGCCCGGGTCGAGGGTCTCCAGATCGGCCGTGGGGACCTTCCACACCAGCTCGGCGGGTGCGCCCAGCGAGTCCGCGACGGCGCGCACCCGGCGCTTGGTCAGGCCGGTCAGCGGGACCAGGTCGGCGGCGCCGTCACCGAACTTCGTGAAGAAGCCGGAGACTGCCTCGGCGGCGTGGTCGGTGCCGACGACCAGGCCGTTGTGCGCGCCGGCCACCGCGTACTGGGCGACCATGCGCTGCCGGGCCTTGATGTTGCCGTGCACGAAGTCCTGGTGGCCCTCGTCGCGGAAGCTCACGGCGGCGGCCAGTGCTGCCTCGAGCGCGGCGTCGCTGGCGGGCTTGATGTCCACGGTCAGTACGTGGTCGGCCCGGATGAAGGAGAGCGCGAGCTGGGCGTCGTGCTCGTCGGCCTGGATCCCGTAGGGCAGCCGCATCGCGTAGAACCGCGCCTCGTGTCCGGCGGCCCGGGCCCGCTCCACGGCGAGCTGGCACAGCCGGCCGGCGGTGGTGGAGTCGACACCGCCGCTGATGCCGAGCACGAGGGAGCGCAGGCCGGTGGAGGTCAGCCGCTCGGTGAGGAAGGCCACACGGCGTTCGACCTCACGCTCGGGCTCGAAGATCTCGGCGACCTGGAGTTCCCGGGCGATCTCCTGCTGCAGGTCGTTAGACGCCGACTCGCTCACGTCTGCTCCTTGCTCCGGTTCATGGGGTTCTGTCGCGCCCACCTTACTGGGGGTGCCCGGGGGGCCAGGGGGTGCAGGATGCCCGGGACGAGGCGTGGACGGGGCGTGGACGAGGCAGGCTGTGCCCCGGCTCCGCCACATGGCGACAAGTCCCCAGAGAAGGTCTCAGGGAGGCCCCCAGAGAAGGTCTCAGGGAAGGTCTCAGGGAAGTCCCTGAGAAGCCCCCTCCGGACCGCGGCATCGCCGTCCGGACGGGGGCTTCTTCGGATCCTCGGGCACCCCGTGGCGCAGACTGATCCCCATGTCCGTACCGTCGGCGTCTCGCCGCAGAAACTGCCCCGAGTGCCGCCGCGACATCGCCGTCGTGGCCGGCCGCTTCGCCCGCCACGACCCGCCCGGGGCCCGCAGCGCGGGCGAACTCGTGTCCTGTCCCGGCTCCCGCAGGCTCGCGCAGCTCGGCGCCGCGCAGCCGTCCCTCGACGGCTACGTGGTCCCGGCGGTGCCCGGCCAGCTCCCGCTCTTCTGATCCGCGCTCAGTTCCCCGCGATCGACTTGACCGCCACCATCACCGGCGCCGACCCGGAGATCAGCTCCAGCGTCAGCCCCGCCGTGGCGGGCGTGTCCACCAGCTCCGCGAGCACCGCCGCCACATCGTCCCGCGGCACCGGACCCCGCCCGGTGGACGCCTCCAGACGTACGAGTCCGGTGCCCGCGTCGTCCGTGAGCATCCCGGGACGCAGGATCGTCCAGTCCAGGCCGGACCGTGCCCGTACGGACACGTCCGCCTCGCCCTTGGCCCGCAGATACGCGTCGAAGACGCCGTCACCCTGATGGGCCGGGTCCGCGCCCATCGACGACACCATGACGTACCTCCGGACCCCGGCCCGCTCCGCCGCGTCCGCGAACAGCACGGCCGCCCCGCGGTCCACCGTGTCTTTGCGTCCGGCCGTGCTGCCCGGCCCCGCGCCGGCCGCGAACACCGCCGCGTCCGCGCCCTCCAGAAGCCCGGCGACCTCCTCCACGGACGCCGATTCCAGGTCGCACACCAGGGGCTCGGCCCCGGCCTCCCGCAGGTCGTCCGCCTGCTCGGCGCGGCGGATGATGCCTGCGACCTCGTCTCCGCGTGCGGCGAGCAGACGCTCGAGCCGCAGCGCGATCTGACCATGACCACCAGCGATGACAATGCGCATGCTTCCGACCGTACGCCGGGCCGCCCCCGTTCGCCGCGCAACCTTGCGGGTGCCTCGTGGGTCTCATCAGCGACCCGTGCCGCCGACGGCCGCCGGGTCTCTCATCGGACCTCTGCGGGAGACAGACATCAGCGCCATACGCACCACCACCCTCACCGCGGCCGGCTGCGCCGCCCTGCTGCTCGCGACCACCTCCGCTTGCGGCACCGTCGAGAACCTGACGGCTGGTCAGAAGATCGAAAAGGCCGCCGACAAGCTCGGCGAACAGAAGTCGCTGTCCTTCGAGTTGGGCCTCGACGCGAAGCCGGACGCGCTCTCGGAGCTGGCCGGCGGACAGGGCGACGAGGCCATGCCGCCGACGGTCGCCAAGGCGTTCGCCGGTGCCCATGTCACCTTCTCCGTACGGTCGAAGAAGCCGCTGTCCGAGTCGGGCGCGAAGGACTTCGTCGGGATGGGCGCGAAGGTGTCGGTCCAGGGCGGAACCCTGGCCGAGTACCGGTTCGCCGGAGACTTCGTCTACTTCCGCCTCGACATGGAGAAGTCGTCGGAGCTCATGGGCTTCCCCCTCCCCTCGCCGAAGGACCTCCCCAAGGGCGAGGAGGGGCTCGCGAAGGCTCTCGAAGGCGAGTGGGTCAAGGTGGACGTCTCGGACGCGAGGAAGAACGCTTCCGGCGAGGGCTCCAAGGGTTCCGGCGGCGTGGACGAGCGCACCCAGCGGAAGGTCCTCAAGGCCCTGCGCGGCGTCATCGCCGACGATGTCACGCTCCGCAGCGCCGGCACCAAGGACGGCACGGAGCGCATCGTCGCCAAGGCGTCCTTCCGCGAGCTGCTGACGGACCTCTTCGACAAGCTCGGCCCCCTGAAGGACGAGCTGCCGCCCGGCGCCGGATTTCCCACTGCCAAGGACCTCAAGGACGCCCCCGCCAAGAAGGTGGCCGTCGACTTCTCCATCACCAACGGCACGCTGTCGAAGATCTCCTTCGACCTCGCGACCCTCGCCGACGGCAAGAAGGGCGCCAAGGTCCCGCTGGTGCTCAAGTTCGGCAAGGCGGGCGACATCAGCGCGCCGTCCGGCGCGACCGAGGTCCCGCTCGGCGAGCTCGCGGGCGGCAACCCGTTCATGATGGGTACCCCGATGAGCAGCTTCTGACGGTTGGTCAATGCCCTGAGTGAGGGCGGCAGACGGGCAGTACAGGAGGCAAAGGGTCCCGCGCGCGGGCGGGCCCTTTCACTCCTGTCGCTCCTGCCCGCAGCCCCCGCCCTCCGTCGGCGTCCCCGACCGCCCCTGCCGCGGCAGATCGAGCGCCGACGCCGAGTCGCAGTACTCCCGCACCGCACTGGTGCGCGCCACCACCCGCCCCCGGTGCACCACGATCCGGCTGTACGCGAGTGAGAGCGCACCTGCGAGCCGGTCGCCGCGCACGGCGACGAGCTCCGCGGGGAAGCCCGCCTCCACTCGCACCTCGGGCAGCCCGAGCGCTGCCCGCGCCGCCCCGCTGACGCAGTCGTACGCCTCCTCGGGGCGCAGCCCGTAGCGCGAGACCAGCAGGTGCGCGGCCTCCAGCGGATCGCCGCGCCCCACCGGGTTCGCCATGTCGCGCAGCGCCCCGCTGCCCGCCGCGACCCGCACGCCGGCCGCACGCAGGAGCCGTACGGGAGCCGTGCCGCGACGGTCGACGCCCGCGCAGCCGCCCTGCGGCAGGCAGACCACCGTGACGCCCGCGGCGGCGAGTCGGTCGGCGGTGCGTGCGGCGACCTCGCGCGGCAGCCGCCCGAGCCCGCCGCACGGTCCGATCGAGACGCCGGGCCGCAGCCCTCCGGCCATCGTCGCGATCCGCCCGAGCCGTGCCGGATCGCTGCCGTCCGTATGCAGATCCACCGCGCAGCCGTGCTCCGCCGCGACCTCGAGGACCGCCTCCACGTAGCCGGTCGGGTCGGGGTCGAGGTCCGGGCACCCGCCGACCACGGACGCGCCCATCTTCACCGCGTCCCGCAGCATCGACAGGCCGTCGGCCCCCGCGAGGCCCGTCAGGAGCCGGGGCATCGCCACGGTCCGCAGATCGGCCAGGCCGCGCAGCGACCGCCACGCCTGGAGCACCGCCTCCATCGGGCCGAGGCCCTGCAGATCACCGATCCGCACATGTGCGCGCAGCGCGGTGGCCCCGTGCCCGAGCTGGAGCAGCGCGGCCTCGGTGGCCCGCCGCTGCACGTCGGGCCCGTCGTACGACACCGGCCCCTCCGTCTCCTCGGACAGCGCCGTGTCGCCATGGGCGTGGGGTTCGGCGGGGGCGGGGAGCAGGAGGTAGCCGCCGAGGTCCACGCGCGCGGAGGCGGCGGTGAGGCTGCCGGCCGTGCCGACGGCCTCGATGCGCTCGTCGTCGAGCCGCACGTCCACGGTCCGGCCGTCCGTGAGCCGGGCGCCGCACAGGAGGAGGGCGGTGCCCTCGGCGGCGGAGTCGTTGCCGGGGGAGCGGGGGTGCTGCGGCTGGCTGTCGGGCATCGCGCTCCTGGGGTTCGGGGGCGGCGGCCGCGTGGGCGGGGGCCGCCCCGGACCGGAGGCGGGCCGGAAGGGGCGTACAAGATCACGCAGCGCGGGTCGAGCCTAGAGCTGTGGCAGGCCCTCTTCGCGGAGGAGCGCAATAGTCGTACTGCTGTGGTGCGTGGTGTCGATGAGGCGGTCGTGGGCGGTTGTTACGGCTCCGGAACGGCCGTGGTCCTGCCCCTGGGGGGCGGCGGCGAAACGGATTTGGGCGATCGGCGGGCGAGCGTGTAATGTCTTCATCGCTCGCCCCAATAGCTCAGTCGGTAGAGCGTCTCCATGGTAAGGAGAAGGTCTACGGTTCGATTCCGTATTGGGGCTCTGGTGTGAAGTTCCCTCACCTTCGGGTGAGGGGCATCGCATCAAAGCGGTGTAGCTCAGTCGGTAGAGCAAGCGGCTCATAATCGCTGTGTCACCGGTTCAAGTCCGGTCACCGCTACACACAGTAGCCGATTGTGGGGTCGGTCCTCCGGTCGGCTACTATTCATGCGTTCATCCGTCAACCGTCCGTCCAAGGAGCACTCACGTGGCTGCCACCGACGTCCGCCCGAAGATCACGCTGGCCTGCGTGGAGTGCAAGGAGCGGAACTACATCACCAAGAAGAACCGGCGTAACGACCCGGACCGTCTTGAGATGAAGAAGCACTGCCCGCGCTGCAACCAGCACACGGCGCACCGCGAAACGCGCTGACTCAGGCTCGTACATGAGGCCGCCCCCTTCCGAGGGGGCGGCCTCATGTCGTTATCGCGTGTGGGCGGCCGGCCGTAAGATCCGGCAACATCCGGCAACAGCGCAAATCCAGGAGGTGCCGAGTCCATGGCGCTCGACCAGTCCTTCGTGGGACGGTCCTACCCGCCCACCGACCCCTATGAGGTCGGCCGGGAGAAGATCCGTGAATTCGCGGAGGCGGTGCGGGACGCCAATCCCGCCTACGTCGATCCGGAGGCGGCCAAGGCGCTCGGCCACCCCGATGTCATCGCTCCGCCGACCTTTGTGTTCGCCATCACGTTCAAGGCAGCGGGCCAGGTGATCGAGGACCCGCAGCTGGGTCTCGACTACAGCCGCGTCGTGCACGGCGACCAGAAGTTCGTGTACACGCGCCCGGTGCGCGCCGGTGACCGGCTCACCGTGGCCTCGACGATCGAGGCGATCAAGTCCCTGGCGGGCAACGACATCCTGGACATCCGCGGCGAGGTCCACGACGAGGCCGGCGAGCACGTCGTGACCGCCTACACCAAGCTCGTGTCGCGCGCGGCCGAGGGGGCGTGACCATGACGACGACGATTCAGTACGCGGATGTGGAGATCGGCACGGAGCTGCCGGCCCAGACGTTCCCCGTGACCCGCGCCACGCTCGTGCAGTACGCGGGCGCCTCCGGCGACTTCAACCCGATCCACTGGAACGAGAAGTTCGCGGTCGAGGTCGGGCTCCCGGACGTCATCGCTCACGGCATGTTCACCATGGCCGAGGCGATCCGCGTCGTGACCGACTGGGTCGGCGACCCGGCCGCTGTCGTGGAGTACGGCGTGCGCTTCACCAAGCCCGTCATCGTCCCGAACGACGACAAGGGCGCGACGATCGAGGTCAGCGGCAAGGTCGCCGCCAAGCTCGACGACGGCCGCGTCCGCGTCGACCTCGTCGCGACGAGCGCGGGCCAGAAGGTGCTCGGCATGTCGCGGGCGGTCGTGCAGCTGGCGTAACGGCTGCTCCGTAGGAACCTGAGTAAGGGGCACCCTCCATTGCGGGGTGCCCCTTACTCGTGGGCAGCTGCTCGTAGGCAGGAGTCGTACGCCTTCGTGGCGGCCGAGATGTGGCGCTTGACATAGGTAGTGATTGACCACTAACTTAGCCGCATGGTCAGGATGAGCGCAGACGAGCGACGTGAGAGCGTCATCCGCGCGGCGGTGAGCGAGTTCGCCAGGGGTGGGTACTACGGCACCTCCACTGAGGCGATCGCCAAGCGGGTGGGTGTCTCGCAGCCGTATCTGTTCCGGCTCTTCCCGGGGAAGAAGGCCATCTTCCTCGCGGCGGCGACCCGTTGCGTACAGGACACGACGCGGCTCTTCGCCGAGGCCGCCGAAGGGCTGGAGGGCGAGGAAGCCCTGGACGCCATGGCGAACGCGTACACCGACGTCATCGCCGAGGATCCCGAGCGGCTCATGATGCAGATGCAGGTGTACGTCGCGGTCGCCGCCGCCGAGGCGGCCGGTGACCATGAGTTCGGCGAGGCGGTCCGCGCCGAGTGGGTGAAGCTCTGGGAGGCGGCGCATCTGCCTCTGGGGGCGGACGTGGACACGACGACGACCTTCATGGCTTACGGAATGCTGATCAATGTCCTGGTCTCCATGGGGTTCCCCCCGGAGCACCGGATCTGGGAAGGGCTGTACCCCTCGGCGCGCGCCAAGGGGCGCCTGGAGCACTAGCAGTAGTCAGCGGCTGAGCAAGGGGAATCAGGGGTGGGTGTCGGGGGGAGGTTCTTGGCCTCTTCGCGCCCATGAAAGTTAGTCATCAATAACTAACCACCGTTCTGGGGGAACGATGTCACAGCAGACAGCACGCCGCGGGGGAGCCGTCTGGGCCCTCGTCATCAGCAGCGTCGCCGGATTCATGGCGGCCCTCGACAACCTCGTCGTCACCACCGCGCTGCCCTCCATCCGCAAGGACCTCGGCGGCGCGCTCGACGACCTGGAGTGGACGGTCAGTGCCTACACGCTCACCTTCGCCGTGCTGCTGATGTTCGGCGCGGCCCTGGGTGACCGGTTCGGCCGCCGCCGGCTCTTCCTCGTCGGCCTCACCGTCTTCACCGGCGCGTCCGCCGCCGCGGCCATGGCGCCCGGCATCGACTCGCTGATCGCCGCCCGCGCGGTCCAGGGCGTCGGCGCCGCGATCATGATGCCGCTGACCCTCACCCTGCTCACCGCGGCCGTCCCGGCGGCGAAGCGCGGGATGGCGTACGGGATCTGGGGCGCCGTCAACGGGCTCGCCGTCGCGAGCGGGCCGCTGATCGGCGGCAGCCTCACCGAGCACGTCTCCTGGCACTGGATCTTCTGGCTGAACGTCCCGCTCGGCCTCGCCCTTCTCCCGCTCGCCCGGCTGCGCCTCAGCGAGTCGTACGGCACCGGCGCCCGGCTCGACGTGGTCGGCACAGTGCTTGCCAGCAGCGGCCTCTTCGGCATCGTGTACGCCTTGGTCCGCGCTCCCCGCGACGGCTGGACCAGCGGACTCGTCCTGCTGGGCCTGTTCGCCGGCGGCGCCCTGCTCGTCGCCTTCGCGCTGCACGGCACCCGCGCCAGGAACGCGATGCTGCCGATGCGCCTCTTCCGCTCCCGCGCCTTCGCCGGGATCAACGCGGCCAGCCTGCTGATGTTCCTCGGGATGTTCGGCTCGATCTTCCTGCTCAGCCAGTACATGCAGGGCGTCCTCGGCTACTCGCCCACCGAGGCGGGCCTGCGGATGCTGCCCTGGACCGGCATGCCGATGCTCGTCTCGCCGGTCGCGGGATACCTGTCCGACCGGATCGGCGGCCGCCTGGTCGTCGCCACCGGCCTCTTCCTCCAGGCCGCGGGCCTCGCCTACTACGCCTCAGTGGTCGCCGCCGACGCCTCGTACACCGCGCAGCTGCCCGCCCTGATCATCAGCGGCATCGGGATGTCCCTCTACTTCGCCCCCGCGTCCAACCTGGTCATGTCCAGCGTCCGCCCGCAGGAGCAGGGCATCGCGTCCGGCGCGAACAACGCGCTGCGCGAGGTGGGCGGAGCGCTCGGTATCGCCGTGATGTCGTCGATCTTCGCGGCGCAGGGCGGCTACGACTCCGCGCAGACCTTCGTGGACGGCATCCGGCCGGCGCTGTGGGTGGGCGCGGCCACGGTGGCCGTCGCCGGAGCCGCGGCCCTGTTCATCCCCTCCCGCCGACGCGCGGCCGAGGGTCCCGGGAGCGAGCCCGCGCCCCGATCCGCCCCCGTCCTGGAGACCGCTTCGAACTGAGATCACCCCACATCGAACCGGCACTTTTCCAAGGAGCCCGTCATGCCCACATTGCCCTGGACCGTCCCGAACACCCCGCCGGCCGGCGCCGAGGCCCACGTCATGGCCTCCCGCTTCGAGACCCGCACCCTGTGGGGAGCCCTCCGCTTCTTCGCGAAGACCCCTTCTGTCTGGCGCCAGGTGAGCAAGGCGCCCGGCGCGTACGGAGCCTCCGTGAAGGCGGCGCCCCTGCGGCGGACCTTCTGGACCCTGTCCGCATGGGAGTCGCCCGACGCGCTGAAGCGCTTCGCGGGCTCGGCGCCCCACGGCCCGACGGCTGGTGGTCTGCGCTCACAGATGAAGGACGCGAAGTTCGTGCGCTGGCAGACCACCACGGACGAGCTGCCGCTCGACTGGGCGGAGGCGCTGCGGCGCCTGACGTGAGCTCGCCAGGTATCGAAGGAGACGAACGGCCCCGCCACGACCGGCGGGGCCGTTCTCGTACTCTTGAGCGCGTGCAGGAACTCCACGACGCCCCCCTCGCCCCCCTGACCACCTTCCGTCTCGGAGGCCCCGCGGCCCGGCTGCTGACGGCGACGACCGACGACGAGGTGATCACCGCCGTCCGTGAGGCCGACGCGGCGGGCACCCCGCTGCTGATCGTCGGCGGTGGCAGCAACCTGGTCATCGGTGACAAGGGCTTCGCGGGCACCGCCCTGAGGATCGCCACGAAGGGCTTCTCGCTCGACGGTACGAACCTTGAGCTCGCGGCCGGCGAGGTGTGGACCGACGCGGTCGCCCGCACCGTCGAGGCCGGTCTCGCGGGCATCGAGTGCCTCGCCGGCATCCCGGGCTCCGCCGGCGCCACGCCGATCCAGAACGTGGGCGCGTACGGCCAGGAGGTCTCGTCGACGATCACCGAAGTGATCGCGTACGACCGGAAGGCCGACGAGACGGTCACCATTTCGAACGAGGAGTGCGCGTTCTCGTACCGGCACAGCCGTTTCAAGGCCCGTCCCGACCGCTTCGTGGTGCTGCGGGTACGGTTCGGGCTCGAGGACGCGGGCGGCATGAGCGCCCCCGTCAAGTACCCCGAGACCGCCCGCACCCTCGGTGTCGAGGCAGGTGACCGGGTCCCCGCGGCCCTCGCCCGCGAGACCGTCCTGAAGCTGCGCGCGGGCAAGGGCATGGTGCTCGACCCCGAGGACCACGACACCTGGTCGGCCGGGTCGTTCTTCACCAACCCGATCCTCACCGAGGAGGAGTTCGCCGCCTTCCACGCGCGTGTGGCGGACCGTCTCGGTCCCGACACCGCCCCGCCCGCCTTCCCGGCCGGCGAGGCCCGCGTGAAGACCTCGGCGGCCTGGCTCATCGACAAGGCGGGCTTCACCAAGGGCTACGGCAGCGGGCCCGCGCGCATCTCCACCAAGCACACGCTCGCCCTCACCAACCGCGGCGAGGCGACCACCGACGACCTCCTCGCGCTCGCCCGCGAGGTAGTGGCCGGCGTCCACGACGCCTTCGGCGTGACGCTGGTCAACGAGCCGGTCACGGTGGGCGTGTCCCTCTGACCCGCCGGGTGTCCCGCTAGTAGGCGACCCCCACGCCCTGCTTCACCGTCGCCGGGTCGTCGATCATCGCCAGCATCGCGTGGGCCACGTCGGCCCGCGAGATGCTCCGGCCGCTGCGCGGATTCCCGCCGACCACGGTCCGGTACGTGCCCGTGAGCGGCTTGTCCGTGAGCTTCGGCGGGCGCACGGAGGTCCAGTCCGTGGCGCTGGCCGCGAGCTCGCCCTCCATCGCCCGCAGATCGTCGTAGACCGGCTTGAGCAGCGAGCTGATGACGCCGATCATGGCGCGGTCGAGGAGCGGTGAGCGCTCCGGCTCGGGGCCGACCGGCGCCGCGCTGACGACGAGCAGACGCCGTACGCCCTCGGCCTCCACCGCCCCCAGCACCGACCGGGTCAGCTCGGCCGTGATGCCCGCGTCCGCGCGCTTGCGGGCGCCGAGCCCGGACAGGACCGCGTCCCGCCCGGCGACCGCGGGGCGCAGCGCCTCGGGGTCCCGCACATCCGCCCGGAACACCTCCAGGTCCGCGCCCGTCACGGTGAACCGCGCGGGATCACGGACTACCGCGGTGACCTGATGACCTGATGCCAGTGCCTGCCGGACGATTTCCTGGCCGATGCCGCCGGTCGCTCCGAAGACAGTGATCCTCATGGCACACCCTCCTAGGGTGGGTAAGTGTTCACTCACCCCCTAGAGTGAGTGGATACTCACCTGCTCGTCAAGCTCGGTTGGAGTCCGCATGCATCAGAAGCCGGCCCGCGTCCGCATCGTCGACGCCGCCCATGAACTCATGCTGAGCGTCGGCCTCACCCGCGCCACCACCAAGGAGATCGCCAAAGCGGCGGACTGTTCGGAAGCGGCGCTCTACAAGTATTTCGCGAACAAGGAAGAGCTGTTCGTGACCGTTCTCAGCGAACGGCTTCCCAGGCTCGGACCACTCCTGACCGAGCTCACCAGGGAGCCGGGCGCGAAGAGCGTCGAGGAGAACCTCACGGAGATCGCCCGCGAGGCCGCCCTCTTCTACGAGCAGACCTTTCCGATGGCCGCCTCCCTGTACGCGGAACCCCAGCTCAAGCGCCGTCACGAGGAGGCGCTGCGCGAGATGGGCGCGGGCCCCCACCGCCCGATCCAGGGTCTGGACGCCTACCTCAGATCCGAGCAGGAGGCGGGCCGCGTCAGCCGAGACGCCGACACCTACGCCGCCGCGTCACTCCTCCTCGGAGCCTGCGCCCAGCGCGCGTTCGCGTACGACATGGCCCCCGGCCGCAAGCCTCCGCAGCCGTTGGACGAGTTCGCCGCGGGCCTCGCCCGCACCCTGCTCACAGGGATCGCATAGAGTCCCCTTTCTTTCTGGGGAGGGCAAGATCATGCTGCGTGGAAGAGGGCGCCGGGCCGCCGTGCCGGTGCTGGTGGCGGCGCTGACGGGAGTGCTCGCCGCGGGGTGCGGCCGGGGACCGTCCGGCGGGGACGCGACCGACGCCAGGAAGCCCGAGCGGTTCGCGAGCTCCGGGCAGCTGCCCGAACACCTCGCGGCCGACGGCACGACGGTCGTCGTCGGGTCATCGAAGGCGGACACCGTCGTACGGCTCTACGAGGACCTGCGCTGCCCCGTCTGCCGTGACTTCGAGGAGGACGGCGGCGCCGGCGCGCTGCGGAAGATGACCCTCCACGGCCAGGTCAGGACCGAGTACACCCTGGCGTCGTTCCTCGACGACCGGCTCGGCGGCAAGGGCTCGAAGAAGGCGGCCAACGCGCTGCGGGCCGCGCTGGAGAAGGGGAAGTTCGTCGAGTACCACGACCTCCTCTTCCAGGAGCAGCCCGAGGAGGCCGTCGACGGCTACACCGACGCGTTCCTGCTCCGCATGGCCTCGCGGGTGAAGGGCCTGCGCGGCGCCGAGTTCGACGCGACGGTGAAGGGCATGAAGCACCGCTCCTTCGTCACCGCCTCGGAGAAGGCCTACGAGCAGGACAAGGTGCCCGGCACGCCCGGCTTCGCCGTGAACGGCACGCTGCTCGGGGACGACATGCGGGGCGGCATGTTCGACGCCAAATACGTACCGCTCGTGATCGGCATGGCCTCCGCGAAGCAGTGAGCACGCTCAGGGGGCGGCGGTCAGCCAGTCGTCGACCCCCGACAGCAGCTTCGCCTTGATGTCCTGCGGCGCCGCCGAACCGCGCACCGACTGCCGCGCCAGCTCGGCCAGTTCGGCGTCGTCGAAGTCGTGGTGGCGGCGCGCGATCTCGTACTGGGCGGCCAGACGCGAGCCGAACAGGAGCGGGTCGTCGGCGCCGAGCGCCATCGGCACCCCTGCCTCGAACAAAGTGCGCAGGGGTACGTCCTCCGGCTTCTCGTAGACGCCGAGGGCGACATTGGACGCCGGGCAGACCTCGCAGGTCACCTGCCGGTCCGCGAGACGCTTCAGGAGCCGGGGGTCCTCGGCGGCCCGCACTCCGTGCCCGATCCGCGCCGCCTCCAGGTCGTCCAGACAGTCGCGCACGGAGGCGGGCCCGGTCAGCTCGCCGCCGTGCGGCGCCGCCAGGAGTCCGCCCTCCCTGGCGATGGCGAACGCGCGGTCGAAGTCCCGCGCCATGCCCCGCCGTTCGTCGTTGGAGAGCCCGAAGCCGACGATGCCGCGGTCCGCGTACCGCACGGCGAGGCGGGCCAGAGTGCGCGCGTCCAGCGGATGCTTCATACGGTTCGCGGCGACCAGGACCCGCATGCCGAGACCCGTGTCGCGCGACGCGGTCTCGACGGCGTCCAGGATGACCTCCAGGGCCGGGATCAGCCCCCCGAGCCGCGGCGCGTACGACGTCGGGTCGACCTGGATCTCCAGCCACCCCGACCCGTCCGCGAGATCCTCCAGGGCGGCCTCGCGCACCAGCCGCTGAATGTCCTCGGGCTCGCGCAGGCAGGACCGCGCGGCGTCGTACAGCCGCTGGAAGCGGAACCAGCCGCGCTCGTCGGTGGCCCGCAGCTTCGGCGGCTCGGACCCGGTCAGGGCGTCCGGCAGCCGGACGCCGTACTTGTCGGCGAGTTCGAGCAGGGTCGTGGGCCGCATCGACCCGGTGAAGTGCAGATGAAGATGGGCCTTGGGTAGCTGCCTTACATCACGTGGTACACGGTCCATTCAAGGATCTTGCCGCACACACCCGCCGCGCGGGAAGCGGCTTTCCCCGTTCGTGCCCCTGCCCGAACGAAGAAGCGGGCGAACAAGGAAACGGGCCGCCCCCGGGAATCCCGGAGACGGCCCGCACCACGCGGAAGACGCGTCAGTCGCGCGCCTCGGCGAGCAGCTTCTGGATCCGCGAGACACCCTCGACCAGGTCCTCGTCGCCCAGGGCGTACGACAGACGCAGGTAGCCCGGCGTGCCGAAGGCCTCACCCGGGACGACCGCGACCTCGGCCTCCTCCAGGATGAGCGCGGCCAGCTCGACGGAGTTCTGCGGACGCCTGCCGCGGATCTCCTTGCCGAGCAGCTCCTTCACCGACGGGTACGCGTAGAAGGCGCCCTCGGGCTCGGGGCAGAGCACACCGTCGATCTCGTTCAGCATCCGCACGATGGTCTTGCGACGGCGGTCGAAGGCCTCGCGCATCTTCGCGACGGCCGTCAGGTCACCGGACACGGCGGCGAGCGCGGCGATCTGCGCGACGTTCGACACGTTCGACGTGGCGTGCGACTGCAGGTTGGTCGCGGCCTTCACGATGTCCTTCGGGCCGACGATCCACCCGACGCGCCAGCCGGTCATCGCGTACGTCTTGGCGACGCCGTTCACGACGATGCACTTGTCGCGCAGCTCGGGCAGGAGCGCTGGCAGCGACGTGAACCTGGCGTCCCCGTAGACCAGGTGCTCGTAGATCTCGTCGGTGAGAACCCACAGGCCGTGCTCGACGGCCCAGCGGCCGATCGCCTCGGCGTCGGCCTCGCTGTAGACCGCGCCCGTCGGGTTCGACGGCGACACGAACAGGACGACCTTGGTGCGCTCGGTGCGCGCCGCCTCCAGCTGCTCCACGGAGACGCGGTACCCGGTCGTCTCGTCGGCCACGACCTCGACCGGGACACCACCGGCGAGACGGATCGACTCGGGGTACGTCGTCCAGTACGGCGCCGGGACGATGACCTCGTCGCCCGGGTCGAGGATCGCGGCGAAGGCCTCGTAGATGGCCTGCTTCCCGCCGTTGGTGACCAGGATCTGCGAGGGGTCGACCTCATAGCCGGAGTCGCGCAGCGTCTTCGCGGCGATCGCGGCCTTCAGCTCGGGCAGACCGCCGGCGGGCGTGTACCGGTGGTACTTCGGGTTCTTGCAGGCCTCGATGGCCGCTTCGACGATGTAGTCCGGGGTCGGGAAGTCGGGCTCGCCCGCGCCGAAACCGATGACCGGGCGCCCGGCGGCCTTGAGGGCCTTGGCCTTGGCGTCGACGGCGAGGGTCGCGGACTCGGAGATCGCGCCGATACGGGCGGAGACCCGGCGCTCGGTGGGCGAAGAGGAAGGAGTAGCAGCAGCGCTCATAACCCCATCGTTCCAGACCGGAAACCCGGCCGGCACACGGGTTTCACGGACGATCAACGACTGGCCCGCTTCTTTCTGTTCGACGGAGGGCCGCGGAGCACGTACACTCACTGCTCGTTGGCCTTCACCGGCCGCTCTCTTCCGGCACATGACGTGCAGTCGGAAGGATGCGGTACGTTGGGGCAGACAAAGGGTCGTAGCTCAATTGGTAGAGCACTGGTCTCCAAAACCAGCGGTTGGGGGTTCAAGTCCCTCCGGCCCTGCTACACACTCCTTCGCCAGGACGTGTGCGCATGTACGTACTGCAAATGCACCGCCGTGCGGCTCAACCGGGCGCGGCACGGCCACGACCCGGAATTCAGGTGAGGACGCGTGACGGACGCCGTGGGCTCCATCGACATGCCTGATGCCCAGGATGAGGCGCCGGAGTCCCAGAAGAAGCCCCGTAAGGGTGGCAAGCGCGGAAAGAAGGGCCCCTTCGGCCGTCTCGCGCTCTTCTACCGCCAGATCGTCGCGGAACTCCGCAAGGTTGTCTGGCCGACTCGGAACCAGCTCACCACCTACACCAGTGTGGTGATTGTGTTCGTCGTCATCATGATCGGTCTGGTGACCGTGATTGACTATGGCTTCAACCACGCCGTCAAGTACATCTTCGGCTGAGCCGAGAGCGAAGGGCGCCGTACCCGGCGCCCCTTTCGCGTGTTCCACCCCTATGTATCCAGGAAGAAGCAGCCACAGTGTCTGACCCGAACCTGAACGAGGCGATCGAGCCCGTCGAGTCCGCTGAGGACGAGCTCGACATTGTCGAGGCGGCGGACGCCGAGAACGCCGAGGACACGGTCCAGGCTGAGGCTGCCGACGAGGCAGCCACTGAGGCTGACGCGCACGTCGAGGACGAGGTCGAAGCCGCCGAGGAGTCCTTTGAGGACGACGCCGAAGAGGAGTCCGCCGAGGACGCCCCCGAGGCCGAGGCCGACGAGGAGTCCGTCGAGGAAGCCGCCGAGGAGTCCGAGCCGGTCGACCCGATCGTCGCCCTTCGCGAGGAACTGCGCACGCTGCCCGGCGAGTGGTACGTCATCCACACGTACGCCGGTTACGAGAACCGCGTGAAGACCAACCTCGAGCAGCGCGCCGTCTCGCTGAACGTCGAGGACTTCATCTTCCAGGCCGAGGTGCCGCAGGAAGAGGTCGCGCAGATCAAGAACGGCGAGCGCAAGACCATCCGTCAGAACAAGCTCCCCGGCTACGTGCTGGTGCGCATGGACCTGACGAACGAGTCGTGGGGCGTCGTCCGCAACACCCCCGGCGTCACCGGCTTCGTGGGCAACGCCTACGACCCGTACCCGCTGACCCTGGACGAGATCGTCAAGATGCTCGCCCCGGAGGCCGAGGAGAAGGCCGCCCGCGAGGCCGCAGAGGCCGAGGGCAAGCCGGCTCCGTCCCGCAAGGTCGAGGTCCAGGTCCTGGACTTCGAGGTGGGCGACTCGGTCACCGTCACCGACGGCCCGTTCGCGACGCTGCAGGCGACGATCAACGAGATCAACGCCGACTCGAAGAAGGTCAAGGGCCTCGTCGAGATCTTCGGCCGCGAGACCCCGGTCGAGCTCAGCTTCGACCAGATCCAGAAGAACTAGCCCCTTCCGGCACCTTCTGGAACAAGCACTTCCGAACAGGTCAGACGGGCTCTCACAGCCTGTCTGACCTGCTCGGTTTTTAGCCGCACACAGATACCCGTTATCGTTGTGCGGTATGCCTCCATCCGGATGACCGGGTGGTCGGCTGAAAACTCTCACTAGGACCCGGAGAGAGCAATGCCTCCCAAGAAGAAGAAGGTCACGGGGCTTATCAAGCTCCAGATCCAGGCCGGTGCCGCCAACCCGGCCCCGCCGGTTGGTCCCGCGCTGGGCCAGCACGGCGTCAACATCATGGAGTTCTGCAAGGCCTACAACGCCGCGACCGAGTCGCAGCGTGGCTGGGTCATCCCGGTGGAGATCACGGTCTACGAAGACCGCTCCTTCACCTTCATCACCAAGACGCCCCCGGCCGCCAAGATGATCCTCAAGGCCGCGGGCATCGAGAAGGGCTCCGGCGAGCCTCACAAGACCAAGGTCGCGAAGATCACCGACGCGCAGGTCCGCGAGATCGCCACCACCAAGATGGCCGACCTCAACGCCAACGACCTGGACGCCGCGGCGAAGATCATCGCCGGTACCGCGCGTTCCATGGGCGTCACGGTCGAGGGCTGATCCTCACCCCGTTTGACCTTTCTGTGGTAGGGCCAGCGCTGGTCCGCACCACGAACTCCATACCTGAACTCCAGGAGTAGAAGTGAAGCGCAGCAAGACTCTCCGCGCTGCGGACGCGAAGATCGACCGGGACAAGCTCTACGCCCCGCTCGAGGCCGTCCGTATCGCCAAGGAGACCTCCGCGACGAAGTTCGACGGCACCGTCGAGGTCGCCATGCGTCTGGGTGTCGACCCGCGCAAGGCCGACCAGATGGTCCGTGGCACCGTGAACCTCCCGCACGGCACCGGCAAGACCGCCCGGGTCCTGGTCTTCGCGACCGGTGACCGTGCTGCGGCCGCGGAAGCCGCTGGCGCCGACATCGTCGGCTCCGACGAGCTCATCGACGAGATCTCCAAGGGCAACCGCCTGAACGAGTTCGACGCCGTTGTCGCCACCCCGGACCTCATGGGCAAGGTCGGCCGCCTCGGCCGCGTGCTCGGTCCCCGTGGCCTCATGCCGAACCCGAAGACCGGCACCGTGACCCCGGACGTGGCCAAGGCCGTGAACGAGATCAAGGGTGGCAAGATCGAGTTCCGCGTCGACAAGCACTCGAACCTCCACTTCATCATCGGCAAGGTGTCCTTCGACGACGCCAAGCTGGTGGAGAACTACGGCGCGGCCCTGGACGAGATCCTTCGTCTGAAGCCGTCCGCCGCCAAGGGTCGCTACATCAAGAAGGCCGCCATCGCCACCACGATGGGTCCCGGCGTTCCGCTCGACCCGAACCGCACCCGCAACCTCCTCGTCGAGGAGGACCCGGCTGCGGTCTGAGCCTGACAGCTCAGCCAAGTCGGCTCGGGCCCCGCACCTTTCGAGGTGCGGGGCCCGTTCCCGTTTTCCCGCTAACGCCCTCCGGCACCGGTGGGCTCCGCTAGCGTGCGGGGTCGGTCCGGGGCTTGGCGGGGGGGAGCGTATGAACGGCAGGACATGGGTGCGGCGCGCGACGGTCTGCCTGGCGCTGGCCGGCCTGGTGTCCTGCGGCGCGCACGAGGCGCCCACGGGCGACGGGAGCGTCACCGGCGCGCTGCGGGCCGCCCGCTCGGAGGTCGCCGCCGCCGGGTCCGCGAGGATCGAGGCGACCAGCAGTACGGGCACCAGCCTGTCGTCGCGCAGCGTGGGCGTCCTGTGCTGGTCGGGCGGGCTGCGCGGCACCCTGAGGGTGACGGCGACCGGCGGCTCGATGGCCTCGACGACCCGGCTCATGGGCGGCTCCCCGTCCCAGTCCCGCTTCCTGCCGGACGCGTACTACACGCGCATGACCGACAGGTTCGCCGCGCTGTCGGACGGCAAGCACTGGATCCGATACCCGTACGACCCCGGGGCCGACCTCTCACCGGCGGCCTCCCTGAAACTGCTGCTGTCCTCGCGGAACGCGCGCGAGGTGGGCCGGGAGACCGTGCGCGGCGTCCGCGCCACGCACTACACGGGCACGGCCGACGGGCAGCGCGTCGACGTCTGGATCGACCGCGGGCACCTCCTGGTCAAGCGCGTCCAGCGGGCCCGTACGGACTCCGGGGCCTTCTCCGGGACCGTGCACTACGCCGACTACGGCGCCCGCGCCTCGGCCGAGCGCCCGCCGGCGCGGGACACGGTCGACTTCAAGGACGTCGTCAGTCGAAAGCCCACTGCATGACGGTGGAGAGGGCGACGGCCAGGGCGAGCGGACCGCGCGCGACCAGCGGTTGAGTGCCCCGGCGCGGGGCCGACAAGGGCGGATTTGCCTGAGGCGGACCCCGTCACGTAATCTCCTCAGGAAGCCAAAGACCGCTGGTCGTTGCCGTGCCCTCGCGAGAGGAACCGGCGACCGAAGGATCTGCTGAAAGCAGACGACCTGCGCAGGTGACTGTGGAAAGTTCCCGGACGCTGTTCTTCATTGAGCACAGCCGGTCGAGCTACGCCCCGTGCGCCTGCGCCGGGGCGTTTTGTTTTGTACAGCCCCTTCTGAGCGGTCCTCATCACCCGGAAGGAGGCCGACGCTCTATGCCGACGCCCGACAAGGCTGCCGCGGTAGCCGAGCTCACGGACAAGTTCCGCAGCTCGAACGCCGCCGTGCTGACCGAGTACCGGGGTCTCACCGTGGCCCAGCTCAAGCAGCTGCGCCGTTCTCTCGGTGAGAACTCCGAGTACGCCGTGGTGAAGAACACGCTGACCAAGATCGCGGCCAACGAGGCCGGGATCAACACGCTGGACGACCTGTTCACGGGTCCGACAGCGGTTGCCTTCGTCACCGGTGACCCGGTGGAGTCGGCGAAGGGTCTTCGTGACTTCGCCAAGGACAACCCCAACCTCATCATCAAGGGCGGTGTCCTTGACGGTAAGGCGCTGTCCGCCGATGAGATCAAGAAGCTCGCGGACCTCGAGTCCCGCGAGGTTCTGCTCGCCAAGCTGGCGGGCGCCATGAAGGGCAAGCAGACTCAGGCTGCTCAGGTCTTCCAGGCGCTCCCGTCGAAGTTCGTCCGCACTGCGGAGGCGCTTCGCGTCAAGCGCGACGAGCAGGGCGGTGCCGAGTAACTCGGCTCGCGCAATGATCGCTGCCCGCCAGGGCGACGGTCGCAGCGGGCCGAACGTACGCCCGCCTACATGTAACTCCGGCACCTGCCGAATTAGTGGAAGGACGCCATCATGGCGAAGCTGTCCCAGGACGACCTGCTCGCGCAGTTCGAAGAGATGACCCTCATCGAGCTCTCCGAGTTCGTGAAGGCCTTCGAGGAGAAGTTCGACGTCACCGCCGCCGCGGCCGTCGCCGTTGCCGGCCCCGCCGCCGGTGGCCCGGCCGCCGAGGCTGCCGAGGAGCAGGACGAGTTCGACGTCATCCTCACCGGCGCCGGCGAGAAGAAGATCCAGGTCATCAAGGTCGTGCGCGAGCTCACCTCCCTGGGCCTCAAGGAGGCCAAGGACCTCGTCGACGGCGCCCCGAAGCCCGTCCTCGAGAAGGTCGCGAAGGACGCCGCGGAGAAGGCTGCCGAGTCCCTCAAGGGCGCCGGCGCCTCCGTCGAGGTCAAGTGACCTCGGGAGTCTGCTGACTCCTTGCTGAGCGGCTCTCGCGCAGGGCTGTAACGCGAACGCACTGAAGGGCGATCACCCAACTGGGTGGTCGCCCTTCGGGCTTTCCGGACGGCCGCCCGGCGTTCCAGTTCGGCTGCCTTGCACTGACGGTCCCGACGAGTATGGTGATCTTCGTTGTGCCTGGAACCGGCGCCTGGAACCGGTGCCTGCGGGTGCCTGCTGGTGAGCGCGGGAGTCGGGGCAGCCCCGTTCGCACAGGAGGGGGCCTTGACGAACCGCACGCAGCGCGCAATTCTCAGGACGCGTCGTCACAACGATCCGGATCCGAGGCATGGATCGACGACGAAGAGGGCAGTAAGGATGTGCGCGCCACGAGTGACGTGGTGACGTGTTGCAGCTGTTGAGAACAACGAGGGTCTGACGAGGGTCGTTGAGGACAACGAGGGTCTCAAAAAACCCGCACTGGACATCAGTGAGCCAAGTGGCTACACTGACCCTTTGCGCTGCCTGTTAGCTGCTCCCTGCCCGTCACCAGGGGCATGCCCTCGCTCCAGCACCGTGGACTGAAACCGTCCTGACCTGGCCCTCACCGGCCGATTCGGGAAGCTTCTGCCTCCGTGCCAGCTTGGGACCGGTACGCGCGTAGTGAGTCCGAGCCCTCGGAAGGACCCCCTCTTGGCCGCCTCGCGCACTGCCTCGACCGCGAATACGAACAACGGCGCCAGCACCGCCCCGCTGCGCATTTCCTTTGCAAAGATCAAGGAGCCCCTCGAGGTTCCGAACCTTCTTGCGCTGCAGACCGAAAGCTTCGACTGGCTGCTCGGCAACGACGCGTGGAAGGCTCGTGTCGAGGCGGCTCTGGACAGCGGACAGGACGTCCCCAGGAAGTCCGGTCTGGAGGAGATCTTCGAGGAGATCTCCCCGATCGAGGACTTCTCAGGGTCGATGTCCCTGACGTTCCGCGACCACCGTTTCGAGCCGCCGAAGAACTCGATCGACGAGTGCAAGGAGCGCGACTTCACGTACGGCGCCCCGCTCTTCGTCACCGCCGAGTTCACCAACAACGAGACCGGCGAGATCAAGTCCCAGACGGTCTTCATGGGCGACTTCCCGCTCATGACCAACAAGGGCACCTTCGTCATCAACGGCACCGAGCGTGTCGTGGTGTCGCAGCTCGTCCGCTCGCCGGGCGTCTACTTCGACTCCTCGATCGACAAGACGTCCGACAAGGACATCTTCTCGGCCAAGGTCATCCCGTCCCGGGGTGCCTGGCTCGAGATGGAGATCGACAAGCGCGACATGGTCGGTGTCCGCATCGACCGCAAGCGCAAGCAGTCCGTCACCGTTCTCCTGAAGGCTCTCGGTTGGACGACCGAGCAGATCCTCGAGGAGTTCGGCGAGTACGAGTCCATGCGCGCCACCCTGGAGAAGGACCACACCCAGGGCCAGGACGACGCGCTCCTCGACATCTACCGCAAGCTGCGTCCGGGCGAGCCGCCGACCCGTGAGGCCGCGCAGACGCTGCTCGAGAACCTCTACTTCAACCCGAAGCGCTACGACCTCGCGAAGGTCGGCCGCTACAAGGTGAACAAGAAGCTGGGCGGCGAAGCCCCGCTGGACGCCGGCGTCCTGACCGTCGAGGACATCATCTCGTCGATCAAGTACCTGGTGAAGCTGCACGCCGGTGAGACCGAGACCGTTGGCGACAGCGGTGTCTCGATTGTCGTCGAGACCGACGACATCGACCACTTCGGCAACCGTCGTCTGCGTAACGTCGGCGAGCTCATCCAGAACCAGGTCCGCACGGGTCTGGCTCGTATGGAGCGCGTCGTCCGCGAGCGCATGACGACTCAGGACGTCGAGGCGATCACGCCGCAGACCCTGATCAACATCCGGCCGGTCGTCGCCTCCATCAAGGAGTTCTTCGGCACCAGCCAGCTGTCGCAGTTCATGGACCAGAACAACCCGCTGTCGGGTCTCACCCACAAGCGCCGTCTGTCGGCGCTCGGCCCGGGTGGTCTCTCGCGTGAGCGGGCCGGCTTCGAGGTCCGTGACGTGCACCCGTCCCACTACGGCCGCATGTGCCCGATCGAGACGCCTGAAGGCCCGAACATCGGTCTGATCGGTTCGCTGGCCTCCTACGGTCGCGTCAACGCGTTCGGCTTCGTCGAGACGCCGTACCGCAAGGTCGTCGAGGGTGTCGTCACCGACGACGTCGACTACCTGACCGCGGACGAGGAAGACCGCTTCGTGATCGCCCAGGCCAACGCCGGCCTCGGCGAGGACATGCGGTTCACCGAGAACCGCGTCCTGGTCCGCCGTCGTGGCGGCGAGATCGACTACATCCCGGGCGACGACGTCGACTACATGGACGTCTCGCCGCGCCAGATGGTGTCGGTCGCGACCGCGATGATCCCGTTCCTCGAGCACGACGACGCCAACCGTGCCCTCATGGGCGCGAACATGATGCGTCAGGCCGTGCCGCTGATTAAGTCCGAGGCGCCGCTCGTCGGCACGGGCATGGAGTACCGCTGCGCCACTGACGCGGGCGACGTGCTCAAGGCGGAGAAGGACGGTGTGGTCCAGGAGGTTTCCGCGGACTACATCACCACCGCCAACGACGACGGCACGTACACCACGTACCGCCTCGCGAAGTTCTCGCGCTCCAACCAGGGCACCTCCGTCAACCAGAAGGTTGTCGTGGACGAGGGCGCCCGCGTGATCGAGGGCCAGGTTCTGGCCGACGGTCCCGCGACCGAGAACGGCGAGATGGCGCTCGGCAAGAACCTGCTCGTGGCGTTCATGCCGTGGGAGGGTCACAACTACGAGGACGCGATCATCCTGTCGCAGCGCCTCGTGCAGGACGACGTCCTCTCCTCGATCCACATCGAGGAGCACGAGGTCGACGCCCGTGACACCAAGCTCGGCCCGGAGGAGATCACCCGGGACATCCCGAACGTCTCCGAAGAGGTCCTCGCCGACCTCGACGAGCGCGGCATCATCCGTATCGGTGCCGAGGTCGTCGCCGGCGACATCCTCGTCGGCAAGGTCACGCCCAAGGGTGAGACCGAGCTGACGCCGGAGGAGCGCCTGCTCCGCGCGATCTTCGGTGAGAAGGCGCGCGAGGTGCGCGACACCTCGCTGAAGGTGCCGCACGGTGAGATCGGCAAGGTCATCGGCGTCCGCGTCTTCGACCGTGAAGAGGGCGACGAGCTGCCGCCGGGCGTGAACCAGCTGGTTCGTGTCTACGTGGCGCAGAAGCGCAAGATCACGGACGGTGACAAGCTCGCCGGCCGCCACGGCAACAAGGGTGTTATCTCGAAGATCCTTCCGATCGAGGACATGCCGTTCCTCGAGGACGGAACTCCGGTCGACATCATCCTCAACCCGCTGGGTGTCCCGTCCCGAATGAACCCGGGACAGGTCCTGGAGATCCACCTCGGCTGGCTCGCCAGCCGCGGCTGGGACGTCTCCGGCCTCGGTGACGAGTGGGCCCAGCGCCTGCAGGCCATCGGCGCCGACCAGGTCGCCCCCGGCACCAACGTCGCGACCCCGGTCTTCGACGGTGCCCGTGAGGACGAGATCTCCGGTCTCTTCGAGGCCACGATCCCGAACCGCGACGGTGACCGCCTGGTCCAGCCGTCCGGCAAGGCCAACCTGTTCGACGGCCGCTCCGGCGAGCCGTTCCCGGACCCGATCTCGATCGGGTACATGTACATCCTCAAGCTGCACCACCTGGTCGACGACAAGCTTCACGCCCGTTCGACCGGTCCGTACTCCATGATCACCCAGCAGCCGCTGGGTGGTAAGGCTCAGTTCGGTGGTCAGCGATTCGGTGAGATGGAGGTGTGGGCGCTTGAGGCTTACGGTGCCGCTTACGCCCTCCAGGAGCTCCTGACGATCAAGTCCGACGACGTGACCGGCCGCGTGAAGGTCTACGAGGCCATCGTCAAGGGCGAGAACATTCCCGAGCCGGGCATTCCCGAGTCCTTCAAGGTGCTCATCAAGGAAATGCAGTCGCTCTGCCTCAACGTGGAGGTGCTGTCCTCGGACGGCATGTCCATCGAGATGCGCGACACCGACGAGGACGTCTTCCGCGCGGCGGAGGAGCTCGGTATCGACCTGTCCCGGCGCGAGCCGAGCAGCGTCGAAGAGGTCTGACGGGCCTGGCCGGGGGCTCGCACAAGGAGCCCCCGGCCATCCCCGGGACCGTTCAGACCATGATGAAGCGCCTTACTTCGCTCACGCGAGGGGCACAACCCCGAAAGAGGGATTGACGCACAGTGCTCGACGTCAACTTCTTCGACGAGCTGCGGATCGGCCTTGCCACCGCGGACGACATCCGGACCTGGTCCCACGGCGAGGTCAAGAAGCCTGAGACCATCAACTACCGCACCCTCAAGCCTGAAAAGGACGGACTCTTCTGCGAGAAGATCTTCGGTCCGACCCGGGACTGGGAGTGCTACTGCGGTAAGTACAAGCGTGTCCGCTTCAAGGGCATCATCTGCGAGCGCTGCGGCGTCGAGGTCACTCGCGCCAAGGTGCGTCGTGAGCGGATGGGCCACATTGAGCTGGCCGCCCCTGTCACGCACATCTGGTACTTCAAGGGCGTTCCGTCGCGCCTCGGCTACCTGCTTGATCTCGCCCCGAAGGACCTCGAGAAGGTCATCTACTTCGCGGCGTACATGATCACGTTCGTGGACGAGGAGCGCCGCACCCGCGACCTGCCCTCCCTCGAGGCGCACGTCCAGGTGGAGCGTCAGCAGATCGAGAACCGTCGCGACTCCGACCTGGAGGCCCGCGCCAAGAAGCTCGAGACCGACCTGGCCGAGCTCGAGGCCGAGGGTGCCAAGGCCGACGTGCGCCGCAAGGTGCGCGAAGGTGCTGAGCGCGAGATGAAGCAGCTGCGCGACCGTGCGCAGCGCGAGATCGACCGCCTCGACGAGGTGTGGAACCGCTTCAAGAACCTCAAGGTCCAGGACCTCGAAGGTGACGAGCTGCTCTACCGCGAGCTGCGTGACCGCTTCGGCACGTACTTCGACGGCTCCATGGGTGCCGCTGCCCTGCAGAAGCGCCTGGAGTCCTTCGACCTCGAGGAGGAGGCCGAGCGCCTCCGCGAGATCATCCGTACCGGCAAGGGCCAGAAGAAGACCCGTGCGCTCAAGCGCCTCAAGGTCGTCTCCGCGTTCCTGCAGACCAGCAACAGCCCCAAGGGCATGGTGCTCGACTGCGTGCCGGTCATCCCGCCGGACCTGCGTCCGATGGTGCAGCTGGACGGTGGCCGCTTCGCGACCTCCGACCTGAACGACCTGTACCGCCGCGTGATCAACCGCAACAACCGCCTGAAGCGACTCCTTGACCTCGGTGCCCCCGAGATCATCGTGAACAACGAGAAGCGCATGCTTCAGGAGGCCGTCGACGCGCTCTTCGACAACGGCCGTCGTGGTCGCCCGGTCACGGGCCCCGGCAACCGTCCGCTGAAGTCGCTGTCCGACATGCTCAAGGGCAAGCAGGGTCGTTTCCGTCAGAACCTGCTCGGCAAGCGAGTCGACTACTCGGCGCGTTCCGTCATCGTCGTCGGCCCGCAGCTGAAGCTGCACCAGTGTGGTCTGCCGAAGGCCATGGCGCTGGAGCTCTTCAAGCCGTTCGTGATGAAGCGCCTGGTCGACCTGAACCACGCGCAGAACATCAAGAGCGCCAAGCGCATGGTCGAGCGCGGCCGCACGGTCGTGTACGACGTCCTGGAAGAGGTCATCGCCGAGCACCCGGTTCTCCTGAACCGTGCGCCGACGCTGCACCGCCTCGGCATCCAGGCCTTCGAGCCGCAGCTGGTCGAGGGCAAGGCCATCCAGATCCACCCGCTCGTCTGCACCGCGTTCAACGCGGACTTCGACGGTGACCAGATGGCCGTGCACCTGCCGCTCTCCGCGGAGGCGCAGGCCGAGGCCCGCATCCTGATGCTGTCCTCGAACAACATCCTCAAGCCCGCCGACGGCCGTCCGGTGACGATGCCGACCCAGGACATGGTCCTCGGTCTGTTCTTCCTCACCACCGACGGTGAGCTCCGTGACACCAAGGGCGAGGGCCGCGCGTTCGGCTCCGTCGCCGAGGCGATCATGGCGTTCGACGCCGGCGAGCTCGCGCTGCAGTCGCGCGTGGACATCCGCTTCCCGGTGGGCACCATCCCGCCGCGCGGCTGGACCCCGCCGGTTGCCGAGGAGGGTGAGCCGGAGTACCAGACGGGCGACAGCTTCCGTCTGCGTACGACGCTGGGCCGCGCGCTCTTCAACGAGCTGCTGCCCGAGGACTACCCGTTCGTCGACTACTCGGTCGGCAAGAAGCAGCTCTCCGAGATCGTCAACGACCTCGCCGAGCGCTACCCCAAGGTCATCGTGGCGGCGACGCTCGACAACCTGAAGGCGGCCGGCTTCTTCTGGGCGACCCGTTCCGGCGTCACCGTGGCCATCTCCGACGTCGTCGTGCCCGAGGCCAAGAAGGCCATCGTCAAGGGCTACGAGGAGCAGGACGAGAAGGTCCAGAAGCAGTACGAGCGCGGTCTCATCACGAAGGAAGAGCGCACTCAGGAGCTCATCGCGATCTGGACCAAGGCGACCAACGAGGTTGCCGAGGCGATGAACGCGAACTTCCCGAAGACGAACCCCATCTTCATGATGGTTGACTCGGGTGCCCGAGGAAACATGATGCAGATGCGTCAGATCGCGGGTATGCGTGGTCTGGTGTCGAACGCCAAGAACGAGACGATCCCGCGTCCGATCAAGGCCTCCTTCCGTGAGGGCCTGTCGGTGCTGGAGTACTTCATCTCGACTCACGGTGCTCGTAAGGGTCTTGCGGACACGGCCCTCCGTACCGCCGACTCCGGTTACCTCACCCGTCGTCTGGTCGACGTCTCCCAGGACGTCATCATTCGCGAGGAGGACTGCGGCACCGAGCGCGGTCTCAAGCTCGACATCGCCACGCGCGGCGCCGACGGCGTCCTGCGCAAGGCGGAAGACGTCGAGACCAGCGTGTACGCGCGCTGCCTGGCCGAGGACATCGTCGTCGACGGGAAGGTGCTCGCCCCGGCGGGCGTCGACCTCGGTGACGTGCTCATCGACCAGCTGGTCAACGCGGGTGTCGAGCAGGTCAAGACCCGTTCGGTCCTGACCTGTGAGTCCGCCGTCGGCACCTGCGCCATGTGCTACGGCCGCTCGCTGGCCACCGGCAAGCTGGTCGACATCGGTGAGGCGGTCGGCATCATCGCCGCCCAGTCCATCGGTGAGCCCGGTACCCAGCTGACGATGCGTACCTTCCACACCGGTGGTGTGGCCGGTGACGACATCACCCAGGGTCTGCCCCGTGTCGTCGAGCTCTTCGAGGCCCGTACGCCGAAGGGTGTCGCCCCGATCTCGGAGGCCAAGGGCCGCGTCCGTATCGAGGAGACCGAGAAGACCAAGAAGCTCGTCGTCACCCCGGACGACGGCAGCGACGAGACGGCGTTCCCGATCTCGAAGCGTGCCCGTCTCCTGGTCGGCGAGGGCGACGCGGTCGAGGTGGGCCAGAAGCTCACCGTCGGTGCCACCAACCCGCACGACGTGCTGCGGATCCTCGGTCAGCGTGCGGTCCAGGTCCACCTGGTCGGCGAAGTCCAGAAGGTCTACAACTCGCAGGGTGTGTCGATCCACGACAAGCACATCGAGATCATCATCCGGCAGATGCTGCGCCGTGTGACGATCATCGAGTCCGGCGACGCGGAGCTGCTGCCGGGCGAGCTCGTCGAGCGCTCGAAGTTCGAGACCGAGAACCGTCGTGTGGTCACCGAGGGCGGTCACCCCGCCTCCGGCCGTCCGCAGCTGATGGGTATCACCAAGGCCTCGCTGGCGACGGAATCCTGGCTGTCGGCCGCCTCCTTCCAGGAGACGACCCGAGTCCTGACGGATGCGGCGATCAACGCCAAGTCCGACAGCCTCATCGGCCTCAAGGAGAACGTCATCATCGGTAAGCTCATCCCGGCCGGTACGGGTCTGTCCCGCTACCGCAACATCCGGGTCGAGCCGACCGAAGAGGCCAAGGCCGCGATGTACTCGGCCGTCGGCTACGACGACATCGACTACTCGCCGTTCGGCACGGGCTCCGGCCAGGCCGTTCCGCTGGAGGACTACGACTACGGTCCGTACAACCAGTAAGGCGTACGTCTGACGAAGGGCGCCCGCTCCGCTTCGGCGGGGTGGGCGCCCTTCGCCGTTTCCGGGAGTGCTCGGCCGTGCTCAGCGGATGGGCTGTTACGGCCTGTCGGATGTCGCCGAAGCATCACAGCGGCCGGCCCGGGGAGGGTGGCTGCCCAGGGCGAGCCCGTAAGGGGCCTCGGGCGCCTGCTGGGGGGACGTACGGCGTGCCGGGCGTGGGCGGCCCCTACGGGTTCCCCGACGACGCTCCTCGGGCACCGGCGGCTTCTGCCGCTCCAAGCGAGTGGTGCATGAACATGGACCGGCCGGAAGCGGGCCGCGCATGGATGGTTCGGGGGTGCGAGAAGTCCGGCGTGTCGCGGTGGACTGCATTTGTTTTGACCGAACCCGATGAGGTAGGTACGCTCAGACCTTGTGCCTGGGGTGTGCCTGGGCTCCTGTGCGTGTCGTCAGCCGCTGCGGGAGTCCGTGACGGGCCACCGTAATCTGCGCCCTTCCCGCTTGGCGGCGGGAGTTCACAGTATTCGACACACCCGACCGCGTGGGTCGGGAAATGTTCCAGGTTAGCTTTACTACTCGGCACACAGAAACCGGAGAAGTAGTGCCTACGATCCAGCAGCTGGTCCGGAAGGGCCGGCAGGACAAGGTCGAGAAGAACAAGACGCCCGCACTCGAGGGTTCGCCCCAGCGTCGCGGCGTCTGCACGCGTGTGTTCACGACCACCCCGAAGAAGCCGAACTCGGCCCTCCGTAAGGTCGCGCGTGTGCGTCTGACCAGCGGCATCGAGGTCACGGCCTACATTCCGGGTGAGGGACACAACCTGCAGGAGCACTCCATCGTGCTCGTGCGTGGCGGCCGTGTGAAGGACCTGCCTGGTGTTCGTTACAAGATCATCCGCGGTTCGCTCGACACCCAGGGTGTCAAGAACCGCAAGCAGGCCCGCAGCCGCTACGGCGCCAAGAAGGAGAAGTAAGAATGCCTCGTAAGGGCCCCGCCCCGAAGCGCCCGGTCATCATCGACCCGGTCTACGGTTCTCCTCTGGTGACCTCCCTCATCAACAAGGTGCTGCTGAACGGCAAGCGCTCCACCGCCGAGCGCATCGTGTACGGCGCCATGGAGGGTCTGCGTGAGAAGTCGGGCAACGACCCGGTCATCACGCTGAAGCGCGCGCTGGAGAACATCAAGCCGACCCTCGAGGTCAAGTCCCGCCGTGTCGGTGGCGCCACCTACCAGGTGCCGATCGAGGTCAAGCCCGGTCGCGCCAACACGCTCGCGCTGCGCTGGCTCGTGGGTTACTCCCGCGCCCGCCGCGAGAAGACCATGACCGAGCGCCTCATGAACGAGCTGCTCGACGCCTCGAACGGTCTTGGCGCTGCCGTCAAGAAGCGTGAGGACACCCACAAGATGGCCGAGTCCAACAAGGCCTTCGCGCACTACCGCTGGTAGTCGCTACCCACATCGAGACCGAGAGAAGACTGAGCCGATATGGCTACCACTTCACTTGACCTGGCCAAGGTGCGCAACATCGGCATCATGGCTCACATCGACGCGGGCAAGACGACGACCACCGAGCGGATCCTGTTCTACACGGGTGTGTCGTACAAGATCGGTGAGGTCCACGACGGCGCCGCCACCATGGACTGGATGGAGCAGGAGCAGGAGCGTGGCATCACGATCACCTCTGCTGCCACCACCTGTCACTGGCCGCTGAACGATGTCGACCACACCATCAACATCATCGACACCCCGGGCCACGTGGACTTCACCGTCGAGGTGGAGCGTTCGCTCCGCGTCCTCGACGGTGCCGTGACGGTGTTCGACGGCGTTGCCGGTGTTGAGCCCCAGTCCGAGACTGTCTGGCGTCAGGCGGACCGCTACGGCGTGCCGCGCATCTGCTTCGTCAACAAGCTCGACCGTACGGGTGCCGAGTTCCACCGCTGCGTTGACATGATCGTCAACCGCCTCGGTGCGACCCCGCTCGTCATGCAGCTGCCCATCGGCGCCGAGATGGACTTCCAGGGTGTCGTCGACCTCGTCACGATGAAGGCGTTCGTCTGGTCCGCCGAGGCGGCCAAGGGCGAGGCGTACGACATCGTCGACATCCCGGCCACGCACACCGAGGCTGCCGAGGAATGGCGCGGCAAGCTGCTCGAGGCCGTCGCGGAGAACGACGAAGAGATGATGGAGCTGTACCTCGAGGGCACTGAGCCCTCGGTGGACCAGCTGTACGCGGCGATCCGTCGCATCACCATCGCCTCCGGCAAGGGCGGCGACACCACTGTCACCCCCGTGTTCTGCGGCACCGCGTTCAAGAACAAGGGCGTTCAGCCCCTGCTCGACGCCGTCGTGCGCTACCTGCCTTCTCCCCTGGACGTCGAGGCCATCGAGGGCCACGACGTCAAGGACCCGGAGACGGTCGTCAAGCGCAAGCCGTCCGACGAGGAGCCCCTCTCGGCGCTGGCGTTCAAGATCATGAGCGACCCGCACCTCGGCAAGCTCACCTTCGTCCGGGTTTACTCGGGCCGCCTGGAGTCCGGCACCGCCGTGCTGAACTCCGTCAAGGGCAAGAAGGAGCGCATCGGCAAGATCTACCGTATGCACGCGAACAAGCGTGAGGAGATCGAGTCGGTGGGCGCCGGTGACATCGTCGCCGTCATGGGTCTGAAGCAGACCACCACGGGCGAGACGCTCTGTGACGACAAGAGCCCGGTGATCCTGGAGTCCATGGACTTCCCGGCGCCGGTCATCCAGGTCGCCATCGAGCCGAAGTCCAAGGGTGACCAGGAGAAGCTGGGTGTCGCCATCCAGCGTCTCTCGGAGGAGGACCCCTCCTTCCAGGTTCACTCGGACGAGGAGACCGGCCAGACCATCATCGGTGGTATGGGCGAGCTTCACCTCGAGGTGCTCGTCGACCGCATGAAGCGCGAGTTCCGCGTCGAGGCGAACGTCGGCAAGCCGCAGGTCGCTTACCGCGAGACGATCCGTCAGGCCGTCGAGCGTCACGACTACACCCACAAGAAGCAGACCGGTGGTACCGGTCAGTTCGCCAAGGTGCAGATCGCGATCGAGCCGATCGACAGCGGCGACGCCACGTACGAGTTCGTGAACAAGGTCACCGGCGGCCGCATCCCCCGGGAGTACATCCCGTCGGTGGACGCGGGTGCGCAGGAGGCCATGCAGTTCGGCATCCTGGCCGGCTACGAGATGACTGGCGTCCGCGTCATCCTTCTCGACGGTGGCTACCACGAGGTCGACTCCTCCGAGCTCGCCTTCAAGATCGCCGGTTCGCAGGCGTTCAAGGAGGCCGCGCGCAAGGCCAAGCCCGTGCTGCTCGAGCCGATGATGGCCGTCGAGGTCACCACGCCCGAGGACTACATGGGTGACGTCATCGGCGACATCAACTCCCGCCGTGGCCAGATCCAGGCCATGGAGGAGCGCAGCGGCGCCCGTGTCGTGAAGGGCCTCGTGCCCCTCTCGGAGATGTTCGGCTACGTCGGCGACCTCCGCAGCAAGACGTCGGGTCGCGCAAGCTACTCGATGCAGTTCGACTCCTACGCCGAGGTTCCGCGGAACGTCGCCGAGGAGATCATCGCGAAGGCCAAGGGCGAGTAACTCACCCGAGTTCACGCTTTAGGCTTGACACCGACCGCTGGGGTTCGTGAATCCCGGACCCCGGCGGCGGGTTTCCCAGCAAAGATCACCTGGCGCCGATGAAGCAAGGCGTACAGAACCACTCCACAGGAGGACCCAGTGGCGAAGGCGAAGTTCGAGCGGACTAAGCCGCACGTCAACATCGGCACCATCGGTCACATTGACCACGGTAAGACGACCCTCACGGCCGCCATTACCAAGGTGCTGCACGACGCGTACCCGGACCTGAACGAGGCCTCGGCCTTCGACCAGATCGACAAGGCTCCTGAGGAGCGCCAGCGCGGTATCACGATCTCGATCGCGCACGTCGAGTACCAGACGGAGACGCGTCACTACGCGCACGTCGACTGCCCCGGTCACGCGGACTACATCAAGAACATGATCACGGGTGCCGCGCAGATGGACGGCGCCATCCTCGTGGTCGCCGCCACCGACGGCCCGATGCCGCAGACCAAGGAGCACGTGCTCCTGGCCCGCCAGGTCGGCGTTCCGTACATCGTCGTCGCCCTGAACAAGGCCGACATGGTGGACGACGAGGAGATCCTGGAGCTCGTCGAGCTCGAGGTCCGTGAGCTCCTCTCCGAGTACGAGTTCCCGGGCGACGACCTGCCGGTCGTCAAGGTCTCGGCGCTCAAGGCGCTCGAGGGCGACAAGGAGTGGGGTCAGTCGATCCTGAACCTCATGTCCGCCGTCGACGAGTCCATCCCGCAGCCCGAGCGTGACGTCGACAAGCCGTTCCTCATGCCGATCGAGGACGTCTTCACGATCACCGGTCGCGGTACGGTCGTCACCGGCCGTATCGAGCGTGGTGTCCTCAAGGTCAACGAGACCGTTGACATCGTGGGCATCAAGCAGGAGAAGACCACCACCACGGTCACCGGCATCGAGATGTTCCGCAAGCTGCTCGACGAGGGCCAGGCCGGTGAGAACGTCGGTCTGCTCCTCCGTGGCATCAAGCGCGAGGACGTCGAGCGCGGCCAGGTCATCATCAAGCCCGGTTCGGTCACGCCGCACACCGAGTTCGAGGCCCAGGCCTACATCCTGTCGAAGGACGAGGGTGGCCGTCACACCCCCTTCTTCAACAACTACCGCCCGCAGTTCTACTTCCGCACCACGGACGTGACCGGCGTCGTGACCCTCCCCGAGGGCACCGAGATGGTCATGCCGGGCGACAACACTGAGATGAAGGTCGAACTCATCCAGCCCGTCGCCATGGAAGAGGGCCTGAAGTTCGCCATCCGTGAGGGTGGCCGGACCGTGGGCGCCGGCCAGGTCACCAAGATCGTCAAGTAATTTCCTTGACGGTTTGACCTGGTAGCTCCAGCGAGCACCAGAAGGGGCCCGTACGACTTCGGTCGTACGGGCCCTTTCGCATGCGCGCTTCTTCTCTTTCGGGTTGTTCTTTCGGGTTCCCTTTCCGGGCCTCAGATTTTGCGGGCGGTGCCGGTTCCGGTGCCGGTGGCGCTGTCCGGGCGCCACAGCCATGGCCGGGCGGTGGGGGAGAGGCCCGCGGCCACGGGGCCGCCCGGGGTGGCGCGCAGGGCGGGTCCGTCGAGGGTGACCAGGTCACGCGCGGCCCGCTGGATCCGGCCGCGGTGCAGGAGCTGGAGCGTGCCGGCGGTGTCCCGGCCCAGGAGGTACGGCCCGTCGGCGGTCACCGGGCCATAGCCCGGGAAGTCGACCGGCGGCCCGGCCGTCGCCGTCAGCGCGGACGAGGCGGGCGCCCGGTAGTAGAGCCGGCCGCCGGCGGCGGCGACCGCGTCGGCGGGGACCGGCAGCCCGGCGAGCGGCGCGGGCCCCTGCGGCGTCCAGTGGTGCACCGTGTCGCGGCCCGGCGCGTACACATGGACGCCGCCGTCCTCGCCGACGACCGCGGTCAGGCCGTCCTGCACGGGCCCGCCGCCGAGGGAGCGCCACGGCGACCAGCGCCCGTCGAGCCCACGCACCCGCGTACTGATCCCTTGCTCGGCGTCCCTGACGAAGAGATGGACCTGGCCGTCGCGGGCGGTGACGGCGACGGGGACGCCGATGCGGCGGCCGCGCACGGGGTCGGTCTCCGGGTTGCCGAGACCGGTCCAGACGCCGAACTCCCCACCGGCGGCGCGCTGTTCGAGGAGCACGATCTCGCGCAGGTCGGAGCCGCCGCGTCCTTCCAGGGCCGCGAGCCGCAGGCCGAGGAGCAGCTGCCGTCCGTCGGGGAGCGTCGCGGCGCCGAGGGCCGGGGCGAGCGGGCCGCCCCCGAGGTCCGCCGGCCGGCCGAAGACACCCTCCGCGGTCTCGCGCCACCGGACGGCACGCAGGCCGAGCACGCCGTAGCCGGACAGCTTGCCGTCCGGTTCCCCGGCCAGGGCGATCCGTGGGCCCGGGTAGCGGTAGTGCGTCGAGCGGACCCAGCCCTTGCGGTTGGTGAGGGGGCGGTCCCCGCCGACGTTGTAGTCGCCGCAGCCGGAGGGGTTGCCGCACTGCCAGTCGGGGGCCGCGCCGTACGGCATCAGGTATGCGGCCTTGGCGTGCAGCACGGCCCCGGGGAGGTTCTCGGGCCAGTGGTGGTTGTAGTAGCCGCGGAACGCGGTGGCCGCGAACGGGGGCGGCCCGCCCGCCGCGGTCTGCGACCAGCGGATCAGCGCGGCCCAGGTGAAGGCGGCCACGGCCGTGTGATCGGCGTGGTCGGAGAAACCGGGCTGTTCGCTGTCACGTATCCGTGTACGCAGATCGCTGGCCTGGATGTCGGGGTCCGGGTCGAGCGTGTGCACGAGGGTGGGCCGGTAGCGCTCGAAGAGGGCCACGAGTACGTCGACCAGCCCGTCGTAGTCGTACATCTGTGCCCGGCGCAGCGGCGACCCGTCGACGACGACCGTACGCAGCGGCAGGCCGCGCTCCCGCCACAGCGCCGGGGCTCCCATGTGGCCCGCCGGGGTGTGCATCGCGAGGTCGAGGAAGACCAGTTCGACGCGGCGGCCCCGGTGCTCCAGGGTGTTCACCTCGGCCTGGTGCCCGCCCGGGAGCGTGGTGACCTCGGTGCGCCAGCCGCTGAAGACGGGCAGGCCGAGCTGGGTCGCGTAGGACTGGCGGAGACCCTGGTGACGGGCGGAGGCGTACGCGGCCTTGTCCCCCGGGGGATGCGGGCGGCCGGGGATCTTGTTGACGCCGTCGGCCTCGCCCGCGGTGACATACACGCAGACCAGGGGGACACCGGCGGCGAGGGCCTGCGCGGTGTCCGGGTTCATGAAGTACAGGTCGTCGTCGGGGTGCGCGAGGACCTGGAGCAGCAGGGCGTGATCGCCCTCGGCGGCGGGGCGGCCGGAGGCGGGGGAGGGGGCGGTGGCGCGGGCCGGGGGCGGGGTCCGGCCCAGACGGGCCGCGACGGCGAGTGCGGTGACGGCGGTGGCGGCCGCGCCGAGCAGGACGGTTCGCCGCGCCGGCGAGTGCTTGGCGCCGGCTATTCGCCCGTCGCCGCGGTCGCCGCTCTGAGCAGGTCGGTTTCGCCCGTCGCCGTTGTCGCCGCTGTCTCCGGCCTGAGCAGGTTCATGTCGCACGCGCCGTCTCCGTCCGCCGTACGCAGCGGTCGGAATGTGCGCTGCTTCTCGGTGCTTCAGCCGAGAAGAGGCTCGTCAGTGGGGTCAGGTTCCATGCACGGACATGTTCTGTTCACACGTTTTGGGACTCTTGGGAAGCTCTTGGTTTACCGCCGTCACCGCCACACCGTCGGCACCGCCACGCCACCGGCACGCGCCCTCAGCCGCCGACGGCCCACCGCACGGCGGCGGTGACGCCGAACGCCACGGCGGGCACGATCCACCCCCACCCCATGACCCGCCGCACCGACGGAAGCACCCACAACGCGGCTGCCGATCCGGCGGCCGCGAGGGTGACGACGCACGACAGGACGATCCCCCCGTACGCGTCGTCGTCCCAACTCCCCGACGGCCGGATGGTCAGAGCCGTCCAGCAGAAGTACGCGGCGATGAGAGTGAGCACGGTCAGGGGCAAGGCGAGGACGAGGCGGAGGCAGCCGCGGTCGTCGCGGTCGTCATGGTGCGCGGGACCGGCGGGGCGGGCGGGGTCTGTCATCAGCGCAGCGCGTTCCTTGCGTCGTCCAGGTTGTTGTCGAACCCGCGGCCGTAGGCCTGGGCGTCGTCACTCTGCCAGTACGGACCGCCGTTGTAGCGGGCGGCGAGCTCCTGGTACTGGGCCGGGGTCATCTCCTCCGCCGGTACGTCGGCGAACTCGCTCTCCGCCTTCAGCTGGGCCAGGTACTCGGAGGCGATGAAGATGTTCTGCCCGGGGTCCTGGAGCGCCTGCTCCACCATGCCGCGCTGCTGGTCGGTGAGGTGGTCGGGGTCGTAGCCGAGCACCTCGGCGCCGCGGCGCACCTGGATGGCGATGGGCCCGAAGGAGGTGTTGTCGGGGTCGCCGCCGAGCCGCCACGGCAGGTTCTCGGGGATGACCGGGCTCAGCGGGGAGTCGGCCTGCTCACGGATGGTGTCGGTGAGGTCGTCGAGGATGCCGGGCTGTCCGCCGATCTCCTGCCAGGCGATACCGGCGACCATGTCCGGCGGCAGTCCCGAGTTCCGCGCCGCGGCCTTGATGATCTCCTTGTTCGCCGAGATCCACTCGGTGCGCTCCTGGCTGTTGCCCGGCGGGCTCCAGTAACTGTCCTTCGCGCCAGGGAGGTTGGCGACCTGGAGGCGGATGTCCTTCAGGGCCGGGGAGACGATCGCGTCCCCGGCGGTGGGGTAGTAGTCCTGCTTCGGTCCGCTGCCGGGCAGATGTGTCAGCGGGTTCGCGCTCGCCTCGGCCGCCTCCTTCCGCAGCTCCGCGATGTCGGAGATGTCGACGCGTTCGATGAAGCCCATGCGGAAGTCGGGCAGCAGGTCGTACGCCTGCTTGAGCTCGTGGACGCAGACGTCCCGGGCGTCCTTCTCGGTGGTCTTGGCCAGGTGGAAGTCCCCGCCGGCGGCGTCGTGCAGCCGGTTCGCCTCGTCCCTGATGTCGTCGACGTCCATGGTGAGCTCGGCGAAGAAGTCCATGACGCCGGTGGTGGCCCGCATGTCCTCCCACTGGCGCATCGGCTCCGCCTCCTGAGCCTCGCGAGTGATCGCCGTGCCCTTGGTGTGGATCAGCTTGGCGAGGGCCTGCTCGTTCACCTTGCCGCTGGAGTAGTACGCCTTAGCCGAGGTCAGGGCCCACGAGTAGCTGCGCAGGGCGCTGTCGGCCTTGGCGTAGCCCTCGGCGAGCCGGGAGAGGAGTTTGCGGCTCTCCCCGAGCCGGGCCTCGTAGTGCCCGCTGCCCTCGCTCTCCCAGCGGGTGTGCTTCTCGGCCCGCTCGGCCGACGGATCCGCCGCCACCAGCATGTCGTGCACACGCTTGAATTCGTCCGCGTTCCGCTCCACCAGGGGAGGGTTGCAGTTCTCCAGGAACTCGACGTCCTTACGGTGACTGATCTGCCCGCTCATCGTGCCTCCGGGGCGACGTACTGGCCGTACTCCAGGATGTTGTCGAGGAAGCGCCGTTCCGTGGCGTTCTCGATCTTCACGAAGTGGCCGCCCGCGGCCTTCAGGCGTGTGGAGAGCGCGGTGAACAGGGCGACCGCGTCGAGGTACTGGTCATCGGCGAAGGTGGCGAACCGGAGCACCTGCGCGGCCACGTCCTCGTGCGCCCGCGGATCCCGCGCCATGGTGGTGAGTTCGGCATCGGGCCGGCCCTCCTGAAGGAAGCCGGCGATCTCGATGAGCAGGTTCGCATTGCCGTTGATGGAGTCGGTCCTGGCGATCAGGCTCCCGGCGTCGGGACCACCCGTTCCGCCGCCACCGTTCGCCTCCGGCGGGAGCTGGTCGATCTGCATCCCCGTCGACCGCCGTGCCAGCGCGTCGGCCTTTAACTGGGCCCATTCCTCTTCGAAAGACAACGTGATCCACTCCCCCGTGGTGTGTTCCCGTTTCGTACAGTCAATCGATCATGACATCGGAAGGAGCCGTTCGGAGCGTGCTTTTCCGTCACCGTTCTGCCACGAACGGGGTTGCCTGGCCCGGTTGTTGGCGGAGGCTGACGGCTCCAGCTCAACTCCGCCCTGGCTTCATTGCCTCGTCCAAGACCGCGCTCAGCTCGCGCAGGGCTTCATGGGCGACGGCCGCGTCTTCGCGTTCCGGATCCCGTGTGGCGCGGGTGTGCCGGGCGGCCAGGTCGGGGCGGCGGGCGATCTCGATGTTCCCTGGCTCAGGTGAGAACCCAACGCGGAAGGCGCGGTCGCAGGTGTCGCACTTGCGGAGAGGGTGCCGGACGGTGGGTGGTGCGGGGGCCGCCGGGGTGCGGAACGGGGGCGGCGGTGGCAGCAGGGCTGCCAGGCGGTGGGCGAGGAGTGCGGCGGGTCGTCGTACGCCCTCCGGCGGCAGGTCGTGGGTGAGGGCGTGACGTACGCCCTGTGGCACCTCAGCTGATCACCCGAGGCGCTATGACCTGCACCACATGACCCCCACAGGCCTCCCCGCGCACACGCGCTCGTCGACGAGCGGGCCTGCCGGTTTGACCTCCGTCGCTCCGGGGGTACTCTCTACGGCTCGATTGGCCAGGCGTGGCCGCACTATGGCAGACTGTCGGGGTTGCTCGGTTGAGTGCCGATGCTGCACGCCTCCCGCCGGGAGGACCGGAAGCGAGTCCCACAGTACTCGTCGCCCCATCTGCCGTAAGGCAGCGCTAGGGCGGACGTACGGGAATCTTCCGGGAAGTGTGGCGAGGTGGCTCAGCCAGGCGCCCGGTGGGTTTCTTCCCCCGGCTTCGCGGTTCTTGGGCCGCAGTCCCTCGCAGGGAAATCCGTATGGATATTTCCGTCAGTGAGACTGCGACACGCCCGACCGCGTGGGTCGGAGGAGGGCGGAATAGGACCCGCCAGGTTCCAGAGCGTTTCGAGAGACAGGACTACTGAGTAGCCATGGCGGGACAGAAGATCCGCATCCGGCTCAAGGCCTACGACCACGAGGTCATCGACTCCTCGGCGAAGAAGATCGTCGAGACGGTGACCCGCACTGGTGCGTCGGTCGCAGGCCCGGTGCCGCTGCCCACTGAAAAGAACGTGTACTGCGTCATCAAGTCGCCGCACAAGTACAAGGACTCGCGCGAGCACTTCGAGATGCGCACGCACAAGCGCCTGATCGACATCCTCGACCCGACGCCCAAGACCGTTGACTCGCTGATGCGCCTGGACCTTCCGGCCGGCGTTGACATCGAGATCAAGCTCTGAGAGGCGCGGAAGAGATGGCTAAGCAGATCAAGGGCATCCTGGGCGAGAAGCTCGGCATGACCCAGGTCTGGGACGACAGCAACCGTGTCGTCCCGGTCACCGTGGTCAAGGCCGGTCCGAACGTCGTGACCCAGGTCCGTACGAACGACACCGACGGCTACGAGTCGGTCCAGATCGCCTTCGGCGAGATCGACCCGCGCAAGGTGAACAAGCCCCTCAAGGGCCACTTCGCCAAGGCCGACGTAACCCCGCGCCGCCACCTGGTGGAGCTCCGCACCTCCGGCGCCAGCGAGTACACGCTGGGCCAGGAGATCACTGCCGAGGTCTTCGAGGCCGGCGTCAAGGTCGACGTCACCGCGAAGAGCAAGGGCAAGGGCTTCGCCGGTGTCATGAAGCGCCACAACTTCAAGGGTGGCAAGGCGTCCCACGGTGCCCACCGTGTGCACCGCATGCCCGGTTCCATCGGTGGCTGTGCCACTCCCGGCCGTGTCTTCAAGGGCATGCGCATGGCGGGTCGCATGGGCAACGAGCGGGTCACCACCCAGAACCTGACCGTTCACGCCGTTGACGCGGAGAAGGGTCTGCTCCTCATCAAGGGCGCAGTCCCGGGTCCGAACGGTGGCCTCGTCCTGGTCCGTACCGCGGCCAAGGGGGTTTGAGGAACCGATGAGCACCATTGACATCCTTTCGCCGGCAGGCGACAAGGCCGGGACGGTCGAGCTCCCCGCGGAGATCTTCGACGTAGAGAAGATCAGCATCCCGCTTCTCCACCAGGTCGTCGTCGCTCAGCTGGCCGCTGCCCGTCAGGGCACGCACAAGACCAAGCGCCGTGGCGAAGTCCGCGGTGGTGGCAGGAAGCCGTACCGCCAGAAGGGCACCGGCCGCGCGCGCCAGGGTTCGACCCGTGCGCCGCAGTTCGCCGGCGGTGGCGTCGTCCACGGCCCGCAGCCGCGTGACTACTCGCAGCGGACCCCGAAGAAGATGAAGGCCGCGGCCCTGCGCCACGCCCTCACCGACCGGGCCCGCAACGCTCGCATCCACGTCGTCACCGGCGTGGTCGAGGGCGGAGTCTCCACCAAGGCCGCGAAGTCGCTGCTCGGCAAGATCAGTGAGCGCAAGAACCTGCTCCTGGTCATCGACCGTGCCGACGAGGCCGCGCTGCTCTCCGCGCGCAACCTGCCCCAGGTCCACATCCTGGAGCCGGGCCAGCTGAACACGTACGACGTTCTCGTCTCGGACGACGTGGTCTTCACTCAGGCCGCCTTCGAGTCCTTCGTGTCCGGCCCGAAGGCCACTGACACCGAAGGGAGCGAAGCCTGATGGCTACGCGTCACCCGAGCATTGCCCCCAAGGCGGCCAAGGCCGCCAAGGCCGCGCGCGTCGCCAAGGCGAAGCGCCACGAGGCCGAGGGCAAGAACACCGTTGAGACGCCGCTGAGCAAGAGCTTCACGGATCCCCGTGACGTCCTCCTCAAGCCGGTCGTCTCCGAGAAGAGCTACGCGCTCCTCGATGAGGGCAAGTACACCTTCATCGTTGACCCGCGTGCCAACAAGACCCAGATCAAGCAGGCCGTCCAGGCGGTCTTCTCGGTCAAGGTCACCGGAGTCAACACGATCAACCGCCAGGGCAAGCGCAAGCGGACCCGCACGGGCTTCGGCAAGCGTGCCGACAGCAAGCGCGCGATCGTGACCCTCGCTGAGGGCGACCGTATCGACATCTTCGGCCAGGCCTCCTAACGGAGCGCCCTGGTCCGAATATCGGACGAGGACTGAGAAATGGGTATCCGCAAGTACAAGCCGACTACGCCGGGCCGTCGTGGCTCCAGCGTCGCCGACTTCGTCGAGGTCACGCGGTCCACGCCGGAGAAGTCGCTGGTCCGCCCGCTGCACAGCAAGGGCGGCCGTAACAACGCCGGTCGTGTGACCGTTCGCCACCAGGGTGGCGGACACAAGCGCGCCTACCGAGTGATCGACTTCCGTCGTCACGACAAGGACGGCGTGCCGGCGAAGGTCGCGCACATCGAGTACGACCCCAACCGCACCGCGCGCATCGCGCTGCTGCACTACGCCGACGGCGAGAAGCGTTACATCGTCGCTCCGCGTGGTCTGTCGCAGGGTGACCGCGTCGAGAACGGTCCCGGGGCCGACATCAAGCCGGGCAACAACCTGGCGCTCCGCAACATCCCGGTCGGTACCACGATCCACGCGATCGAGCTCCGTCCCGGTGGCGGTGCCAAGTTCGCCCGCTCCGCAGGTGCCTCCGTGCAGCTGCTGGCGAAGGAGGGCCAGATGGCCCACCTGCGCATGCCGTCCGGCGAGATCCGCCTGGTCGACGTTCGCTGCCGCGCCACCATCGGCGAGGTCGGCAACGCCGAGCAGTCGAACATCAACTGGGGCAAGGCCGGCCGCAAGCGCTGGCTCGGCGTTCGTCCGACCGTCCGCGGTGTGGCGATGAACCCGGTTGACCACCCGCACGGTGGTGGTGAGGGCAAGACCTCCGGTGGTCGCCACCCGGTCTCCCCGTGGGGTCAGAAGGAGGGTCGTACTCGTTCGCCGAAGAAGGCTTCGAACAAGTACATCGTCCGCCGCCGCAAGACGAACAAGAAGCGCTAGGAGCGGGTTTAGATGCCGCGCAGTCTCAAGAAGGGACCCTTCGTTGACGGCCACCTCGTAAAGAAGGTGGACGCTCAGAACGAAGCCGGTACCAAGAACGTCATCAAGACCTGGTCCCGTCGCTCGATGATCATCCCGGCCATGCTGGGTCACACGATCGCGGTGCACAACGGCAAGACCCACATCCCGGTGTTCGTCACCGAGTCGATGGTCGGCCACAAGCTCGGCGAGTTCTCGCCGACGCGCACCTTCCGGGGTCACGTCAAGGACGACCGGAAGTCGAAGCGCCGCTAAGGCGGGGTGGAATCGACTATGACGAACACTGAAGGGACAACCATGGAAGCCAGGGCCCAGGCGCGGTACATCCGCGTCACGCCCATGAAGGCCCGCCGCGTGGTGGACCTCATCCGTGGCATGGATGCCACGGAGGCTCAGGCGGTCCTGCGTTTCGCCCCGCAGGCCGCGAGCGTGCCGGTTGGCAAGGTGCTGGACAGCGCCATTGCCAACGCTGCACACAACTACGACCACACCGACGCCTCTTCGCTGGTCATCAGCGAGGCGTACGTGGATGAGGGCCCGACCCTGAAGCGGTTCCGTCCGCGTGCTCAGGGCCGTGCCTACCGGATCCGTAAGCGGACCAGCCACATCACCGTGGTCGTCAGCAGCAAGGAAGGAACCCGGTAATGGGCCAGAAGGTAAACCCGCACGGGTTCCGGCTCGGTATCACCACGGACTTCAAGTCCCGTTGGTACGCCGACAAGCTGTACAAGGACTACGTCAAGGAAGACGTAGCCATCCGTCGCATGATGACCTCCGGCATGGAGCGCGCCGGCATCTCGAAGGTTGAGATCGAGCGCACCCGTGACCGCGTGCGTGTGGACATCCACACCGCTCGTCCGGGCATCGTCATCGGCCGCCGTGGCGCCGAGGCCGACCGCATCCGCGGTGACCTCGAGAAGCTCACGGGCAAGCAGGTCCAGCTGAACATCCTCGAGGTCAAGAACCCCGAGACCGACGCTCAGCTGGTTGCTCAGGCCGTTGCCGAGCAGCTGTCCTCCCGCGTCTCCTTCCGTCGCGCCATGCGTAAGAGCATGCAGACGGCGATGAAGGCCGGCGCCAAGGGCATCAAGATCCAGTGCGGTGGCCGTCTCGGCGGCGCCGAGATGTCCCGCTCGGAGTTCTACCGCGAGGGCCGTGTGCCCCTGCACACGCTCCGTGCGAACGTCGACTACGGCTTCTTCGAGGCCAAGACGACCTTCGGCCGTATCGGTGTGAAGGTCTGGATCTACAAGGGCGACGTCAAGAACATCGCCGAGGTCCGCGCCGAGAACGCTGCGGCCCGTGCGGGTAACCGCCCGGCCCGTGGTGGCGGCAACGACCGTCCGGCCCGCGGCGGTGGCCGTGGTGGCGAGCGTGGCGGCCGCGGCCGCAAGCCGCAGCAGCAGTCGGCTCCGGCCGCCGAGGCCCCCAAGGCTGACGCGCCCGCCGCTGCCGCTCCGGCTGAGAGCACCGGAACGGAGGCCTGACCGAAATGCTGATCCCCCGTAGGGTCAAGCACCGCAAGCAGCACCACCCCAAGCGCCGCGGTCAGGCCAAGGGTGGTACGACGGTTGCGTTCGGCGAGTACGGCATTCAGGCCCTCACGCCGGCGTACGTGACCAACCGCCAGATCGAGGCGGCTCGTATCGCGATGACCCGCCACATCAAGCGTGGCGGCAAGGTCTGGATCAACATCTACCCGGACCGCCCGCTTACGAAGAAGCCCGCCGAGACCCGCATGGGTTCCGGTAAGGGTTCCCCCGAGTGGTGGGTCGCGAACGTTCACCCGGGTCGGGTGATGTTCGAGCTGTCCTACCCGAACGAGAAGATTGCGCGTGAGGCGCTTACCCGCGCTGCTCACAAGCTTCCGATGAAGTGCCGGATTGTTCGGCGCGAGGCAGGTGAGTCGTGATGTCGGCCGGTACCAAGGCGTCCGAGCTGCGCGAACTGGGCAACGAGGAGCTTCTCAACAAGCTCCGCGAGGCCAAGGAAGAGCTGTTCAACCTCCGTTTCCAGGCGGCGACCGGTCAGCTCGAGAACCACGGTCGGCTGAAGGCCGTCCGCAAGGACATCGCGCGGATCTACACCCTCATGCGTGAGCGCGAGCTGGGCATCGAGACGGTGGAGAACGCCTGATGAGCGAGAGCAACGTGACTGAAGAGACTGCCGCCCGCGGCTTCCGCAAGACCCGTGAGGGTCTGGTCGTCAGCGACAAGATGGACAAGACCGTCGTCGTCGCTGTCGAGGACCGCGTCAAGCACGCGCTGTACGGCAAGGTCATCCGCCGTACCAACAAGCTCAAGGCGCACGACGAGCAGAACGCTGCCGGCGTCGGCGACCGCGTCCTCATCATGGAGACGCGTCCGCTGTCGGCGACCAAGCGCTGGCGCATCGTCGAGATCCTCGAGAAGGCCAAGTAGGTAATTCCCGCAAGGGAATTCCAGCAAGTACAGCTCTGAGGGGTATCCCTCAGAGTTCGTTCCGCCAGGCTCCCGGGGCAGTTCACTGAACTGCCCCGGGGGAACCGGCAGACAATCAGGAGATAGACGTGATCCAGCAGGAGTCGCGACTGCGCGTCGCCGACAACACGGGTGCGAAGGAAATTCTCACCATCCGTGTTCTCGGTGGCTCGGGTCGCCGCTACGCGGGCATCGGTGACGTCATCGTCGCCACCGTCAAGGACGCGATCCCCGGCGGCAACGTGAAGAAGGGTGACGTCGTCAAGGCGGTCATCGTTCGCACCGTCAAGGAGCGCCGCCGTCCGGACGGCTCGTACATCCGCTTCGACGAGAACGCCGCCGTCATTCTGAAGAACGACGGCGACCCTCGCGGCACCCGTATCTTCGGCCCGGTGGGCCGTGAGCTGCGCGAGAAGAAGTTCATGAAGATCATCTCGCTCGCGCCGGAGGTGCTGTAAGCATGAAGATCAAGAAGGGCGACCTGGTACAGGTCATCACCGGTAAGGACAAGGGCAAGCAGGGCAAGGTCATCGCGGCCTTCCCCCGCGAGGACCGCGTCCTGGTCGAGGGTGTCAACCGGGTCAAGAAGCACACCAAGGCCGGCCCCACCGCCAGCGGTTCGCAGGCCGGTGGCATCGTCACGACCGAGGCCCCTGTCCACGTGAGCAACGTTCAGCTCGTCGTGGAGAAGGACGGCAACAAGGTCGTCACGCGTGTCGGTTACCGCTTCGACGACGAGGGCAACAAGGTTCGCGTTGCCAAGCGGACGGGTGAGGACATCTGATGGCTACCACCACGACTCCGCGTCTCAAGACGAAGTACCGCGAGGAGATCGCGGGCAAGCTGCAGGAAGAGTTCTCGTACGAGAACGTCATGCAGACCCCGGGCCTCGTCAAGATTGTGGTCAACATGGGTGTCGGCGACGCCGCCCGTGACTCCAAGCTCATGGACGGTGCCGTCCGTGACCTGACCACGATCACCGGTCAGAAGCCGGCCATCACCAAGGCCCGCAAGTCCATCGCGCAGTTCAAGCTGCGCGAGGGTCAGCCGATCGGTGCCCACGTCACGCTCCGTGGCGACCGCATGTGGGAGTTCCTGGACCGCACCCTGTCGCTCGCGCTTCCGCGCATCCGCGACTTCCGTGGTCTGTCTCCCAAGCAGTTCGACGGCCGTGGCAACTACACCTTCGGTCTCACGGAGCAGGTCATGTTCCACGAGATCGACCAGGACAAGATCGACCGCGTCCGGGGTATGGACATCACCGTGGTCACCACGGCGACCAACGACGCTGAGGGCCGCGCGCTCCTTCGTCACCTCGGCTTCCCGTTCAAGGAGGCGTAAGCGAGATGGCGAAGAAGGCTCTTATTGCCAAGGCTGCTCGTAAGCCGAAGTTCGGTGTGCGTGGCTACACCCGCTGCCAGCGCTGCGGCCGCCCGCACTCCGTGTACCGCAAGTTCGGCCTGTGCCGCGTGTGCCTTCGTGAGATGGCTCACCGTGGCGAGCTGCCGGGCGTGACCAAGAGCTCCTGGTAATCCCCTTCTGTCCTTAGGGACTTGGGAATTACCGGACGCTCTCGGTAAGTATTTGGACGGCGGGAGCCCCCCTTCACATGCCGTAGGCTTGTGGGGTTGGGCGCCCGCCGCCCATACCGACTTACTACGCCGTAGGTCCCCGCACCGCACCCGTCCCGCCTCTGTGTGGGGAGAGGGATGGCGCATACAGGAAACCCCGGCGAGAGAGGCCGAAGGCCAATTCATGACCATGACTGATCCGATCGCGGACATGCTGACTCGTCTGCGTAACGCGAACTCGGCGTACCACGACACCGTGGCGATGCCGCACAGCAAGATCAAGTCTCACATCGCGGAGATCCTCCAGCAGGAGGGCTTCATCACGGGCTGGAAGACCGAGGACGCCGAGGTCGGCAAGAACCTCGTCCTCGAGCTCAAGTTCGGCCCGAACCGTGAGCGCTCCATCGCGGGCATCAAGCGGATCTCCAAGCCCGGTCTCCGGGTTTACGCGAAGTCCACCAACCTGCCGAAGGTCCTCGGCGGCCTCGGCGTGGCGATCATCTCCACGTCGCACGGTCTCCTGACCGGCCAGCAGGCAGGCAAGAAGGGCGTAGGTGGGGAAGTCCTCGCCTACGTCTGGTAGTCGGGAACGGAGGAATAGCTAATGTCGCGTATTGGCAAGCTCCCCATCACGGTTCCCGCCGGCGTGGACGTCACCATCGACGGTCGTACGGTCTCGGTTAAGGGCCCCAAGGGTGCCCTCAGCCACACGATCGTCGCTCCGATCGTCATCACGAAGGACGAGGACGGCGTGCTGAACGTCGCCCGCCCCAATGATGAGCGTCAGAACAAGGCTCTGCACGGCCTGTCCCGCACGCTGGTGGCCAACATGATCACCGGCGTGACCGAGGGTTACGTGAAGAAGCTCGAGATCAGCGGTGTCGGTTACCGCGTCCTGGCGAAGGGCTCCAACCTGGAGTTCTCGCTCGGCTACAGCCACCCGATCCTGATCGAGGCGCCCGAGGGCATCTCCTTCAAGGTCGAGTCGCCGACCAAGTTCTCGGTCGAGGGCATCGACAAGCAGAAGGTCGGCGAGGTTGCGGCCAACATCCGCAAGCTGCGCAAGCCCGACCCGTACAAGGCCAAGGGCGTCAAGTACGAAGGCGAAGTCATCCGCCGCAAGGTCGGAAAGGCGGGTAAGTAAGCCATGGCATACGGTGTCAAGATTGCTAAGGGCGACGCTTACAAGCGTGCTGCCATCAAGCGCCGTCACATTCGTATCCGTAAGCACATCTCGGGTACGGCCGAGCGCCCGCGCTTGGTCGTGACGCGTTCGAACCGCCACATCGTGGCCCAGGTCATCGACGACGTTAAGGGTCACACCCTCGCGTCGGCGTCGACCCTGGACACCTCGATCCGTGGTGCTGAGGCCGACAAGTCCGCGCAGGCCGTCAAGGTCGGCGCCCTGGTCGCCGAGCGCGCCAAGGCCGCGGGCGTCGAGGCTGTCGTGTTCGACCGTGGTGGTAACCAGTACGCCGGGCGCATCGCCGCTCTGGCGGACGCCGCCCGCGAAGCCGGTCTGAAGTTCTGATCCGGTTCCGTAGCTAGCGGAAAACGAAGAGAGGTAATTCCAATGGCTGGACCCCAGCGCCGCGGAAGCGGTGCCGGTGGCGGCGAGCGGCGGGACCGGAAGGGTCGCGACGGTGGCGCTGCTGCCGCCGAGAAGACCGCATACGTTGAGCGCGTTGTCGCGATCAACCGTGTCGCCAAGGTTGTCAAGGGTGGCCGTCGCTTCAGCTTCACTGCGCTCGTCGTGGTGGGCGATGGCGATGGCACGGTAGGCGTCGGTTACGGCAAGGCCAAGGAGGTGCCGGCCGCCATCGCCAAGGGTGTTGAGGAGGCCAAGAAGCACTTCTTCAAGGTCCCCCGTATCCAGGGCACCATCCCGCACCCGATCACGGGCGAGAAGGCTGCGGGCGTCGTCCTGCTCAAGCCGGCTGCTCCCGGTACCGGCGTTATCGCCGGTGGCCCGGTGCGCGCCGTGCTCGAGTGCGCCGGCGTTCACGACATCCTGTCGAAGTCTCTCGGCTCGTCGAACGCGATCAACATCGTGCACGCGACCGTGGAGGCCCTCAAGGGCCTGCAGCGTCCCGAGGAGATCGCGGCTCGCCGTGGTCTGCCCCTCGAGGACGTCGCCCCCGCGGCTCTGCTTCGTGCACGTGCGGGAGCGGGTGCGTAATGGCTCGCCTCAAGATCACGCAGACGAAGTCGTACATCGGCAGCAAGCAGAACCACCGCGACACCCTGCGTTCGCTCGGGCTCAAGCGCCTGAACGACGTGGTCGTCAAGGAGGATCGTCCCGAGTTCCGCGGCATGGCTAACACCGTGCGGCACCTCGTGACGGTCGAGGAGGTCGACTGATCATGGCGGAGAACAACCCGCTCAAGATCCACAACCTCCGTCCCGCCCCGGGCGCCAAGACCGCGAAGACCCGTGTGGGTCGCGGTGAGGCGTCGAAGGGTAAGACGGCCGGTCGTGGTACCAAGGGCACGAAGGCCCGTTACCAGGTTCCGGAGCGCTTCGAGGGTGGCCAGATGCCCCTCCACATGCGTCTCCCGAAGCTCAAGGGCTTCAAGAACCCGTTCAAGACCGAGTTCCAGGTCGTGAACCTCGACAAGCTGAGCGCGCTGTACCCGGAAGGTGGCGAGGTCACCGTTGAGGGTCTCGTCGCCAAGGGTGCCGTTCGCAAGAACAGCCTCGTCAAGGTGCTCGGCCAGGGTGAGCTCACCGTGGCGCTGCAGGTGACGGTTGACGCCGTCTCCAACTCCGCCAAGGAGAAGATCACCGCCGCCGGCGGTACCGTCACCGAGCTCGTCTGACCTTTTCAGACGTCTCGATGACATGAGCGATTCCCGACCGGGGATGCCCCACATTTGGGGCATCCCCGGTTGGTCGTTCCAAGGGGGGCATGGTCGCCGGTATGGTGGCCTGCACTGTGCTGTATCCGTCTGGGGCTGACGCCCCGGGCCGGGCGGTGTGTCCTGAAGGCGACAAGTCTGAGGGATCTTCACCCGGTGCTTGACTGTTACGCATTCCTTCACTCATCGAACCTCAAGACCGTCACCTCTGACGCACGTGCGCGGGGGTCGCAGGAGGCACCGTGCTCACCGCGTTCGCCCGGGCGTTCAAGACGCCCGACCTGCGCAAGAAGCTGCTCTTCACGCTCGGCATCATCGTGGTCTACCGCATCGGTACGCATGTACCGATCCCGGGAGTCAGCTACTCGAACGTCCAGACATGCGTGGACGCGAACAAAGGCACGCAGGGGCTGTTCGGTCTCGTCAACATGTTCAGTGGTGGCGCGCTCCTGCAGATCACGATCTTCGCGCTCGGCATCATGCCGTACATCACCGCGAGCATCATCCTTCAGCTGCTCACTGTCGTGATCCCGCGGCTCGAGGCCCTGAAGAAGGAGGGTCAGGCGGGTACGGCGAAGATCACGCAGTACACCCGTTACCTGACCGTGGCGCTCGCCATCCTCCAGGGCACCGGCCTCGTCGCGACGGCTCGCAGCGGCGCCCTCTTCCAGGGCTGCCCCGTCGCGAACCAGATCGTCCCGGACCAGTCGATCTTCGTGACGATCACGATGGTCATCACGATGACCGCCGGTACCGCCATCGTCATGTGGCTGGGTGAGCTCATCACCGACCGCGGCATCGGCAACGGCATGTCGATCCTGATGTTCATCTCGATCGCCGCCACCTTCCCGAGCGCCCTGTGGACCATCAAGACGACCGGTGACCTCGCCGGCGGCTGGATCGAGTTCGGCGCCGTGATCCTGGTGGGCCTCGTGATGGTCGGCCTGGTGGTGTTCGTCGAGCAGGCGCAGCGCCGCATTCCTGTCCAATATGCGAAGCGCATGATCGGTCGCCGGTCTTACGGCGGTACGTCCACCTACATCCCGCTGAAGGTCAATCAGGCGGGTGTGATCCCTGTCATCTTCGCCTCGTCGCTGCTCTACATCCCGGCCCTCGTCGCGCAGTTCGCGGGAGGCAATTCCGGGTGGAAGACCTGGATCAACGACCATCTGACCAAGGGAAATCACCCCTATTACATCGTTTCGTACTTCCTTCTGATCGTTTTCTTCGCGTTCTTCTACGTGGCGATCTCGTTCAACCCCGAGGAAGTCGCGGACAACATGAAGAAGTATGGTGGCTTCATCCCGGGCATCCGGGCCGGCCGGCCGACCGCTGAGTACCTGAGCTACGTACTCAACCGGATCACGTGGCCGGGTTCGCTGTATCTGGGTCTGATCGCTCTCGTACCAACGATGGCGTTGGTTGGCTTCGGGGCAAGCCAGAACTTCCCGTTCGGCGGGACCAGCATCCTCATCATCGTGGGTGTCGGTCTGGAAACGGTGAAGCAGATCGAGAGCCAGCTTCAGCAGCGCAATTACGAAGGGTTCCTCCGCTGATGCGTATCGTCCTCGTCGGGCCGCCCGGTGCGGGCAAGGGAACGCAGGCCGCGTTCCTTGCCAAGAACCTGTCGATTCCGCACATCTCCACGGGCGACCTCTTCCGTGCCAACATCAGCCAGGGCACGGAGCTGGGCAAGCAGGCAAAGGCGTACATGGACGCCGGCAACCTGGTTCCTGACGAGGTCACCATCGGGATGGCCAAGGACCGCATGGAGCAGCCGGACGCCGTGAACGGCTTCCTGCTCGACGGCTTCCCTCGCAACGTCTCGCAGGCCGAGGCGCTCGACGTCGCCCTCAAGGCGGACGAAGTGAAGCTCGACGCGGTCCTGGACCTCGAGGTCCCCGAGGACGAGGTGGTCAAGCGCATCGCCGGCCGCCGCATCTGCCGCAAGGACTCCGCGCACGTCTTCCACGTGTCGTACAAGCAGCCGAAGCAGGAAGGCGTCTGTGACGTCTGCGGCGGCGAGCTGTACCAGCGCGAGGACGACAGCGAGGACACCGTTCGCAAGCGGCTCGAGGTCTACCACACGCAGACCGAGCCGATCATCGACTACTACCGGGCCCAGGGCCTGGTGCGGACGATCTCGGCGCTCGGCAAGGTCGACGAGGTGACCGCGCGGGCCATGGAGGCCCTCAAGCGCGACAAGTAAGCCGTTACGCTGCTCCGGCCGCGGTGCCCGTACAGGGTGCCGCGGCCGTAGTGTTGTGTAGGTAAACCCGTAGTACGGAAGACGGAGAGCGCAGGCCCCCATGGTGCAGATCAAGACCCCCGAGCAGATCGCCAAGATGCGTGAGGCGGGGCTGGTCGTCGCCGCGATCCACGCGGCGACGCGTGAGGCCGCGGTGCCCGGTGCCACCACCCGGGATCTGGACGAGGTCGCGCGCAAGGTGCTCGACGAGCACGGGGCCAAGTCGAACTTCCTCGGTTACGGGGGTTTCCCCGCGACCATCTGCACCTCGGTCAACGAGGTCGTCGTCCACGGCATCCCGGACGACAAGACCGTCCTCAAGGACGGCGACATCATCTCCATCGACTGCGGCGCGATCATCGACGGCTGGCACGGCGACGCCGCGTACACCGCGTTCGTCGGGACCGGCCACGCTCCGGAGCTGATCGAGCTCTCGCGGGTGACCGAGGAGTCGATGTGGGCCGGCATCGCCGCGATGAAGAACGGCAACCGGCTCGTCGACATCTCCCGCGCCATCGAGTCCTACATCCGCCGCCAGCCGAAGCCGGGCGGCGGCAAGTACGGCATCGTCGAGGACTACGGCGGCCACGGCATCGGCACCGAGATGCACATGGACCCGCACCTCCTGAACTACGTCGAGCGCCGCCGCGGCAAGGGCCCCAAGCTCGTCCCCGGCTTCTGCCTCGCGATCGAGCCGATGGTCTCCCTCGGCACCCCGCGCACCGAGGTCCTCGAGGACGACTGGACGGTCATCACCACGGATGGCACCTGGTCCTCGCACTGGGAGCACTCCATCGCGCTGACCGAACAGGGCCCGCTGGTCCTGACGGCGCCGGACGGCGGCAAGGCGAAGCTGGCCGAGCTGGGTGTCGTCGCAGCTCCGGACCCTCTTGCATAATGATCTTGAGTGTGGGGCAGACTTCCCCGATTCGTCTTTCCGGGGGCCCTGACGTAGACTGACTCGTCGGCTCTCGTGCACACGCATGCCTGCATGTACGTGTTGAGTCGATCAAGGTAGTCGATTCGAAGGGCAAAGCGTGGCCAAGAAGCAAGGTGCCATCGAGATCGAAGGCACTGTCGTCGAGTCTCTCCCGAACGCCATGTTCAAGGTGGAGCTCCAGAACGGCCACCAGGTCCTGGCTCACATCAGCGGCAAGATGCGTATGCACTACATCCGTATCCTCCCTGACGACCGGGTCGTGGTGGAGCTGTCTCCGTACGACCTGACGCGTGGCCGGATCGTCTACCGGTACAAGTAGATCTTGCCCGCACCCCGCCTCGCGCGGGGTGGTGGCACTGACCCGGAGAACCTCACCCAATGAAGGTCAAGCCGAGCGTCAAGAAGATCTGCGACAAGTGCAGGGTGATCCGCCGTCACGGCCGGGTCATGGTTATCTGCGACAACCCGCGCCACAAGCAGCGCCAGGGCTGACGCACGACTGCAGTTCGCAGATTTTCGCGCGACGCAAGTAAGCATATTTGCAGGACCCGTCCCTCTTCAGATCCATCGGTAATGGAGGGCGACACCCCCGGTCGGAGGCCGGGGACCCAGGATGTACCTCGTACGGCACCTGGGAACGGTTCTGCTGAAGACCTCCGAGAATCAACAGGAGCCTTGAATGGCACGCCTTGAAGGCGTTGACCTCCCGCGCGACAAGCGCGTAGAGGTTGCCCTCACCTACGTGTTCGGCATTGGCCGCACGCTGTCCCAGCAGACGCTGGACGCCACCGGTGTGGACCGCAACACCCGCGTTCGTGATCTGTCCGAAGAGGACCTGATCAAGATCCGCGAGTACGTGGACGCGAACATCCAGACCGAGGGTGACCTCCGTCGCGAGATCCAGGCCGACATCCGCCGCAAGGTCGAGATCGGCTGCTACCAGGGTCTTCGCCACCGTCGTGGCCTGCCCGTCCGCGGTCAGCGCACCAGCACGAACGCTCGTACCCGCAAGGGCCCGCGTCGCGCCATCGCCGGTAAGAAGAAGCCGGGCAAGAAGTAGTCCTCGCTCAGCGGTCTATCGACAGCTGTCGCTGCAGGACCGACCACCTCCCGTAGGAGTAATAGATGCCCCCCAAGGGTCGTCAGGGCGCTGCCAAGAAGGTGCGCCGCAAGGAAAAGAAGAACGTCGCTCACGGGCACGCTCACATCAAGAGCACGTTCAACAACACGATCGTGTCCATCACGGACCCGACCGGCAACGTGATCTCCTGGGCCTCCGCCGGCCACGTCGGCTTCAAGGGCTCGCGCAAGTCCACTCCGTTCGCCGCGCAGATGGCCGCCGAGTCGGCCGCGCGTCGCGCCCAGGAGCACGGCATGCGCAAGGTTGACGTCTTCGTCAAGGGCCCGGGCTCCGGCCGCGAGACCGCGATCCGCTCCCTCCAGGCCACGGGCCTCGAGGTCGGTTCGATCCAGGACGTCACGCCGACCCCGCACAACGGCTGCCGTCCGCCCAAGCGTCGCCGCGTCTGACCTGACGTACGACTGCTTGGTCTGAGGTTTTCGGGCGGTACGGCTCTTAGGGGCCGTATCGCCCGTACCCTTGTTACTGCATCAACACCGGGCCACCACCCGGTGGCATCAGGGCATCAAATAGTGGGTGCCCCTGACTGAAGGATTCCTTCATGCTTATTGCTCAGCGCCCGTCGCTGACCGAAGAGGTCGTCGACGAGTTCCGCTCCCGGTTCGTGATCGAGCCGCTGGAGCCGGGCTTCGGTTACACCCTCGGCAACTCGCTTCGCCGCACCCTCCTGTCGTCGATCCCCGGCGCTGCTGTCACCAGCATCCGTATCGACGGTGTCCTGCACGAGTTCACCACCGTGCCGGGCGTCAAGGAAGACGTCACCGACCTCATCCTGAACATCAAGCAGCTGGTCGTCTCCTCGGAGCACGACGAGCCGGTCGTGATGTACCTGCGCAAGCAGGGCCCGGGTCTGGTCACCGCCGCCGACATCGCGCCCCCGGCCGGTGTCGAGGTGCACAACCCCGACCTCGTCCTCGCCACGCTCAACGGCAAGGGCAAGCTGGAGATGGAGCTGACCGTCGAGCGCGGTCGCGGCTACGTCTCCGCCGTCCAGAACAAGCAGGTCGGTCAGGAGATCGGGCGCATCCCGGTCGACTCGATCTACTCGCCGGTCCTGAAGGTCACGTACAAGGTCGAGGCGACCCGTGTCGAGCAGCGCACCGACTTCGACAAGCTGATCGTCGACGTCGAGACGAAGCAGGCCATGCGTCCGCGTGACGCCATGGCGTCGGCCGGTAAGACCCTGGTCGAGCTGTTCGGTCTCGCCCGCGAGCTGAACATCGACGCCGAGGGCATCGACATGGGCCCGTCCCCCACGGACGCCGCCCTGGCCGCCGATCTGGCGCTGCCGATCGAGGAGCTCGAGCTCACCGTCCGTTCGTACAACTGCCTCAAGCGCGAGGGCATCCACTCCGTGGGTGAGCTCGTCGCCCGCTCCGAGGCGGACCTGCTCGACATCCGCAACTTCGGTGCGAAGTCGATCGACGAGGTCAAGGCGAAGCTGGCCGGCATGGGTCTTGCGCTCAAGGACTCGCCTCCCGGCTTCGACCCGACCGCTGCCGCCGACGCCTTCGGCGCCGACGACGACGCGGACGCCGGTTTCGTGGAGACCGAGCAGTACTAGGCGCTCCGCGAGGACGCCGGATTTTCGGCTGCGGGTCCGCTTCGGCTGGTCGCGCAGTTCCCCGCGCTCCTTACGGGGCGCGGGTCTCCGACGGGCATCCGCCCGCTCGGATACTGACCCTGGTACCTGATACGGCCGGGGCAGACACCTAGGAGATACACCATGCCGAAGCCCGCCAAGGGCGCCCGTCTGGGCGGCAGTGCTGCGCACGAGAAGCAGCTTCTCGCGAACCTCGCGAAGGCGCTCTTCGAGCACGGCAAGATCACGACGACCGAGGCCAAGGCCCGTCGTCTGCGTCCGTACGCGGAGCGCCTGGTCACCAAGGCGAAGAAGGGCGACCTTCACAACCGCCGTCAGGTGCTCACGGTCATCACGGACAAGAGCGTCGTCCACACGCTCTTCACCGAGATCGCCCCGCGCTACGAGAACCGTCCGGGTGGTTACACCCGTATCACCAAGATCGGTAACCGCCGCGGCGACAACGCGCCCATGGCTGTCATCGAGCTGGTCGAGGCGCTGACGGTTGCGCAGCAGGCCACTGGTGAGGCCGAGGCCGCCACCAAGCGTGCCGCCAAGGACGCCGAGGCTGCCGCTCCGGCCGCCGAGGTCGTCGAGGACGCCGCAGCGGTCGAGGCCGCTGAGCCCGCCGCGGACGCGGCTGGTGAGGACGTCAAGGACGCCTGAGGCTCTGCCTTGATGTGAGCGGGTCCGCCCTTCGGGGCGGGCCCGCTTTCGTATTGCCTTCGCCTGAGAGGATCTGTGTGTGAGTGACGAGGTAGAGCCCGGGTTCGTGCGGGTGCGGCTTGACGTGTCGTACGACGGCAAGGACTTCTCCGGGTGGGCGAAGCAGGCCAGCGGCCGGCGGACCGTGCAGGGGGAGATCGAGGACGCGCTGAGGACCGTGACCCGGTCCGCGCAGACGTACGAGCTGACCGTGGCCGGGCGGACCGACGCGGGGGTGCACGCGCGCGGGCAGGTCGCGCATGTCGATCTGCCGGAGGACGTCTGGGCCGAGCACCAGGACAAGCTGCTGCGCCGGCTCGCGGGGCGGCTGCCGCACGATGTGCGGGTGTGGAAGGTGGCCGAGGCGCCGAGCGGGTTCAACGCGCGGTTCGCCGCCGTGTGGCGCCGGTACGTGTACCGGGTGACCGACAACCCCGGTGGCGTCGATCCTCTGTTGCGCAGTCATGTCCTGTGGCACGACTGGGCGTTGGACATGGATGCCATGAACGCGGCCGCGGAGAAGCTGCTCGGGGAGCACGACTTCGCCGCCTACTGCAAGCGGCGCGAGGGTGCCACGACCATCCGTACGCTCCAGGAGCTGCGCTGGGAGCGGTCGCCCGACGGGATCCTCGAAGCGACCGTCCGGGCGGACGCGTTCTGCCACAACATGGTGCGCTCGCTGGTCGGCGCGATGCTGTTCGTCGGTGACGGGCACCGGCCGCCGGACTGGCCGGCGAAGGTGCTTGCCGCCGGTGTGCGGGACTCGGCGGTGCACGTGGTGCGGCCGCACGGCCTGACGCTGGAGGAAGTCGGTTACCCCGCCGACGAGTTGCTCGCGGCGCGCAGCCGGGAGGCGAGGAACAAGCGGACGCTGCCGGGGGCGCCCTTCTCGGAGCCGGGGTGCTGCTGAGCCCCTACTGGGGCGCCTCGGCCGCCGCCGAGGCCTGCGCCTCGCCGCGCCGGGTGATCTGCCGGAACGTGAACTCGGCGAGGTCGTCACCGGTGGTGAAGACCTCGCGGTCCTTGGTGGTGACGTCCCGGCCGCCGCTGGTGAACCCGGCGGTCGTGAAGTACGCGTAGCGGCCGTACGAGTTGGTGGTCGAGCGGCAGATCGTCGTACGGCAGAACGCGGGGACGCCCGAGCCGGACAGGGAGGTCACGGTGCCCTTGGTGTACTGGTTCTTGGCCTTCGTGGCCTGGGCCTCCGTGTCGAAGACGGCGACGCCGACGGTGACCGCCACGCCGTCCTTCGCGTAGGTGGCGCGGATCAGGCGCGTGCAGTCGTTGCCCGTCAGGACGCCGCCGAGCGCGCCCTGGGTGGCCGAGGCGCAGCTCTTCGTGCTGGCGGTCGCACCCTTCTTGTAGACGCGGTCGCTGACGGTCAGCTTGGTGCCGGGGAAGAGGGTGTCCGCGCTGAGCGGGGCCTTGTCCTTCTTGGCGCTGGAGATGAAGTCCTTGGGGTCGAGCGGGGGCGGCGGTGTGGTCTCGGCGAACGTCGGGTCCGCCGGCGACGTGTCGCTCGGGATGTCCGCGGTCGTGGGCAGCTGGTCGGCGGGCTTGTTCGAGGCCGAGCTGTTGCCGTTGGCGGAGACGATCGCGAACGCGACGGCCGAGCCGACGGCGACCGTGGCGAGCGCGCCACCGCCGATCATCAGCCAGCGGCGGCGCCGCTGGCGTGCCTCGGACGCTTCGGCGAGTGCCGCCCAGTCCGGTCCCTGTGAACCACCACTGCCCCCGGGACCCCACTGGGGTCCCCCCTGCCCAAAGCTCATGGGGCGCATCTTAGAGGGCGGCGGCGGGGGCGTGTGGTGCCGGTGCCGCCGAGGTGCGGTTACCCTGGACACGGCAGGGCCGCCCGGTGCGGTGGCGCCGGTGGTGTCGGTGTCCGGATCCGCGTTTTGACCCGTACGGGGAAGCGCGGGTATCCTGCCTATTCGTTGTGTGTATTGGCTTGCTCGCTCTCACGCGAGGGGCCATGCACAGGTTCCCTGGAGCAGTTACCAGTGGGCGGCATACGGGCGCTGAACCCGGCACTGTCGTCCCCAGCTGCACGATCGCTTCAGTGATGCCATTTTCAGCACCCATCCACTGAAGAAGAAGAAGGCTGCTAAGTGCGTACGTACAGCCCCAAGCCCGGCGACATTACTCGCCAGTGGTACGTCATCGACGCCCAGGATGTCGTCCTGGGTCGTCTGGCGACCACTGCCGCGAACATCCTGCGGGGCAAGCACAAGCCGATCTACGCCCCCCACGTCGACGCTGGTGACTTCGTCATCATCATCAACGCGGACAAGGTGCACCTCTCCGGCAACAAGAAGACCCAGAAGATGGCGTACCGCCACTCCGGTTACCCGGGCGGTCTGCGTTCGGTTCGTTACGACGAGCTGCTGGACAAGAACCCCGAGAAGGCCGTCGAGAAGGCCATCAAGGGCATGATCCCCAAGAACACCCTGGGCCGTCAGGTGCTCTCGAAGCTGAAGGTCTACTCGGGCGACCAGCACCCCCACGCTGCCCAGCAGCCGGTGCCGTTCGAGATCACCCAGGTCGCGCAGTAGTTCCGGCCACCCCCAAAGACGAAAAAGAATCTGAGGAGAATCGTGGCCGAGACCACCGTTGAGCAGCCGGTCGAAGAGACCGAGATTGTCGACGTCGAGCAGTACACCACCGAGTCCGAGGTCCCCGTCGAGGGCGAGTACACCTCGGAGTCGAACGCCGCGCGCTTCGGCGACCCGCAGCCGGCCGCCGGCCTGGGCCGTCGCAAGAACGCCATCGCGCGCGTCCGCATCGTGCCCGGCACCGGCAAGTGGAAGGTCAACGGGCGCACGCTCGAGGACTACTTCCCGAACAAGGTCCACCAGCAGGAAGTCAACGAGCCCTTCAAGGTGCTCGAGCTCGACAACCGCTACGACGTCATCGCCCGCATCTCGGGTGGCGGCGTCTCCGGTCAGGCCGGTGCGCTCCGTCTCGGTGTCGCCCGTGCGCTGAACGAGGCCGACGTCGACAACAACCGCGGCGCCCTCAAGAAGGCCGGTTACCTCAAGCGTGACGACCGTGCGGTCGAGCGCAAGAAGGCCGGTCTCAAGAAGGCCCGTAAGGCCCCGCAGTACAGCAAGCGCTAAATCGCTGCTGCTCGTTCGTTTCGTTCGCCCCGGCGGCACGCTGTGTGCCGCCGGGGCGTTCGTCTATAGCGGCGCTGGGCGTATAACGGCACAAGGTGCTCACAAGTTTGCATGCTCGGATGATTTCCGACGCTCTTCGAGAATTGCGAAAGTTCGGAGGACACCAGTGGGACGACTGTTCGGCACGGACGGCGTACGAGGTGTCGCCAACGCGGATCTGACGGCCGAGCTCGCGCTCGGACTCTCCGTGGCGGCGGCTCATGTACTCGGCGAGGCGGGGACGTTCGAGGGGCACCGTCCGGTGGCCGTGGTCGGTCGTGACCCGCGGGCCTCGGGCGAGTTCCTGGAGGCCGCGGTCGTCGCGGGTCTGGCGAGCGCGGGCGTCGACGTCCTGCGGGTCGGCGTGCTGCCCACCCCCGCGGTGGCGCATCTCACCGGCGCGCTGGGCGCCGACCTCGGCGTGATGCTGTCCGCCAGTCACAACGCGATGCCGGACAACGGCATCAAGTTCTTCGCGCGCGGCGGCCACAAGCTCGCCGACGAGCTGGAGGACCGGATCGAGCAGGTCTATGAGCAGCACCGCACCGGTGCGCCGTGGGACCGCCCGACCGGTGCCGGCGTCGGCCGCGTGAACTCGTACGACGAGGGGGCCGACCAGTACGTCGCCCACCTCATCGGTGTCCTGCCCAACCGCCTCGACGGCCTGCGGATCGTCCTGGACGAGGCGCACGGCGCGGCGGCGCGGGTCTCGCCCGAGGCGTTCGCGCGGGCCGGCGCCGAGATCGTCACGATCGGCGCCGACCCGGACGGCCTGAACATCAATGACGGCTGCGGCTCCACCCACCTCGACCTGCTGAAGGCCGCCGTCGTCGAGCACGGCGCCGACCTCGGCATCGCGCACGACGGTGACGCCGACCGCTGCCTGGCCGTCGACCACACGGGCGCCGAGATCGACGGGGACCAGATCCTCGCCGTGCTCGCCCTGTCGATGCGGGAGCACGGCGGCCTGCGCCAGGACACCGTTGTCGCGACCGTCATGTCGAACCTCGGCTTCAAGCTGGCCATGGAGCGCGAGGGCATCGAGTTCGTGGCGACCGGCGTCGGCGACCGGTACGTCCTGGAGTCGATGAAGGAGCACGGCTTCGCGCTCGGTGGCGAGCAGTCCGGGCACGTGATCATCCTCGACCACGCGACGACCGGCGACGGCACGCTCACGGGTCTGCTGCTCGCGGCCCGCGTCGCCCAGACCGGCCGCACCCTCCAGGACCTCGCCTCCGTCATGGAGCGCCTCCCGCAGGTCCTGGTCAATGTGCGCGACGTCGACAAGTCCCGTGTCACGACGTCCGCCGAGCTGGCCGCCGCCGTCACCGACGCCGAGCGCGAGCTGGGCGCCACGGGCCGGGTGCTGCTGCGCTCGTCCGGCACGGAGCCGCTGGTCCGCGTCATGGTCGAGGCCGCCGACATCGAGCAGGCCCGCTCGATCGCAGGCCGCCTCGCCGATGTCGTCAAGTCCACGCTCGGCTGAGGCAGTTCACTGCGTCAGGCCGGCCCGGCCGCAGGAGCGGCACGCTTGCGCTGCGTCGTCCAGAACCATTTCTGGGCGAGCAGGGTGAGCGTGCCGGCCAGGACGATGCCGCCGAGGTTCGCGAGGAGCTGGGCGGTCGAGCCCCATGTCTGGGCGTAGTCGCTGTACGCGAACGCCACCGCCGCGTTCGCCGCGGCCGGGACCGTCGTCACCGAGATGGCGACGCCGATCAGGGCGCCCGACTTCGCCGACGTGAGGGACAGCGTCCCGGCGATGCCTGCGAGGAACGCCACGACGAACGACATCCAGTCCGGCTTCCAGATGAACGACGTGTTCGGCCGGTCCGCCTCGACCATCGAGCGCGTGAACAGGCCGAACTGGTCGAGGAGCCAGCTGAACCCGGCCGTGAGCACCATCGCGGCGGCGAATCCCGCCAGCAGCGCCCACAGCGATCGCCACACCAGGCGCGGAGCGCGCTGCACCAGCGCCGTGGAGATCCCGGCGAGCGGCCCGAACTCGGGGCCGACGGCCATCGCGCCGACGATCAGGATCGCGTTGTCCAGCATCACACCGCAGGCCGCGAGCATCGTCGCGACGGCCAGGAACGCCACGTAGGTGACGGTGAGCGTCGACTCCTCGTGCGTCGCGTCCCTCAGCTGCTCCCACAGGACCGCGTCCGCTCCCTCACCCGGCGCCTCGTCCTCCGCCCTGTCGGCCAGCCTCGACAGGGACAGGTCGATGTTCTCGACGGCGATCGAGCCCGTCGTGTCGATGTGGAGGCCGCGCAGCCCGCTGATCAGCTCGTCTCCGGCCTCCCGGGCGACGTCGCACATCACGACGTCACCCTCGGGGTCGCGGGCCGCGCCCGGCACCACCACGAGATGCGTGGTGCCGACGGTCCTCTCGATCAGGCGGGCCACCGCGTCGGTCTTGTCGGCCGGGGTGATCAGTCGCAGGTGCAGCATGCGCGAAGCGTAGCTTTCCGGTTTTCTACAGCTTCCGCAGGCTCAGCCGCTGCACTTTGTGGTCGGGACCCTTGCGCACGACGAGCGTCGCGCGGCCACGTGTGGGCGCCACATTCTCCAGCAGGTTCGGCTTGTTGATGGTCCGCCAGGTCGTGCGCGCGTAGTCGAGCGCCTCCTCCTCGGAGACCTGCGTGTACTTGCGGAAGTACGAGGACGGGTTCTGGAAGGCCGTCTGGCGGAGCTTTTTGAACCGGTTGAGGTACCAGCTCTCGATGTCCTCGGCGCGCGCGTCCACGTACACGCTGAAGTCGAAGTAGTCGGCGAGGCCGACGCGGGTGCGGCCGTCCTTGCCGGGCATGGCCGGCTGGAGGACGTTGAGGCCCTCGACGATGAGGATGTCGGGGCGGCGGACCGTGAGCTTCTGGCCGGGCACGATGTCGTAGATCAGGTGGGAGTAGACGGGCGCCGAGACCTCGTCCTTGCCCGCCTTGATGTCGGCGACGAAGCGGGTCAGGGCGCGGCGGTCGTACGACTCGGGGAAGCCCTTGCGCGACATCAGGCCGCGCCGCTCCAGCTCCTTCGTCGGCAGCAGGAAGCCGTCCGTGGTGACCAGCTCCACGCGCGGGTGCTCCGGCCAGCGGGACAGCAGCGCCTGGAGGAGGCGGGCGACGGTCGACTTGCCCACCGCCACCGAACCGGCGACCCCTATGACGAAGGGTGTGCCCGACTGGGACGCCTTCTCGACGGTCTCGCCGAGGAAGGTGTTGAGGGCGCCGCGCAGGGTGTCGGTGGCGCCGACGTAGAGGTTGAGGAGACGCGAGAGCGGGAGATAGATGTCCCGGACCTCGTCCAGGTCGATCACATCGCCGAGGCCGCGCAGTTTCTCCAGCTCATCGGCGGTGAGGGGGAGCGGCGTCTTGTTGCGCAGCGCACTCCACTCGGTGCGGGTGAGGTCGACGTAGGGAGTCGCCTCCGGCTTGTGCCGGTGGGCGCTCCGGGGTGCCGTCGGGGGCACGGAGACCGAAGAGATCACAGTCCATTGTTACGGCTGTGTGGACGGGGTGGGGGGTGGGGTGCGTCACCTTGGGGGCGGTGAGGTGCGGCGGGTGGGGGTGCGGTGGGCTTTCTGTGCGTGGTTCGTGCCGGAATTCGCGGGTTTCCGTGGTCGCAGGTCTGGACCGGGCGGGGGAACGGGGATACGTTCCCGGCATCCGGCGCCGAGCCGCGCCGTCCGGGTGGGAGGGAACCGTTATGGCCGTGCCCCGATTGCGTGACCTCGTCCGGCGCAGACCCGGGCTCGTTGTGGACGACTTCGCCGGTCAGGTGCGCAGCGAGCTCGCCCTCGACCTGCCCGACGAGGACCTGCGCGAGGATCTCGACGACTGCCTCGACCTCTACGAGATGGGCAGCAAGCCGCGCTGCGAGGAAGTGGAGTACCTGCGTCTGCTCGAAGACGCGCGGGACCGGATCGTCTGGGGCTGCTGACCGTACGGCCTTAGGCTGCCGCCATGTGCGGAATCGTGGGATACGTCGGATCTCAGTCGGCGCTCGACGTCGTGCTCGCCGGGCTGAAGCGGCTCGAATACCGGGGTTACGACTCGGCGGGGGTCGCGGTGCTCGCCGACGGCGGCCTCGCCTCGGCCAGGAAAGCGGGCAAGCTCGCCAACCTGGAGAAGGCGCTCGTGGAGCGGCCGCTGCCGGCCGGGGCCACGGGCATCGGCCATACCCGCTGGGCCACCCATGGCGCCCCCACCGACGCGAACGCGCATCCCCACCTCGACAACGCCGGCCGGGTCGCCGTCGTCCACAACGGCATCATCGAGAACTTCGCCGAACTGCGCGCCGAGCTCGCCGAGCGCGGGCACGTCCTGGAGTCCGAGACCGACACCGAGGTCGTCGCGCATCTGCTCGCCGAGGAGTTCTCCGTGTGCGCGGACCTCGCCGAGGCCATGCGGCTCGTCTGCCGGCGCCTCGAGGGGGCGTTCACGCTGGTCGCCGTGCATGCCGACGAGCCCGACGTCGTGGTGGGCGCCCGGCGCAACTCGCCGCTCGTCGTGGGCGTGGGGGAGGGCGAGGCGTTCCTCGCCTCCGACGTCGCCGCCTTCATCGCCCATACGCGCTCCGCGATCGAACTGGGCCAGGACCAGGTCGTCGAGCTGCGCCGGGACGGCGTGCGGGACGGGGTGACCGTCACCGACTTCGACGGGCGGCCCGCCGAGGTGCGGTCGTACCACGTCGACTGGGACGCCTCCGCCGCCGAGAAGGGCGGCTACGACTACTTCATGCTCAAGGAGATCGCCGAGCAGCCGAAGGCGGTCGCCGACACGCTGCTCGGGCGCATCGGCGTCGACGGGGCGCTGACGCTCGACGAACTCCGTATCCCCGCAGCCGTGTTGAAGGGAGTCAACAAGGTCGTGATCGTGGCGTGCGGGACGGCGTTCCACGCCGGGCTCATCGCCAAGTACGCCATCGAGCACTGGACCCGGATCCCCTGCGAGGTGGAGCTCGCGAGTGAGTTCCGGTACCGGGACCCCATTCTGGGCGGGCGCTCGCTCGTCATCGCCATCTCTCAGTCCGGCGAGACCATGGACACGCTGATGGCGCTGCGGCACGCTCGTGCGCAGGGTGCGACCGTCCTCGCCATCTGCAACACGAACGGTTCGACCATCCCCCGCGAGTCCGACGCCGTGCTCTACACGCACGCCGGGCCCGAGGTCGCCGTCGCCTCCACCAAGGCGTTCCTCACGCAGCTCGTCGCCTGCTACCTCGTGGCCCTGTACCTCGGGCAGGTGCGCGGCACGAAGTGGGGGGACGAGATCCGTGCGGTGATCCGGGACCTGGCCGACATCTCCGGTGAGGTCGAGCGCGTTCTGGAGACCATGGAGCCCGTGCGGGTGCTGGCCCGGTCGCTCTCCGACAAGCGGACCGTGCTCTTCCTGGGGCGGCACGTGGGCTACCCCGTCGCCCTCGAAGGCGCCCTGAAGCTCAAGGAGCTCGCCTACATGCACGCCGAGGGCTTCGCAGCCGGTGAACTCAAGCACGGTCCCATCGCGTTGATCGAGGAGGACTTGCCCGTGGTGGTCGTCGTGCCGTCGCCCAAGGGGCGGTCCGTCCTCCACGACAAGATCGTGTCCAACATCCAGGAGATCCGGGCCCGCGGGGCGCGCACCATCGTGATCGCCGAGGAGGGCGACGAGGCGGTCGTCCCCTACGCCGACCATCTCGTACGGATCCCTGCCACCCCTACGCTCCTTCAGCCGCTGGTTGCGACGGTGCCGTTGCAGGTGTTTGCTTGCGAGCTGGCCACTGCGCGGGGGAACGAGGTCGATCAGCCTCGCAACCTTGCCAAGTCCGTGACGGTGGAGTGACGGGCTGGATCTGATCACTAGGGACTGGCTTTGATTATTGGGGTCGGGATCGACGTTGCCGAGATCGAGCGGTTCGAGGCGTCGCTCGCGCGTACGCCCGGAATGGCGGAACGGCTTTTCATCGACCGGGAGTTGCTGCTGCCCAGCGGGGAGCGGCGGGGTATTGCCTCTCTTGCCGCGCGGTTCGCCGCCAAGGAGGCGCTGGCCAAGGCGCTGGGGGCGCCGGCCGGGTTGCGGTGGACCGACGCGGAGGTCTGTGTCGAGGCGAGTGGGCAGCCGCGGCTGCGGGTCACCGGGACCGTTGCCGCCGCTGCCGAGGAGCTTGGGGTGCAGTCCTGGCATGTGTCTCTCAGTCATGATGCCGGGATTGCGTCTGCTGTTGTGATCGCTGAGGGGTAGGGGCCCGGGGGTAAGGGCTGGGTCCTTTCGGCTTCGGCTTCGGCTTCGGGTTCGGCCTCGGTTCCGGGGCCGGTTCCGGTTCGGGTGTGCGCTTCGCGCGCCGGGATCTTCTTTGCGGGAGACTCGGTTTCATGCGTACTGCCTACAGCGTGGACACCGTACGGACCGCCGAGCGTGCCCTCATGGCGCGGCTTCCCGAAGGCGCCCTTATGCAGCGTGCCGCCGCCGGGCTCGCCGTCGTCTGCGCCGAGCTCCTCGGCAAGGTGTACGGGGCCCGGGTCGTGCTCCTCGTCGGGTCCGGGGACAACGGGGGTGACGCCCTCTACGCCGGTGCCCGGCTTGCCCGTCGTGGCGCCGGGGTCGCCGCCGTGCTTCTGGACTCCGAGCGGGTGCACCGTGCCGGGCTCGCCGCCTTCCTTTCCGCCGGGGGGCGTGTCGCCGACAGCGGTGAGCGCGTTCTTGCCGGGGCCGATCTCGTTGTCGACGGGATCGTGGGCATCGGGGGGCGGGGCGGGCTTCGCGCGGCTGCTCTGCCTGTTGTCCGTGCCGCCCTGGATTCTCGTGCCGTCGTCGTTTCCGTGGATCTGCCCAGCGGCGTCGACGCCGATACGGGGCAGGTCGACGGCGAGGCCGTCCGCGCCGATGTGACCGTCACCTTCGGCGCGTACAAGCCCGGGCTTCTTGTTGATCCCGGACGGGAGTACGCCGGTGCCGTCCGGCTCGTCGACATCGGGATCGAACCGGTTTCCGGCGAGGGGGATCTGGAGGCCCTTCAGCACGATGACGTGGCCCGGCTGCTGCCTGAGCCCACCGGTGAGAGCGACAAGTACCGGCGCGGTGTCGTGGGCATCGTCGCCGGGTCCGCCCGGTACCCCGGCGCCGCCGTGCTTGCCGTGGCCGGGGCCTTGCGGGGTGGGGCCGGGGCCGTTCGGTACGTCGGGCCCGCGGCCGGCGCCGTCGTCTCCCGGTTCCCCGAGACCCTGGTGTCCGAGGGCGCGCCCCGGAAGGCGGGGCGCGTGCAGGCGTGGGTGGCCGGGCCCGGCCTCGGTGACGACGCGTCCGGGCTCGCGGATGTCGTGGGGGCCGATGTGCCCGTTCTGATCGACGCCGACGGGTTGCGGCTCGCCGATCCTGAGGCAGTTCGGGGGCGGGGCGCGCCTACTTTGCTCACGCCTCATGCGGGGGAGGCCGCCGCGTTGCTGGGGGTTTCCCGGGAGGAGGTGGAGGCGGAACGGCTCGCCGCTGTGCGGGAGTTGGCCGGCCGGTTCTCCGCGACCGTTCTTCTGAAGGGCTCCACGACGCTCGTTGCCGGGGATGGGGGTTCCGCCGGGGGCGGGGGGCGGCTGGTGCGGGTCAATTCCACTGGTACCGCGTGGCTGGCCACCGCCGGCAGTGGTGATGTCCTGTCCGGGCTTGCCGGGTCGTTGCTCGCCGCGGGGCTCGGGGCTCTCGATGCCGGGTCTGTGGGGGCCTATCTGCACGGTCTTGCTGCTCGGCGGGTGTCCGGTGGGGCGCCTGTTGTTGCTCAGGACGTGGCGGGGGGGATTGCCGGGGCCTGGGGGGATGTCCGGCGCGGGTTCTAGGCGGGGGCTCAGGGTTCGGCTCGGTGGGGGTTCGCCCTCCCGTCCGGGGCGTCGGCCGGGTGGCGGGCGGTTGTGGTTCTTCGTTGTGGGGTGGCTGTCGGCTTGGCGATTTGGGTGGGTGTGGGGGGTTTGGGGGGTGGTGATCACGTAGGGGTGTCGGGGGGCTCTGAGACACTGGGCGCACGATGACTGAGAGAGCACCTGCCATGGGCCGTGCCCGGGCCGAGATCGATCTGGCCGCTCTGCGGGCCAATGTGCGGTCCCTGCGCGATCGTGCGCCCGGGGCCGAGTTCATGGCTGTGGTCAAGGCTGACGCCTACGGCCACGGCATGATCCCCTGCGCGCGCGCCGCGCGGGAGGCCGGTGCCACCTGGATCGGTACGGCCACGCCCGAGGAGGCCCTCGCGGTGCGTGCCGCGGGGATCGAGGGGCGCGTCATGTGCTGGCTGTGGACGCCCGGCGGGCCCTGGCGCGAGGGCATCGAGGCCGATCTCGACATGTCCGTGAGCGGCATGTGGGCTCTGGACGAGGTTGTTGCCGGGGCTCGGGTGGCGGGGCGTCCCGCTCGTATTCAGTTGAAGGCCGATACCGGGCTCGGACGTAATGGGTGTCTGCCTGGTGACTGGCCCGAGCTTGTACGTTCTGCCGTTGCCGCGGAGCGCGAGGGGCTTGTCGTTGTTTCCGGGCTCTGGTCCCATTTCGCTTGTGCCGATGAGCCGGGGCATCCGTCGATTGCCGCTCAGCTGGCCCGTTTTCGCGAGATGGTCGCCTTCGCGGAGGGGGCCGGGGTCCGGCCCGAGGTTCGGCATATCGCCAATTCGCCGGGGACTCTGACTCTGCCCGAGACCCATTTCGATCTGGTGCGGCCCGGCATCGCCATGTACGGGATCTCGCCCAGCCCCGAGATCGGCACCCCCGAGGACTTCGGGCTGCGGCCCGTCATGACCCTGTCGGCCTCCCTCGCCCTGGTGAAGCACGCCCCGGGCGGGCTCGGCGTCAGTTACGGGCATCACTACGTCACCCCGGGCGAGACCACCCTCGGGCTTGTCCCTCTCGGGTACGGGGACGGGATTCCCCGGCATGCCTCGGGGACCGGGCCCGTACTCATCGGGGGCAAGCTGCGGACCGTCGCCGGACGCGTCGCCATGGACCAGTTCGTCGTCGATCTCGGCGGCGACGAGCTGAGGGCCGGGGACGAGGCCGTGCTGTTCGGGCCCGGCGACCGGGGCGAGCCGACCGCCGAGGACTGGGCACAGGCCGCCGGCACCATCGCGTACGAGATCGTCACCCGGATCGGCGCGCGTGTTCCGCGCGTCTATGTGGACGGAGGAGCGGCACGTGAGTGAGCCCAGCAGCGCCGAGGCCGCGGCGGCCGTCGCCAGCTGGCGGGTGGCCGGGCTCGCCGGCGCCGCGATAGGCGTCGTCGCGGCCGGTGCCGCTGCCGGTGTCGCCGTCGAGCGGCTCACCGTCGGCCGCGGCATGCGCAGGAAGGCGCGGCTCGCGCTGGATGCCTCCGGCCCGTTCGGGTCCCTGCGCGGCACCCCCGGCAAGGCGTACGCCGGGGACGGCACCGAGCTCTACTACGAGGTCGAGGAAGTGGAGTCCGAGGGCGGTGCCGCGCCTCGCAGGCGCCGGCTCTTCGGCCGCAAGGCGCCCGCGCCGGTCACCGTCGTATTCAGTCACGGGTACTGCCTCAACCAGGACTCCTGGCATTTCCAGCGTGCCGCCCTGCGCGGAGTGGTGCGCTCCGTCTACTGGGATCAGCGCAGCCACGGGCGGTCCGGGCGCGGGGTCGAGCAGGCCGACGGCGGGCCCGACGTCACCATCGACCAGCTCGGGCGCGACCTGAAGGCCGTCATCGACGCCGCCGCCCCCGAAGGGCCGCTCGTCCTCGTCGGGCACTCCATGGGCGGCATGACCGTGATGGCGTTCGCCGACCAGTTTCCCGAGGTCGTGGCCGAGCGCGTCGTCGGCGTCGCTCTCGTCGGGACCTCCTCCGGCCGGCTCGGCGAGGTCAGCTACGGGCTGCCCGTGGTCGGCGTCAACGCCGTGCGGCGCGTGCTCCCCGGCGTCCTGAAGATTCTGGGCCAGCGCGCCGACCTGGTGGAGAAGGGGCGCCGCGCCACCGCCGACCTGTTCGCCGGCATCGTCAAGCGCTACTCGTTCGCCTCGCGTGACGTCGATCCCGCCGTCGCCCGCTTCGCCGAGCGCATGATCGAGAGCACGCCGATCGACGTCGTCGCCGAGTTCTACCCCGCCTTTCAGGAGCACGAGAAGAGCGAGGCCGTCGAGCGGTTCGCGCAGCTCCCCGTACTCGTACTGGCCGGCGACCAGGATCTCGTCACCCCCAGTGAGCACAGCGAGGCCATCGCCGGGCTGCTGCCCGACGCCGAGCTGGTGCTCGTGCCCGATGCCGGGCACCTGGTGATGCTGGAGCACCCCGAGGCCGTCACCGACCGGCTGGCCGACCTCCTCGCGCGCACGGGAGCCGTTCCCGCAGGGGCTACGGTGGGAAGTTATGGAGACACCGCACAGCCCGGCAGCTGACGCCGCCACCGCCTCGATCACCGTCAACTCGCCCGCCCGCATGGGGGACTTGGGCCGACGCCTGGCCAAGCTGCTGCGCCCTGGCGACCTCGTGATGCTCACCGGCGAGCTGGGCGCGGGCAAGACCACGCTGACCCGCGGGCTCGGCGAGGGTCTCGGTGTGCGGGGCGCCGTGACCTCTCCGACCTTCGTCATCGCCCGCGTCCACCCTCCGCTCGGCGACGGGCCCGCCCTGGTGCACGTGGACGCGTACCGGCTCGGGGGCGGCCTCGACGAGATGGAGGACCTCGACCTCGACGTCTCGCTGACCGACTCCGTGATCGTCGTCGAGTGGGGCGACGGCAAGGTGGAGGACCTCGCCGACGACCGGCTCCATGTCGTCATCCACCGCGCCACGGGGGACACCGACGACGAGGTGCGCTCGGTGACGTTGCGTGGCCTAGGGGCGCGCTGGGCCGGCGCGGGCCTGGAGGCTCTGGCCGCCTGACTCTCGTACCTTCACCCGAACGTTCCGACATGGCGTCGGCAAAATGTTGCGCGGCGCGCGCTCCGCGTGGTCACATGGATACCAGTCCTGGTTAGGTCTACCTAACTTTGCTGCCCCCGGAGCCCAGGAGGCATCCATGTCGGCTTCAGAACGTGACGTGCCGCAGCAGCCCCGCGTGGCGCCGGGGCGCGGGGACATGTCCGGGATCTCCGCCTCGGGGCTGTCCATGAGCGATCTGCTCGCGTCCTGCGCCGCCGCGTCCGCCGTCTCCACTCCGCCCGTTGCGCAGGGGGAGGACACGGGGGAGGAAGCCGGTGAGGAGCGGCGTGATGCCGCGTGAGCGTTTTTGTGGCGTGGGTCAGGTGACGGAGGGTCCTACTGGACCACGACGATCTTCTTGCCGATCGTCGCGAACTCCCACATCGCGTCGCCGTCCGCCCGCTTCTCGCGGATGCCGCCCGTCTTCTTGGCCGGGTCCGGTGCCGGCATCGAGCCGTCGACGGCCGCACTGAAGCCGATCGTGACGCCGTCGACATTCGCGAACCGCACCACGTGCTCGATCGGTACGCCGTCGCTGCCGGTGATCGCAGCCGAGCGCGACGTCACCAGGTACTTCCCGGCCGGCGGGTTCACGGTGCTCGGCGTCACCTTGAAGGTGCGCTGCGTCCTGCCGCCCTCCGCGATCAGCCACACCCGGTCGTCGCTCACGGAGTAGACGACCCGCTCACCGGTGCCGGACTGCTCGGGTACCTCTGTCCGGTCCTTCTTCTCCTCGGGGGAGTGGGACGCGGCCGTGGAAGGGGTTGCGGTCTTCTGCGGGGCCAGGCTGGCCGGCGCGCTGGCCGACGCCTGGTAGGTGAGGAAGCCGACCACGGCGAGCGCCGCCGCGGTGAGCCCGGCCACGAATCCCGAGCTGCTCCGTGCCACCTGTGTGCCCACCTCTCCTGCCCGTACGTCTTTGTGGTGACGGTAGCAGCAGGCGTGCGGCTCACCGGGGCGGCCGTGGGCGGGGCGCCGGAGCCGTAGGCTGTTTGTGTGCTGCTGCTCGCGCTGGATACCGCCACCCCCGCCGTCACCGTCGCCCTGCACGACGGCTCCTCCGTCGTCGCCGCATCGAGCCAGGTGGACGCCCGTCGGCACGGGGAGCTGCTGCTGCCCGCCGTCGACCGGGTACTCGCCGAGGCCGGCGTCAGACTCGACGCCGTCACCGGCATCGTCGTCGGCGTGGGCCCCGGCCCCTACACCGGCCTCCGCGTCGGCCTGATGACCGCCGACACCTTCGGCCTCGCGCTCGGCGTGCCCGTCCACGGTCTGTGCACGCTGGACGGGCTCGCGTACGGTGCCGGGGCCGCCTCTTTGGACGGTCCCTTCGTCGTCGCCACGGACGCGCGGCGCAAGGAGGTCTACTGGGCGCGCTACGAGGATCCGCGCACCCGGGTCACCGAGCCCGCCGTCGACCGTCCCGCCGACATCGCCGAGCAGGTCGCGGGCCTTCCCGCGGTCGGCGCCGGTGCCGTGCTGTACCCGGACACGTTCCCGGACGCGCGCGCCCCCGAGAACGTGTCGGCGGCCGCCCTCGCCTCGCTCGCCGCCGAGAAGCTCGCCGCCGGCGAGGAGCTCGACGCGCCGCGCCCCCTGTATCTGCGCAGGCCCGACGCGCAGGTGCCCAAGAACTACAAGGTGGTCACCCCGAAGTGAGCGCGGCTCTGCGCGAGATGCGCTGGTGGGACATCGAATCCGTGCACGCGCTCGAGAAGGATCTCTTCCCGGACGACGCGTGGTCCCGCGGCATGTTCTGGTCCGAGCTCGCGCACGCGCGCGGCGCCGGGTCGACCCGCCGTTATGTCGTCGCCCACGAGGGCGACCGTCTCGTCGGGTACGCGGGCCTCGCCGCGTCCGGCACGGACTACGAAGGCGGCTCCGGCGTGGGGGCCGACGTGCAGACCATCGCCGTCGCCCGTGACCAGTGGGGCACCGGCCTCGGTGCCCGGCTGCTCACCGTCCTGCTGCGCCACGCGACCGACTTCGAGTGCTCCGAGGTGACGCTCGAGGTGCGGGTCGACAACACCCGGGCGCAGAAGCTCTACCAGCGCTTCGGCTTCGAGCCCATCGGCTTCCGCCGCGGCTACTACCAGCCGGGCAACGTGGACGCGCTCGTGATGCGTCTGACCGACCCCTCGACCTCCGTGACACCCGTACAAGGAACCGAAAATGGCTGACGAACCACTCGTCCTCGGCATCGAGACCTCCTGCGACGAGACCGGCGTCGGCGTCGTCCGCGGCCACACGCTGCTCGCCGACGCGGTCGCCTCCAGCGTCGACGAGCACGCCCGCTTCGGCGGCGTCGTCCCCGAGGTCGCCTCGCGCGCGCACCTGGAAGCCATGGTGCCGACCATCGAGCGCGCCCTGAGGGACGCCGGGGTCGTCGCCTCCGACCTGGACGGGATCTCCGTCACCGCGGGCCCGGGGCTCGCGGGCGCGCTCCTCGTGGGCGTCTCGGCGGCCAAGGCATACGCGTACGCGCTCGGCAAGCCGCTCTACGGCGTGAACCACCTCGCCTCGCACATCTGCGTGGACCAGCTGGAGCACGGGCCGCTTCCCGAACCCACGATGGCGCTGCTCGTCTCCGGCGGCCACTCGTCGCTGCTGCTCTCCTCCGACATCACGTCCGACGTGCGGCCCCTCGGCGCGACCATCGACGACGCGGCGGGCGAGGCCTTCGACAAGATCGCCCGGGTGCTGAACCTCGGCTTCCCCGGCGGTCCCGTCATCGACCGGTACGCGAAGGAGGGCGACCCGAACGCGATCACCTTCCCGCGCGGGCTCACCGGGCCGCGTGACCCCGCGTACGACTTCTCCTTCTCCGGCCTGAAGACGTCCGTCGCGCGCTGGATCGAGGCGAAGCGCGCCGCCGGTGAGGACGTTCCGGTCCGGGATGTGTCGGCGTCCTTCCAGGAGGCCGTCGTCGACGTGCTGACCCGCAAGGCCGTGCGCGCCTGCAAGGACGAGGGCGTCGACCACCTCATGATCGGCGGCGGTGTGGCCGCCAACTCGCGGCTGCGGGCCCTGGCCCAGGAGCGGTGCGAGGCCGCCGGGATCCGGCTGCGCGTGCCGCGGCCCAAGCTGTGCACGGACAACGGGGCGATGGTCGCGGCCCTCGGCGCCGAGATGGTGGCGCGAGGCCGGTCCGCGTCCGCCTGGGACCTGTCGGCCGACTCGTCGCTGCCGGTGACGGAGACGCACGTGCCGGGGCCCACGCACGACCACGACCATGTGCACGAGATCGCGAAGGACAACCTGTACTCATGACCGTCGCGTTGATGTGGGAGGCCCGGGCGGCCGAGGGGCGGGGCGAGGAGCTGCTCGCCTGGGCACGGGGGCAGGTCCTCGCGGCCGAGCCGCTGCGGCGCGAATTCTTCCGCGCCCCGCAGGACCGGGTCCTCGTGATCACCTGGTGGGACGCGGCGTACGACGCCGAGCTGCCCGAACTGCCCGAACCCGAGGGCGAGTTGGTGACCCGGGCGGTGCATCGGTGGCGGTTCGAGGCGGTCGCTCCCGCCTGAGGCGGTCTCGCTCCGGGACGTGAGAACCGTCTGAGATTCCCGGAAGACGGCGTCTTACTGGTTTACCGTTGTAATAATTACGACTTATGTTCGCCCCGTGAAGCGAATACAGCGCCGTCGTGGGCGTTTGGTGAAGACCGCAGGTGCCGTGGCCGGTTGCGTGCTCGTCCTCACCGGGGGCGGGGCCGCGTGGGCGTACTGGCATCTGGACCACAACATCCAGGGCGTCGACATCGACAACGCGCTCGGCGACGACCGGCCCCCGAAGCCGGCCCCGGTCACTGTGGCGCCCTCGGCGACCGCGCCGCCCGCCGGGGCGCTGAACATCCTTGTCCTCGGCTCGGATTCGCGCAGCGGCAGCGAGAACTCCGCGCTCGGCGGCGGCCACAGCGAGGGCGCCCGCTCGGACACCGCGATGGTCGTCCATCTCGCCGCCGGCCGCTCGTCGGCGACCGTCGTCAGCATCCCCCGCGACACTCTCGTCGAGCGGCCCGCGTGCCCGGCCTCGTCCGGCGGCACCACGCAGGCCGCTTACGGCGCCATGTTCAACAGCGCATACTCCGTGGGCGGTCCCGTCTGTGCCGTGAAGACGGTGGAGAAGCTCACCGGCGTCCGCATGGACCACTATCTGGAGATCGACTTCTCCGGCTTCGCCTCGGTCGTGGACGCGCTCGGCGGCGTGAACGTCACGACCACCGAGGACATCGATGACGACCTGAGCCACCTCCAGCTCGACGCGGGCCACCACCACCTCGACGGGAAGCAGGCCCTCGCCTTCGCCCGCACCCGGCACGGCATCGGCGACGGCAGCGACCTCGGCCGCATCAAACTCCAGCAGCAGCTGGTCAAGGCGCTGGTGGAGAAGGTCTCTCAGGGTGATCTCCTGACCGACCCGGCCCGCCTCTACAAGGTCGCCGACGCCCTCACGGGAAGCCTCACCACGGACACCGGCCTCGACTCCCTCGGCGAACTCCAGGGCCTGGCGGGCAGCTTGAAGGGGCTGTCGGCCGATGAGGTGAAGACAGTGATGATGCCGGTGCTCCCGGCCCCGTCCGACCCCAACCGTGTCGTCGCCGACGAGCCGGAGGCCGGAAAGCTGTGGGCCTCGCTCCGGTGACGCGTCAGGCGATGTACGTCAACAGGTAGCGCCAGAGCAGGAGTTGACGTACCCGGCTGCCGGGGAGGAGGCGGGTGGCCTCGGTGCGGATGTCGGTGAGTGTCATGTCGGGCGGGCGCACGGGCGGCCGGAGGGGTGGCGGCGGGGCGCCGCGCAGCCGGTCGGCCACGTGGACCGCGGCGCGGGCCGCCGCGTTCGCGGGGACGGCCACGAGGTCGCGGGGCGTCCTGCCCGCGTAGCAGCCGAGGACGAGCAGGACGCCGCCCGGAACGAGGGCCTCGCGCAGCCGGGTCACCGTCGCGAACGGCATGTGGTGCAGGCTCGCCAGACAGGTGATGACGTCGTAGTGGCCGCGCGGCAGGTCCGTCGTCGTCACGTCGGCGCGGCGGTAGCGGGGACCTCCGCCGATCGACTCCGCCGCGGCCACGACCTGCGGCGACGGGTCGAGCGCGTCGACCTCGTAACCGCGGCCGGCCAGGCGCCGTGCGAAGCGGCCGGTGCCGCAGCCGACGTCGAGGGCGGTACGGCCGCCGCTGGGCAGGTGGCGCAGCAGGAGGCGGTGGTAGTGATCGTTGTGGTCGAACGGCATGGGGCGCGATCCTGGCACGGGGCGTGTAGGTGGCATGTGAAGGAAAGTCATTCCCTTCCGGTCACCTGCGCCGCTACAGTGACGCAGCTGTCGTACAGGAACGTGAGGTATCCGTTCCGCGTCGGGGAGACGAACGACGGTCCTTCGGACACTCTTGTGGGGGCACATGAAGATTCGCAGATGCCGCGTGCTCGCGGCATTGGGCACCACCGTCGCTCTGGCGGCGGGCATGGCGGCGCCCGGGGCGGCCGCCGCCGAGCCGGTCACGTGGCAGGCCACGGACGGCACGCTGATGTTCCTCAACGGCGCGCTGAACGTGCTGCAGACGCACGAGCTCGGCACCAGCACGTACACCGACTTCCTCGCCGGCGCGGCGGAGCCCGCGTGGTCGCCGGACGGCAGCCGGGTCGCGTACGTGAAGGACGGCAGGGTCGAGACGCGCCGCTACACGGGCTCCACCTTGGTGAAGATTCCTGAGCGCGACAGCTCGGTGCGCGGCGTGGCCCACCCGACGTTCCTGTACGGCGGCGGCACCGTTGTCTACTCGGGCGACGGCCGGCTGCGGTACGCGCCGTCCGACGGCTCGGGCTACGGGCAGCCGCTGTTCTCCACGACGGAGGACGGCTGCGACCGCGCGCCGAGCGCCTCGGTGAACGGCCTGATCGCCTTCGTCCGTACGGGCGACACCTGCGGTACGACGACCGGTTCCGCGATCTGGCTGTACGACGCGAACACCGGCGGCTTCACCAAGCTCACCGACGTCGGCCAGGACCCCGCGATCTCGTCCGACGGCACGCAGGTCGCCTTCGTGCGGGAAGCGGGCGGGCTGACCAGGCTCTTCGTCATCGGCGTCGACGGTACGGGCGAGCGCCAGCTCACCTTCAGCGACGCCGCCTACACCCCGTCCTGGTCGCCGAGCGGCACGCGCATCGCGTTCAACAACGGCTACGACGAAGACGCGTCGGCGACCCGCATCGTCGATGTGAAGAGCGGCGACGTCACGACGATGCCGAACCCCTCCAGCACCTCGTCCACCACGGACATCGCCTGGCAGCCGCTGCGCCACAACGACACCGCGCGGGTGTGGGGCGCCGACTCGCCGGGCACCAACGCCGCCGTGTCCCGCTGGAGCTGGAACAGCGTCGGACAGAGCGAGCCCGGCCTCGTCGACGCCAGGACGGCCGTGCTGGTCAGCCAGGACAGCCCGTCCTACGCGCTCACGGCCCAGTCGCTCGGCGGCCAGAAGCAGGGCCCGGTCCTGATGACGCCGAAGTCGTCGCTGTCGACCGCGGTCCAGAGCGAGCTGAAGCGCACGCTCAAGCCCGGCTCGACCGTCTATCTCGTCGGCGGCACGGACATCCTCTCCAGCGCGGTCGCCACCAAGGTCACCTCGCTCGGCTTCACCCCGAAGCGGCTGGCGGGCACCTCGCGCTACTCGACGTCGGTGGCCGTGGCGAAGGCGGTCACCGGCGCGCCCAAGTACGTGTTCCTCGCCACCGGCACGGACTACCACTCGGCGATCGCGGCCTCGGTGGCGGCGGGCGCGCTCGGCTACGGCGGCAAGGGCACCGTCGTCCTCAACGACGGCAACTCGCTGACATCCTCGGTGAAGTCGTACCTCAACTCGCTCGACCCGGACACGACCATGGTCATCCCGGTCGGCGCGTCGGCGAAGTACGCGCTCACGCACACCGCGTTCTCCCACTGGCCCGACCGCTGGTCGTACTACCCGGTCTCGGGCAGCGGCCACGACGGGACCTCGGAGGCGCTGGCCAGGTTCTGGTGGTCCTCGCCGCACCAGGTGGGTCTCGCCTCGACGAGCAGCTGGCGCGGCGGGGTCTCCGCGGCCACCGGGCAGCTCTGGTACGGGCCCGTGCTGTGGACCGACGAGACGACCCTGACGGACGCGGACGCGACCTATCTGCGCTCGCAGGCCGCCGGTCTCCAGCACGTCATCGCGTACGGCGGCACCGGTTCGGTGTCGGCGTCCGAACTCGCGGCCGCCGGTTCCGCGGTCAGCGCGAGAAGCTCGCTCGTGGACTACTTCCCGTACTACAAGGGCGTGGCTCCGGCGGGAACGGCGACGACGCGGCAGTCTGAGCGGCCGGCAGCCTCCGTGGCGCCGCAGCCGCAGGCCCGCTCGCTGAAGACCACAGTCGAGTAGCCATCACAGCAGGTCGCAGCCCCGGGCGGACACATCCGCCCGGGGCCTGCGACCTGCCGGAGAAAATTCCCGAAGTGAATGCGGCGCGCGTGTCGATTCGCCGGTCTCCCGTTCGACGCGTAAGTGAGAGCGGGGAGAAGCCCCGACCGCACCGAACGAGGAGTCCACCATGCCGCGCTACATGACCTTGGTCCGTATCGACGAGAGCAAGGCCCCCGCCGAGGGCCCCAGCGAGGCTCTGATGCAGCGCATGGGCGAGCTGATCGAGGAGATGACCAAGGCCGGCGTGCTGCTCGACACCGGGGGCCTCCACCCGTCGTCCGAGGGCACCCGCATGCACTACGAGAACGGCGAGATCACCGTCACCGACGGGCCCTTCACCGAGTCCAAGGAGGTCGTCGGCGGCTACGCGATCATCCAGGCCAAGGACCGGGCCGAGATCCTGGAGTGGACCAAGCGCTTCCTGAAGGTGCACGAGGAGCACTGGACGGTCACCTCCGAGATCCGGGAGATCGCTGAGGGCTGAGCCACGCCGGACAGGCCCTTGGCCGCCGAACGGCCGGGGGTGTCTGATGGTGGGCCGTGACAGCAGAACGTACTGCCGAAGCGGCCCACGCCATCGAGACGGTCTTCCGCCTGGAGGCGCCCCGCATCATCGCCGGCGTCACGCGCATCGTCCAGGACGTGGGTCTTGCGGAGGAACTCGCGCAGGACGCGCTGGTCGCCGCCCTGGAGCAGTGGCCGGACGAAGGGGTTCCCGACAACCCGGGCGCGTGGCTCATGGCCACCGCCAAGCACCGGGCGATCGACCTCGTGCGCCGCAAGGAGCGGTACGCGCGCAAGCTGGCGGAGGTCGGGCGCGGCCTGGAGGCCGCGCCGCCCCGTCCGGACGAGCCCGTGGACCCGGACGACATCGACGACGACCTGCTCCGCCTCGTTTTCACGGCCTGCCACCCGGTCCTGTCCGCCGAGGCCCGGGTCGCGCTCACGCTGCGGCTGCTCGGCGGCCTGACCACCGCCGAGATCGCCCGCGCGGTCCTGGCCCCCGAGGCGACGGTCGCCCAGCGCATCGTGCGCGCGAAACGCACCCTCGCCACGAAGAACGTCGCCTTCGAAGTGCCCTACGGCCCCGAGCGGGCGGCCCGCCTCGGCTCGGTCCTCGAGGTCATCTACCTCATCTTCAACGAGGGGTACGCGGCCACGGCCGGCGACGACTATCTGCGCCCCGGCCTGTGCGAGGACGCGCTGCGGCTCGCCCGGCTCCTGGCCGGCCTGATGCCGAAGGAGCCCGAAGTGCACGGCCTGGCCGCCCTGCTGGAGCTCCAGGCCTCGCGCTCGGGTGCCCGTACGGGCCCTTCGGGCGAGCCCGTCCTGCTCAGGGACCAGGACCGTACGCGCTGGAACCAGCTCCTGATCCGGCGCGGGTTCGCCGCGCTCGGCCGCGCGGACGCCGTGTCCACGGGGGGCGGGCCCGGCCCGTACGCCCTCCAGGCCGCGATCGCCGCCAGCCACGCGCACGCCCACACGTACGCGGAGACGAACTGGGAGGGGATCGCGACTCTGTACGGGCTGCTCGCCGCCAGAGCGCCGTCACCCGTCGTCGAGTTGAACCGGGCGGTGGCGGTGTCCATGGCCGAGGGGCCCGCGGCCGGTCTCGTCCTGGCCGACGCCCTGACCGGTGAACCGGCCCTGCGCGACTACCACTTGCTGCCGAGCGTGCGCGGCGACCTGCTCGAGCGGCTCGGGCGGTACGAGGAGGCGCGGGCCGAGTTCGAGCGGGCCGCGTCGCTGACCCGTAATGAGCGGGAGCGGGAGCTGCTGCTGGCCCGGGCGCGGCGGTGCCGTTAGGACGTCGATCCGTGCCGGGTGGCGGTGGGTTCACCCGTGGCCGGCTGCGCGGGCGCGCCCAGCAGCATCGTAGGGGCGCCCGCGACGCGGGTCAGGAAGACCGTCAGCGCGTTCGGGCCGTGCCGCTTCGGCAGCGCCTTGCGGCGCAGCTCCTCCGGCTCCACCGCCGACCCCCGCTTCTTCACCGTCAGGATCCCGACCTCGCGCTCCCGCAGCAGCGCCTTCAATTTCTTTACGCTGAAGGGGAGCTGGTCCGTGATCTCGTAAGCCGTGGCGTACGGCGTCGCGTGCAGCGCGTCGGACGTGATGTAGGCGATCGTCCCGTCGATCAGCCCGCCCCCGACCTCCAAGGCCACGTCGGCGACCAGGTGGGCGCGGATGACGGCGCCGTCGGGCTCGTACAAGTACCGCCCCACGGGCCGTACTCCGGGGTCGGGGAGGCCGCGGCCGGTGAGTGCGCGCGGCCCGGGGAGCAGCGTCGCCCGCATGCGGCCCGGCTCGGTGCCGAACCAGAGCACGGCCTCCTTCACGTCCCCGCCGTCCGAGATCCACTCGGCGTCGGCCGCGCCGGGGATCGCTTCGTGGGGGATGCCCGGCGCGATCTTCAGGGCCGCGTGCCGGGCCCCGAGCGCCGCACCGACCGCCCAGGACAGGGGAGGGGAGTACGCCTCCGGGTCGAAGATCCGGCCGCCTCCCCTGCCGCCGGCCCGGCGCGCGGGGTCGACGAACACGGCGTCGTACGGCTCCGTGCCGACCTCGGTGACATCCGCCTCGCGGACCTCGATCAGCCCGTCGAGGCCCAGGGCCTGAGCGTTGGCCCGGGCGACTTCGCAGGTCAGGGGGTCGCGGTCGACGGCGAGTACGGAGATCCCGGCGCGGGCCAGCGCGATCGCGTCGCCGCCGATGCCGCAGCACAGATCGGCGACGGAGCGCACCCCGAGCGCCTTGAACTCCTGCGCGCGGTGGGCGGCGACGCTCGTGCGGGTCGCCTGCTCGACGCCGTTCGCCGTGAAGTACATGCGGCCGGCGTCCGCCTCGCCGAACTTGGCCGCGGCGCGCTGCCGCAGCAGGGCCTGCGCGATGGCCGCCGAGACGAGCTCCGCCGGGTGGTCGCGGCGCAGCCGGGTGGCGACGGCGAGCTCCTGGCCGGGGGTGATGTCCCGTACGTCGTCGAGGAGCGCCTGGCCCTCCGCGGAGAGCAGCGAGCTGAAGGAGGCGAGGTCGTTCATCAGGTCCATTGTGGGCCAGTCGGTGGACGGTGCGCGCCCGGCCGCGGTGTCGGGCCCTGATCAGCGCCGTGAGCTGCGAGGATCCGGCGCCATGCGACTTGTACGACAAAAGGGCCATGAAGGGGATGCCGGGCCGAGGGGTCCGGCACGGCCGTACACGGGCCGGCCTCGCCGTGCTCGCCGCCTGTGCGATCGCCTCCGGGTGCGCCTCGTCCGTCGGCACGGAGGCCGTCCGGCCGGCGCCCGGCCGGCAGCCCCTCCACGGGCCGCCTGCCGGGGCCGAGCTGGGCGCCGCGCAGGCCGCCCGGGTCGCGATGGCCGAGAAGTGGCGCCTCGCCGAGCCGCCGCTTCTCGCGCCGCCCCCTCCTGCCGGCAAGCCGGTGATCAGGCCCCGCAAGGGCTTCGAGGTCCACGGCCAGGAGGATCTGCCGCCGGTCTTCACGACCGTGCCCACCAAGGACAAGGTCGTGTTCCTCACCATCGACGACGGCTCCGAGAAGGACCCGGCGTTCCTGAAGATGATGAGCGACCTGAAGATCCCGTACACCGCCTTCCTCAGCAACTACCTGGTGGAGGACAACTACGGCTACTTCAGGAAGATGCAGTCCCGAGGCGTCACCCTGAACAACCACACGCTGACGCACCCGTACCTGCCCGGCCTGTCCTACGCGGGGCAGAAGCGCGAGATCTGCGGCATGCAGGACATCATGGAGGAGCAGTACGGCAAGCGGCCCGTCCTCTTCCGCCCGCCCTACGGCAACTACAACCGGGACACGCTGCGCGCCGCCAAGTCCTGCGGCATCAAGTACGTGCCGCTCTGGAACGAAGAGGTGTTCGTCGACCACGTCGAGTGGCGCGAGGTGGACCGGGACCTGCACCCCGGCGACATCATCCTGACCCACTTCCGGGGCCGCGAGGAGTGGAAGGGCACCATGCCAGACATGGTCCGCCGGCTCATGAAGTACGTCACCGGCAAGGGGTACGCGGTGGCCCGGCTGGAGGACTACCTGTGAGGTCCGTGCGGGCGCGACGGGTCCCCGCGCGCACCGGGCCGCGGCGGCTGCTCGCCGCCGCCCTGGCCGCCGGTGTCCTCGCACCCGTGCTGCTCACCGGGTGCGCCCCGTCCGTGGACCCGATCGAGCGGCTCAGCAGGAAGGCGGCCGAGAAGGTCCGCCACTCGCGGCACCCGGCACCGGCGGCCACACCGGTCATCGGTGTGGGGCGCGGATCGTCCTGGGGTGCGCTAGGCGCCGGGCAGGCGGCGGCCGGGGGGCCTGCGCACGCCGCGCCTCTCAACTCCCCTCGGGGCGGCGCCGTTCCGGGCTCCTATCGCAGCTGGGGGCTCTCCGCGCCGCTCGCCCCGGCGCCCGGACCTCCGGCACGCCACGCGGCCGGGGCCGGCCCTGGCTCGCACCCGCTCCCGCCCGTCGTGGACCACGTCCGGACCAGGGACCGCGTCGTCTTCCTGACCTTCGACGACGGCGTGGACCGCGACCCGCGCTTCGCCGACATGGTCCGGGACCTGAGGCTGCCCGTCAGCGTCTTCCTCACGGACGGCGTCGCGGGCCCCGGTCGCGACCACTTCGGCATGCTGCGGGCCCTCGGCGCGGGCGTGCAGAACCAGACCCTGAACCACCACTTCCTGCCCTCGCTCCCGTACGCCGAGCAGCACGCCGAGATCTGTGGCCAGCAGGACCGGCTGAAGAACCGCTTCGGCACCCGCCCCCGCCTCTTCCGCCCGCCCTTCGGCGCGTACGACCAGGACACCTTGCGCGCGGCGGCCACGTGCGGGGTCGGTGCCGTCGTCCTGTGGCGCGCCTCGACGCGGGGCGAGGACCTGAGTTACGAGGACGGGGACCGGCTGCGTCCCGGCGACATCGTCCTTGCCCGGTCCGGTGACCGTGCCGGGCCGCGCGGCGCGACGCCCACCCGGATGACGGCGCGGCTGCTGCGCCGTATCCAGGCCCAGGGGTTCACGGTGGGGAGGCTCGAGAACTACCTGTGAGGGAAGGGCTGGAGGGGCTGTGGCGGACGGGCCGCGGGGGCCGTGCGGAGGACTCGCCCTCAGCGAATTGGCACTCCGCTTGACCGAGTGCTAATCGCAGTCATAGTCTCAGCCCTGGCACTCCCCACTGGAGAGTGCCAATAGCGACGGGCAGGTCCGGCACCCGCGACGACGGATCCACCTGGTCGCCACCTCAGACAGTTAACCCCGTGATCTCCGAAGGGGGAGGTCGGATCGTGACGACCACCAGCTCCAAGGTTGCCATCAAGCCGCTCGAGGACCGCATTGTGGTCCAGCCGCTCGACGCCGAGCAGACCACCGCCTCTGGCCTGGTCATCCCGGACACCGCGAAGGAGAAGCCCCAGGAGGGCGTCGTCCTCGCCGTGGGCCCGGGACGCTTCGAGAACGGCGAGCGTCTGCCGCTCGACGTGCAGACCGGCGACATCGTGCTGTACAGCAAGTACGGCGGCACCGAGGTGAAGTACAACGGCGAGGAGTACCTCGTCCTCTCGGCTCGCGACGTGCTCGCGATCGTCGAGAAGTAATTCACCCACTGTTTTAGTTCTGCGCCCCTGGCACCCCGCTACTCAGCTGCGACTTTTCTCAGCATGCCGGGCGTCGGGGGCGCAGTTCGTTCGAGAGGACTAACAGCTCCATGGCGAAGATCCTGAAGTTCGACGAGGACGCCCGTCGCGCCCTCGAGCGCGGCGTCAACAAGCTTGCCGACACGGTCAAGGTGACGATCGGCCCCAAGGGCCGCAACGTCGTCATCGACAAGAAGTTCGGCGCTCCCACCATCACCAACGACGGTGTCACGATCGCCCGTGAGGTCGAGATCGACGACCCGTACGAGAACCTCGGCGCCCAGCTGGTGAAGGAGGTGGCGACCAAGACCAACGACATCGCGGGTGACGGCACCACCACCGCCACCGTGCTCGCCCAGGCCCTGGTCAAGGAAGGCCTGCGCAACGTCGCCGCCGGCGCCTCCCCGGCCGCCCTGAAGAAGGGCATCGACGCCGCGGTCAAGGCCGTGTCCGAGGAGCTCCTCGCGACCGCCCGCCCGATCGAGGACAAGGCCGACATCGCCGCCGTCGCCGGTCTGTCCGCCCAGGACTCGCAGGTCGGCGAGCTCATCGCCGAGGCGATGGACAAGGTCGGCAAGGACGGTGTCATCACCGTCGAGGAGTCCAACACCTTCGGGCTCGAGCTGGACTTCACCGAGGGCATGGCCTTCGACAAGGGCTACCTGTCTCCGTACTTCGTGACGGACCAGGAGCGCATGGAGGCCGTGCTCGAGGACCCGTACATCCTGATCAACCAGGGCAAGATCTCCTCCATCCAGGACATGCTGCCGCTGCTGGAGAAGGTCATCCAGGCCGGTGGCTCCAAGCCGCTCCTCATCATCGCCGAGGATGTCGAGGGCGAGGCCCTGTCGACCCTGGTCGTGAACAAGATCCGCGGCACGTTCAACGCCGTCGCCGTCAAGGCGCCCGGCTTCGGTGACCGCCGCAAGGCGATGCTCGGCGACATGGCCACCCTCACCGGTGCCACCGTCATCGCCGAGGAGGTCGGCCTCAAGCTCGACCAGGCCGGTCTGGACGTGCTCGGCACCGCCCGCCGCGTGACCATCACCAAGGACGACACCACGATCGTCGACGGTGGCGGCAACAAGGCCGACGTCGAGGGCCGCGTCAACCAGATCAAGGCCGAGATCGAGAACACGGACTCCGACTGGGACCGCGAGAAGCTCCAGGAGCGCCTCGCGAAGCTCGCCGGCGGCGTCTGCGTCATCAAGGTCGGTGCCGCGACCGAGGTCGAGCTCAAGGAGAAGAAGCACCGTCTGGAGGACGCCATCTCCGCGACCCGCGCCGCGGTCGAGGAGGGCATCGTCTCCGGTGGTGGCTCCGCTCTGGTGCACGCCGTCAAGGTCCTCGAGGGCAACCTCGACAAGACCGGCGACGAGGCCACCGGTGTCGCGGTCGTGCGCCGCGCCGCCGTCGAGCCGCTGCGCTGGATCGCCGAGAACGCCGGCCTCGAGGGCTACGTCATCACCTCGAAGGTCGCCGAGCTCGACAAGGGCCAGGGCTTCAACGCCGCGACCGGCGAGTACGGCGACCTGGTCAAGGCCGGCGTCATCGACCCGGTCAAGGTCACCCGCTCCGCCCTGGAGAACGCCGCGTCCATCGCTTCGCTGCTGCTCACGACCGAGACCCTGGTCGTCGAGAAGCCGGCGGAGGAGGAGCCCGAGGCCGCCGGCCACGGGCACGGCCACTCCCACTAGTGCACTGAGCACTCAGGGGCGCCGGTCGCACTGGCGTCTGTTCGTACGAGGCCCGGTTCCGCGCTTGCCGCGGGGCCGGGCCTCGGCGTTGCGCCCCGCGGCACGGCCCCCGGTCAGCCCTCGAGTTCGTCGAGCGCGCCGAGCTGGGCCATCAGCCCCAGCCGGTCCTCGTGCCACCAGCCCTCGACGATCTTCCCGTCCTCCTGGAACCGGAAGATGGTGGCGCCGGTCATCGTGACCTGCTTGCCCGTCGCCGGGATCCCCATGAAGTCGCCGTTGTGGTCACCCCTGAAGGTCCACCGCGTGCACACGCGGTCGCCTTCGGTGATCTGGTCGTCGATGGTGAACTCGATGTCGAACCCGCGGCGGTACATCTCGATCTCGCGCCGCATCGCGTCGAGACCGATGGTGTCCGTCACGTTGCCGGGATCGTGGTCGTGGTAGTCCTGCGCGAGCAGGCCGTCGAGCGGCGGCAGTTCACCCTCGGTGGCGACCGTCTCGAAGAACCGGCGCGCGTTGCCCGCGTACAACTGCTCGTCCCGCACCACGTCCAGATCGGTGAAGGTGGGCATCTCGTCGCAGAGGGCGACCATTTCCCGGAAGATCGTGTCGGTCCCGGGAAGGTTCGAGTTCCGCATCGCCTCCTCGTACGACGGGAACTCGACGATCTCGATGAAGTGGGTGTCGTCGGACCGGTCCTTGCCGATGACGCTGTGCGTCGCGGTCCGCTTCCCCTGCGTCTTCTCCGCCCATGTGTCCATGAGCCGGTTCATCTCGTCGAATCGGCTGGTCTTGCAGTCGATGACCTGCACAAACGTCATGACGCCGCCTCCGGCCCCCCTGCGCCCCCCTGCGTAAGGTCCGGACAGCTCCATCTTCCCACCGCCGTGTAACGAGCCGGCGGGAACGGGCGAGGGGCCGAGGCGCTCACTGCCCCGGCCCCGCACCCGCCGCGCCTTACTGAGGCCCGTACTTGCGCCCCGTCTTCGCCGTGACCCCGCCGAGCAGCCCGCGCGGCGCCAGCTTCACGACGCCCATCAGCGTCTTGTACCGCGGATCCGGGATCGACAGCGACTTGCCGCGCGCCAGGTCGGCGAGCGCCGCCGCCACCAGCTTGTCGGCGTCGAGCCACATCCACTTGGGGATGTTGTCGGTGCCCATTGATGCCCGCTCGTGGAACTCCGTACGAACGAAGCCCGGGCAGAGCGCCATCAGCCGCACACCACTGCCGGCCAGGTCCCGCGCCGCGCCCTGCGTGAACTGCACGACCCACGCCTTCGACGCGCCGTACGTCCCGCGCGGCACGAACGCCGCCACCGACGCCACGTTCACCACGCCGCCCCTGCCGCGCTCACGCATCGGCGCCACCGCGGCGGACGTGAGCCGCAGGACCGCCTCGCAGTGCACCTTCAGCATCGTCAACTCGTCGGCGAGCGGGACCTCCAGGTACTGGCCCTTGTTACCGAAGCCCGCGTTGTTGACCAGCAGGTCCACCGGACGCTTGCGGTCGGTCAGCCGTGCCTCGACCGCGCCGATGCCCTCGTCGGTGGCGAGGTCGGCCGTGAGCACCTCGGCCTCGATGCCGTGCCGGTCGTGGAGCTCGGTGGCCTGCTCCCGCAGCCGCTTGGTGTCACGCGCCACCAGGACGAGGTCGTGGCCGTCCGCGGCGAGCCGGCGCGCGAACGCGGCACCGATTCCCGAGGTGGATCCCGTAATCAGAGCGGTAGTCATGGGGCCAGGCTAGGGGGCCCCGGCCATGATCCGCCGGACACCCCCTGGTGACAGCCGTGGGCATGACCACGCTCGGGAGCCCGCGCGCGTTGTCCCTACGAGTGCGGCAACCGCCGTGCGGCCGGGGCCACAACCGCCGTGCGGGCCAGGCCCGTTACCGCCACGCGGCCCGCGCCCGCTCTATCCCTGCGCCGCGTCGGCCGCCGCACCCCCGTCTCCGTACTTGGCCACGTACAGACGAGCCGTCTCGACTGCCTCGGGGGCGAGCGCGTCCGCTGCGACGAGCAGCCGCGGCAGCAGCTCCCGCTCGGTCGTGACGGCGCGGAACTGGAAGGCGACGGTCACTTCGTGGTCGGGCCGGTGCACGATCTCGATCGTGTCGCCCGCCCGGATCGTGCCCGGCTCGATCACCCGCAGATACGCGCCCGGGGCGGCCCGCGCGGTGAAACGCCTGACCCATCCCTTCTCGCCGAGGTGGCCCTGGAACGTGCGGCAGGGGATCCGGCCGGAGGCGACCTCGAGGACCAGGCCGGAGCCGACGCGCCAGCGCTCGCCGATCTTCGCGCCCGTCACGTCGACACCCTCGGTCGTGAGGTTCTCCCCGAACGAGCCGTTGCGCAGATCGTGGCCGAGCGTGCCCTGCCACTCGTCGAGGTCCTCGCGAGCGAAGGCGTAGACCGCCTGGTCGTCGCCGCCGTGATGGCGCATGTCGCACACGGCGTCCCCTTCGAGACCGCTGGCGCCGACTCCCTTGGGCCCGGGCGCCGCCACCCGGACGGGGCCCGGCACCGGCCGCTTGTCGATTCCGGTCACGCCCTCGGCCTGGTCGGTGTGCTCGCTGGCCTCGGCGCGACCCACATTCAGAGACAGAAGCTTCATGACGGCACGCTAAGCGACGCGGCGCCAAAGCGTCGACGCAATATTTCCCTTTGCATCCAAGGCTCCCTTATGCTTGAGGAATGATCGAGGCCCGTCATCTCCGTGTCCTGCGCGCCGTGGCCGCCACCGGCTCCTTCTCGGCGGCCGCCCGCGAGCTCGGCTGCACCCAGCCCGCGGTCAGCCAGCAGATGAAGGCACTCGAATCCTCGGCGGGCACCCCGCTCCTCATCCGCACCGGCCGCGAAATGCGCCTCACTCAGGCGGGTGAAGCCCTGGTGCGGCACGCGGCGGGAATCCTGGCCGGGCTGACCGCGGCGGAGGAAGAGGTCGCCGCCATCGCGGGCCTGCGCGCCGGCCGCGTCCGCCTCGTCTCCTTCCCGAGCGGCAGCTCCACGCTCGTCCCCACCGCGCTGGCCGCCCTGCGCGCCGCTCACCCAGGCACCCGCGTCTCCCTCGTGGAGGCGGAGCCGCCGCGCTCGGTCGAGATGCTGCGCGAGGGCGACTGTGACGTGGCCCTGGCCTTCCGCTACGAGGGGCGGCGTGAAGCGCCTGAGCAGAGGGGCGGCGGGAGGCGGGAGGGCGAGGGGGCGCAGGCAGCGGAGGACTGGGACGACCTCGTCGTACGTCCGCTGCTCGCCGACCGTCTCGTCGGCCTCGTCCCGGAGGGGCACCGTCTCGCCAAGTCGGACGCGGTCTCCATCGGCGAGCTGGCCGACGAGCCCTGGATCGCGGGCTGCCCGCGCTGTCGCCGACAGCTGGTGGAGGTCTGTGAGAGTGCGGGATTCACCCCGCGCATCGACTTCGCGACCGACGACTATCCGGCGGTGATCGGTCTGGTCGGCGCGGGCCTCGGTGTGGCGGTCCTGCCGGAACTCGCCATCGAATCCGTACGCCCCAAGGGTGCACGCACAGTGACGGTGGAGCCGGCTGTGCAGCGCGAGATCGTCGCCCTCACACTGCCCGACCTGGCCCAGGTGCCGGCCGTGGCAGCCACGCTCGACCACCTGGCGCGGGCCGCGGCCCGCTGATCGGGCCCTGACGAACCCGTGATCGGGCCCTGACAAGCCCGCGGGCACGCCACAGCGTGCCCACCCTGAAGAAACGTTTCCGTCAGTTGTTCACCACGGGCGGGGCGCCGCCCGACGACGCCGGTGCGGCGGCGACGAGCCGGTTGCGGGCGCGGCCCATGAGCTCCTCGCGCTCGTCCTCGGTCAGCCCGCCCCACACGCCGTACGGCTCGCGCACCTGGAGTGCATGAGCAGCGCACTCCGCGCGCACCGGACACCTCATGCAGACCTCTTTGGCCGAGTTCTCGCGGGCACTGCGCGCCGCTCCCCGCTCCCCCTCCGGATGGAAGAAGAGCGAACTGTCCACCCCGCGGCAGGCCGCGAGGAGCTGCCAGTCCCATAGATCTGCGTTCGGTCCGGGAAGGCGGGAGAAATCTGCCATTGCTGTGTCCCCTTGTAGCCGTTCTGACGCGGATACGGTGCCCAAGAACCGTACATCTACTGTCTAAGGAGATGAAAATATGACTCATAACGAATCTAGCCTCAGACACCACTGAAAGTGAAGAAAAACGGCTAAATGGGGCATGCCTTGTGGCGAAACTTTGTGGGTCGCTTGCGCCGTCTGCTCTGTATCCGATCCCTCACGTAGAGTGCCGAAGCAGACCGCCGAACCCGTAACTCTTTCGGGTGACCGTCGTTGAGAGTGCGGAGGCGGTTGAAAGAACAAGCGCTCGGGCATGTGTCCGAGAGCGTCGACCGCACAGGTGACGATTCGTACCAGCCTGGAGGCCCAAGGTGACGCGCATCAGCTGCGGAGGACGGTCATGACATCCGTCCTCGTCTGCGACGACTCCCCGCTTGCCCGAGAAGCGCTCCGCCGCGCGGTCGCGACCGTCCCCGGCGTGGAGCGCGTGACGACCGCGGCCAACGGCGAGGAAGTCCTCCGCCGCTGGGGCGCCGACCGCTCGGACCTGATTCTGATGGACGTACGCATGCCCGGTCTGGGTGGCGTAGAGACGGTCCGGCGGCTGCTGTCCGCCGATCCCGGTGCGCGCATCATCATGCTCACCGTCGCCGAGGACCTGGACGGTGTCGCGCTCGCCGTCGCGGCCGGCGCCCGCGGCTATCTGCACAAGGACGCCTCGCGCGCCGAACTGCGTGCCACGGTCACGCAGGCGCTCGCCGACCCGACCTGGCGGCTCGCACCGCGCAGACTGCGGTCGGCCGAGATGGGTGCGGCGCCGACGCTCACGGCGCGTGAGATCCAGGTGCTCGAGGGCATGAGTCACGGCCGGTCCAACGCGGAGATCGGGCGCGAGCTCTTCCTCTCCGAGGACACGGTCAAGACACACGCACGCCGCCTCTTCAAGAAGCTCGGCGCCTCGGACCGCGCGCACGCCGTGGCGCTCGGATTCCGCTGGGGCCTTGTCCGCTAAGGACCACGATGCGCCGTCGCGGGGGCACAGCGATCCCCGTCCGCCCCAGGGCGGACGGGGCTGCGGACGGCCGCCGGTCCTCGTTTCGCCGGACATGCCGCATCCTTGAGTTGTGGAGTTCCTCAGGGACGAGTCGGTCGAGCGGAAGGGGAGGGCGCGCGAGATGAGTTCCGGCGCACCTGCTCATAACGCTTCAGTGCACAACTACGGACGCGGTGCCACGGACCGGACGCCGCCAAGGCACCATGGACCGATGCGCGACGACGAGGCAGCCGGCCCAGGAGCCATCGGTGCACTGGTCCACAGCGCCGTCGAGGGCGACGAGCAGGCCACGCACGACCTTCTCGCGCACGTCCACCCCCTCGCGATCCGCTACTGCCGCAGCCGTCTGACCCGACTGCCGGGTGACGCACGGCACTTCGTGGAGGATCTCGCGCAGGAAGTCTGTGTCGCGGTGCTCCTCGCGCTGCCGCGCTACAAGGACACCGGGCGCCCCTTCGAGGCGTTCGTCTTCGCCATCGCCGCGCACAAGGTCGCCGATCTGCAGCGCGCCGCCATGCGGCATCCCGGTTCCACCGCCGTGCCCTCCGACGAGATGCCGGAGCGGCCCGACGACTCGCTCGGACCGGAGGAGCGGGCCCTGCTCAGCAGCGATGCGGAGTGGGCGAAGAAGCTCCTCGCCAACCTTCCGGAGAACCAGCGCGAACTGCTGCTGCTCCGGATCGCCGTCGGCCTCACGGCCGAGGAGACGGGACAGATGCTCGGCATGTCGCCGGGCGCCGTCCGCGTCGCCCAGCACCGCGCACTGAGCCGGCTGCGGGCGCTCGCCGAGCAGTGAGGCGAAACGGCGAGCCGACGCAGCGAGCCGAAGCCGAAACTGTGAGCCGAGGCCGAAGCTGCGAGCAGAGCAGAGCAGTGCTTTGAGCAGCGCCCAAGCAGTGACCTGATGAGTGAGACGCGCCACTCGCGCGTGGGGCTCCCCCTGTGTAAGGCGCGGGCTGCGCACGTGTGAACGTACAAATCTGCTCGGTGATCTTGATCGTGGAATGAGACACCTCAGGATCCCGTTAGCATGGACATCCGCACCGAGCAAGGCCATTTGGGGAAGGTGTCATGACTGCAAACGTCGACGGAGTGCCCGAGAAATTCGCGACACTCGGGCTGACCTACGACGACGTGCTGCTGCTGCCGGGCGCGTCCGAGGTCCTCCCGAACGCGGTCGACACCTCGTCCCGCATCTCCCGCAACGTGCGCGTGAACATTCCGCTGCTGTCGGCGGCGATGGACAAGGTCACCGAGTCCCGCATGGCCATCGCCATGGCGCGGCAGGGTGGCGTGGGCGTCCTGCACCGCAACCTGTCGATCGAGGACCAGGTCAACCAGGTCGACCTCGTGAAGCGCTCCGAGTCCGGCATGGTGACCGACCCGATCACCGTGCACCCGGACGCGACGCTGGCCGAGGCCGACGCGCTGTGTGCGAAGTTCCGCATCAGCGGCGTCCCGGTGACCGACCCGGCGGGCAAGCTGCTCGGCATCGTCACCAACCGCGACATGGCGTTCGAGTCCGACCGCAGCCGGCAGGTGCGCGAGGTCATGACGCCGATGCCGCTCGTGACCGGCAAGGTCGGCATCTCCGGCGTCGACGCCATGGAGCTGCTGCGCCGCCACAAGATCGAGAAGCTTCCGCTGGTCGACGACGCGGGCGTCCTCAAGGGCCTCATCACGGTCAAGGACTTCGTGAAGGCCGAGCAGTACCCGAACGCCGCGAAGGACGCCGAGGGCCGTCTCCTCGTCGGTGCCGCGGTGGGTGCGAGCCCCGAGGCCCTGGAGCGCGCGCAGGCGCTGGCCGAGGCGGGTGCGGACTTCCTCATCGTCGACACGTCGCACGGACACAACAGCAACGCGCTGAACTGGATGGCGAAGATCAAGTCCAGCGTCGGCGTCGACGTCATCGGCGGCAACGTCGCGACGCGTGACGGCGCGCAGGCCCTGATCGACGCCGGTGTCGACGGCGTGAAGGTGGGTGTGGGCCCCGGCTCCATCTGCACCACGCGTGTGGTCGCCGGTATCGGCGTCCCGCAGGTCACCGCGATCTACGAGGCGGCTCTCGCCGCGCGTGCCGCCGGTGTCCCGGTCATCGGCGACGGCGGTCTGCAGTACTCCGGCGACATCGGCAAGGCGCTCGCCGCCGGTGCCGACACGGTGATGCTGGGCAGCCTCCTCGCGGGCTGTGAGGAGTCCCCGGGTGAGCTGATGTTCATCAACGGCAAGCAGTTCAAGTCGTACCGCGGCATGGGTTCCCTCGGGGCGATGCAGTCCCGTGGGCAGGGCCGGTCGTACTCCAAGGACCGCTACTTCCAGGCCGAGGTCGCCTCCGACGACAAGCTCGTGCCCGAGGGCATCGAGGGCCAGGTGCCCTACCGCGGCCCGCTGGCCAACGTGCTGCACCAGCTCGTCGGCGGTCTGCGCCAGACGATGGGCTATGTGGGCGCCGCCTCCATCGACGAGATGGAGACCAAGGGCCGCTTCGTGAGGATCACGTCCGCGGGCCTCAAGGAGAGCCACCCGCACGACATCCAGATGACGGTCGAAGCACCGAACTACAGCCGCAGCAAGTAGCCGCAGCCGGTCGAAGACAGGGCCAGGGGCGGCCCCGGGGTTCCCGGGGCCGCCCCTGGCGCGTATGTCGGGGATACTGGAAGGCGCTGAAACGCAGAGGGAAAGGCCACACACGTGACTGAGATCGAGATCGGGCGCGGCAAGCGCGGCCGCCGGGCGTACGCCTTCGACGACATCGCCGTCGTACCGAGCCGCCGTACGCGCGACCCGAAGGAGGTCTCGATCGCCTGGCAGATCGACGCCTACCGCTTTGAGCTGCCGTTCCTGGCCGCTCCCATGGACTCGGTCGTGTCGCCGGCCACCGCCATCCGGATCGGGGAGCTCGGTGGCCTCGGCGTGCTGAACCTCGAGGGCCTGTGGACCCGCTACGAGGACCCGCAGCCGCTCCTCGACGAGATCGGCGAGCTGGACACGGAGAGCGCGACACGCCGCCTCCAGGAGATCTACGAGGCTCCCATCAAGGAGGAGCTGATCGGGCAGCGCATCAAGGAGGTGCGCGACTCCGGTGTCGTCACCGCCGCCGCGCTGTCGCCGCAGCGCACCGCCCAGTTCTCCAAGGCGGTCGTGGACGCGGGCGTCGACATCTTCGTGATCCGGGGGACCACCGTGTCCGCCGAGCACGTCTCCGGTGCCGCCGAGCCGCTGAACCTGAAGCAGTTCATCTACGAGCTCGACGTGCCGGTCATCGTGGGCGGCTGCGCCACGTACACGGCCGCGCTGCACCTGATGCGCACCGGCGCGGCCGGTGTGCTCGTCGGCTTCGGTGGCGGCGCCGCGCACACCACGCGCAACGTGCTGGGCATCCAGGTGCCGATGGCGACCGCCGTGGCCGATGTGGCCGCCGCCCGCCGTGACTACATGGACGAGTCCGGCGGCCGGTACGTGCACGTGATCGCCGACGGTGGCGTGGGCTGGTCCGGCGACCTGCCGAAGGCCATCGCCTGCGGCGCCGACGCCGTGATGATGGGCTCCCCGCTGGCGCGCGCCACGGACGCGCCCGGCAAGGGCCACCACTGGGGCATGGAGGCCGTCCACGAGGACGTGCCGCGCGGCAAGAAGGTCGACCTCGGGACCGTCGGTACGACGGAGGAGGTCCTCACCGGGCCTTCGCACACCCCGGACGGTTCGATGAACTTCTTCGGCGCCCTCAAGCGCGCCATGGCGACGACCGGCTACAGCGAGCTCAAGGAGTTCCAGCGGGTCGAGGTCACGGTGGCGGACTCGCAGCACCGCCGCTGACGCAGTTTCTACGGAGATGGGGCCCGCACCGGTTCGGTGCGGGCCCCATCTCCGTAGAGGGCCACTACAGGTCTCCGTAGAGGGGTCGTTGCGGCTCTTCGTGGAGGGCCGCTACAGGCGGTGGGCCGCGCCTGTCGGGGTGGCGCCCCGGGTGTCCAGGAGGAGTTGGGCCTTCACGGACAGGCCCTGGAGGTCGTACGTGCGGTGCTGCTGAAGCAGGATCGTCAGGTCGGCGTCAGCGGCTGCCTCGTAGAGGAAGTCCGCGCGGGGGACGGGGTGGCCGAGGACGTTCCACGACGGGATGTGCGGGTCGTGGTAGCTGACCGCCGCGCCCAGCTGCATCAGCCGGGTGGCGATCTCGTGGGCGGGGGTGCCCTCCAGGTCGGCGACGTCGGGCTTGTACGTGACGCCGAGGAGCAGGACGCGGGCGCCGCGGGCCGACTTGCCGTGTTCGTTGAGGAGGGTGGCGGCGCGCTGGATCACGTACTGCGGCATGTGGTGGTTGACCTGCTGGGCCAGTTCCACCATGCGCAGGGGGCGGACCGGGAGGGGCGGGCGTGAGAGGTCCTGGGGGACTCCGTGGCCGCCGACGCCGGGGCCGGGGCGGAATGCCTGGAAGCCGAAGGGCTTGGTCTCGGCGCAGCGGATGACGTCCCACAGGTCGACGCCCAGGTCGTGGCAGAGGACGGCCATCTCGTTGACCAGGGCGATGTTGACGTGGCGGTAGTTGGTCTCCAGGAGCTGGACGGTCTCGGCCTCGCGTGGGCCACGCGCGCGTACGACCTTGTCGGACAGGCGGCCGTAGAAGGCGGCGGCGGACTCGGTGCAGGCGGGGGTGAGGCCGCCGATGACCTTGGGGGTCGTGGCGTACGCGTGCGTGCGGCTGCCGGGGTCGAGGCGGCCGGGGGAGTAGGCGAGGTGGAAGTCGCGGCCGGCGCGCAGCCCCGAGCCGTCCTCCAGGAGGGGGCGCAGGACGCCTTCGGTGGTGCCGGGGGCGACCGGGGTCTCGATGATCACCGTGGTGTGGGGGCGCAGGCGGGCGGCGAGGGCGCGCGTGGCGTCGGTGAGCTGCGCGAGGTCGAGGGAGCGGTCCGCGCCGAGTGGCGCGGGGGCGCAGATGACGGCGGTGCGGACGCGGCCGAGTTCGACGGGGTCGCCGGTCGGCCGGAAGCCCCCCGAGAGCATCCGGCGGATGTCGGCGGCGGTCAGGGTTCCCTCGGCGCCGTCGCCGGGGAGGCGGCCTGCCGCGAGGTCGGTGGCGCGTGCGGGGTCGTAGCCGATGGTCGCGATGCCGGTGGCGACGGCGGCCTGGGCGAGGGGCAGGCCGAGGTGACCGAGTCCGATGACGGCGAGATCTGCGGGCATGGAAGTGGGCCGTCCTTCCCAATAGCCGGAGCGGGAGGGGAGCGCAAGTCCTGTGGACAAGATGGACGAGCGCAATGTCAGACTAGGAGTAAATATGACCGTTATGCGGTATTGCGCGGCCGGGAATCCGGGAGTGTTGTCCACAGGCTGCGGGTGCGTGGTGGCTGAAGTCGGGCACGGCGGTCAGAATCGGTGAACGGGGGATGAGAGCCGGGGCGCACCGGACAGGTGACACCGGTGGGACCGACTGGACCGACGCCGACTGACCGACAGCGGGAGGTAGCAGTGAGGACAGCGACACTGGGACCGGCGGAGCGTGCCGAGGCGCTCGCGGGAATGGCCGAGCGGGAGCTGGACATCCTGGTCGTGGGCGCGGGGGTGGTCGGCGCGGGAACAGCGCTCGACGCCGCGACCCGCGGTCTGTCCACCGGCCTGGTCGAGGCGCGGGACTGGGCCTCCGGCACATCGAGCCGGTCGAGCAAGCTGATCCACGGCGGCCTCCGGTATCTCGAGATGCTCGACTTCGCGCTCGTGCGCGAGGCGCTGAAGGAGCGCGGGCTGCTCCTCGAGCGGCTCGCCCCGCACCTCGTGAAGCCGGTCCCGTTCCTGTATCCCCTCCAGCACAAGGGCTGGGAGCGGCTGTACGCGGGCTCGGGCGTCGCCATGTACGACGCGATGTCGATGGCGCGCGGGCACGGGCGCGGCCTGCCCATGCACCGCCATCTGAGCCGGCGTCACGCACTGCGGGTCGCGCCCGCGCTCAAGAAGGACGCGCTCGTCGGTGCCTTGCAGTACTACGACGCGCAGATGGACGACGCGCGGTACGTTGCGACGCTGGTGCGGACAGCCGCGATGTACGGGGCGAAGGTCGCCAACAGGGCGCGCGTGACGGGGTTTCTGCGCGAGGGCGAGCGTGTCGTCGGCGCCCGCGTCGAGGACGTGGAGGGCGGCGGGGAGTACGAGATCCGCGCCCGCCAGATAGTGAACGCGACGGGCGTGTGGACGGACGACACGCAGGCGATGGTGGGCGAGCGGGGCCAGTTCCACGTACGCGCGTCCAAGGGCATCCACCTCGTCGTGCCCAAGGACCGGATCAACTCGACGACCGGGCTCATCCTGCGCACCGAGAAGAGCGTCCTGTTCGTGATCCCGTGGGGGCGCCACTGGATCGTGGGCACCACGGACACGGAATGGGACCTCGACAAGGCGCACCCCGCGGCCTCCAGCGCCGACATCGACTATCTGCTCGAGCATGTGAACTCGGTGCTCGCGGTGCCCCTCACGCGTGACGACGTCCAGGGGGTCTACGCGGGCCTGCGGCCCCTGCTCGCCGGTGAGTCCGACGCCACGAGCAAGCTCTCGCGCGAGCACACGGTGGCGCACCCGGTGCCGGGGCTCGTCGTCGTGGCCGGCGGCAAGTACACGACGTACCGGGTCATGGCCAAGGACGCCGTCGACGAGGCGGTGCACGGGCTCGACCAGCGCGTTGCCGACTGCGTCACCGAGGACGTACCGCTGGTCGGCGCCGAGGGCTACCACGCGCTGTGGAACGCGCGGGCGAGGATCGCCGCGCGGACCGGGCTCCATGTGGTGCGGGTGGAGCATCTGCTCAACCGGTACGGGGCGTTGGCGGAGGAGTTGCTCGACCTGGTGGCCGCCGACCCCGGGCTCGGCGCGGCCCTCACCGGCGCCGACGACTATCTGCGGGCCGAGGTCGTGTACGCCGCCTCGCACGAGGGGGCGCGGCATCTCGACGATGTGCTGACGCGGCGCACGCGGATCTCGATCGAGACGTTCGACCGGGGGACGCGGTGTGCGCGTGAAGCGGCGGAGCTGATGGCTCCGGTGCTCGGCTGGGACAAGGACCAGATCGAGCGGGAGGTGGAGCACTACGAGAAGCGGGTGCAGGCTGAGCGCGAGTCTCAGCGTCAGCCTGATGACCTCTCGGCCGATGCGGCGCGGCTGGGGGCGCCGGATATTGTGCCGCTGTGACGGGGTGGGCCGGGGTTGCGCCGGGGGCTGTGCCCCCAGGCCCCCCTTCGCCCTTCGGGCTCGTCCTCAAGCGCCGGACGGGCTGGGAGGGCCGGGCTGAAAGAAGCGGTGGGCTCGTCTTAGGTGTTGGGTTTGCAGAACTCTGCCGTCAATAGGCGGCGTTCCAGTTGGGGGGTGTTCGTCACCGTGGCTGTGTTGGTGCGGAACGTGATGACTCTCGACGCCGTTTTCGTTGCCGCTGTGCGGACGTAGCTGCCTTCTATCCGGCCGTTGTGGCCCCAGACCGTCCGTCCGCAGGGGAGTTTCGTCGGATAGAGGCCCATGCCGTAGCGGCCTTGTGCGGTGCGGGTGTTGAGCATCGTGCCGAGTTGGCGTGGCGGGAGGAGGCGGCCCTTCAGGAGGGCCGTGTAGAAGCGGTTCAGGTCCGTGAGGGTGGAGACCAGTTCGCCTGCGGCGCCGGCCACGCCTGGGTTCAGGGTCGTTACGTCGCGGCCCGTCGCGTCGTACGCGCGGCCGTGCGGGGAGGGCAGGGCGGTGTGGGTGCCGGGGAACGACGTGCCGGTGAGGTGGAGCGGTTCGATGATGCGGCGGCGGGCCTCGGTCGCGTACGAGTGGCCCGTGACCTGGCTTATGACCATGCCGAGCAGGACGTAGTTCGTGTTCGAGTACGACCAGTGGCCGCGGGGCTTCTGTGGGTCGGCCTCGGCCAGGCGTACGGCGGCTGCGGGGGATACCGGGATCTCGCCGTGGGTGCGCGCCGTGAAGTCGGGCAGGCCACTCGTGTGGGTGAGAAGCGAGTGGAGGGAGACGGCAGGGTCACGCAGGAGACCGGGGAGGTGGTCGTCAACCGTGTCCGAGAGGCTCAGGCGGTGTTCGGCGGCGAGTTGCAGCACGACCGTCGCGATGAACGACTTCGTGATGCTCCCGGCCCGGAAGTGGTCGGTGCGGCGGATCGTGGGGCCGGTGCGTACGAAGCGCGTCGTCCTGCCCTCGCGGGCGAGCAGCGCCGCGGCGGGGGCCTTGCCCTCCGTGACCAGCAGCGGAAGAGTGGCGTCCGTGGCCGGGGCCGCGAGCGTCGTGGAACTGCCCGGAAACATACAGAACAGGGCCGCTGCCAGGGGTATGGCCAGCAGTGTCCGAAGTACGGGCATGGCGGCCCCTCCCTGAGTCGGTCCATCATGCGGGACGGCCGACCCTGGGCGTCGAGTGGTCCCCGCGTAAGGGACAATGAAGGCTCTGTCAGGGCGGGTTGCAGAGGGGACGCATGTCGGAGGCGGAGCAGGCGGGCACAGCTCGTCAGGACAAGAGTGCACGTCTCCTCGCCGGGCGCTACCGGCTGGGAGAAGTCCTCGGCCGCGGCGGCATGGGCACCGTGTGGCGGGCGAAGGACGAGACGCTCGGCCGGACGGTCGCCGTCAAGGAGCTGCGGTTCCCGTCGAGCATCGACGACGAGGAGAAGCGGCGCCTGATCACGCGTACGTTGCGTGAGGCGAAGGCGATCGCGCGGATCCGGAACAACAGCGCGGTGACGGTCTACGACGTGGTCGACGAGGACGACCGGCCGTGGATCGTGATGGAACTCGTCGAGGGCAAGTCCCTCGCGGAGCAGATCCGCGAGGACGGTCTGCTCGAGCCGCGGCGCGCCGCCGAGGTCGGGCTCGCGATCCTCGACGTGCTGCGCGCCGCGCACCGCGAGGGCATCCTGCACCGCGACGTGAAGCCGTCGAACGTGCTGATCGCCGAGGACGGGCGCGTCGTCCTCACGGACTTCGGCATCGCCCAGGTCGAGGGCGACCCCTCGATCACGTCCACCGGCATGCTCGTCGGCGCGCCCTCGTACATCTCGCCGGAGCGGGCACGCGGGCACAAGCCCGGCCCCGCGGCCGACCTTTGGTCGCTCGGCGGACTGCTGTACGCGTCGGTGGAGGGCGTTCCTCCGTACGACAAGGGGTCCGCCATCGCGACCCTGACTGCCGTCATGACCGAGCCGGTCGACCCGCCCAAGAACGCCGGGCCGCTGGAGAACGTCATCTACGGGCTGCTCGCCAAGGACCCGGAGCAGCGGCTCGACGACGCCGGGGCGCGGGCGCTCCTCAACGACGTCCTGCACGCTCCCGAGCCCAAGGACGAGGAGCCCGAGCCGGTCGACGCGACCAAGGTCGTGCCTCTGCCGCCCCTTCCCGAGCAGACGCCCAGGGCACCGAAGGCGCCGAAGACGCCCAAGATGCGCTTCGGTAAGGCGAGTTCGGGGACGGGGGCCGCCGCGGGCGCCGGTGCTGCCGCCGCTTCTGACTCCGTGGAGGCCGGATCTGGATCCGGTTCCGGTGTCGCCGTGGGCGATGGCGCGGGCAAGAGGGGTGAAGAGGCCGCCGAGAAGCTGCGCGGTGCGCTGCGGACGGTGCGGAAGGCGGCTGTTGCGGCCACCGCCGCGACGACGGCCGGAGTGGCAGGCAAGGGTGGCGCGGAAGCGTCCGGCGCCACGGCGGAAGCCTCCGCGCATCCCGCGGTCGGGCAGGGCGGTTCGGGTGTCCCGGCGCAGCCCGCCGGGCCGCCGCGTACGCCCGCGACCAGGGCCTCGCTCACGGACGTGGTCCCGCGGCGCACCCTCGTGATCGTGGCGGTGCTCGTCGCGCTCGCCGTGATCGGTACCGTCATCGGCATCGCGTTCAGCGGTGGCGACGACGGCGGTGCCGCCAAGGGCGGCGCCAAGGCCGCCTCCGCGGGAGCGAGCGGAGGCAGCGGCGGTAGCGGTGGCAAGGACAAGGGCAGCGGCTCCGGCGGCAACGACGCGGCGCAGGACGGCGGCAAGGGCTCCGACAAGGGGCAGGGCTCCGGCTCGGACACCGACAAGGGCGGCGACAAGGACGGCGACGCCGGCCAGGGGGCGTCGCCCGACAGCACCAGCGGCGGCAGCGGAGTCCCCGGCGGCAGCGGCGCCGCCTCGACGTACAAGCACGACCAGGGCTTCTCCATCGGGCTCCCGAAGGGCTGGAAGCACACCTCGACGAGCGCGGCGGGGGCCCGCTTCACGGGTCCCGACGGGCAGAAGCTGCTCGTCGGCTGGACGACGACGCCCAAGTCGAACCCGGTCCAGGACTGGCGCAACCAGGAGCAGTACATGCGCCGCGCCCAGTACGACCGGATACGCATAGTGGCCGTCGACTTCCGCGGCTGGAACACGGCGGACTGGGAGTTCACTTACGTCGACGGGGGTACCAAGTACCGCTCCATAGACCGCGGTTTCGTGGTCAACAGCGGTCTCGGCTACGGCCTGATGTACACGGCCAAGGCCGCCGACTGGGACGGTGCGCAGCGCAAGGCCGCCTGGCAGACGTTCACCAAGACGTTCAAGCCGAAGTCCTGAGCCTGACAGCGGTCCGGCACGTATCGTGAGTGCTTGCGGACCGTGCGCAGCCGCATCGGTACGCATCACTGCGCACAACAGGGAGTAAAACGAGCGGAATTGACCACCGGGCGGACAGGGGGACGCGTCGTGGAGGACTACGCGGGGCGAGTGCTCGCCGACCGCTACCGCCTGCCGCTGTCGCCCGCCGACGCGTACGAGTTCGCATCGACGCGGGCGTTCGACACCTACAGCGGCCAGGAGGTCCTGGTCAGACAGGTGCCGTTACCCGAGGTCGTCGAGGCCGAGGTGCTCGACGCCGAGGGGCTCCCTGACGGGTTCGTGCCGCGTGAGTCGCGGGGCCGGCGCGAGCGGGGGGACGCGGGGCGGACCACGCGCAGGCCGGCGGATCCCGCGGTGCGCCGCGCCATCGAGGCCGCGCAGGCCGCCGCCCAGATACCCGACCATCCACGGCTCGACCAGGTCTTCGACGTGTTCGCCGAGGGCGGCTCGCTGTGGATCGTCAGTGAGGTCGTCTCCGCGCGGCCGCTCGCCGCGCTGCTCGCCGAGGAGCCGCTGTCCCCGTACCGGGCGGCCGAGGTCGCGTCCGACGTCCTCACCGCCCTGCGCGCGCTGCACGCCCACGGCTGGGTCCACCGGAACATCACCGCCCGCACGGTTCTCGTGTGCGACGACGGCCGGATCGTGCTGACGGGACTCGCGGCCGGCGCGGCGGAGGAGGCGTTGTGCGGCTATGACCCGACGCCGGCGCCGCCTCTGGCCGCGGCGCCCTCGAAGCCGCAGGACCCGCAGTCTTCGGCTCCCGCGTCCCCCCACACCCCTCCCGCCCCCCACACCCCTCCCGCTCCCCGCGCCCCCGCGCCGTCGCGGCCCGCCGCCCTTGAGGCCGGGAGCGACCCGCGGGCCGCGCGCGCGGGGGCGATAGCCGCGTACCGGGCCGGTGCGCGGGCCGCCGCGCGTGGGGGCGTGGACACGGACGGGACACCGGGGCCGCCGCGGCGCGGGCCGGGCGGGGAGTCCGGGGGCGAGTCCGGCGCCGGGGCGCACAGGGGCGACGCGCAGTCCGGCCGGATCGACGACCCCTACGGCGTACGCGATGCCGCCGGGCGCCCCTGGCACGGGGCGATCCCGCGGCCCGGCACGGAGCAGGCCGGGCCCGCCCCTTTCGAGGCGCCCGACTCCGCCCCGGAGAGCACGCGTTGGGACCAGCTCATCCCCGCACAGCAGACGGCGCCGACGGCCGGTCGCGGGCCGGCCACCGCCCTCGCCGCCGACCGTGCGCGGCAGGCGCGGATGACCGTCGTCGGGCCCGTCACCGAGCGCTGGGCGCCCGAGCAGGCGGGTCCCGTCCACGAGAACTGGCAGCTGGCCGCCCCGATCGGCCCGGCCACCGACCTGTGGGCCCTCGGTGCCCTCCTCTTCCGGGCGGTCCAGGGACACGCCCCGTACCCGGAGGAGAACACCGGCGAGCTGGTGCAGATGGTGTGCGCCGAGCCGCCCGCGTTCGCCGAGGAGTGCGGGCCGCTGCGGCCCGTCGTCGAGTCGCTGCTGCGTCAGGACCCCACGGAGCGGCTCGACTTCGAGGAGCTGCGAGGGTGGCTCAGGTCGCTGGTGCGGTCCGCGCCGGAGCCCGAGGCGGGCACGAACGTCGTGACCGCACCCCCCTTCGACGCCACGCGGCTGCCGATCGTACGGCGCCGGGGCGAGCTCGTGCGCAGGCGCCGCCGGCGCTCCTTCGCCCAGGCCGGAGCCGGGCCCGGGCACGCGCGGCACAAGCGGGCCAAGGCGCAGCCGCAGGAGGCGGAGCGGCGCACGAGGCCGGAGCGTCGCCCCCCGTCGGATCGCGGCCCCAGGAAGCCCCGTTCGCTCGGCCGCACCCTGCTCGTTCTCGTACTGCTCGGCCTGGCGGCCGCGGTCGCGTATGCCGTGGTCTTCATGCCGAAGGCCGAGCCGAGCGGCGGCACGCCGGGTGACGGCGCCAAGGATCACGCGGGCGCCACCGGAGGCCGGCCCGCGCCCGAGGGCGGCAGGTCCACGCCGGCGCCGGGCGAATCCGCCGGGGGCCAGGGGAAGAACGGCGGTAAGAGCTCGTCCACCCCCTCCGCCGCCGATCCGCAGACCGACTCGTCCGAGCCCGAGGTCGCGCAGGGCTTCACGCTGCGCAAGGACCCCGAAGGGTTCCGCGTCGCCGTCGCCAAGGGCTGGAACCGGCAGGGCAGGAACGGACAGGGCCAAGTTCTCTACACGCACGGCGACTTCGAACTCGTCGTCGTGCCGGGGCGCGACAGCACGTCCGCGTACGGCAGCGACCCCATGACGTACCAGCGGGAGAAGGAGCGCGAGTTGCAGCCGTTCCGCGACTCGACGTGGGCGACGTCCTCCGGGATGCGCCGGATCGACGTGGGCGGTCGGGCCATGGCCGAGGGCCAGTTCACGTGGCAGAACCCGGCGGGCCGCGAGACGTACGTACGCAACCTCGCGATGATCGTGGGCGGCCGCTACCACGTGGTGCAACTGCGGGGCCCCGAGGCCGAACGCGACGAGGTGACGCGCCTGTACGAGCAGGCCTCGGCGACGTATCAGAGCACGGGCTGACGTATCGGAGCACGGGCTGATACAACGCCAGACGTCGTACCGGCGTACGGAATACGCCCAGTTGATGACCGGCCGGCCCCCGTCCCGGCGGGCGACAAGCGTCACAGTGCGGTCTCCGTGCACCCCCGGCGGTTCCCTGTGCCTGGGCCGCTCCCTAATGTGGCTCTGTCAAGGCCATGAGCGGCCCTGGCACGACCAATGCGCTCTGCGGGGGAACGTGAATCAGATGCAGGGCCTGCTCCTCGCGGGCCGCTATCGCCTCGGTGACTCGATCGGGCGCGGCGGCATGGGCCGGGTGTGGCGGGCGCACGACGAAGTGCTCCACCGGACCGTGGCCGTCAAGGAACTGACGGCGGCCCAGTACGTGCAGGAGGCCGACCGCGCCGTGCTGCTTGCGCGGACGCAGACGGAGGCGCGGGCCGCCGCGCGCATCAACCACCCGGCGGTCGTCACCGTCCACGACGTGCTGGAGCACGACGACCGGCCGTGGATCGTGATGGAGCTCGTCGACGGTCCCTCGCTCGCGGACGCCGTGAAGGAGTCGGGTCGCATCCTGCCGCGCGAGGCCGCCCGCATCGGCCTGTGGACGCTGCGGGCGCTGCGCGCCGCGCACGCGGCCGGGGTGCTGCACCGCGACGTGAAGCCGGGCAACGTCCTGCTCGCCCGCGACGGGCGGGTGCTGCTCACGGACTTCGGGATCGCGCAGGTCGAGGGCGATTCGACGATCACGCGGACCGGCGAGATCGTCGGCTCGGTCGACTATCTGGCGCCCGAGCGGGTCAGGGGCTCGGCGCCCGGGCCCGCGTCCGACCTGTGGGCGCTCGGCGCCACGCTGTTCACGGCCGTCGAGGGGAAGTCCCCGTTCCGGCGTACGTCACCGATCAGCACGATGCAGGCCGTCGTCGAGGAGGAGCCGGGCGCACTGACATACGGGGCCGCCCTCGCGCCCGTCATCCAGGCCCTGCTGCGCAAGGACCCTGACGCGCGCCCCTCCGCCGACGAGGCCGAGACAATGCTCGCCGAGGCCGCCGAGGGCCGCCGTTCCAGCGCGGCGCAGGCCTATGTACCCACGCAGGTGCATGCCGCGGCGCCGCCGACGCCCGCGGAGGAGTCGACCGCGATAGGCGTGCGACAGCCGGTGTCGCCCGCGGCCCGCGCCTCCGGTGGCCGCAAGTGGCCGCGCGTCGTCGCCGTGGCCCTGGCGGCGGCTCTCGTCGGCGGCGGTGGCGTGTTCGCCGCGAACCACTATCTGAACGACCGGACCTCGTCGCACTCGAACTCCGGCGAGGACGGGACCCCGAGCACATCGGCGGGTTCGGGCGACGGCAAGCACAAGTCTGGGAGCATTCCGGACGACTGGGTCCGCGTCGACGACGTCGAGGGCTACAGCCTCATGCTGCCGAAGGACTGGAAGCGGCAGGCGGACGGCACCCAGGTCGACTACACGCCGGACCGCGGCGCGCACTTCGTACGGATAGCGGTCGACGAGTCCCCCGACTGGCCCGACTCGTACCACCATCAGCTGGACCTGGAGCGGCAGGTCACGAAGCCGCCCGGGCTGCCCGACTACCAGCAGGTCAATCTGCAGCCCAACACCTACCGCGACCGGCCTGGATCCCTGTGGGAGTTCACCTGGACCGCGGGCAACAAGGACACGACGTCGGGCCCGCGGCACGCGATCGAGCAGACGTACGTCGAGAACGACGGCACCGAGTACGCCATCTATCTGTCCGTGCCGGAGGCCGACTGGGACGAGGGGCGGCAGCAGTTCGACGCGATCCTGCGGGGCTGGGAGCCGTAGGCGCCCGTGGCCCGCGGGCGCCGGCCCTGCGGTTTCGTTGATCCCTTGACGGCCCGGAGCACGCCCCTCCGGCGCCCGTTCCGTGCGGCATGATGGGACGCATGGGGACCGAGGGGGAGGGCAACGTCCGTGTGATCGCCGGGCGTTACCGGCTGGAGGCGCGCATCGGCCGGGGCGGAATGGGCGTCGTGTGGCGCGCCTGTGACCAGCTGCTCGGGCGGCGCGTCGCGGTCAAGGAACTCGTACTCGACGAGACGCTCTCCGCCGACGAGGCCCGCCGCCAGAAGGACCGCACCCTGCGCGAGGCCCGCGCGGTCGCCCAGCTGAGCCATCCGAACGTCATCGTCGTCCACGACGTCGTGGAGCACGGCGAACGCCCGTACATCGTCATGGAGTTGATCGAGGGCGGCTCGCTCGCCGACCGGCTCTCGCGGACCGGGCCCGTCGACGCGCGGGAGGCGGCCCGGATCGGGATCGCGCTCCTCGGCGCGCTGCGGGTCGCGCACGCTGCGGGGGTGCTGCACCGCGATCTGAAGCCGGCGAACGTGCTCGTCGAGGCGGGCAGCGAGCGCGTCGTGCTCACGGACTTCGGGATCGCGCAGGTCAGTGGCGCGACGACGCTCACCGAGACGGGATCCTTCGTCGGCTCGCCCGAGTACACGGCGCCCGAGCGCATGGCGGGGGAGCGGACCGGTCCCGAGTCGGACCTGTGGTCGCTGGGCGCGATGCTGTGCGCGGCCGTGACGGGCGAGTCGCCGTTCCGGCGCGACTCGCTGGGCGGGATCATGCACGCCGTGGTCGTCGGCGACATCCGCCCGCCCGCCGAGGCCGAGCCGCTGCTGCCCGTCGTACAAGGCCTCCTTGAGCGCGATCCGGAGCGCAGGCTCGGCCTGGACGAGGCCGACCGGCTCCTTCGCGCGTACGTCGCCACGGGTACGACGCCGCGGCCCGTCGGCGGCTACACGCCCACCGCCGGGAACAGCCTCACGGCGCCCGCTCCCGCGCCCCCGCAGAAGCGTTCCGCTCGCGTGGTCCTCGCGGCCGCCGCGCTCGTCGCCGCGATGGCCGGGGCCGGCGTCTCCGCGGCCGCGCTGCTCGTGAACGGTGGCGACGGCGGCGGCACCCACCGCCCCACGGCGTCCGCGCCGGGCCCCACGGGTGACACGGCAGCCCCCTCGGACTCGGCGCCGGAGCCCCGTCCGACGGTCACCGTCACGGAGCAGCAGACCGGCACGCGGCCTCCGTCCCCTGCCGGTTACCGCACGGCCGTCGACCCGAAGGGCTTCTCCCTGGCCGTGCCGGACGACTTCAGCAGGAAGCCCGACGGACCCCGGATCTTCTACATGTCGCCGGGCGGCACGTTCAGGATCGGCATCAAGGAGGCGGCCCCCGACCCGGGCGGGCCCGGCGCCGTGCAGCGCCGCTCCGACGCGAAGGGGCCCGCCAACAACCCGGGCTACCGCGACGGTTCGGTCACCGACACGACTCACGGCGGCAAGCCCGCCGCGCTCTGGCGGTTCACGTGGAACGGCTTCAGCACGGCGGAGGGCGCGAGGCACACGTACGACCTGTGCTGGGAGCAGGGCGGCCGGATGTACGACGTGTGGGTGTCGGCGCCGGTCGGCCGGATCGCGGAGGCCAAGCGGTACTTCGACACGGCGGTCGCGACATTCGTGCCCTCCGGGGGCGGCTGAGGCATCGGGGCGGTCACAAGTGAGTGACCCGAGTGGATCCGGGGGCGTCAGGCACGGTAGGCATGGAGGCATGAGTAACAACGGGGGATCCGCGTACGGCCCGAACGACCCGACGAGCTTCGGGCTCCAGCCGCCGCAGGAGCCGCACACGCCCCATCAGGGGAACCCGTACGCCCAGCCCCCCGCCGCGTATCCGCAGCCGCACCCGCAGCCCCCGCACCAGCCGCCGCCCACGCAGGTCGTGCCGCCGCGGCAGGCCTCGGAGCCCGAGCCGGGTGCCGGGCGTCTGATCGGCGGGCGCTACCGGCTCCTGAGCAAGCTCGGGCACGGTGGCATGGGCACCGTGTGGCGGGCCAAGGACGAGACGGTGGACCGCGAGGTGGCGGTCAAGGAGCCGCGCGTCCCCGACCATCTGCCGGAGCGCGAGCGGACCACCGTCTTCGAGCGGATGCGGCGCGAGGCACGCGCGGCGGCCCGGCTCGACCACCCGGCCGTGGTCAACGTTCACGATGTCGCCGTCGAGGACGGACAGCCGTGGATCGTCATGGAGTTCGTGCGGGGGCGCACGCTCGGTGACGCTCTCCAGGAGGGCACGCTCAGCGCCCGCGAGGCGGCGCGGATCGGCCTCGAAGTGCTCGGCGCCCTTGAGGCCGCGCACGCCGCGGGCGTCCTGCACCGCGACGTGAAGCCCGACAACGTGATGCTCGGCCGCCACGACCGCGTGGTCCTCACCGACTTCGGCATCGCCCAGATCGAGGGCGAGACCAATCTGACGGACACCGGCGGCTTCGTCGGCTCGCCCGAGTTCATCGCCCCGGAGCGGGTCCTCGGCCAGCGCCCGGGCCCCGCGTCCGACCTGTGGTCCCTCGGCGTCGTCCTGTACGCGGCGACGGAGGGCGTCTCGCCGTTCCGCCGCAACAACACGCCGGCGACACTCCAGTCCGTGATCAACGCGACCCCGGCGGCGCCCGCCGCGGCCCAGGGCCCGCTCGCCGAGGCCGTCAACGGCCTGCTCGCCAAGGACCCGGCCCGGCGCCCGAACGCGGCGCGCGTGCGCGACCTCCTGGAGCGCGCGGCCAATCCGCCGCAGCAGCCGCCCACTCAGGTCGTCCAGCTCGCGGGCCCCGGCGGCAAGGGCGTCAGCCTCAGCCGCAGGACGCTGCTCGGCGCCGGCGCCGCGGTCGTCGCGGCGGCGGTGGTGGCGTACCTGGTGATCGCGAACCCGTTCGCCGGCCCGCTGCCTGACGGGTGGCAGGACCACCAGGAGAAGACGCTCGCGGCGACGTTCGCGGCGCCGCCGGAGTACGTGCGGTCCCAGGTGGACAACAGCATCCAGAAGACCGATCACTGGGTCTCCTACCGGGATCCGAGCTACGCGGTCTCGGTCACCCTCTATCTGAAGAAGAAGTCCGAGGACAGCCTGAACGGGATCGCGAGCTCCGCGTCCGCGCAGGCGTACAAGGACTCCGACGAGATCAACAAGGGCGACAACACGGATATGGCGGAGAAGCCCCTTCCGCACAGCCGGACCGTCAAGACCACGTACAACGACCGTGAGTCCGCCGAGAACACGGTCACCTACACGGATGACAGCGATTCCGACGAGCTCAAGCCGCGCGAGGCGAAGGTCTTCTACTACAAGACCAGGTCGGGCGACATGTACCAGCTCTGGATCGACTACCCGGGCAAGGGCGACTTCACCGAGCGCGGCCGTGAGGTGGCGAAGCAGGCGATCGCCAACCTCCACATCGACAGACTCTGATCGGCGAGCAGCGGCGAGCAGCGGCGAGCAGCGGCGAGCATCGGCGAACTTTGGGTGAAGGCCCTGACAACGCCCCTGATCAGGGGCTTTGTTGCCAGCGATCGCTGGCGGCGTGTGAGTGCTTGGTGAAACCTCGTTACCCATGGGTACCCAAAACGTTGACGGGAGCCTACTCTCGCGCCATGACGGACTCGCAGGCCATCTCCAAGGACCGTACGGACAAGACCGGCACGAACCCGGTCGCCCCCGCCCCGCAGGGCACGCGCACCGCGGCCGACGTGGTGACGCCCGAGCTGGTCGCCCAGCTCACCAAGGGTGTGGCCGGCTCGGGCCGGACCGCCAACCACACGCCGTTCACCGGCGAGAAGCTGGCGGACCTGCCCGAGTCCACGCCCGAGGACGTCACGGAGGCCTTCGAGCGGGCCCGTGCCGCGCAGGCCGTCTGGGCGAAGGTGCCCGCGCGGCAGCGCGCCGCCGTGCTGCTGCGCTTCCACGACCTGGTGCTCGCCCGCCAGGCCGAGGTCCTCGACCTGATCCAGCTGGAGACCGGCAAGGCGCGCCTGCACGCGCACGAAGAGGTCCAGGCCGTGGCCGTCGCGGCCCGCCACTACGGCCGCAAGGCCCCCGCCTACCTGAAGCCGAAGCGGCACACGGGCGCCGTCCCGACCCTCACCAAGGTCACCGAGCTGCGCCAGCCGCGCGGCGTCGTGGGCCAGATCGCCCCCTGGAACTACCCGTTCGAGCTGTCCGTCGGTGACGCGCTTCCGGCGTTCGTGTCCGGCAACGCGGTGGTCATGAAGCCCGACACGGAGACCTGCCTGACGGCGCTGTGGGCGCGCGACCTGCTCATCGAGGCAGGGCTGCCCGCCGAGGTCTTCCAGGTCGTCATCGGCGAAGGCCCGGTCGTGGGGCCCGAGTTGGTCAAGCACGCCGACTACGTCTCGTTCACCGGCTCCACCCGCACCGGCCGCGAGGTCGCCCAGGGCGCCGCGGCGCGCCTCGTCGGCGTCTCGCTCGAACTCGGCGGCAAGAACGCGATGCTGGTCCTGGCGGACGCCGACATCGACAAGGCGGCGGCCGGCGCGGTCCGCGCCTGCTTCTCCTCCGCGGGCCAGCTCTGCATCTCCATCGAGCGGCTCTACGTCCACGAGTCGATCGCCGACGCGTTCGTCGAGCGGTTCGCCACGCGCACCAAGGCGATGCGCCTGGGCACGTCCCTCGCGTACGGCGCGGACATGGGATCCCTGGTCGGCGAGCGGCAGTTGGAGACGGTGACGCGGCACGTCGACGAGGCCGTGGCCAAGGGGGCGAAGCTCGTGGCCGGTGGCGTCGCGCGCCCCGACATCGGCCCCTACTTCTTCGAGCCGACCATCCTCGACGGCGTCGAGGCCCCGATGGCCGTGTGCGGCGAGGAGACCTTCGGCCCGGTGGTCTCCGTCTACCGCTTCACGGACGAGGACGAGGTCATCGACCTCGCCAACGGGACGCCGTACGGCCTGAATTCCTCGGTGTGGACGAAGGACGCGAAGCGTGGCCACGAGGTCGCCTCCCGGCTGCGCACCGGCACCGTCAACATCAACGAGGGCTACGCGCCCGCGTACGGCAGTGTCCAGTCGCCGATGGGCGGCATGAAGGACTCGGGCCTCGGCCGCCGCCACGGCTCCGAGGGCATCCTCAAGTACACCGAGGCGCAGACCGTCGCGCACCAGCGGATCATGCCGATGGCGCCGTCGTTCGGGATGACCGACGAGAAGTACGCGGCGTTCATGAGCCGCAGCCTGAAGGCGATGAAGACCTTCCGTCTTCGTTAGCGCACCACCCGTTCTCAACGAGGAGAGCCAGTGTCACAGGAGAACTCTGTCCGGAGTGAAGCCGGGAGTGCCGACGACGCCGTGTACGACTACGACGTCCTCGTCGTGGGTTCCGGCTTCGGCGGCTCCGTGTCCGCCCTGCGCCTGACCGAGAAGGGCTATCGCGTCGGCGTGCTCGAAGCGGGCCGCCGCTTCGAGCCCGGCACGCTGCCCAAGAACTCCTGGGACCTCAAGAACTACCTGTGGGCGCCCAAGTTCGGCATGTACGGCATCCAGCGCATACACCTCCTCGGCAATGTGATGGTCCTCGCCGGGGCGGGCGTCGGCGGCGGCTCGCTGAACTACGCCAACACGCTCTACGTGCCGCCGAAGCCGTTCTTCGAGGACCCGCAGTGGAAGGACATCACCGACTGGGAGGCGGAGCTCAAGCCGTACTACGACCAGGCGCAGCGCATGCTGGGCGTGCGGCTCAACCCGACCATGACGCCGGCCGACGTCCACCTCAAGGCGGCGGCCCAGGACATGGGCATCGGCGACACGTTCCACATGGCGCCGGTGGGCGTCTTCTTCGGTGACGGACTCGACGCCGTCGGCGGGGAAGGGGACGGGACCGGTTCGGTGAAGGCCGCGCCCGGCACGCAGGTCGACGACCCGTACTTCGGGGGCGCGGGCCCGGCCCGCAAGGCGTGCACCGAGTGCGGCGAGTGCATGACGGGCTGCCGCCACGGCGCGAAGAACACCCTCAACGAGAACTACCTGTACCTCGCCGAGAAGGCGGGCGCGGTCGTGCACCCGATGACGACGGCCGTCTCCGTCACCGACGACTCGCAGGGCGGCTACGCGGTCCAGACGCTCCCGACGGACGACAAGAAGAAGGGCGCGGGCCGCACGTTCAAGGCCCGGCGCGTCATCGTCGCGGCCGGTACGTACGGCACGCAGACCCTGCTGCACCGCATGAAGGCGGGCGGCCAACTCCCGTACCTGTCCGCCAGGCTGGGCGAGCTGACGCGGACGAACTCGGAGGCGCTCGTCGGCGCCCAGACCAACAACCGCCGCTACAAGAAGCGTCACGGCAAGCCCAAGGTCGACTTCACTCAGGGCGTCGCGATCACGTCCTCGATCCACCCGGACGAGAACACGCACATCGAGCCGGTCCGCTACGGCAAGGGCTCGAACGCGATGGGCGGCATGACGATCCTTCAGGTCCCGTACGCGCAGGGCTCGTCCCGCGTGGCCGGGTGGCTCGCCAACGTGGCGAAGCATCCGACGCTGCTGGCGCGTTCGCTCTCCAACCACCGCTGGTCCGAGCGGACCATCATCGGCCTGGTCATGCAGTCGCTCGACAACTCGCTGACGACCTATCTGAAGCCGGACGGCATCGGCAAGGGCCTGCTCACGGCCGAGCAGGGGCATGGCGCGCCCAACCCCAAGCAGATCAAGGCCGCCGTGGACGCCGCGTCCACGATCGCCGCCGAGATCAACGGCTTCGCCGGGTCGAACGTCGGCGAGTTGATGGGCACGCCGCTGACCGCGCACTTCCTGGGCGGCTGCCCGATCGGCGACTCCCCGCAGACGGGTGTCATCGACCCGTACCACCGCCTCTACGGGCACCCGGGCATCTCGGTCGTCGACGGCGCCGCGGTCACGGCGAACCTGGGCGTGAACCCGTCCCTGACCATCACGGCCCAGGCCGAGCGCGCGATGTCGTACTGGCCCAACAAGGGCGAGGAGGACCCGCGGCCGGCGCAGGGCGTGGCGTACGCGCGGCTGTCGGCCGTGGCGCCGAAGAACCCGGCGGTTCCACAGGACGCGTTCGGCGCGCTGAAGCTGCCGTTCCTGGGAATGCCGGCGGTTCCGCCGAAGCCGGCCGGGAAGTAGCCCCGGGCACACGAAAGGACCTGCGCCCCCCTCCGAGCGCAGGTCCTTTCGTGTGCCCCTACGGGGTGTTACGCGGCGGCGCCGGCCTTGCGGCGACGCACGGCGAACACGGCACCGGCACCGGCGACGACGGCGACGCCGCCGATCAGACCGATGGTCGGGACCATGGAGGACGAACCGGTCTCAGCGAGGCTGCCGGTCACCTCCTGGGTGTTGTCGTCGTTCGGCTTCTCCGACGGCATCGGAACCTTGCCGCCTTCCTGCGGCTTGGTGCCGTCGGTGTCCGTGCCCGGCTTCACGATCTCGATGACGTAGGCGGCGGAGCTGTCGCTGATGCAGTCCAGCTCGTCGTCGTTGTAGAAGCCGCCGCCGATGGTCAGGCCGGAGCCGATCGGGGCGCTGGCCTTGACGTTCAGGCGCAGCTGGTAGTTGGTGGACTTGCCGGCCTTGATGCCCGACAGGTCGAGGAAGCCGAACGAGTGGCCCTCGCCGTCGTCGATGTCGACCCAGGTGCCGTCGACCTTCGCCTGGAGGTGGACCTGGCTCGTCTTGAACGCGTTCTCGGCGTTCTCGTCGTTCGGGCCGACACCCGCGTAGAAGATGGCCTCGTCGAGGTCCGACTTCGTCGGGTTCTTCACGTTCAGCGTGAAGTTGTGCCAGCCGCTGCCCGCCGCGATCTTGCCCGGCAGGCCGTTGAGCGAGACGGCCAGCTTGGACTGGTAGTCCTTGTTGTCCTCCTCGCAGATGCCGGTCGGTTCGGTCGGCTCGTCGCTCGGCGTGGGCGACGCGGACGGCGAGGCCGAGTCGGTCGCCGTGGCCGTCGCGGCCGCGGCGGGGGTGGTGCTGTCCGCGGCGGGGGTGGTGCTCGCGGCCTCCGAGGGGGTCGTGGTCTCGGGGGCCGGCGTGGTGGTCTCGGGGGCCGGCGTGGTGGTCTGCGGGGCCGGGGTGGTCGTCTCGTCGGAAACCGCGGCGGGCGGCGCGGGCGGCTCGTCGTCGGCGAACGCGGCCGGCGCCGAAAGGAGCGCGATCGGGGCTATCGCAGCCGTCGCGGCCGCGGCGGCCAGGGCACGGCGAAGCTTCATGAAGACCTCGGAAAGTCCGGCGTACTGCGGCGCAGTACGAGCTGGGAGGCCTCCGCGTTGTGGGGTCGCGGGTGTGGCCGTTGGTTCCGCACAGGTGACCGGCAACGCCGGGAAATGGTTGCCCTCGACCTCACACGATTCTTATGTGAGCTGGGTCACCCGGTGCCCCGTACAACCTTTGCGGCGATCTCCGATCGTTACGCAAAGCGCTGGCAAAGGAGGCTGGCCGAGGGCTTGGATGGCGCCTCGGTAGGGGCCGACGCGTGGTCCCGTGCCGCAGAGGACGAAGGTGGGAATGTGAAGTCAGGTGTGAGGCGTGCCGTGGCGGCCGCGGCCGTGGTCGCGGCGCTGGGTGTGACGACGGCGTGCGGGGGGTCCTCCGAGACCGGCGACGACGCCAGGAAGCCGGCGAAGCCGGCCGCCTCGGAGAAGACCACGGCGCCCGCGAAGCCCGCCGAGGAGGGCGCGAAGGCGCTCACGGCGGCCGAGCTGGAGAAGGCCGTCGTCGCCACGGGCGACGTCAAGGGCTACAAGGTCGAGAAGGTGGGCAAGGACGACCTGCCGCCGACCGAGAGCGTCGCCGCGAAGCCGGCCTCGTGCCAGCCGCTCGCCGACATGTTCATGTTCTCGACGCGGCCGACGGCGAAGGACCGGGTCGTGCGCACGCTCATGGCGACGGACGAGCTCGACCCCAAGGTGACCTCGCTGGCGCTGCTCGCGCACGACGGCGCCGACGCCGCCAAGGTCATGAAGGACGTGCGCACGGCCTCGAAGAGCTGCACCGCGTACGAGCACGTCGACTACAAGTACAGCGGCGTCAAGGAGCGGCCCGCGCCCGACGCGGGTGACGAGGCGGTCTCGTACGACGTGAAGGGTGTCATCGACGGCGACAAGGTCCCGATGACCTTCACCGTGGTGCGCAGCGGCTCGACGGTCGTGGCCTTCTACACCATGAACATGCTGGACTCGAGCAAGACCGATGTGCCGAAGGTGATCGTCGACGCGCAGCTCGCGAAGCTGGAGAAGACCGTCTGACCTCGATGGTCCGGACCGGACAGGTTCGGCCTGGCCCGGTGGGCACAGCGAAGGGCCCCGCGGACGCGTCCGCGGGGCCCTTGGCCTTCAGCACCGACGTCAGGGCGGCGTCGGTGCCGGGGGAGCGGCGCTGGGGGGTTGCGCCGCTGGTGCGGGTCTGCCAGGGGTCGCCACCCCGGCGCGTGGTGGCGTGCGGAGGGGCGGGCCTGCGGCGATTCACTTGTGAAGCCCGGGACCGGGGCTCTGTGGGGTGTGGGGGTTTCTCCGCATCGTGCTCGCGGGTCTGCCGTGCGCGCAACCGTTTCGACCGACCGTTTCGACCACAGGGGCGAAGGGGTTCTGCTGGGAGGCCGACCGGCCCCGGGCGTCCCCGGGACCGGTCGTTCTCTTGGGTGACCGGGCTGCTGTCCCCTGCCGTCCGGTCACAAACGCTGGAGCGAGGTCCCACGACGTACGGCATGGATCCCTACGTCTCATCGCTCCAGCGGAGCCACGCGTGGATTGAGCGGGCCCGCCCCTGGCTGGCACGGACATCGGGACCAACGAAGGGTGCCGCGCACCGGTCACGCGCCGTACGGGTGAGAGCGGATCCGAACGTGGGTGCGGTCGAGTAGGCCTCAGACCCGGCCCCGGCACAGCTCCAGGAGCGTCATCGCGAGGCCGGTGCCGGGCTTGCCGAGGGCGTCCCTGTAGTGGCCCAGGACTTCCAGCTCGCGCGCCAGGTTCACGCGGCGCCCGCCCGAGGTGATGCGCGCCTCCTGGATGACGGCCGAGACGGCCATCCGTTCCTGGATCAGGCCGATGATCCGGTCGTCGAGCGAGTCGATGCGCTCGCGGGCGCCGGTGATCACGTCGGCGGCCTCGGAGGTGCGGGCGCCGGTCTTTTCGCTGGGGGTCGCGGTGGTGGTCATCTTGGGGCTCCTCGTCGTATGGGGACGGGTGTCCCGGAGTGGCAAGGACCGGAGATGACAGAGCGCCCCGGGCCTTGTCGGCCCGGGGCGCCCGGTAAGTCGCTTGTCAGGTGATCAAGCAGCTCGACCATGGCAGCCGGCGGGCCGGTTGCCATAGGTAAAGAGGAAGTCGATGCGGTGCTTGGTCACAAGGCCAGTATGCCCCGGCCCGGTGGCCCCGGCCACCGCGTCCGTGGGATGAGACGAAGAGTGTCCGTCCGGGCCCGTTAGAATCGACAAATACAGACCCCCGCTCGTGTTCCACCGCCGGAAGGCCGCCGCCGTGCCATCAGCGTCCCCCGCTGCCGCCCCTGACACCGTTCTGGTCGTCGACTTTGGTGCGCAGTACGCCCAGCTCATCGCCCGCCGCGTCCGCGAGGCCCGCGTCTACAGCGAGATCGTGCCGAGCACCATGCCGGTCGAGGAGATGCTCGCCAAGAACCCGAAGGCGATCATCCTCTCCGGCGGCCCCTCGTCCGTGTACGCGGAGGGCGCCCCGCGCCTGGACCGCGCCATCTTCGAGGCCGGCGTCCCCGTCTTCGGCATGTGCTACGGCTTCCAGCTGATGGCCACGACCCTCGGCGGCACCGTCGACGACAACGGCGCCCGTGAGTACGGCCGCACGCCGCTGACCGTCTCCCGCCCCGGCTCCACCCTCTTCGAGGGCACTCCGACCGAGCAGTCCGTGTGGATGTCGCACGGCGACGCCTGCTCGGCCGCGCCCGAGGGCTTCACCGTCACCGCGTCCACGGACGTCGTGCCGGTCGCGGCCTTCGAGAACGACGCCAAGAAGCTGTACGGCGTGCAGTACCACCCCGAGGTCATGCACTCCACGTACGGCCAGCAGGTCCTCGAGCACTTCCTCTACCGGGGCGCCGGCATCGAGCCGACCTGGACCACGGGCAACGTGATCGACGAGCAGGTCGCCGCGATCCGCGAGCAGGTCGGCACCAAGCGCGCGATCTGCGGCCTGTCCGGCGGCGTCGACTCCGCGGTGGCCGCGGCCCTCGTCCAGAAGGCCATCGGCTCCCAGCTGACCTGCGTGTACGTCGACCACGGCCTGATGCGCAAGGGCGAGACCGAGCAGGTCGAGAAGGAGTTCGTCGCCTCGACCGGCGCGAACCTCAAGGTCGTCGACGCGAGCCAGCGCTTCCTGGACGCGCTGGCCGGGGTCTCCGACCCCGAGACCAAGCGGAAGATCATCGGCCGCGAGTTCATCCGCGTCTTCGAGCAGGCGCAGGCGGAGATCGTCGCCGAGGGCGCGGCCGACGGCGAGGACGTCGCGTTCCTGGTCCAGGGCACGCTCTACCCGGACGTCGTCGAGTCCGGCGGCGGCACCGGCACGGCGAACATCAAGTCCCACCACAACGTGGGGGGCCTCCCCGAGGACCTGGAGTTCGCGCTCGTCGAGCCGCTGCGCCAGCTCTTCAAGGACGAGGTGCGCATGGTCGGCGCCGAGCTCGGCCTGCCGGACGACATCGTCCAGCGCCAGCCGTTCCCGGGCCCCGGCCTCGGTATCCGCATCGTCGGCGAGGTCACCAAGGACCGGCTCGACCTGCTGCGCGAGGCCGACGCCATCGCCCGCGAGGAGCTGACGGCGGCCGGTCTCGACCGTGACATCTGGCAGTGCCCGGTCGTCCTGCTCGCGGACGTCCGCAGCGTCGGCGTCCAGGGCGATGGCCGCACCTACGGCCACCCGATCGTCCTGCGCCCCGTCTCCTCCGAGGACGCCATGACGGCGGACTGGACGCGCATGCCGTACGACGTCCTGGCGAAGATCTCGACCCGCATCACGAACGAGGTCGCGGACGTCAACCGCGTCGTGCTCGACGTGACGAGCAAGCCGCCGGGCACCATCGAGTGGGAGTAGTCGCTCCCCGACACCGTGTGTGAAGGCGCCGCCCACTGCCGCATGGAGTGGGCGGCGCCTTCATGTCTGCGGGGCGGCTCAGGTGCGCTTCAGGGTGCGTACCGGCTCGCCGCCCGGCTTCCACACCTGTACGACCAGGTATTTCTCGTCCTCGATGAAGGTGCGGGTGACCTCGGTCAGCTCGGTGCGGAAGAGGTGGAAGTCGTCGGGGTCGGGGACCTGGACCGAGTCCGTGTACGAGGCGATGACCTCGGGGTCCTCGACCAGCAGCGCCCGTCCCGAGATCCGTACGTCCCCGCCGCCCATGCCGGTGCCGTCGCCCGGGTTGGCCTGGACGGCGAAGCGCGGGTCCCGGAGCAGATCGCGCGCCTTGAGCGAGCCCGGCATCATGCCGAGCCAGAACTCCCCGTGCAGGAACCGCACCTCCAGTCCGCTCGTGCGCGGCGAACCGTCCTTGCGCAGGGTCGCCAGGGTGTGGTGCTGGAACCGGCCGAAGCGCTTCTCGACCGTCTTGGCGAGGTCCGGTTCGGCCGTGGCGAAAGTGGCCCAGTTCGATGTCATACGCCGAGTCTGGCGCGGATACCCGACACCTGCTGTCCGGTATGCGCGGCGCCGCCCGCGACGAGTTCGGCGCACTCTCTTCACCGCCCGCCTCTGTCCTCCTGCGCTCCTCGGAGGTAACTTCCGCTCCATGTCCACGCAGACGCCGCCGCCGGTCCCCAACGAACACCTCCAGTTCGCGATGCCTCCCATCCATGACTCCCCGGCCGACGAGCGTCGGCACCGCATGGAGCGGCTCGCGGGCGCGCTGCGCATCTTCGGGCGTCTGGGCTACGAGGACGGGGTGTCGGGACACATCACGGTGCGGGACCCGGAGTACGACGACTGCTACTGGGTGAATCCCTTCGGGATGCCGTTCAAGCACGTCACCGTGTCCGACCTGGTCCTCGCCAACGGGGACGGACAGGTCGTCGAGGGCCGCCGCCATGTGAACCAGGCCGCGTTCACCGTCCATGCCCAGGTCCACCGGGCGCGGCCCGACGTGGTCGCCGTCGCGCACTGCCACTCGCTGTACGGGCGGGCGCTGTCCACGCTCGGCGAGCTGCTCGACCCGATCACCCAGGAGGCGTGCGCCTTCTACGAGGACCACGCGCTGCTCGACGAGTACACCGGCGTGGCCGTGGACCCGGACGAGGGGCGGCGGATCGCGGCCGCGCTCGGCTCGTACAAGGCGCTCATCCTGCGCAACCACGGGCTGCTCACCGTGGGCGACTCCGTCGACTCGGCCGCGTGGTGGTTCCTGTCGATGGAGCGCTCCTGCCAGGTGCAGCTCGCTGCGCGGGCCGCGGGCCGCCCGATTCTGATCGACCACCGCCAGGCCGTGGCGTCACGGGAGCAGCTGGGCGGCGACCTGGTGGCGTGGATCAACCATCAGCCCCTGTGGCAGGAGATCAGCAGCGCGGAGCCGGATCTGCTGTCCTGAGCGGAGGGCCGGTGTCGTCCTGAGCCGGGGCGGTGCCGACTCGGGTCGGGGCAGCGGTGCCGTGAGCGGGGGCAGCGGCGCCGTGCGCCGGGGCCGTCGTCCTTGAGCCGGGGCTGTGGCCTCGGGGGTCAACACCGGCGTTCACCGTTCACCCCCTCTGACCGGACCTGGCGGCCCTGGACGGCCTGGCGTACGGCACAATTCCCAGTCATTACACGGAAGTTGACGCGCGGCCGTTCGGGCCGGGCGGGCTCCGGACGGGAAGGCGGGCGTACCGGGTGGCGGTCCAGGAGGCGCGAGAGGGAACGCACGGCGGGGGCTGCACCTGCGGCGACTGCCCGCACGGGGCGCGCGAGGGGCACCGCAGGGCCGTGGCCGCGTTCCTCGCGAAACGGGACGAACTGGCGGCCGGGCAGGGGCTGCCCGCTGCCGTCGCGCACTCGGCGGGCGCGTCCCGCCAGTGGGTCTCGGACGAGCTGACCCAGTCCGCGCGGGGCATGGCCGATCGCGGGCGCGCCGAGGGCGACGCGTGGCTCGCCGGGCTGTGGCCGCGCACCGTCGGCGTGGTGTGGGGCGGGTGCGCGCTGCTCCTGATCGTGCAGGCGCTCACGGCGATCGGCGCGGGCTGGACGCTTGCGCGCACGGCGGGACTGCTCGCGGCGGTCGTCGTGGGCGGCCTCCTGACCGGCGCGGCCTACGTCCACCGGGCGGCCGGCGGGGTGCTCGCCCCGGTCGTCGGCGAGGACAACCGCCTGTCCACCTCCCGGGCCGTCGCCGCCTCCTGGGTCCTCGTCGTGGTCTACGTCGTCCTCGTCCTGGCGGGCGAGCTGGCCGGCGCCTCCGGCCACCGCGAACGGGACGCGCTGATCTCCGGCCTCGAACTCGCCCGGGGCGCCGGGATCGTGACCGTCCTCGCCGTCGTCTGCGGGGTCGCCGTTCTGGTGCGGCGGGTCGTGGGGGTGCGCGTGCTGGGCCAGCGCCTGCAGAAGGTGCGAGCGGACCGGCCGCGCTTCGCCGACCTGCTCACGGACGACTCCGGACGCGGCACCTTCGCCGACATCCAGTACGTGCTGATCTCGGCCGTCGCGCTCGTCTTCGTAGCGGTGCGTCTCGCCCGCCGCCCCGGTCAGCTGCCCGATCTGCCGTGGGGCCTCGCCCTGCTGGTTCTCGTCTCGGCGGCCACCTACCTCGCGGCCAAGTACGCGGAGGGCGGCCGGCCCGTGATCCATTCGGTCGTGCGGTCCCGTGAGGCCGGGGACCTGGACGCGCCGATCCGCACCGGCGACGACATCGAGATCCGCGGGGCCGGCTTCGTGCCGCCGGGCGCGGCCACCGCGGACCGGCTCTCCCGGATGATCGTCCGCATCGGTCCCGTGCACGTCCATGTGCCTCTGGTCCCGGTTCAGGGCGGATTCACCAACCCCACCGACTCGACCTTGACGGTCCCGGTTCCCGTGGACGTCGAGCCGGGGCGGGTCGACGTCCAGGTCGTCACCGCGGCGGGCGTGGAGACGAACCGGTGCGCGATCGACGTTTCGGACTGAGTGCCCACGTCCGGCCTGCGCCAATAGCTGAACGTTACTGAACAGTCGCGCCCGCTCGTACGTATGGTCAAGGGACGGGCAATCCTGCGGGCACCGATGCGGGTGCGAGAGGCGGCGGACGGGCGATGACCCATGGCATGCGGACGGACATCCACAGCAATTACGTCAACGGCAGAGGCGGCTGGCGGGACAACGCCCAACGGTTTGCCCTCCTTCCTTTGCGGATCTTCCTCGGTGTCACCTTCATCTACGCGGGGCTCGACAAGCTGACCGACAGCGCGTTCTTCCACGCCACCGGAGCGGGGTCGATCGGTGAGCAGATGCGCGGGGTGCGGGACATCTCCGCAATCCCCGCCATGGTCGACCTGGCACTCAAGAGCCCGACCGGCTTCGGATACGCGATCGCCTTCGGTGAACTGGCAGTCGGCATCGGCACGCTGATCGGTCTGCTCGCCCGGCTCGCCGCCGTGGGCGGCATGCTGATCTCGCTCAGCCTGTGGCTGACGGTGAGCTGGGCCACCGAGCCGTATTACCTCGGAAACGATCTTGCCTATCTGATGGCGTGGCTGCCGCTGGTGCTTGGGGGGGCTTCGGTGTTTTCGGTGGATGCGGTGCTTGCGGCTCGGCGCCGGGCCCGGGGCGGGCTTGGCTGACGGGTTTCTTTGTGCGGCGGGGGCTTCAGGGGCCCGTGTCGTGTTTTTGGCTGCTGGCGGGTTGTGGCTGGGCGCGCAGTCCCCCGCGTCCCTTGGCGGGCGCCCGTGCGCCGTTTCCGGTCTTACGGGGAGCCGGAGTCCGTCGGGTGGGGTCTTTGGCGGCGGCGGATTGCGTAGGTCGCTGTGCCCGCTACTGCGGCCAGGACGAGGCCGACGGTGACCAGGGGGATCACCGCGAACCACTCCACCTCCCAGCAGCCCAGCGCGGCGCCCAGGTAGAGGACTCCGGCCGCGGTCAGGAACAGGCCCGCGATCAGCTTTCCCGGCTGGAAGTCATGACGTGGCACGGGCCACCTCCGCCTGTCCGACACCGACTTCGAGCCGCAGCTCGACCGTTCCGCCGTCCTTGCTGCCCACCGGCGGTGTGAGGGTCACCCTTTGCTCCTGTCCCGGACGGATGTCCACGTCCTGTGTCTTTTCGTCCGGCAGCCGGATGTCACCGACGCCCACCTCGGCCCGCAGCACGACCGTCGCGTCCTTCGGCACGATGACCTTGAGCTGCCCCGCCCCGACCTCCGCTCTCGTCGTCAGCGTCTTGCCCTTGCCGAGATCGATCCCGCTCAGATCGAGCGTGCCGACGCCCGTGCCCAGCTCGTATCTCGGCTCCACCTGGGCCACCGAGGCCGGGGTCCAGGTGGTGCGCATCCAGTGGGTGGTGATGTTGGAGGGGAGCGCGGCCGACGCGGCGAGGAGGCCCGCCGTGATGACCGCGAGGATGATCGAGCCGGCGCCGGTCCGTCCGACGACCGCGCTGAGCGCGATGCCCAGACCGAAGACGACGAGCGCGCTCGCGAGTCCGGCCTGGAGGGCCGTGCCGAGCGGGTGGCCGTCCCAGGTCGCCGCCGTGCCCGCGCAGCCCGCGGCCAGCGCGAGCAGGAACGTCCAGCCGCCGATCCAGCGCGGCCCGCGCTGCTTGGGCACCCCGCCTTCCGGGCCGCGGGAGGAGATGTCAGGGCCCCAGGCCGTCCGGTGCCCGTGCGGCGTGGGCTCGTACCGGATGTCGACGCCGCTGTCGGGCCCCCAGAAGTACCCGGTCCCTCCGACGTGCGTGCCGTCCTTGACTATCGGGTCCCGCCACCAGGACGGCGCCCCGGCGACGGGCGGAGCCTGCGCCTCGGGCGGCGCGTCGGCCACGGTCTGCGCGGCCAGAGGGTCGGGGTCGGCCGCTCGGCGCTGCTGGGACCAGTACCCCGCGCCCGCGAGGAGCAGGGCGAGGACGGCGGCGAAGGTGAGCACTCCTCCGTTGTTCAGCATGGAGAGGAAGAGCCCGCAGCCGACGAGCGCGAAGAGCACGGCCGTCAGCGCCGGGCCGTCCACGCGGCCGGAGAGGAGCTTGCGCGCCTCGTTCTCCTCCTCGTCGTCGTACGGGACGAAGAGCCAGGCGAAACCGTAGAAGATCAGGCCGAGCCCGCCCGTCGCGGCGAGCACCGCGAGGCCGATCCGGAAGATCACCGGATCCATGTCGCAGTGCCGGCCGAGTCCCGCACACACTCCGCCCAGCGTCCCGTGCCGCCGGTCGCGCCGGAACTTGCCCGGCGGCGCGGGGACGCCGGGCTCCTGTCCCGGTGCGGGCGGCGCGGACGCACCGCCGGAACCGCGCCCGGGCACCGCGTCCTGCGGCTGCCCGGCCTGCGCTCCCGTCGAGGCGTGCTGGTGATCTGTCATGCGTCCATCGTGACGGGCCGAGGTCCGCCGCGGCAGTCGGGACGACCCTGGACCAACCCTGATATTGCCCCTGACGGCGCTCGGGGCCGGGCCGGAGATCAGGGGAGTCTCCGGGCTGAACCCTGATGCCCGGGGCCCGCCCCACGTGTGACCATCAATGGCATGCCGGAAGCCGCAGCAGCACCCATTGACGTCCCGCGGCCGCCGCGCAAGCTCTACCGCTCCAGCGACGGACGCTGGCTCGGCGGAGTGGCGCGGGGGCTCGCCGGGCATCTCGGCCTGCCCGTGATCTGGGTGCGGCTCGTCTTCGTGGGCCTGTTCATGGCGGACGGCCTCGGCGCTCTCCTGTACGCGGCGTTCTGGTTCTTCGTCCCCCTCGGTGTCGGAGGGGTGGGCAGCGAGCGGACCCCTGCCTTCACCACGGAGACGGCCACGGACGGGCGGCGCAGACTCGTCGCCCGCAAGCCGGACAAGGGGCAGATCGTCGCCCTGCTCCTCATGGTCGTCGTGTCGATGGTGTTCGTCGGCAATGTGAATCTGGCGGGGAACGCGAAGGCGTATCTGTGGCCGACGCTCCTCGTCGGTGCGGGCGTGGCCCTCGTCTGGCGCCAGGCGGACAATGCGCGCCGGGCCCGCTGGATGGAGGTCGGCCGCCGCAAGCGGACGCTGAATCTGGCGCGGGCCGCGGCGGGTGTCGTACTCGTCGGGGCCGGTGTCACCGGGATCTTCGTGCTCCAGGGGTCGGCCGAGCACCTCGGCTCCATCCTTCAGGCCGCCCTCGCCGTCCTCGTCGGCATCGCCCTCCTCGCCGGCCCCTATCTCGTGCGCATGACGCAGGATCTGTCCGAGGAGCGCCTCATGCGGATCCGCGCGCAGGAGCGGGCGGAGGTCGCGGCCCATGTCCACGACTCGGTCCTGCACACCCTCACGCTGATCCAGCGGAACGCGGAGAGCGCGGGCGAGGTGCGGCGCCTCGCCCGCGCACAGGAGCGAGACCTGCGGGCCTGGCTCTACAGACCGGAGGGGAACGGGAAGGACGAGGCGCAGGAGCCCGGCACGGTGGCGGAGGCGGTCAAGCGCAGCGCGGCCGAGGTCGAGGACAAGCACGGGGTGCCCCTCGAGGTGGTGGTGGTCGGCGACTGCCCGCTCGACGACGCTCTCTCGGCGCAGATGCAGGCTGCGCGGGAAGCGATGGTGAATGCCGCCAAGTACGGTGGCGAGGGCGGTGCGGTCCAGGTCTACGCCGAGGTCGAGGAGGAGACGGTGTTCGTGTCCGTACGCGACCGGGGCCCCGGTTTCGACCTCGACTCGATTCCCGCGGACCGGATGGGCGTACGAGAATCGATCATCGGCCGGATGGAGCGCAACGGCGGCACGGCGCGGCTGCGCGCGGTGCCGGACGGCGGCACGGAGGTCGAACTGACCATGAAGAGGGCGGAGAAGACCCCATGAGTGACGAGCAGGTCAAGCCGGACGCGACCGCGGCGGGCGAGCCGGAGACGGAGCCGGTCGGCCGTCACGCACGCGTGGTCCTTGTCGACGACCACCGGATGTTCCGCACCGGCGTCCAGGCCGAGATCGGCCGCACGGAGACGACGGGCGTCGAGGTGGTGGGCGAGGCCGCGGACGTGGACCAGGCGGTCACGGTCATCACGGCCACGCGCCCCGAGGTCGTCCTCCTCGACGTGCACCTTCCCGGTGGTGGCGGCGTCGAAGTCCTGCGCCGCTGCGCCCCGTTGATGGCGGCGGCCGACAACCCGGTCCGCTTTCTGGCCCTTTCCGTGTCGGACGCCGCGGAGGATGTCATCGGCGTCATCCGCGGTGGCGCCCGCGGGTACGTCACCAAGACGATCACCGGCACGGATCTGGTCGACTCGATCTTCCGCGTCCAGGAAGGCGACGCGGTCTTCTCGCCGCGTCTGGCCGGCTTCGTCCTCGACGCGTTCGCGTCCACGGACGCCCCGCCGGTCGACGAGGACCTCGACCGCCTCACGCAGCGCGAGCGCGAGGTCCTGCGTCTCATCGCCCGCGGATACGCGTACAAGGAGATCGCCAAGCAGCTCTTCATCTCCGTGAAGACGGTCGAGTCCCACGTCTCGGCGGTCCTCAGAAAGCTCCAGCTGTCGAACCGCCACGAGCTGACGCGGTGGGCTACGGCGCGACGCCTGGTGTGACGGGCGGTGACGACGCGTCTTCCGCAGTCCGCGCTGAGCAGCGGCGCCATATTCCACCTCGTCGGTCTCGCGGCCGACGCGGCCGCATCGGGTGATCCGCTGGAGTGGCAGGTGCTGCGTTACCAGCGCATGCAGGGGGTCGAGTACACCCGCTCACCGTGGAGCTGGCCGTTGCAGCCGGCCGCGGCCCAACTCGACTATCTGGCCCACACGTTCACCGAGGAGTTCTTCTCGACCTGCCCGCCGTCCGCCCGTGCTCTGTGGCGTCGGGCGGCGGGGGAGCGGACGGTGCCCGAGTTCATGAACGACCTGGCGACGCTCCTGCGGATGGCGTGCCGCGACCCCGAGGCGACGTACGAGGAGATCCCGCTCGCCCGCTGGGAGCTGGAGGTGAGATTTCCCCGGCTGCTCGGCATGGAGAACTGGTTCGAAGCGGCGTTCATCGACGACGAGGACCCACTCCGCTCGGCGATCGAGAGCGAACACCCGTACTGTGCAGAGCACTTGCCGGACCTGATCGCCCAGGTGGCACAGGCGCTCGCCCTGTGCCGGGACTCGGCACCGTTCGCCGCGCAGTTGCGCGCGCACTGCGGCTCCACGTCTCCCGAGTTGCTGGCCGAGGTGGCCGATCGCGCGTACGCCCACATGGCGCGCGAGCACCGGAACGGCACTCTCGTCACGCCACCCGCGTAGCCCCCGCGAACGGCATCTCGTCGATCGGGGCGATGCGGACGGGAGCGCTCGGGTTCGGGGCGTGGATCATCTTGCCGTTGCCGATGTAGAGGCCCACGTGGCTGATGCCCGAGTAGAAGAACACCAGGTCACCCGGCTGCAGTTGGGAGCGTGGGATGCGAGGGCCCGCGTTGATCTGGGAGTACGTGGTGCGCGGCAGGGAGATGCCCGCCGAGCGGTACGCGGCCTGGGTGAGGCCGGAGCAGTCGAAGGCGTTCGGGCCCGTGGCGCCCCACACATAGGGACTGCCGAGGGCGCTGTAGGCGTAGGAGATGGCCGCCGCCGTGCGGGAGTCCGGGGCCTTGGGAAGGGCGCCGGACGGCACCTCGCGGGAGGAGTCCGAGCGGGAGGCGCGGCCGGCCGCGCCGCTGTCGCCGGCGCCTGCTCCGACGCCGGCGCGCTCGGCCGCCGGTAACTGGTCGAGCAGACGCTTCGCCTCGGCCAGCTTCCCGGTGACCGTCTTCTTCTGCTTCTTCAGCTCTCCCTGCCGCTCGCGCAGCTCGGCGAGCCGGCCGTCGGCCTCGGAGCGCAGCTGGTCGATCTGCCGGAGTTCGCGCTGGACGCGCCCGACCGCGGAGGCCTGCCGGGTGCCGAGCCGGTCGGCGAGCGCCGCGTTGTCGAGGTACTGGGCGGGGTCGGAGGACAGGACGAGCTGGACCGCCGGGTCGAGGGCGCCGGTGCGGTACTGCGCGGCGGCGGCCGAACCGAGCGCCTCGCGCTGGGTGTTGAGCCGGTCCGTCCTGCGGGCCGCCTCGTCCCGCAGGGAGCCGAGCTTCTTCTCGGCCTTGTCCGCCTTCTCCTTGGCGCCGTTGTACTTCTCGGTGGCCTTCTCGGCCTCCTGGTAGAGCTGGTCGACCTTCGCCTTCACCTGGCTCGGGGTGAGCCGGGGCTCCGCGTGCGCCGCGCCGTCCAGGGCGGTGGCGGTCGCCGCGGAGGCGAGAGCGAGGGTCGCCGCGGTGCGGGCCGTGGGGCCGGTGAGCGAGCGCTGTCGGGGCTTGCGGTGCGCTGCCGACACGAGGGGCACGTCCTTCCGGTACGTACTGCTTACGCGTCCGGCGGCGGCCGCACAGGGGAAGCGGGCCGCCGCCGGACCTTTCTCGGCGGTAGGTGCCCGACTGCCGCCCCTGAGCGGGGCGGGGGTGGGGAGCCGGTCACCTGAGGAAGGACGCTAAACCTGGCCGTCACGGGTTGGTGATGGATTGTCCCCAACTGGTCCTTGTGTTCCGGGTGTGACCGTATGTGACCGGCACGGGACCGGTGCGGGCCGGTTCATGGAGGCAGTGAGGCCCCGGCTAGGCTCGCCGGTCATGGACGTACTCATCCACCTCTTCGTCGGCCTGCACATCATCGGCATCGCCTCGCTCCTCGGTGGGTTCCTCACCCAGATGAAGGCGATGGGCAAGGGAACGGCCCGGTTCGTCCCGGCGATGCTGCACGGCGCGCTGACCATGCTGGTCACGGGCGTCGTCCTGGTGGGCCTGAACCAGGCGGACGGCAACACCGTCAACAACATCAAGATCGGCGTGAAGCTCGCGCTGCTGATCGTGATCCTCGGCCTCGTGTACGTGAAGCGGGACGACGAGAAGGTGGACAAGGGGCTGTTCGGCCTCGTCGGCCTCCTGACCACCGCGAACATCTTCATCGCGGTCCTCTGGACCTGAGCCGTCACCGTCCTCGGGATCCGGGTCAGGCGGGTGTCCGGGACCTGAACGTCCCGAACAGGGCGGCGAGCCACGCGGCCACCGCGATCCACACCAGTACCTGCCCCGGCCCCTTGAGCCAGGGCACATCGGCGGCGGCGCTCACCGACAGTGCCGCCGCCGCTGTCATTCCCATCGGGAAGACCGTCGACCAGCGCCGCACGTCGTAACGCGGCCTGGGCCACCGCACCTCCGCCAGTGCCAGCACGACGTAGCAGGCCACATCGAGCGCGAGCAGCAGGAAGCTCATGGTGCGCAGGACGTCCGTGTCGTCCCTGTTCCACAGACCCGTCGCGACGAGCTTGGACGCGGCGAGTGCGGAGATGGCGAGCGCGCCGCCCGCGACCCAGTGGTCCCCGGCGCCGGAGGCCACCTCGCGCAGGTCGAAGTGGAGCAGCGCGAGGCAGTACAGGATGATCCCGCCCCAGAAGAGCACCATCCCGGTGAACGCGAGCCAGTGCGCGCCGACCGCGGGCGCGAGCGTCGCCGCCAGGACGACGAGGCCCTGCGTCGCGACACAGCCGAGGAACACGGCCCCCGGCATCCGCGGCTTCCAGTGCCGTACGACGTTGATCAGGAGCACCGGCCAGACGAGCGCGGACAGGGCGAGGAGCGCCTCGGCCAGGGTCTGCCAGCCGAACATGGAGATCCGGGTGCCGAGGACGGTCGTCGCCGCGACCGCCGTGAGCGCGGGCGGGGTGTCCGCCTCGGACTCCCAGCGGTCGCGCTCCCGCATCAGCCGCTTGGTGAAGTCCGCCGCCAGGACGAGCCAGAGGGCGGCGGCGAGCACCAGCATGATGCCGCTCAGCACCGAGTGACCGGTCAGTCGCAGGCCGACCGAGATGATGCCGGTGGCCATGACGGCGGCGCCGGCGGCCGGGGGGAGCTGGGACCACGTGGGTCCGGGGCGTGGGGTTGCGTTCGGGCCGCGCACCGCCCGAACGTAACCCCACGAAGGCGGTCAGGCCGGGCGCACCACGCTGTGGATCGGCATGTAGTAGATCGACTCGACGCGGACGTTCGCGCCCGGCTTCGGCGCGTGGATCATCTTGCCGTCGCCTATGTAGATGCCGACGTGGCTGATGTCGTCGTAGAAGAAGACCAGGTCGCCGGGCTGGGCGTTGGCCGTGGTGACGGTCGTTCCGACCTTGACCTGGTCCCAGGTCGTGCGCGGCAGCGAGATGCCGGCCGCCTTCCACGCGGCCTGCGTGAGGCCCGAGCAGTCGTACGAGTCCGGGCCCGTGGCGCCCCACACGTACGGCTTGCCCATCTGGGCCTCGGCGAAGTCGATGACCTTCGCGGCCTTGGTGGCGTAACCGCTGCTGGTGCTCCCGGAGCTCGTACCCGTCCCCGAACCGGTGCCGGTGTCCGGGTTCTCCTTCTGGCTCGCCTCCTCGGCCGCCTTGCGCTTGGCCTCCGCCTCGGCCTGCTGACGCGCCAGCTCCTCCGCCTTCTTCCTGGCGGCCTCCTGCTTCCTCTTCTCGATCGCCGCGAGCCGCGCCTTCTCCTCGGCGGTCAGCTTCGACAGGAGTTCGCGGGCGTCACCGAGCTTCTGCTGGACGTCCCTCTTCGTGCTCTTGAGCGTGGCCTGCGAAGTGGTCAGCGTCTCCAGGCTCTTGGTCGCCTCCGTGCGCTTCTTCGTGGTGGCGGCCTGCTCGGTCTGGTAGTCGTCGACGGCCTTCTTCTGGCGGCTCGTGAGCCGGCTCATCAGCTGGTCCTGGTCGAAGTAGTCCTGCGCGTCGTCGGCGAGGAGCAGCGTCGCGGTGTCGGAGACGGCGCCCGTGCGGTACTGGGCCGCGGCGAAGGTGCCGAGCTCCTGGCGGGCCTTGTTGAGCTTCTCGGTGCGCTGCGCGACGTCGTCGAGCAGGTCGCCGACGCGCTTCTGCTGCTTGGTGGTGCGCTCCTTGGCCGCGTTGTACTTCTCCGTGGCCACGCCCGCCTGGTGGTAGAGGGTGTCGACCTTCTTCTGGACCTCTTCCAGGCTCGGCTTCGGCGGCGCGGAGGGGGCGGCGGTCGCGGTCTGCGAGAGGAGGGCGATGGAGGTGAGGGCCGCCGTGGTGATGCCGACGACGGGGGCGGTGCGGGGGCCGGGTGTTCTGGTGCGCGGCTTGCGGTGCGACGCCAAGGGTCGCGTCTCCTTCCCATGACCGCCTACCGGGTTAGCTGTCGGGTTCGGGCGGAGGTTCGGAAGGCTGCCCTACGGCCGTGCCCTGACGGGTCGTCGGCCGATTCACCCCAAGGTCGTGGGTCCCCGGTTCCATGCCTCTCGGCGTACTGAACTCAGCGGGGGCGACCCGCTCGCGGCGCGGTTGCCGGCGGGGGGACGGGCGGCCCGCGGAGCACGCTAGCCAACTCGTGTGGCTGCTGTGAAGGTTGATGTTCGATATGCCCGATACATTTTCGTGACCTTCGGCAATCTCGTTCGTGACCTCCGGTAACCCTTGCTGAGGGTGATTGCTGCACTACGAGAGGTGGCCGGGCCCGTGAAGTCGGGGGGAAGTTCCCGGGACGGCCGTGGGTGTCAGTGGGGCGGCCTAGACTCGTAGAGCGATGAGCAGCCTCTTTGACGACAGCTTCCTGGCGGACCTCACGGCTTCGAAGGCCAGTGAGGAGCATGCCCCGCCGCCGCCCGAGGACGACACGGCTCCGGAGCACGTTCCGGACGACCTGTTCGACGGGAAGTTCGACGTGCCCCCGGCCAGGGACGAGTACTACCGGGACGGCGCCCCACGCCCGGCGCTCGACCCGGCGGCGCTCCTCGACGGGCTGAACGAGAACCAGAAGGCGGCCGTCGTCCACGGCGGCTCCCCGCTGCTCATCGTGGCGGGCGCGGGGTCCGGCAAGACCCGCGTGCTCACGCACCGCATCGCGTACCTCCTCGGCGAGCGCGGTGTGCACCCCGGCCAGATCCTCGCGATCACGTTCACGAACAAGGCCGCGGGAGAGATGAAGGAGCGCGTCGAGTCCCTCGTCGGCCCGCGGGCGAACGCGATGTGGGTGTCGACGTTCCACAGCGCCTGCGTCCGCATCCTGCGCCGCGAGTCGAAGAAGCTCGGCTTCACGTCGTCGTTCTCGATCTACGACGCCGCCGACTCCAAGCGCCTCATGGCCCTGGTCTGCCGCGACCTCGACCTGGATCCGAAGAAGTTCCCGCCGAAGTCCTTCAGCGCCAAGATCTCGAACCTGAAGAACGAGCTGATCGACGAGGAAGACTTCGCAGCTCAGGCTGCCGACGGCTTCGAGAAGACCCTCGCCCAGGCCTACGCGATGTACCAGTCCCGCCTCCGCGAGGCGAACGCGCTGGACTTCGACGACCTGATCATGACGACGGTGCACCTCCTGCGCGCCTTCCCGGACGTCGCCGAGCACTACCGCCGCCGCTTCCGCCACGTCCTGGTCGACGAGTACCAGGACACGAACCACGCGCAGTACGCGCTGGTCAGGGAGCTGGTGGGGTCGGCCGACAGCGGCCGCGGGGAGGACGAGCCGCCCCGCGCGGACGACCTCCCGCCGGCCGAGCTGTGCGTCGTGGGTGACGCCGACCAGTCGATCTACGCGTTCCGCGGAGCCACCATCCGGAACATCCTCCAGTTCGAGGAGGACTACCCCGACGCGACAACGATCCTGCTGGAGCAGAACTACCGCTCGACGCAGACCATCCTCTCCGCGGCCAACGCGGTCATCGAACGCAACGAATCCCGCCGCCCCAAGAACCTGTGGACGAATGCGGGCGCGGGCGCGCAGATCACCGGGTACGTCGCGGACACCGAACACGACGAGGCGCAGTTCGTCGCCGACGAGATCGACCGGCTCACGGACGCGCGCGACGCGAAGGCCGGCGACGTCGCCATCTTCTACCGGACGAACGCGCAGTCCCGTGTCTTCGAAGAGATCTTCATCCGCGTCGGCCTGCCCTACAAGGTCGTCGGCGGAGTCCGCTTCTACGAGCGCAAGGAGGTCAGGGACGTCCTGGCCTATCTGCGGGTGCTTGCCAACCCCGAGGACTCCGTCCCCCTGCGCCGCATTCTCAATGTGCCCAAGCGCGGCATCGGCGACCGTGCCGAAGCGATGATCGACGCGCTCTCCCAGCGCGAGAAGATCTCCTTCCCGCAGGCGCTGCGCCGCGTCGACGAGGCGTACGGCATGGCGGCCCGCTCGACGAACGCGGTCAAGCGGTTCAACACGCTGATGGAGGACCTCCGCACGATCGTCGAGTCGGGCGCGGGCCCGGCCACGGTCCTGGAGGCCGTGCTCGAACGGACCGGCTATCTGGCCGAGCTGCAGTCGTCGACGGACCCGCAGGACGAGACGCGCATCGAGAACCTTCAGGAACTCGCGGCCGTGGCCCTGGAGTTCGAGCAGGAGAGCGCGACGGCGGACGGCGCGGCCGAGGGTGCGGGCGAGGCGAGCGTCGGTACGCTCTCCGAGTTCCTGGAGCGGGTCGCGCTCGTCGCCGACTCCGACCAGATCCCGGACGAGGAGGACGACGGCTCCGGCGTCATCACGCTGATGACGCTGCACACCGCCAAGGGCCTCGAGTTCCCGGTCGTCTTCCTGACCGGCATGGAGGACGGCGTCTTCCCGCACATGCGCTCCCTCGGCCAGGTCAAGGAGCTGGAGGAGGAGCGCCGCCTCGCCTACGTCGGCATCACGCGCGCACGCGAGCGCCTGTATCTGACGCGCTCCACGCTGCGCAGCGCCTGGGGCCAGCCCTCGTACAACCCGCCGTCGCGCTTCCTGGAGGAGATCCCGGACACGCATCTGGAGTGGAAGCGGACCGGCGCCATGGCGCCCGCCAAGTCGGCCGGCCCGACGAGCGGTATCGCCGCGTCCCTCTCGTCGTCGCGCTCGCGCTCGACACCGGCGTTCGCCACGCGCCGGGCGACGGAGAAGCCCGTCGTCGCACTGTCCGTGGGAGACCGGGTCACGCACGACCAGTTCGGCCTCGGTACGGTCGTCGGAGTCAAGGGCACAGGGGCGAACGCGGAGGCGACGGTCGACTTCGGCGAGCCCAAGCCGAAGCGCCTGCTGCTGCGGTACGCGCCGGTGGAGAAGCTGTAGCGCTGTAGGCCGGTGGGGCAGCTGCGGGGAGGCTGCCGCCGGGAGGCTCGGCCCTGCTACGTCGGGTCGAGCCCGTGGCTGCGGAGCCACGGCAGCGGGTCGACGGCCGAGCCGCCGCCGGGACGCACCTCGAAGTGCAGGTGCGGACCGGTGGAGTTGCCGGAGTTGCCGGAGTGCGCGATGAGGTCGCCGGCCTTGACCGGTCCGCTCATGACGGCGTGGCTGGAGAGGTGGCAGTACCAGGTCTCCGTGCCGTCCTTCGCCGTCAGGATCGTCATGTTCCCGTAGGCGCTGTTCCACTGCGTACGGACGGTGCCGTCGGTCGCGGCCATCACCGGGGTCCCGTACGAGACGGGGAAGTCGATGCCGGTGTGCACGGACATCCAGTTGATACCGGCCTGCCCGAAGTACGCGCTCAGCCCGCGCTGCTTGACCGGGAGGACGAACTTGGGACGCAGCCGCTCCTTGCGCGCCGCTTCCTCCGCCGCCTGCTTCCGCTCGGCCTGCTGCTTGGCCCTGAGGTCGATACGTTCCTGGGTGCGGCTCGCCCGGTCGGCGAAGTCGCCCGCGTCCGCGGAGAGGTCCGCGAGCTGGGTGTCGAGCTTGTTGTTGGCGACGGAGGGCTTCACGGCGGTCGCGTCCGGTGCCGAGGCCGCCGTCGTGTCCTTGCTGTCGTCGCCGCCGAGCCCGCCGACGGAGGCCGCGGCCACTCCCGCGACACCCATCACGCACACCGAGGGCACCGCGACGGTGAGCAGCGCGGAGCGCTTGGCGGGGGAGCGGCGGCGGGAGCGGGCGCGCTGGGCCGGCGTGACCGGGGCGGGCCGCTCGTCGCGGGCGACGATTTCCTCGACGTCGTCGAGGCCCTCGCCGTAGCTGTCGTGCTGATCGTCGTTGTGGCTCAACTCGGGCTCGGGGGCGTCGGGTTGGCCGTAGTCGTGCCGTGCGTCGAGGTCGTTGTCGTCGCCTTCGGTGCCCGCGGAGTTCCACGCGGTGGCGTCGTACGCGCCGGTGTCGAAGGTCTGCGCCTCGAAGGCCTGTGTGGTGAAGGGCTGGGCCTCGAACGCCTGCGTCTCATAGGCCTGAGCCTCGAACGCCTGGGTCTCGAAGCCCTGCGCGTCGAAGGTCCCGGTCTCGTAGGTCCCGGTCTCGAAGGCCGCCGGTGCCTGGAAGGTCTGCGGGGCGAACGCGTCCTGCGCGGCGAATCCCTGCGCCTGCGCCCCGAAGGCGTTCGCGTCCCACTGCCCGGTCCCATCGGCCCACGCGCTGTTGTCCCACTGGCCGGAATGGTCCGGTCCGGACTGGGCGGGAATGCCGCCGAGTTGCTCGTGAGCGGCGGTCCCCCAGACAGCGGTGGTGTCGTAGCTGCCGGTGCCGTACGCGGAGGCGCGCTGCTGCGCCGCGTACGGGTCGTGGTGCTGGGGGTCCTGCGCCGTCAGTGTCTGGTGCGCGCCGGTCGCCCACTGGCCGCTGTCGTACGAGCCGTTGCTCTGTGCGCCGGGAAGGTCCCCGAAGAGGGGGTCGGCCGGGAAACCGCCGGTGGCGTAGCCGTCGTAACCGGTGTAGTCGCCGTACTGCGTGCTCTGCTGGCCATACGGAGCGTAGGGCGCATAGTCGGCGTCCTGAGCCGGGGCCGGGGAGGTCTGAGTCCCCGACGGGTGACGGTCGTTCACCAACTTCTCTTTCGCCTCGACAACAGGGGCTGCCAGAGCAGTGCGGTGACTGTACCCGGCGGTACGCGGGCTCGACAATCTTCGGCAGGTTTCCCGTTCGCAGGAAACGGGCATTCGGCCGTCTTTCGGCGGACTGTGGGCAGAGCTTTGGCCCTGCGTTCGAGAATCGTTCGACGTTTGGCCAGTTCGGAGACCGTTCCGGGGCACGTTCAGGCCGCGGTCACGCCACCGTCAGGCCGTCCACCGCGTCGGCGGCGCGCGCTCCTTCCGTCTCCTCGGCGTCGAGTGCCTGCCGTATGCCGGCGGCGACCGCCGGGTGGACGGGGAGCGCGAGGTGTCCGACGCCGGTGACGCGGATGTTCTGCGCGATGAGGTCGGGGTGGTCGACGCAGGCCGTCTCCAGCGGAACCATGATCTGGTCGAGGTCGCTCCAGAAACTCACGAAGTGGGTGCGGCAGCCGGGGGCGGGCCGGGACAGCTCCTCGATGACGGTCGAGCCGGGCCGCATCTGCCGGACGATCGGGTGCGCGTCCATCAGTGGCGCGACCGTGGTCCCGCTGTGCGGGGTGCCGAGCGACACGAGGGTGCGTACGCGCAGATCGCCTCCCAGGCACTGCACGTAGTAACGGGCGATGAGTCCGCCGAGGCTGTGCCCCACGATGTCCACGCGGTCGTGGCCCGTGCGCTCGCAGATCTCCTCGACATGGCGGGCGAGCAGCGCGGCGGCGGTGCGGATGTCGTAGGTCAGTGGCGAGTAGTTCAGCGACTCCACGTGGTGCCGGCCGTGCTGGGCGAGGGAGCGGCGCAGCAGGACGAAGACGGAGCGGTTGTCGATGAAGCCGTGCAGCAGGAGAACCGGCGGCTTGCTCTCGGCGACCGGCAGGCGGGCGCTGAGGCTGTCGGGGGTGCTGTGGGCGTTCTGGGCCTCGGGCCCCGGCAGCGTGGCGCTCTCCGTCAGGTACGAGGTGTCATCGGCGTCCTCGCACCTGCCCTCCGGAGTGGGGGCGTAGCCGAGCTCAGGGAGTCCCGGGGCGGCCCTGCGCTCCTGGATGATGCCGGAGGGGTAGAGCAGGAGGTGTCCGGCGAGGATCGCGACCTCGAGAGCGGTCGCCTTCAGCAACGAGACGGAGACCCCGGCCACTCTGGCGGGGAACACCAGTCTGGCGGGGAACAGCTGACAGAGCGGGCGAAAAGGCAGGATGCTCGTGACCTTCATGGCCGACCTCCCGTCGGCACCCGGGAAAACGGCTCTGTCTCCCGTGTGCCCTCATGGGAAGCATGCGCCGAGGTGGCCGACGATGCGCGTCGTACGCGGGCTGTGATGATGTGGTGCCCGTGTGTGACCGTCGCGGTGCGTGACGAAAAATCCGTACGTACCGCGGCGCCGATGCGCCCTGTCGCCCGCCGCGCGGCCGGCGGCGGTGTGACTCTCTCTTTGCGGCTCCCCTTGCGCCGAAGGCCCCCGTATGCGGCTTCTGAACCGCCTGCGGCGGCTGTGGCGCGCAGTGAACGTGTCCCAACGTGTGATTTCCCCCTCGCTCCGCACCGCGAAACGGCCGGTTGCGGGATGCTGTCGATAACGTTCGTTCACTTCCCGGGTACGCATCAGGTCAGGTATCGGGTAGAAGTCGCTTCATGGAGGCAGTGATGGGTGTGGCAGCCGGTCCGATCCGCGTGGTGGTCGCCAAGCCGGGGCTCGACGGTCACGATCGCGGGGCCAAGGTGATCGCGCGGGCGCTGCGCGATGCCGGTATGGAGGTCATCTACACCGGCCTGCACCAGACGCCGGAGCAGATCGTCGACACGGCGATCCAGGAGGACGCCGACGCGATCGGTCTCTCGATTCTTTCCGGGGCGCACAACACGCTCTTCGCCCGCGTCATCGAGCTCCTCGTGGAGCGCGACGCCGCGGACATCAAGGTGTTCGGCGGCGGGATCATCCCCGAGGCGGACATCGCTCCGCTCAAGGAGAAGGGCGTCGCGGAGATCTTCACCCCGGGCGCGACGACGGCGTCGATCGTGGACTGGGTCAACGCGAACGTCCGTCAGCCTGCCGGGGCTTGATCCCTCCGGTCCCTCGCAGGTGAGGACGCAGGGGTGCCGGTTCGGTGCGCGGTCTTTGCTCCGCCCGAACCGGACAGTCCCCTTTTGCCCTGTCTCCCCCTGTACTTATTGCGCCTGCGCCCCTCTCAACTCGTCCCGCATCGCCTGCCGCAGGCGCAACGTGCTGACCAGGCGCTGGAACGCTTCCGACCAGTAGCCGCCGGCGCCGGGGGCCGCGTCTTCCGGTTCGTCAGGGGTGGCGGTGAGGCCTTCGAGCCGGGACGCTTCCGCGGGGTCCAGGCACCGTTCGGCCAGGCCCATGACGCCGCTGAAGCTCCACGGGTAACTGCCCGCGTCCCGCGCGATGTTCAGCGCGTCGACCACGGCCCGCCCGAGGGCCTCGGCCCAGGGCTGGGCGCAGACCCCGAGCAGCTGGAACGCCTCGGACAGGCCGTGCGTCGCGATGAACCCCGCCACCCACTCGGCGCGTTCACCGTCGGGGAGTGCGCCGAGGAGTCTCGCCCGTTCGGACAGGGATACGGCGCCCGGGCCTCCGGCGTCCGGTGACGCGGGTGCGCCCAGGAGCGCGCGCGACCATACGGCGTCCCGCTGGCGCACAGCGGCCCGGCACCAGGCGGCGTGCAGTTCACGCTGCCAGTCGTCGGCCACCGGCAGCGCGACGATCTCTTCCGGCGTGCGCCCGCCGCACCGCGCGGTCCAGCAGCCGAGCGGCGTCGCCTCGACCAACTGGCCCAGCCACCACGACCGTTCGCCCCGGCCTGTCGGCGGTATGGCGACGACGCCGTCCCGCTCCATGCCCGCGTCGCACTCGTGCGGTGCCTCGACAGTGAGCGTCACCGCGCCCTGAGTGCGGTCGACGGCGACGCAGGAGGCGGCGCGCGACGCCATCCGGGCCGCCAGCGCCGAGCCGGGGAGCGCGGAGAGCAGCTCGGCGGCCGTGGCTCTGACGTTGCGGCTGCGGTCGGACAACGCCTGTTCCAGGAACGGCTCGTCCGCGTCGCCGAGCCCCGACCGCAGTGAGTCGAGGAACATCAGCCGGTCCTCGGCCCGCTCGGCGGCCCAGGTGGTTGCGAGCAGTTCCCGCGCCGCGTCCGGGCTGTGTGCGCGCACCCGGGCCAGGAGTGCGACCCGCTCGGCGAACAGGCCCTCCTCCCATAGGCGTTGCACGTCTGCCCCGTCCTCGGGCGCCGGCAGTGCCGTGCCGCCGCCGGGCGCGGCACGGAGCGCGAACTTCCAGTCCGGGTTCAGCCGGGCCAGCCACAGTGCGAGCGGGCCGGCGAACGTGAGGGCCTGCGGCCGCAGATCCGTGCGTCCGCGCGCCGCGTCGAGGAGCGCGGGCAGGAGATCCGGAGGGGCCGCGTACCCCTTCGCGTTGGCCCCGGCCAGCCACTGTGGCAGCAGCTCCATCAGGTCGGGGTACGTGCCGCGGCCGGCGCCTCCGGTGCCGGGGCGGTCGGTGAGCAGCATCGCCAGTCTGCGTCGCGCGGGGGCGGGGAGTGGGGGCCGCGGGTCGTCCGCCGCGCGTGCCGGAAGTGCGGCAGCGGGTGCGGGCCGCAGTCCGGCCCGCCGTCGTACGGTCTGTACGGCGGCGGCGTCGAGCAGCGCGGTGGGTGCGTCGGCGCCGGTCGAGTGGCCTGGCGGCGTCCGCCGGTCCGTGCCGAGCAGGGCGACGGTGACCAGCTCTTCCCATGGGTCACCGGTGGTGGTGCTGGGGGGCGTGGCGCTTGCGGTCGAAGGTCCGTTCATGTCGCTCCTCTCCAGGGGATGGGTCCGCGTAGTCGTTTCCGTCGTCTCCGTCGTTTCCGTCGTTTCCGTCGTTTCCGTCGTCTCCGTCGTCTCCGTCGTCTCCGTCGTCCGGCTCGTCAGCACAGCGCCACCGCTTCTCCCGGGCCTTCGGGCCAGGCCGTGAGAGGCGTGAAGCCCCGGTGGCCGCATTCGCCGAAGACAGTGACCGGGGCCCCGCCGGACAGCGCCGCCAGCCGCCACAGCCCGGAGCTCGAAGCGGCCTGCGGCGTGATCGGGAGCGCCAGTCGCTCCGAGGCCGGTCGCGCCGCGTGAGGTCGCGCCAAGTCATCGTCCGCATCGGACAGTTGCCAGCCGCTGCCGCTCGCCTCGTCCGGTGTGGGTATGACCCGGCTCAGCGTCACCGGCCACGACTCCAGCCATGGGTCGCGGCCCAGCGCGTCCCCGTACCGAGCCGCCGCCTCCGCCACACCTGCCCCCTTGGGCCGTACGGAACTTGGGGCGGGCGCCGTGAACTGTTCGCCCAGGTCGACGCGGAGCTGGCCGTCGCCCGCGTACGCGCGGAGCTCGGCGTCCAGCGCCAGGCCGACCGGCAGTGAGAGCGCCGGGGCGCGGCCCGCCGCCCCGTAGGAGAGGAGGAGGGCGGTGTGGCCGGACTCCGTCCCGTACAGCCATATCCGGCGTGTGGTGAGCCGGCTGCCGGCCGTGTCGTACTGCGCCAGGACCAGCCATCGGTCCCGGGCCGGCCGCCCTTCCGCCGACGACGGCAGCCCGATGCGGGAGCTGACCGTCGAGGCGAGTCCGGCGGGGAGCAGGTCGCGGCGCAGCCAGCCGCTGTCGAGGAGGTGCAGCAGCGCGCATTCCTCCAGGAGCCGTACGGGCCAGCCGGGGCCGGAGGCGGGTATTGACCCCAACTCCCTTACCCGCGCGGCCAGTCCGGGCGCCTGGGCGTCCACCATGCGGGCCGCGGTCTCCTCCCACATCCCGTAACCGGCCTGCTCGGCGGAGGCGAGGCCGCCGCGCAGCAGGTCCGTGAGCCGCTGCTCCAGCTCGCTCGCGCCCGCCGTGACCCGCTCGGCGCGCCGCTCGGCCCTGCGGCGCGCGGCCGCGGGATCAGCGGCGGCGCCCCCGGCCGCATCCGTCTCCCGCTTGGTCTGCGCCCGCTTCCTGCGACCCTCGGCCCACTGCTGCGCCCAGTCCGGAAGCGTCTGCGGGTCCGGCACCGAGCCGTCCGCCCCCGCCCACAGGAGGAGGAGCCCGAGGGCGTGCTTGCACGGGAACTTACGGCTCGGACAACTGCACTTGTAGGCCGGGCCCGCCGCGTCCGCGACATCCACGACCGTCTGATACGGCTTGCTGCCACTGCCCTTGCAGAGCCCCCACACCATCCCCTCGCCCGAACTTCCCGCCTCCGACCAAGGTCCGGCGACGCCGAGTTTGCTTCCCGCCTTGCGTGACGGGGCGTCAGGCGCCAGTGCCAGCACCTGGTCCGCCGTCCAGCGCACCCCCTGCTGAGTCATGTTCTCGAAGGTAGGTCCCGCCACTGACAATCGGCCGTGGCGCGGGTGTTCGCACAGGTCAGCGGCGTACGGCCGGTGATTGTCAGTGGCGTGGTGCACGGTGGAGTCACATCCCGGCCGCGTGCTCGGGATGTGCCGGACGTGCCGGCCGAGTCCGGCCGAAATCGAGGGGGGATCGCCATGACCGTGTCCGTCGAACCGACCGAGAAGAGCGCCGCGTCCGCGGGGGACCAGGGCGCCGCGCAGGCGCTGCGGCCGCATGCCGAAGACGCCTTCGCCGCCGAACTCGCGGCGCTGGCCGCGCACGACGACCGGCCGCGCCCGGAGCGCTGGCGCCTGTCGCCGTGGGCCGTCGCCACGTATCTGCTCGGCGGGACGCTGCCCGACGGGACCGTCATCACGCCGAAGTACGTGGGGCCGCGCCGCATCGTCGAGGTCGCCGTCACCACGCTCGCCACCGACCGCGCCCTGCTGCTGCTCGGTGTGCCGGGCACCGCGAAGACCTGGGTCTCCGAGCATCTCGCGGCCGCCGTCAGCGGAGACTCGACGCTGCTCGTGCAGGGCACGGCGGGCACCCCCGAGGAGGCGATCCGCTACGGGTGGAACTATGCGCGACTTCTCGCGCACGGCCCGAGCCGGGACGCCCTCGTGCCCAGCCCCGTCATGCGCGCCATGTCCGAGGGCATGACGGCCCGGGTCGAGGAGCTGACCCGTATCCCGGCCGATGTGCAGGACACGCTGATCACGATCCTGTCGGAGAAGACGCTGCCGATACCGGAGTTGGGCCAGGAGGTGCAGGCCGTCAGGGGCTTCAACCTGATCGCCACGGCGAACGACCGGGACCGGGGGGTCAACGACCTGTCGAGCGCGCTGCGCCGCCGCTTCAACACCGTCGTGCTTCCGCTGCCTCACAGCGCTGAGGCGGAGGTCGACATCGTCTCGCGCCGCGTCGACCAGATCGGCCGTTCCCTCGACCTGCCGTCCGCTCCGGACGGCACCGATGAGATCCGCCGCATCGTCACGGTCTTCCGGGAGCTGCGGAGCGGCGTCACCGAGGACGGGCGTACGAAGCTGAAGTCGCCGAGCGGCACGCTGTCCACGGCCGAGGCGATCTCGGTCGTGACGAGCGGGCTCGCGCTGGCCGCCCACTTCGGGGACGGGGTGCTGCGGCCGTCCGACGTCGCGGCGGGCATCCTCGGGGCCGTCGTCCGTGACCCGGCCGCGGACCGGGTGATCTGGCAGGAGTACCTGGAGGCCGTGGTCCGCGAGCGGGACGGCTGGAAGGACTTCTACCGAGCGTGCCGCGAGGTGAGCGTATGAGCGAGCAAGGGAGGGGGCAGGGGCCGCTGCTGCTCGGGGTGCGTCACCACGGCCCCGGTTCGGCGAGGGCTGTCCGGGCCGCGCTCGACGCGGCGGGTCCGCGTGCGGTCCTGGTCGAGGGGCCACCCGAGGCGGACGCCCTGGTGGCGCTCGCCGCCGACGAGGGCATGGTGCCGCCGGTCGCGCTGCTGGCGCATGTCGTGGACGAGCCGGGGCGCTCCGCGTTCTGGCCGCTGGCCGAGTTCTCCCCGGAGTGGGTCGCGATCCGCTGGGCCCTGGAGCGGGACGTTCCGGTCCGCTTCATCGACCTGCCGGCGGCGCACAGCCTGGCCCTGCGCGACCAGGACGCGCCACCGGACGACCCTGAGGGGGACGGAGGCCAGGGCGGGGAGCAGGGCGAGGAGGATTCCAGGGAGGCGATGCGCGTCGATCCGCTCGCCGTACTCGCCGAGACCGCGGGGCACGACGACCCGGAGCGCTGGTGGGAGGACGTCATCGAGCACCGGGGCGCGTCGGGGGACGCGTTCGCGCCGTTCGAGGCGCTCGGCGAGGCGATGGGGGCGCTGCGGGAGGAGTACGGCGACGGCGGGCACGAGCGGGACCTCGTGCGGGAGGCCTGTATGCGCCTGCAACTGCGCACGGCACAGAAGGAGTTCGGGGACGGTGTCGCGGTGGTGTGCGGCGCCTGGCACGTTCCCGCGCTGCGTGTGAAGACCACGGTCGCCGCCGACCGGGCCGTCCTCAAGGGGCTGCCCAAGGCCAAGGTCGACATGACCTGGGTGCCCTGGACGCACCGCCGGCTCGCCCGGGCCGGCGGATACGGAGCGGGTATCGACTCGCCCGGCTGGTACGGGCATCTGTTCAGCGCCCCGGACCGGCCCGTCGAACGCTGGATGACCAAGGTCGCCAGGCTGTTCAGGGACGAGGACAGGACCGTGTCGTCGGCGCACGTCATCGAGGCGGTGCGGCTCGCCGGAACGCTCGCCGCGATGCGGGGCCGTCCGCTGGCCGGGCTGAGCGAGACGACGGACGCGATCCGCGCCGTGATGTGCGAGGGATCGGACGTACCGCTGGCACTCGTCCACGACATGCTCGTCGTCGGGGACGTACTCGGCGAGGTCCCGGACGCGGCGCCCGCCGTGCCGCTGCAACGCGACCTCACGCGGCTCCAGCGCTCCCTGCGGCTCAAACCGGAGGCTTTGGAGCGGGAGTTGGAGCTCGACCTGCGCAGGGAGACCGACGCGGCGCGCAGCCGGCTCCTGCACCGGCTCCGCCTCCTCGACGTCGGCTGGGGCGAACCGGCACGGTCCGCGCGCGCCTCCACGGGCACGTTCCGGGAGACCTGGCGGCTGCGCTGGGAGCCCGAGCTGTCCGTGCGCGTCGCCGAGGCGGGGGTCTGGGGGACGACCGTGCTCTCGGCGGCCACCGCCAGAGCCGAGGCGGACGCGATCGGGGCGCCGGCCCTCGCAGACGTCACCGCCCTCGCGGAGCGCTGCCTCCTCGCCGAACTGCCGGATGCGCTCCCGGTGGTGATGCGTGTGCTGGCCGATCGCGCCGCGATGGACGCGGACGTCGGCCATCTCGCCCAGGCCCTGCCCGCCCTCGTCCGTTCCCTGCGCTACGGCGATGTACGAGGGACGGACACCCGGGCGCTGAGCGAGGTGGCGGCCGGTCTCGCCGAGCGCGTCTTCGTGGGCCTGCCGCCCGCGTGCGCGGGGCTCGACGGGGACGCCGCGGCCGAGATGCGCGGCCATGTGGACGCGGTGCACGCGGCGGTGGGGCTCCTGGAGGACGACGGGACGGCCGGGCACAGAGACCGCTGGCACCGCGTGCTGCGGGTCCTCGCCGCACGCGACCGTGTGGCCGGCGTGATCCGGGGGCGGTGCGCGCGGCTGCTCCTCGACGACGGACAGCTGGCCGGGGGCGAGGCCGCGCGGCTGATGGGGCTCGCCCTCTCGCCCGGCACCGGGCCCGCCGAGGCCGCCGCGTGGATCGAGGGGTTCGTGGGCGGCGGCTCCGGCGGCGGGCTGCTCCTCGTACACGACGAGCGGCTGCTCGCACTCGTCGACGACTGGCTGACGGGAGTGTCCGCCGACGCGTTCACGGACGTACTGCCGCTGCTGCGCCGCACGTTCTCCGCCTACGAATCCGGTGTGCGCCGCACGCTGGGGGAGCTGGTGCGGCGCGGGCCCGCGGGGGCGGGACCCACGGCGGCCGTGGGGGCGGCGCCGCCGGGGTTCGCGCCCGGCCGCGACCAGGTGCGCGCGGACGCGGTGCTGCCGGTGCTGCGGCTGCTGCTCGGGACGGTCGACGCCGACGCCGGATCTGGGTCGGGAACCGGTTCCGTCCCGGGTGACAACGACCTTGTGGGGGTGGCCTGATGGCGGTCGACCAGGTGGACGAGCTCAGCGGGGCAGCCCGGGACGAGCGGATGCGGCGCTGGCGGCTCGTGCTCGGCGGGGACGAGGCGGACGGCACCGGATGCGCGCTCGACGGCCGGGACGCCGCGATGGACGGCGCCCTGACCGCGCTCTACGGGGGAGGTGACAAGGCCGAGCGGGGGCGCCACCGCTCGGCCGGCCTCGGGGCGTCCGCACCGTCCGTGGCGCGCTGGCTCGGCGACATCCGGACGTACTTCCCGTCCTCCGTCGTACAGGTCATGCAGCGCGATGCCATCGACCGCCTCGGCCTGTCCGCGCTCCTGCTCGAACCGGAGATGCTGGAAGCGGTCGACGCCGACGTGCACCTCGTCGGCACGCTGCTCTCCCTCAACAAGGCGATGCCGGAGACGACGAAGGAGACGGCACGCGCCGTCGTGCGGAAGGTCGTCGAGGACCTGGAGAAGCGCCTCGCCACGCGGACCCGCGCGACGCTCACCGGCGCGCTGGACCGCAGCGCCCGTATCAGCAGGCCCCGCCACCACGACATCGACTGGAACCGCACGATCGCGGCCAACCTCAAGAACTACCTGCCGGAGTACCGCACCGTCGTCCCCGAGCGGCTCATCGGATACGGCCGCGCGTCGCAGTCGGTGAAGAAGGAGGTCATCCTCTGCATCGACCAGTCGGGTTCGATGGCTGCCTCGGTTGTCTACGCCTCCGTGTTCGGCGCCGTGCTGGCCTCGATGCGGTCCATCAACACCAGGCTCGTCGTGTTCGACACGGCCGTCGTCGACCTCACCGACCAGCTCGACGACCCGGTCGACGTCCTGTTCGGCACCCAGCTCGGCGGCGGCACCGACATCAACAGAGCGCTCGCGTACTGCCAGTCGCAGATCACGCGCCCCGCGGAGACCGTCGTCGTCCTCATCAGCGACCTCTACGAAGGGGGAATCCGGAACGAGATGCTGAAGCGGGTCGCCGCGATGAAGTCGGCAGGAGTGCAGTTCGTCACGTTGCTCGCGCTGTCCGACGAAGGGGCACCCGCGTACGACAGGGAGCACGCGGCGGCGCTCGCGGCCTTGGGAACACCGGCGTTCGCCTGCACGCCGGATCTTTTCCCGGAGGTGATGGCGGCGGCGATAGAGAAGCGGCCGCTGCCGATACCGGACTCGGGGAACCCGGCGAACGGGGCGTCGTAGGTGCGGGACGTCGTAAATACGGACATGACTACCCATCGGTAACAGGGGGCTTGCGCAACCTCGGGCGTCCCGTGCAAGGATCGGCGAGGCTCTTCTCATCCCCGCGCCCACGCGTCCCGCGTCCCCGCGCTCCTCGTACGGGAGGGTTCCCCCGCCTTGACTTCCCCGGTCGCTCTGCCTGTTGCCGCTCTGCGCGTCGTGCGCGCAGCGGCCGGGCGGCGTGCGCTGAACGTGGCGCTCCGGGTGATGTTCCTTGCGGGGGGCCTGATCGTGTTCGGCCTGCTGTGCGGGGGAAGGGCGCATGCGGCGGAGGGTGTTCTGCCGCCGACGGAGGCCGCGGGCGAGCAGGCGGTTCACGCAACCGCTCAGACGCCGGTTCACGCACCCGTCCCCGCGCAGGCGGCGCACCGCACATCTCCCGCCGGCGGTTCCCGAGCAGTCGGGGCCGTGCGGGAGCAAGCCGTCGAGCCCACCCGTAATCGCGTGGTCGAGCCCGTCCGGACCCATGTGACCGAGCCGGTCCGCACTCAGGTCGCCGCACCCGTCGTACGAGGAGTACGCGACGTGCGGGGAACGGCCCAGGGAGCGGTGCGGGAAGAGGTCCGGGAAGTGGGGGAGTTCGCCGGAGAGCTCGTCGGCGGGCTCTCCGCCGAGGATCCGCCGCAGTTCCTGCCGGGTCCGCCGTCGATGCCGGGGCTGCCCGGCATCCCGGGGCAGATCGGCGCCCCCGGTCAGCCCGGGAACGGCGCCCCCACGGCACCGGCTCCGAGCGCCGGAGCCCATGCGGCCGCCGGCCACAGTGACGGTGCAAGGCCCGGCAAGCGAGAAGCAGCCGGGCCCGTGGGCGACGTGTTCGCCTCGGCAGGCGGTAACGCCGTACCCGCGCGAACCCCGGTCACAAAGACGGCCGGCAGCCCGGCTCCCGCACCCGCGTTCCCGAGTGGCAGCGCGGTCGGTCAGTCGGCGGGGGACGGCAGCACGACGCGGCACTCCGATCTCGCCGCGGCAGCGTTCGGCAGCGGCGCGACGGCCCGGCTGCTGTCCGGAGCGACGGCGTCCTCCCACGCCGCCCCCACCCGCGACAGGCACCGAGACATCCCCGAATTCCCCGGCTAGGGCAGCCCGTTCCCCGCACGTGACCTGCCGCGCGGGGGCGGCACAGGTCTGCCCGCCGGCCGGACCACTCCGGCCGGACGCCGCCGGCCCACCGCTGGACCTCCAGCGCGGGACCGGACATGAGAATTCGAAGGATCTGACGCAAGCATGAACAAGAACATCCGCCGTTCCATCGTGATAGCCGCCGGCGTCTCCGGTGCGTGGGCGCTCGGCTCCGCCGTCGCCAGTGCCGACGAAATGCCCGCCCATTCCGTGGCGGTCCCGGACCTGGCCGGTGACGTGGTCGCCGACGTCCAGGGCACGGTCTCCCACGTCCAGGGCACCGTCGACGACGTCACCCAGGGCACCGTCGGCTCGGTCACCGGCAAGGCCCAGGACACCGTGGCGGGCGCGACCGGCCAGGCCCGGACGACCGCGTCCGGCGCGGTCTCCGACGTCTCCGGAACCGTCTCCGGCACCGCTGCCGAGGCCGCGCCCCAGGCCGGTCCCGCCGTCGCCGGGGCCCGGGGCGCGGTCCACCACACCGACGCCCGGGTCGAGGCCGCCGCCGCGCATGCCAAGCAGCAGGCCCGGACCTACGTCGAGGGCGTCACCCATGTCGCCGACACCGCCCGCACCGCCGCCGCCCGCGCCGCACACGTCCGCACCGCCGGGGTCCCGGACGTGTCGGCCGACGCCGTCGCGCAGAACGCCGGTGCCCGGGCCGGAGCCGTACAGGACGGCGCCACGCAGGAGATCGACTACCTGTTCGGCCCCCTGTCCGCGTTCGTCCCCGACGTCGACCGCACGGTGACCGGAGCGCAGGGCCACGTCCAGGGCGCCGCCACCCAGGTCCAGGGCATCGCCGCCCAGGCGTACGGCACCGCGGCGCAGGTCCCGGGCTACGCCCAGAACGTCCCGGCCACCGCCTCCGGCACCGTCGGCCAAGTGACCACGGCCGCCGGTCCCGTCGTCGACGAGACCTCCGCCGCGGTGCTTCCCCCCATCGCCGCGACCGCCGTGCACGGCGTGGTCCCGGTCGCCGGCCAGGCGGTCGGTGACGCCGGCACGCTCGCGGGCGGTGCGGTCGGCGACGTGACGCCGTTCGCCGGTGGCGCCGTCAGCCACGTCACGCCGTTCGCGGACGGGGTCGTGGGCCAGGTCCAGCCCTTCGCGCAGTCGGTCGTCGCGGACGACGTGCACCCGTTCGCGGGCGGGGTCGTCGGCGCGGTCCAGCCCCTCGTTCAGGCCGTGTACGACCAGGTGCAGCCGGTCGTGCAGGGCGTGGGCGGCAGCGCGGAGTACCTGGCGCAAGGCGTCGTGGGCGACGTGACGCCGTTCGCCGGTGGTGTGGTCGGCGACGTGACGCCGTTCGCGGGCGGGGTCGTCGGTGAGGTCTCGCCGTTCGCGCAGAACCTGACCGGCACGGTCGGCGCCGACGCGCAGCCGCTCGCCGGGAACGCGGTCCAGGGCGTGCAGGGCGTGGCCGCCTCGGTCGCCCCGAGCTACCTGACGAACGCCACGGACGCCGCCGCCCACGGCCTCGGCATCTGAGGTTCCGCAACGGAGAAGTCCCGCCTCCGCACCCGCGGAACGCGTCGGCGCACTGAAGCAGGCGGACTGAACACGTCGTCTGCGGGCAGCCGGGGACCGGAGTGACAGGCCGGGCCCGGCCCGGCAGATGGCGGTGGGTGGTCCCCATTGGGGTGAGGATCACCCGCCCGGGCCCTTCCCAGCCCGGCGGCAGGGCCCTCCAGGTCCTCCCACCGGGACTTTCAGGGGCTCTCAGGGGCCCCACCGGGCGCACCCCAGGCCGGTGGGGCCCCGATCTGTGACTGTTATCACCGCCCAGGTGGGATCTGCGATTTAGGGACCCCGGGCGAGCGGCGATAACCTGCGAGACGGACATGCCGCGTACCGGACTCCGTCCTACGCCTCCCCTGTGACAGCGCAGTCACGTTGCCCTTCGCGGCACGCCCACGCAGACAGCTGACCACAAAGCAGCGAGATCGCAGCGAGATCACGGAAAAGGGACGGACGCGCGTGGACCTGTTCGAGTACCAGGCGAGGGACCTCTTCGCCAAGCACGGTGTACCGGTGCTGGCCGGTGAAGTCATCGACACGCCTGAGGCGGCGCGCCAGGCCACCGAGAAGCTGGGCGGCAAGTCGGTCGTCAAGGCGCAGGTGAAGGTCGGCGGCCGCGGCAAGGCAGGCGGCGTCAAGCTCGCCGCCACCCCGGACGAGGCCGTCGCCCGCGCGACGGACATCCTCGGGATGGACATCAAGGGCCACACGGTCCACAAGGTGATGATCGCCGAGACCGCTCCGGAGATCCTCGAGGAGTACTACGTCTCGTACCTCCTCGACCGCACCAACCGCACCTTCCTCGCCATGGCGTCCGTCCAGGGCGGCGTGGAGATCGAGGTCGTCGCGGAGGAGAACCCCGACGCCCTCGCGAAGGTGCCGGTCGACGCCAACGAGGGTGTCTCCAAGGAGAAGGCCCAGGAGATCGTCGCCAAGGCGAAGTTCCCGGCCGAGGTCGCCGACCAGGTCGCCGACATCCTCGTCACCCTGTGGGACACCTTCATCAAGGAGGACGCCCTCCTCGTCGAGGTGAACCCGCTCGCCAAGGTCGCCTCCGGCAAGGTCATCGCCCTTGACGGCAAGGTCTCCCTCGACGAGAACGCGGACTTCCGCCAGCCCGAGCACGAGGCGCTCGAGGACAAGGACGCAGCCAACCCGCTCGAGGCTGCTGCCAAGGCCAAGAACCTCAACTACGTCAAGCTCGACGGCGAGGTCGGCATCATCGGTAACGGTGCCGGTCTGGTCATGTCGACCCTGGACGTCGTCGCGTACGCCGGTGAGAACCACGGCGGCGTGAAGCCGGCCAACTTCCTCGACATCGGCGGCGGCGCGTCCGCCCAGGTGATGGCGAACGGCCTGGAGATCATCCTCGGCGACCCGGACGTCAAGTCCGTGTTCGTCAACGTCTTCGGCGGCATCACCGCCTGCGACGAGGTCGCCAACGGCATCGTGCAGGCCCTGGCGCTCCTCGCCGACAAGGGCGAAGAGGTCACCAAGCCGCTGGTCGTGCGACTCGACGGCAACAACGCGGAGCTGGGTCGCAAGATCCTCAGCGACGCCAACCACCCGCTCGTCCAGCGTGTGGACACCATGGACGGCGCGGCCGACAAGGCCGCCGAGCTCGCCGCGGCTGCGAAGTAAGGAAGAGGGACTCAGACCACCATGGCTATCTTCCTCACCAAGGACAGCAAGGTCATCGTCCAGGGCATGACCGGTGCCACGGGCATGAAGCACACCAAGCTCATGCTCGGTGACGGCACGAACATCGTCGGCGGCGTGAACCCGCGCAAGGCCGGCACCTCCGTCGACTTCGACGGCACCGAGGTCCCGGTCTTCGGGACGGTCAAGGAGGCCATGGAGGCGACGGGCGCCAACGTGTCCGTCCTCTTCGTGCCCCCGGCCTTCTCCAAGGCCGCCGTCGTCGAGGCGATCGACGCCGAGATCCCCCTCGCGGTCGTCATCACCGAGGGCATCGCCGTCCACGACTCGGCCGCCTTCTGGGCGTACGCCAAGTCGAAGGGCAACAAGACCCGCATCATCGGCCCGAACTGCCCCGGTCTCATCACCCCGGGCCAGTCGAACGCCGGCATCATCCCGGGCGACATCACCAAGCCGGGCCGCATCGGCCTGGTCTCGAAGTCCGGCACGCTGACGTACCAGATGATGTACGAGCTCCGTGACATCGGCTTCTCGTCCGCCGTCGGCATCGGTGGCGACCCGGTCATCGGTACGACGCACATCGACGCCCTCGAGGCGTTCGAGGCCGACCCCGACACCGACCTGATCGTCATGATCGGCGAGATCGGCGGCGACGCCGAGGAGCGTGCGGCGGACTACATCGCCAAGCACGTCACCAAGCCGGTCGTCGGCTACGTCGCGGGCTTCACCGCCCCCGAGGGCAAGACGATGGGTCACGCGGGCGCGATCGTGTCCGGCTCTTCCGGCACCGCACAGGCCAAGAAGGAGGCCCTCGAGGCCGCCGGCGTGAAGGTCGGCAAGACGCCGACCGAGACGGCCAAGCTGGCGCGCGAGCTGCTCTCGTAGTTCCGCCACCTGCCTGACATCAGTGGGCCCGCACCCTTCCGGGGGTGCGGGCCCACTGTCGTCGCGCCGGTGCGGGAACCCTTGGAACCCTGTGAGGGAACCACGTGCGGGTAGCGCGTCCGGGCCTGTCCGGGTCGCCCGCCGGGGCTCAGTCGACCGCGGGGGCGAGGCGCTGGGGGCCGTTCTGCGTCGACTTGTGCAGCTTGTCGCGCAGCTTCTTGTCCGCCTGCGTGAGCGGGCCCGGCCCCGTCCGCGGCGGTACTCCGGTGATCATGGAGCCGGGGGCGGGGACCGGTTCGTAACGGGCCGGCGCGGTGCGCAGCGTGAGGGCCGTCGCGCCGATGATCAGGACGGTGATGGCGATGGCCGAGCGGGTCCAGAAGCGGGTCCGGCGCTCGCCCTCCGTGCGGACCAGGGCCGACTTGGGGGCCTGGAGCTTCTCGGCGCCCGCGAGTTCGGTCAGGTGCCGGTGGAGCTGGTCGGGCACGGCGAGGGCGGGCAGCTGCTCGGCCACGGCCTCCCGCGCGTGGAGCAGCCGCTTCGCCGCAGCGGGCGTGGTGGCCTCCGTCTCGGCGGCGGTCTCGGGCAGATCGAGCCCGACCCCGTCGTAGAGCAGCAGGGTGCGGCGGTACGCGGACGGCAGGCTCAGGAGTACGTCGAGCAGCGCGCGGTGCCCGGCGTCGGCGGGCGGTGCCTCGGGGTGCCGGTGGCTCGGGCGCAGCCGGTGCCAGGGCGACATGGCGTACTCGTACGCGGCGGCCCTGACCCAGCCGACGGGATCGCGGTCCACGGCGACCTCGGGCCAGCGCTGCCAGGCGAACTGGAAAGCGCGCTCCACGGACTCCCTGGCGAGGGTGCGGCGGCCGGTGAGGAGGTAGGCCTGGCGGACCAGGCCGGGGGCCGCGTGGGTGTAGAGCCGGTCGAACGCCTCGGTGGGGTCCTTCGGGGACTGCGCCGGGCTCGGACTCCCGCCCGCTTCGGCTGTGGCCGCGGGCCGCACCCACTGTCCGCCGCGCTCCTGGCCCCGGTCGAGCGGGGCGGAGTCCCAGCGTCCGACGGAGCGTCTGGTCCGGGCGGGGGCTGTCGTGGCGGTGGCTGCTGCGCCGGCGGGGACCGTTGCCTTGGCGGCCGGCGCTGGTCTCTCCGCCTCGATGTCCGCCAGGAACGTCGCGTACGCCTCCCCCTTGCGGCCCCTGGGGGTGGTCCGGCCGGATTCCCAGGAGCGGACCGTTTCCCGGGTGACGCCCAGTTGCGCGGCGACCTGAGCCTGGGTCAGGGACTTCGACTCGCGGAGTTTGCGGCGCTCTGCGGGGGCCGGCAGCGGGGAGACGGGGCTCTGCGTCATAGGGGACTCCACACACCCTTTCGCCTGAATAAGTACATAAACGTATCTTGAGCGACACATCCGGTCTTCGCCTGTTACGCGACTAAAGCGCGCATCGTTGGGAGCATGGCCGCGTGACCCAAATGACCGACCGAGGCCTCTCGTTGCCGCTGCTGCTCTCCCGCGTGCGTGACCGCTCCCCGGGGCCCGCGGCCTGCCTGCTCGGCGGGGTCGTCGCGGCCGGCCTCGGACTCGGTTCGTCCGCCGTGCTCGTCATGGTGCTGTGGATCAGCTCGCCCTACCCGGACAGCGGTCCCGGCGGGGCCCTGCACGCCGCCGCCGCCCTGTGGCTGCTCGCGCACGGCGCCGAGGTCATCAGGACGGACACGCTCTCGGGGACCCCGGCGCCGATCGGCGTCACGCCACTGCTCCTTCTGGTGATTCCGGTGTGGCTGCTGCACCGCGCGGCGCGTGACGCGGTGGAGGGCGCCGACGACGGGGACGCGCCGCGGACGGCCTGGCGGACCGCGTGGTGCGGGGTCGTGATCGGGTATCTGCTGGTGGGCGGCGGCGCCGCGTTCTACGCGTCGCGCGGTGAGCTGCGGCCGTCCTGGCCGAGCGTCACCGCGCATCTGACGGTCGTCGCCGTGGCCGCCGCGGGCGCCGGTGTCTGGACGGCCCACGGCCGCCCGCCCATCCCGTTGCCCGCGCCCCTGCGCCATCGCCTCGGCGCCGTCCAGGGCGGCGGGCGCGAGGTGTTCGTACGACGACGTCTGCTGCCCGTCGCCGCGCGGGCCGCGGCCGCCGGGGCGCTCGTGCTGGTGGCGGGCGGCGCGCTGATCGTGGCGGCGTCGACGGTGTGGCACGCCGAGGCGGTGCGGCATTCGTTCGGGCAGCTCACGGACGTGTGGTCGGGACGGGCCGCGGTGCTCCTGCTGGCCGCCGCGCTGGTGCCGAACGCGGCGGTGTGGGGCGCCGCGTACGCGCTCGGTCCTGGCTTCGCGCTCGGCGGGGGCAGCGTGGCAGGGCCGCTCGGGGTGTCGTCGGGGCCGCTGCTGCCCGCCTTCCCGCTGCTCGCGGCGGTGCCGGAGCCGGGCCCCGGGTCGACGCTCAACTGGTCGGCGGGGGCGGTGCCGGTCGTGGCCGGGCTGACGGTGGCGTGGTTCGTGGCGGGGGCGGCGGCGCCCCGGCACGGGGAGCGGGACGAGGCGTGGTCGCGGTGGCGTACGGCGATGGCGGCGGGCCTCGCGGCGGTGCTGTGCGGGCTGGCCTTCGCGGGGCTCGCGATGGCGTCCGGCGGCCCGATGGGTGTCGCGGGGCTCGCGGAGTTCGGGCCCGTGGGGTGGCTGACGGGGCTCGCGGCGGCGGGGTGGACGGCGCTGGTGGGGGTGCCGGTGACGGTGGGGCTGCGGGCGTGGCGGGTCAGGGTGCCGCGCGATGAGCGGGTCGGCGGAACGAGCGGGGGAAGGGCGGGGAAATCGGCTGCGGAGCGGGCCGAGGAGCGGGCCCCGTCGCGGTGGCGGCGCCCTCGGATCCCGTCGCCGAGGAACTGGCTGCCGCGACGGCGCCGCGAGGGGGCGGCACAGGCCGGCCAGGCCCCGTCGGGCGGCGCCGCGTTCGAGCCGTACGACTTCTTCCCCGTGGACCCGTTCTCCGTGGACCCCTTCTCCGTGGACCCCTTCCCGGGCGGGCCCGTCCGGGTGGGCGACGCCTGGCCGGGCGAGGCCACGAGGCAGGCGCGCTGGGCAGCGCTCAAGGAGGCGTCCGACGCGAGCAGGGACACGGAACCGGAGGCGGGCGCGAGCGGCAACCCGGGCGCGAAGAGCAACCCGGGCGCGGCCCCCGGAGAGCCCCGCCCGCCGGACCCGCCGGACACTCCCTAAGGGGCGTCCCCCTAGTCGCGCGTGCCGAGCAGTGTGCGCAGTTCCTTCGGGAGCTTGTCGTTGCACGCCTTCTTGGACGTGCTGGTCAGCGCGTCGTTCACGCACGTGTAGTACTCGCTGTAGACCAGCTGGGCCGTGAACGTGGCGGCGACCAGGGCCAGGGCGAGGGTGCCGGTGACCAGGCCGCTGACGGCCGCCGTGGTCTGCGGCCTCGAACCGGCGGCGGGACCGGTGGGCGCCGGGGCGTCCGGGTTCGGCGTGCGGGGCTTGGCGCGCAGGGCGGTGATGCCCCAGTACAGGGCGAGCGCGCCGAGCAGCAGAGCCACGTAAGGCCAGCTGAACAGGGCGAAGAAGAAGCCCCACATGCCGGAGAGCAGTGCGAAGCGAGCGCGGCGCTGGGCCGGGTCCGTCGGGTCCCAGCGCATGCCGGAGCCGGGCCCCTGGGGGCCTTCGGGTCCGCCCTGGCCGCCCGGACCGCCGCCCTGGCCGGGACGGTCGCCGAAGCGGCCGCCCTGGGCGCGGCCCGGCTGCCGGTCGCTCCACTGACCGCCCCACGGGTTCCGGTCCCCGCCCGACCCGTCGCCCTGGCCGTCCTGACCGCCCTCGGGCCGGCGCGGCTGCCACGGGCGGTCGGGCGAGCCCTCCGGCGGCGGCGCGAACGGGTTGTCGTCCTTGGGTGGCCCGGTAGGCCCGGTAGGCCCGGAAGGCTTGGACGAATCGGAGGACTTGGGCGGTGTGTCCTGGGGCGGAGGAGGCGTGGGACGGCCTTCGCGCAACAGGGTCGAGCCGGCGGGCAGCAGCGGCAGGCGGAGGCTTCGGTCCGGCATCAGGTGTGCGTCTTCCCCTAGATCGATCGTGGCGCGGCTGCGGGCGAGCCCGTTCTCAAGTGAACGTCCCGCAAGCGGGCGGCGTTCCTTCGGTGGCGAATCCGCCACAGACGCTACCTTCCGGCCGCGCCCCCGTCCCGTGGGGGCCGCTCCATGTGCCGGTATCGTTGCTGACGGTCGACCGCTTCGTAGAGTTCCCCGTATCGGGAACCATGAAGCCTTTGTGCGACCCTACAAACGCACTCCCGAGAAAGGCCCTCGCTGTGGCCAAGCGGCTCGTCGTGCTGGTCTCCGGATCAGGCACGAATCTGCAGGCTCTGCTCGACGCCCTCGCGGCCGAGGGCGCGGAGGGTTACGGCGCCGAGATCGTGGCCGTCGGCGCCGACCGTGACTCCATCGCCGGGCTCGAGCGCGCCGAGCGCGCCGGGCTGCCCACCTTCGTCTGCCGGGTGAAGGACTTCGCCACCCGCGAGGAGTGGGACCGGGCGCTCGCCGAGGCCACGGCGGCGTACGAGCCGGACCTCGTGGTCTCGGCCGGGTTCATGAAGATCGTGGGCAAGGAGTTCCTCGCCCGGTTCGGCGGGCGGTTCGTGAACACGCATCCCGCCCTGCTCCCCAGTTTTCCCGGGGCCCATGGTGTGCGCGACGCGCTCGCGTACGGCGCCAAGGTCACCGGATGCACCGTCCACTTCGTCGACGACGGCGTCGACACCGGTCCGATCATCGCCCAGGGCGTGGTCGAGGTCCGGGACGAGGACGACGCGAGCGCTCTGCACGAGCGCATCAAGGAAGTCGAGCGCAGGCTGCTCGTCGATGTCGTGGGGCGTCTGGCCCGCAACGGCTATCGCATTGAGGGACGAAAGGTAGTTATCCAGTGACCGCCGAGAGCAACAAGCGGCCCATTCGCCGGGCGCTCGTCAGCGTCTACGACAAGACCGGTCTGGAAGACCTCGCGCGCGGGCTGCACGAGGCGGGCGTGGAGCTGGTGTCGACCGGCTCGACCGCTGCGAAGATCGCCGCCGCCGGGGTGCCCGTCACCAAGGTCGAGGAGCTCACGGGCTTCCCCGAGTGTCTCGACGGGCGCGTCAAGACGCTGCACCCGAAGATCCACGCGGGCATCCTCGCCGACCTGCGCCTGGAGGACCACCGGCGCCAGCTCGACGAGCTCGGCGTGGAGCCCTTCCAGCTCGTCGTCGTGAACCTGTACCCCTTCAAGGAGACCGTCGCCTCGGGCGCCACTCCCGACGAGTGCGTCGAGCAGATCGACATCGGCGGCCCCTCGATGGTGCGCGCCGCCGCCAAGAACCACCCGTCGGTGGCCGTCGTCACCAGCCCCGACCGGTACGCCGACGTCCTCTCGGCCGTTCGCGACGGCGGCTTCGACCTGACCGCCCGCAAGCGCCTCGCCGGCGAGGCCTTCCAGCACACGGCGGCGTACGACGTCGCGGTCGCGTCCTGGTTCGCCGACGGCTACGCGGCCGCCGACGAGAGCGGCCTCCCCGAGTTCCTCGGCGCGACGTACGGGCGCAAGAACGTCCTGCGCTACGGCGAGAACCCGCACCAGGCCGCCGCCCTCTACGTCGACGGCACCGGCGGTCTCGCGGAGGCCGAGCAGCTGCACGGCAAGGAGATGTCGTACAACAACTACACGGACACGGACGCCGCGCGCCGTGCCGCGTACGACCACGACGACCCGTGCGTCGCGATCATCAAGCACGCCAACCCGTGCGGCATCGCGGTCGCGTCGAGCGTCGCCGAGGCGCACCGCAAGGCGCACGCCTGTGACCCGATGTCCGCGTTCGGCGGCGTCATCGCCGTCAACCGGCCGGTGACGAAGGAGATGGCCGAGCAGGTCGCGGACATCTTCACCGAGGTCATCGTCGCGCCGGAGTACGAGGACGGCGCGCTCGAGGCCCTCACCAAGAAGAAGAACATCCGCGTGCTGCGCGCCCACCAGGGCCCGTCGGCGACCGTCGAGACGAAGCAGATCGACGGCGGCGCGCTCCTCCAGGTCACCGACCGTGTCCAGGCCGACGGTGACAACCCGGCGAGCTGGACCCTCGCGACGGGCGACGCGCTGTCCCCGGGCGAGCTCGACGAGCTGGCGTTCGCCTGGAAGGCGTGCCGCGCGGTGAAGAGCAACGCGATTCTGCTGGCCAAGGACGGCGCCTCGGTGGGCGTGGGCATGGGCCAGGTCAACCGCGTCGACTCCTGCAAGCTGGCTGTGGAGCGGGCCGGCGAGGAGCGGGCGCGCGGTTCGTTCGCCGCGTCGGACGCGTTCTTCCCGTTCCCGGACGGGCCGCAGATCCTGATCGACGCCGGTGTGAAGGCGATCGTCCAGCCCGGCGGTTCCATCCGTGACGAGCAGGTCGTCGAGGCCGCGAAGAAGGCGGGCGTCACGATGTACTTCACCGGCACGCGCCACTTCTTCCACTAGTCCCGTTCAGCGGTACACCACCGCGGGCCGTGCCTTCCCCCGTGAAGGCACGGCCCGCGGTCGTTCCCCGTGGCGCTGCGGCCGTCAGGCTCCGCAGGGCTGCAGGGACCAGATCGGGTCCCACGGTGCCCGGCCGGACTGGTAGGCCGTGGACGTCCAGCGGACGCTGCCGTCCTTGTTGTAGGACTTCGCGACGGCGCCGGGCGTCTGGTTGTTGATGAACGGGCCGTCACCGGTCCAGTCGTGGACGTTCCGGCGCCGGCACTTGAAGAAGTCGAAGTTCGTGCCGTTGACCGTCATGCACAGGTGGCCGTAGCCGCAGTTGAGGGTGGCCTCGGAGATCGTGCCCATGGGGCGCCCGCCCCTTCGGGGTTCTCCACTACGTACGTCTGCCGGGAGCTGAGGTCGCTGAGTATCCAGAAGGCGCCGTGCGCGGTGATCTCACCGGCCGCGTGGGCGACGCCCTCGTGGTCGATCGCCAGATCGGTGCCGGCCGACCTTCCGAAGGTCTCTCCCCGGGCGCGAGTCTGAACTGTGCGTCGCCGCACGGCGGTTCGGTCAGTGGCGGCACGACGACGATGCTGTACAAGGGCCTGTCCCCTCCCGGCCGGACAACCCAACAGCCTAGGGGGACGGCGAAGGGCCGCGCTCCCCTTGTGACGGGGGAGAGCGGCCCTTACGGGTGCAGGGCGGGAAAACCCTGGTTCGCCGTGAACGCGATCAGTAGCGCGGGCGGTTGAACCAGGTGGTCGCGGCGCTGTTCACCATGGAGCCGAGGATGATGCCGGCGATGGCGAGCGAGATGAGTCCGCCGAAGGTCGCCGAACCGCCGCCGCCGTTGATGGTGTTCACGAGACCACCGATGATCATCAGCGACGCGTAGACGATCGTCGTGATGCGGATGCCGGAGCCGCCGTTCTTGAACTTCACACCCAGGAAGATCGACAGGGCGCCGAGGGCCACCATGAGGGCCGCGATGAGGAAGCCGAGGCCGGCGAGCGTGTCCGTGGCGTCACCGGAGCCGACGCCGTTGGACACGTCCTGGGCCGCGCCGATGGCGACGCCTGCGATGATGCCGAACAGGAGCTGGAAGCCGGCGAGGATGAAGAGGAGCACGCGCGCGGTCTTCATCAGGCCGGGCATCTCGATCGGCATCTGGTTGCCGCCGGGGAAGCCGGGGTACGCGGGCTGGCCCTGCGGGTAGCCGTAGCCGGGCTGCTGCGGGGGCTGGCCCTGCGGGTACCCGTAGCCGGGCTGGCCCTGGGGAGCCTGGGGCGCCTGCGGCGGGTAGCCGGGCTGCTGACCCTGCGGCGGACCGTAGGGGTTGTTCGGGTCGCCGAAACTCATGGCTTTTTCCTCCGTTGCCTTAGTGCGGGGACAACGCGCGGCACCAAGCGGAGGAAGGTTCTGAACAGAGCGGTCGTCCCCCCGGTACTGCCCGCGGCACTGTTGCCGCTCATGGTTCTTTAGGTGCGGCTTATTTGTCCAGCCGCATTCCGTATGCGTTGTGGAAGTGCAACAACGGTGATCAAGCTGGGACGCCCGGATTGGAACCGGGGCGGTCCCATCCGCGAAGATGGGGGCATGACCGCCCAGATTCTCGATGGCAAGGCCACCGCAGCCACGATCAAGTCCGATCTGTCCGCCCGCGTGGCGGCCCTGAGGGAGAAGGGCGTCACGCCCGGCCTCGGCACCGTCCTGGTCGGAGAGGACCCGGGCAGCCAGAAGTACGTCGCGGGCAAGCACCGCGACTGCGCCCAGGTCGGCATCGCCTCCATCCAGCGCCACCTGCCGGCCACCGCCACGCAGGAGGAGATCGAGGCGGTCGTCCGCGAGCTCAACGAGGACCCCGCCTGCACCGGCTACATCGTCCAGCTCCCGCTGCCCAAGGGCATCGACGAGAACCGCATCCTGGAGCTGATGGACCCGGCCAAGGACGCGGACGGCCTGCACCCGATGAACCTCGGCCGCCTCGTCCTGAACGAGCCCGCGCCGCTGCCCTGCACCCCCTTCGGCATCATCACGCTGCTGCGCGAGCACGGCGTGGAGATCAACGGCGCGGAGGTCGTGGTCGTCGGCCGCGGCGTCACCATCGGCCGCCCGATGCCGCTGCTGCTCACCCGCAAGTCCGAGAACGCGACGGTCACCCAGTGCCACACCGGCACCCGTGACCTGGCCGCCCACCTCAAACGCGCCGACATCGTCGTGGCCGCCGCGGGCGTCCCGCACCTGATCAAGCCCGAGGACATCAAGCCGGGCGCCGCCGTGCTCGACGTCGGCGTCTCGCGCGACGAGAACGGCAAGATCGTCGGCGATGTGCACCCGGGCGTCACCGAGGTCGCCGGGTGGATCTCCCCGAACCCGGGCGGCGTCGGCCCCATGACCCGTGCCCAGCTCCTCGTGAACGTCGTCGAGGCCGCCGAACGGAACGCGAACGGTGTCGGCTGACGCCGGCACCGGCACCCCGGAAGGCGCCGAGGGTGCGGTGACGGCTCCGGGCGCCGAAGGGGAGCCGCGGCGCGCCTCGCGCCGGTTCCCGCTGTTCACCAGGGACACCGCGCGCCCCGAGGGCGGCGGCCGCGCGGCGCCGGGTGACGCCCCGGCCCCGGCGCGCCAGTGGCCGATCCTCGCGGTGATCTCGCTGGTGGGCGTCGGACTGCTGCTCACCGCGTTCGACGTGTTCCGCGTCGGGACGCTGCTGATCGGCGTCGCCCTGATCGGCGGTGCGGTGCTGCGCTGGACGCTCCCGTCCGTGGGCATGCTCGCGGTGCGCTCCCGTTTCACCGACATGGTGACGTACGGGTTCCTGGGCGTCGTCATCGTGCTGCTCGCGCTGATGGTGGAGCCGAATCCCCTGCTGGTCATCCCGTTCCTGAACGACACGCTGCACTTCACGATCAGCTGACGCCCGCGGCGCGCGCACAAAGGCGGCGCCCGTCCTCTCCCCCGAGGGAGGACGGGCGCCGCCGTTCTTTGGGGCCGGAGTCTTTTTGGGGAGATCTCCCTGCCGTGGTCATCAGCGTCATGGACGCGTCAGGTGGGCTTCAAGGCCGAGCGGGCCGCTGTGGCACGGAAGTGACCATTCCGCCACGGTGTGCGAGGACGGCAACGATCGGCCTGCCGGGCGCTTCCCGTAATGCGTCATTCCTCCTGTGTCGAAGTGTGTTGATGTATCGACAAGTTCGCGGATTTACCGTCAGCTGCCTCAACAGCGGGGCTAACGTGGGCAATCGGGACGGTCCGGGGCGACCCAGGCGCTGAGCTGGGGCGTTCGGGGTTCCGCGAGGGGGTGGGGGCCCCGGTGGGACACTGGACCGTGGACCTCCGGTCGTGCAACGGTGCACGCCCGTGAGTCGAATGCCCCCGTGCGCCCCCGCCCCCGGAACTGACATCCTGGCTCCGCGCATCCCACTGGGTAGCCAGAGTGGGCCGGTGAAGCCAACGCCGGCCGAGGGCAGCGCGAGGGGTGCGGCGCGGCGCGGGGGATCAGGGCACGTACGGGGGGAATAGGGGGGAAGCAATGCCTCGTTGGAGGGCGCTACCGGATGAACTCGACCCGCAGGTCAGGGAGTTCGCAAGCCAGCTCCGCAGGCTCGTCGACCGCAGCGGTCTGAGTATCGCCGCGGTCGCGGACCGCACCGGGTACAGCAAGACGTCCTGGGAGCGGTATCTGAACGGCCGGCTGCTCGCGCCCAAGCGCGCGATCGTGGCCCTGGCCGAGGTGACGGGCACCAATCCGGTCCATCTGACCACCATGTGGGAGCTCGCGGAGCGCGCCTGGAGCCGCTCCGAGATGCGTCATGACATGACGATGGAGGCGATACGGATCTCCCAGGCGCGTGCGGCGCTCGGGGAGTTCGGACCGACGGCCACGAAGACCGGCAAGAACGGCAGCGGGGGCGCGGGCGCCGGCAGCAGGACGGCGGCCAGGCCGTCCGGCGGCGGCGGCGCGAGGGGCGTCGCGGGGGCCGCGGGCGTCGCGCCGACCGTGCCGCCACAGGGGCAGGCTCCTTTGGCGGACTCGGTGCCGTACGGGAGCGAGAGGGAGCAGGGGTTCCGTCCGGGGGAGCGCGCCGGGGAAGGCGTTCCGTACGCGAGCGGGGCGGGGGCCTACGCGGACGCGGGGGGCTACGCGGGCGGTGGCGGTGGCGGAGCGGCGGGGCAGCCGGGGGCGGGCGGCGGTTCGCCGGACCGGCAGTGGCGCAGGCGCCGGCTGACGATGTTCCTCGCGGGCGTCGTGGGCGCGCTCGTCGTCATCGCCGCGGCCGTGTACCTCACGGGCGCGGGGAAGGGTGGCAAGGACGACGAGGCGAAGCCGGAGGCGACGCCGACCAGCAGCGCCCCCGAACTGCCCGCGGGAGTTCAGTGCAGCGGCAAGGACTGCACCGGCAAGGACCCCGAGGCGATGGGCTGCGGCGGCGAGTTCGCGCGGACCACGGACTCCGTGCTCGTCGGCCAGGCCAAGATCGAGGTCCGCTACAGCAAGACGTGCGGGGCCGCGTGGGCGCGCATCACGCAGGCGGCTCCGGGTGACGTGGTCCGTATCCAGCAGGCCGGCGCCACCGGCGTGCAGAAGGGCACGGTCAACGCGGACCTCGACGCGTACACCCCGATGGTGGCCGTCACGAAGGCGAGCGAGGCGAAGGCCTGCGCGACGCTGAAGGCGGGCCGGCAGGGCTGCACGCAGTAGGGACGGGCGCGGCGCAGGACCGTGGCGCAGGTGCCGCGGAATTCCTTGCGAGACGGGGGCATGCCTGCCCCGGACCGGGGCAGGCGGACCAGTACCCCCACGGGAGCAGTCACCAAGTGGCGCCCCCCACAGGCGGCCGTCTGCCCACCTCTCCCGAGCAGGCGGCCGCCTGCCGTTGCGTCACCTCCCGCTCCGCGTCACCTGTTCCGGTTGAGGGGAGCGGGTGTTCTGTGGGGCGGGCCACAGGTACCCGGAGGTGCGGGGGGTCCGGGGCGCGATAGCCTGACGGGCGGATCTCTTGATGCCGAGAGATCGATCAAAAAAGCCCTGCTGTCATACGGAGAACGCCATGACCCGCACTCCCGTGAACGTCACCGTCACCGGCGCAGCCGGCCAGATCGGCTACGCACTGCTCTTCCGCATCGCCTCCGGCCAGCTGCTCGGCGCGGACGTGCCGGTCAACCTGCGCCTCCTGGAGATCACCCCGGCGCTCAAGGCCGCCGAGGGCACCGCCATGGAGCTCGACGACTGCGCCTTCCCGCTGCTGCAGAACATCGAGATCTCGGACGACCCGAACGTCGCGTTCGACGGCGCCAACGTCGCCCTCCTCGTCGGCGCCCGCCCCCGCACCAAGGGTATGGAGCGCGGCGACCTGCTCTCCGCCAACGGTGGCATCTTCAAGCCGCAGGGCAAGGCGATCAACGACAACGCCGCGGACGACATCAAGGTCCTCGTCGTCGGCAACCCGGCCAACACGAACGCGCTCATCGCGCAGGCCGCCGCCCCGGACGTACCGGCCGAGCGCTTCACGGCCATGACGCGCCTGGACCACAACCGCGCGCTCACGCAGCTCGCGAAGAAGACCGGCACGACGGTCGCGGACATCAAGCGCCTCACCATCTGGGGCAACCACTCCGCCACCCAGTACCCGGACATCTTCCAGGCGTCCGTCGCGGGCAAGCCGGCCATCGAGGCCATCGGCGGCGACGAGCAGTGGCTGGCCGACGCCTTCATCCCGACCGTCGCCAAGCGCGGCGCCGCGATCATCGAGGCCCGTGGCGCGTCCTCGGCCGCCTCGGCCGCGAACGCCGCGATCGACCACGTCCACACGTGGGTGAACGGCACCGCCGAGGGCGACTGGACCTCCATGGGTATCCCGTCGGACGGCTCCTACGGCGTCCCGGAGGGTCTGATCTCCTCCTTCCCCGTCACCACCAAGGACGGCAAGTACGAGATCGTCCAGGGTCTGGACATCAACGAGTTCTCCCGCGCCCGCATCGACGCGTCGGTGAAGGAGCTCGAGGAGGAGCGCGCCGCGGTCCGCGAGCTCGGCCTCATCTGATCCACGCGTCCCGCAGGCACCCGTAGTCACCTGCACACGGCTTCATACGCGCCCCCGTCCGTCCGGTCGATCCGGACAGGCGGGGGCGCGGTGTTTGTGCGTCACCTGTCTGTACAGGGCATGTTTGCATGGGGCATGTACCCCGAGTAGCGACGCCAGTGGTGACATTTCGGACTTACTCACCATGTATGCCGTGACGCGGACCACTTTCAGCCACGGGTTGTGCATGCTTTCCGATCCCAGGGGCAGGGGGTTCCGACGTCGCAGGCTCTCCGTGAAAAGGGAGTTCCGCGATGTTCAGGGGGACTGTTCGGGAACGGAAGGCAAAACGGGACGTGTCTGAAAACCAGAGCATTTTTGTGGACGGAGAGTGGCGCAGCGCCGCCTCCGGGGCCACGCGCGAGATTCTCGACCCGGCGGATGCCCAGCCGTTCGCACTGATCGCCGAGGGCGGTACGCAGGACGCGGACGCCGCGGTGGCCGCCGCGCGCCGCGCCTTCGACGAGGGAACCTGGCCGGCGACGCCCGTCGCCGAGCGCGCCGCGCTGCTGCGCCGCGTCGCCGATCTCCTCGTACGCGACCGGGAGAAGATCGGTCTGCTCGAGAGCCGCGACGCGGGCAAGACCGTCGAGGAGGGGCGCGTCGACGTCGACTGTGTCGCCGACGCCTTCCGGTACTTCGCCGATCTGGTCGTCTCAGAGGGCGGCGGGCGCGTCGTCGACGCCGGGTCCGACGAGATACACAGCGTCGTCGTGCACGAGCCCGTCGGCGTCTGCTCCCTGATCACCCCGTGGAACTACCCGCTCCTCCAGGCCAGCTGGAAGGTCGCCCCGGCCCTCGCCGCCGGAAACACCTTCGTCATCAAGCCGAGCGAGATCACGCCGCTGACCACCGTGGTCCTCATCGAGCTCCTGGCGGAGGCCGGCCTTCCCGCGGGCGTCGCGAACATCGTGACCGGGCCGGGTCACACCGTGGGCGCCCGGCTCGCCGAGCACCCGGACGTCGACCTCGTCTCCTTCACCGGCGGCCTGATCAGCGGCACGAAGGTCGCGCAGGCCGCGGCCGCCGACGTGAAGAAGGTCGCCCTCGAACTGGGCGGCAAGAACCCGAACGTCGTCTTCGCCGACTCCTGCGAGACCGAGGAAGGCTTCGACACCGCCGTCGACCAGGCGCTGAACGCCGCCTTCATCCACAGCGGCCAGGTCTGCTCCGCCGGCGGGCGGCTCATCGTCGAGGAGTCCGTGCGCGAGCGCTTCGTCGCCGAACTCGCCCGCCGCGCCGACAAGATCAGGCTCGGCCGCGGCACCGAGGACGGCGTCGAGTGCGGCCCCCTCGTCTCGGCCCAGCAGCGCGACAAGACCGCGTCGTACGTGGCGTCGGCCCTCGCCGAGGGCGCCGTCCTGCGCAGCGGTGGCAAGCGGCCCGAGCCCAGTGAAGTACGGCCCGCCGACGGGTACTTCTACGAGCCCACCGTCCTCGACCAGTGCCACCGCGAGATGCGCGTCGTCCGCGAGGAGGTCTTCGGACCCGTCCTGACGGTCGAGACGTTCCGCACCGAGGACGAGGCCGTCGCGCTCGCCAACGACACCGAGTACGGGCTCGCGGGCGCCGTCTGGACCGCCGACGCGGGGCGCGCGCGGCGCGTCGCCGGACGCCTTCGCCACGGCACGGTCTGGATCAACGACTTCCACCCCTACCTCCCGCAGGCGGAGTGGGGCGGCTTCGGCAAGAGCGGGATCGGCCGCGAGCTGGGCCCCGCCGGGCTCGCCGAGTACCGCGAGACCAAGCACGTCTACCAGAACCTGGCGCCGAAGCCCGTGCGCTGGTTCGCGGGCTGAGCACCCACCCCTCGCACCGGGCTGACCACCCGTTCCTTCCGCGCCGGCCGGGCAACCGCACGCCGCACCGCCCATTACGCGCAGAACCTTGGAGTTGACGCATGCCTGAGAAGTCCGTGAACACGTACGACTACGTCGTCGTCGGCGGCGGCACCGCCGGTTCCGTCATAGCCTCCCGGCTGACCCAGAACCCCGACGTCACCGTCGCCGTCATCGAGGGCGGCCCGAGCGACATCGACCGCGACGACGTCCTGACCCTGCGCCGCTGGCTCGGCCTCCTCGGCGGCGACCTCGACTACGGCTACACCACCACCGAGCAGCCGCGCGGCAACTCGCACATCCTGCACAGCCGCGCCAAGGTGCTCGGCGGCTGCTCGTCGCACAACACGCTCATCTCGTTCAAGCCGCTGCCCGGCGACTGGGACGAGTGGGCGGCGGCGGGTGCCGAGGGCTGGGACCACAAGGCGATGGACCCGTACTTCGGCAAGCTGCGCAACAACATCGTGGCGGTCGACGAGAAGGACCGGAACGCGATCGCCCGCGACTTCGTCGACGCCGCGCAGACCGCCACGGGCGTGCCGCGCGTGGACGGCTTCAACAAGGCGCCGTTCAAGGACGGCGTCGGCTTCTTCGACCTCGCGTACCACCCGGAGAACAACAAGCGCTCCAGCGCCTCCGTCGCCTATCTGCACCCGCACATGGAGGCCGGTGACCGGCCCAACCTGACGCTCCTGCTCGAGACGTGGGCGTACCGGCTGGAGATGGACGGCACACGGGCGCGCGGTGTCCACGTACGGACGAAGGACGGCGAGGAGCTGCTCGTCGAGGCGCGGCACGAGGTCGTCGTGTGCGCCGGCGCGGTCGACACGCCCCGGCTGCTCATGCACTCCGGGATCGGGCCGAAGGCCGACCTGGAGAAGCTCGGGATTCCGGTCCTGCACGACCTGCCGGGCGTCGGCGAGAACCTGCTCGACCACCCCGAGTCCGTGATCGTGTGGGAGACGGACGGGCCGATCCCCGACAACTCCGCCATGGACAGCGACGCGGGCCTCTTCGTGCAGCGCGATCCCGAGGCGAGCGGGCCGGACCTGATGTTCCACTTCTACCAGATCCCGTTCACCGACAACCCGGAGCGCCTCGGCTACGTCAGGCCGGAGCACGGGGTCTCGATGACGCCGAACATCCCCAAGCCGCGCAGCCGCGGCCGCCTCTACCTGACCAGCGCGGATCCGGAGGAGAAGCCCGCCCTCGACTTCCGCTACTTCACGGACGAGGACGACTACGACGGCCGGACGCTGGTCGACGGCATCAGGATCGCGCGGGAGATCGCGAAGACCGAGCCGCTCGCCGGCTGGCTCAAGCGCGAGGTGTGCCCCGGGCCCGACGTCGTGGGCGACGAGGAGCTCGGCGAGTACGCGCGCAGGGTCGCGCACACCGTCTACCACCCCGCCGGGACCTGTCGCATGGGCGCCAGGAATGATGAACTCGCCGTTGTGGACCCGGAGTTGAGGATCCGGGGCCTGGAAGCGATCCGCATTGCCGACGCGTCCGTCTTCCCGACGATGCCGGCGGTGAACCCGATGATCGGGGTGCTCATGGTCGGGGAGAAGTGTGCCGAGCTGCTGGGTGGTGATGCGTGATGAGTACGAACACGATGTCGAACGCTGAGGTGGCGGACGCGCAGGCGGGTTCGCCGGTGTTCTCCGTGAACAATCTGTGGAAGGTCTTCGGGCCGAAGGCCGACCGGGTGCCGGGTGATGCGGAGCTGGCCGGCCTGAGCGCCGCCGAGCTGCGCGCCCGCACCGGGTGCACCGCCGCCGTGCGCGACGTCAGCTTCGATGTGCGCAAGGGCGAGGTCTTCGTCGTCATGGGCCTCTCCGGCTCCGGCAAGTCCACCCTCGTACGCTGCCTGACCCGGCTCATCGAGCCGACCTCCGGACGGCTTTCCATCGACGGCGAGGACGTCCTCGGCATGGACAAGGGACGCCTGCGCGAACTGCGCCGGCACCGCGCCGCCATGGTCTTCCAGCACTTCGGGCTCCTTCCGCACCGCACCGTGCTCGACAACGTCGCGTACGGCCTGGAGATCCAGGGCGTGGGCCGCGCCGAGCGGCGCGCCAGGGCGGCGGAGGTCGTCGCGAAGGTCGGCCTCGACGGCCTTGAGCAGCGGCGGCCCGGGCAGCTGTCCGGCGGTCAGCAGCAGCGTGTCGGGCTCGCGCGCGCCCTCGCGGTCGATCCCGAAGTGCTGCTGTTCGACGAGCCGTTCAGCGCCCTCGACCCGCTGATCCGCCGCGACATGCAGGAGGAGGTCATCCGGCTCCACCGTGAGGAGGGCCGGACCATGGTCTTCATCACGCACGACCTCAACGAGGCGCTGCGGCTCGGCGACCGGATCGCGCTGATGCGCGACGGCCGGATCGTGCAGCTGGGCACGCCCGAGGAGATCGTGGGCTCGCCCGCCGACGACTACGTACGCGAGTTCGTGCGGGACGTGCCGCGCGAGCAGGTCATGACGGTGCGCCGCGCGATGCGGCCCGCCGACGCCGACGAGCAGGATCGCGGCCCCGCCATCGCGCCCGGCGCGACCGTGTCGGAGGCGATCGAGGCGGTCGCCAGGACCGGGTTCGCGGTGCGGGTCATGGACGAGGGGCGGTGCCTGGGGGTCGTGGACCATGCGCGGCTGCTGGGTGTGGTGGCGGGGACGGAGACGGAGGCCTCCGCAGACGGGGGTGTGGCCGGGTCCGACTCGGGCGGGGCCTCCGGTTCCGATGCGGCCGGTTCCGATGCGGCCGTGGCCGACGCGCCCGCGCCGGTCACGCCGCCGGGCGAGGAGGTCGCCTGATGGCTGCAGCCAGTACCGCCACCGCCCCCGCGGCGGACACCCCGCGCTTCGGCGCGCTCCTGCGCAACCGCGTCCTCGGCAAGTTCCTGCTGCTCGCCGTCGTCGCGGCCGTCCTCGTACCGATCGTGAACGCCAAGTGGGCGAGCGGCAGTTGGCCGCACGCGCTCACCGTCGACCTGACCGAACCACTGGGCAAGACCAGTGACTGGATCATCGACAACCGGGACAGCCACCCGCTGTTCCTCTACTTCTTCGGACACATCAGCAACGCCGTCGTCCTGAGCGTGCGCGGCGCGTACCTGGTGCTCCTCGCGGCCGGCTGGGCCGGCGTCACCGCCGCGGCCGGGCTCATCGCCTGGCGCGTCGCGGGCCTGAAGCTCGCTGCGGCCGCCGTCGCCGCGCTTCTCGTGTGCGGCGCGTTCGGCATGTGGGTGCCGACCATGCAGACCCTCGCGCTGATGATCGTCGCGGTGCTCGCCTCGGTCGTGCTCGGCGCGGTCCTCGGACTCGCCGCCGGACTCTCCGACCGCACGTACCGTGCGCTGCGGCCCGTCCTCGACACGATGCAGGTCTTTCCCGCGTACGCGTATCTGCTGCCGGTCGTTCTGGTGTTCGGCATCGGCGTGCCCGCGGCCGTCCTCGCGACCGTCGTCTACGCCGCCCCGCCGATGGCCCGTCTGACGGCGCTCGGCCTGCGCGGCGCCGACGGCGGTGTGATGGAGGCCGTCGCCTCGCTCGGCGCGACCGCGCGGCAGCGGCTCCTGACGGCCCGGATCCCGCTCGCCCGCAAGCAACTCCTCCTCGGGCTCAACCAGACGATCATGATGGCGCTCTCGATGGCCGTCATCGCGTCGGTGATCGGCGCCGGCGGTCTCGGCGACCGCGTGTACCAGGCACTGGCCTCCGTGGACGTCGGCGCGGCCCTCGCGGCCGGCATCCCGATCGTGCTGCTCGCCGTGATCCTGGACCGTACGACGGCCGCGGCGGGAGCGCGCCTCGGCGCCGCCGAACCCGACAGCCGCCGCCTGCACGGCCCGTACGGCTGGGTCGTCGCCGCCGTTCTCACGGTGGTCGTCGCCCTCGTGGCCCGCCTCGCGGACCGGATCGAGTGGCCCGACACCTGGACCGTGAACATCGCGGACCCGGTCAACAACGCCGTCGACTGGATGACCGGCCACCTCTACTCCGGTGTCCCCTACATCGGCGGAACCGCCGACTGGGCCGGGCACTTCACCACCTGGGTTCTCGACCCGATCCGTGACGGGCTGCAGTGGCTGCCCTGGTGGTCCGTGCTCCTCATCGTCGCCGCGCTGGCCTGGCTGATCGGCACCTGGCGCACCGCCGTGACGGCCGTGCTCGCCATGGCCGCCATCGGTGTCCTCGGTGTGTGGAAGCCGTCCCTCGACACCCTGTCGCAGGTGCTCGCGGCCGTCGCCGTGACGCTCGTCGTCGGCTTCGCGGTCGGGATCGCGGCCGCGCGCAGCGAGCGACTCGAGCGCGTGCTCAGGCCCGTGCTCGACGTCTTCCAGACGATGCCGCAGTTCGTGTATCTGATCCCGGTGGTCGCCCTGTTCGGCGTCGGCCGTGCCCCCGCGGTCGCCGCCGCCGTCGTCTACGCGCTGCCGGCCGTCGTCCGCATCACGACGCAGGGGCTGCGCCACGTCGACGGGGCCGCCATGGAGTCGGCCCGGTCGATGGGCGCGACGAGCGGGCAGCAACTGCGCCAGGTCCAGCTGCCGCTGGCCCGGCCCGCGCTGCTCCTGGCCGTGAACCAGGGTGTCGTCCTCGTCCTCGCCGTCGTGATCATCGGCGGTCTGGTGGGCGGTGGCGCGCTCGGCTACGACGTCGTGTTCGGCCTCGCCCAGGGCGACCTGGCGACCGGGCTCGTCGGCGGCGCGGCGATCGTGTGCCTCGGCCTCATGCTCGACCGGGTCACCCAGCCGACCGAACGCCGCGCGAAGAAGGGAGCGTGATCGCGATGCGAACACTTCGATCTTTCCGCCCGGTGCGGGCGCGCAGGATGACCATGTTGCGCCCCGTGCGGGCACGCAGGATGACCATGGGGCTCGCGGCCGCGGGCACCCTGCTGGTGGCGACCGGTTGCGGCGCCGCCGACATGACCAAGCAGTCCTCCCCGTACGCCAACGCCCAGGGCGCGAAGACGGTGACCCTGTCGGTCCAGTCCTGGGTCGGCGCGCAGTCCAACATCGCGGTGGCCCAGTACCTGCTCAAGCACGAGCTCGGCTACCGCGTCGACACCGTCCAGGTCGACGAGGTACCCGCGTGGGACGCCCTCAGCCAGGGCCGCGTCGACGCGATCATGGAGGACTGGGGCCACCCCGACCAGGAGCAGCGGTACGTCAAGGACAAGAAGACGATCGTGAACGGCGGCGACCTCGGAGTCACCGGACACATCGGCTGGTTCGTCCCCACGTACTTCGCCAAGCAGCACCCGGACGTCACCGACTGGAAGAACCTCAACAAGTACGCGTCCCAGCTGCGCACCGCCGAGAGCGGCGGCAAGGGCCAGCTCCTCGACGGATCTCCGTCGTACGTCACCAACGACAAGGCGCTGGTCAACAACCTGAAGCTGAAGTACCAGGTCGTGTTCTCCGGTTCCGAGGCGGCTCAGATCACCCAGATCAAGCAGTTCGCCAAGGCCAAGAAGCCGTTCCTGACGTACTGGTACCAGCCGCAGTGGCTGTTCAAGAAGGTGCCGATGACGGAGGTGAAGCTGCCCGCGTACAAGGAGGGCTGCGACGCCGACCCGAAGAAGGTGGCCTGCGCCTATCCGAAGACGCCGCTGCAGAAGTACCTCAACGCGGACTTCTCGAAGAGCGGCGGCAAGGCGGCGGCCTTCCTGAAGAACTTCAAGTGGACGACCGAGGACCAGAACGAGGTCTCTCTGCTCATCGCCGACCAGAAGCTGTCGCCGGACGAGGCGGCGAAGAAGTGGATCGACGAGCACGAGTCGACCTGGCGGTCCTGGCTGCCGAAGTAGCCGCAGGGCTCCTCCCGCGCGCGTGCCGGGTGTCCTTCCTGACGGGGGCACCCGGCACGTCTGTGCGCGGGCTTCTACGCGTGGGGGCGTGGGCGGCACGTCACCACTGCGGTCCGCCGGGCACGATCCGGCGGCTCACCATGAGCCGGATCCAGCTGTTGATGACGGTGATCACGCCGAGGAGACGGGCGAGCCCGGCCTCGCCGAGCCCCTTCTTCGCGGCGGCCCCGAGCGCGATCATCGCGTCGCGCACACCGGCGTCCAGGTACGTCGTACGAGCGGTCACTTGAAGTCGCCCGCGGTGTAGTGCCCGGGCACCATCCGCGTCGACACACCGAACCGGTTCCACGCGTTGATCACCGTGATCGCGGCGATCAGCTGCGTCAGCTCCTTCTCGTCGTACAGCTTCGCCGCCTTCTCGTACGTCTCGTCTGGCACGAACCCGTCGGTGAGCACGGTGATCGCCTCGGTCAGCTCGATCGCCGCGATCTCCCTGGGCGTGTAGAAGTGCTGCGACTCCTCCCACGCGGACAGCTGGATGATCCGCTCGACGCTCTCGCCCGCGGCGAGCGCGTCCTTGGAGTGCATGTCGAGGCAGAACGCGCAGTGGTTGAGCTGCGAAGTACGGATCTTGACCAGCTCCAGCGTCACCGGGTCGACGCCCTTACGGGCCTCCGCGTCGAGCCGGATCATGGCCTTGTAGACCTCCGGAGCGTGCTTGGCCCAAGCCAGCCGGGGCGCGTGCTCGTGGACGTACTCCTTGGTGGTCCCGTCGGTGCCAGTGGCCGGGCTGGTGCTGTCGGTGGTGTTCTCGTTCGTTGTCATGACATTGACCCTACGAGCGGAGTAGCCCACGGGTATGGTCCATTTCCATGGTGGAATCCTGGGCCACTTCGCCCTCCGGTCAAGCGCTCGGTATCGATCTGCACGTCGAGCCGACCGGCTCCGGCCTGCGCAAAGGCCTGACCGACGCGCTCCGCGAGGCCGTACGCGGCGGACGCCTCGCCCCAGGTGTCCGCCTCCCTTCGTCCCGCACACTCGCCGCCGACCTGGGCATCGCCCGCAACACGGTCGCCGACGCCTACGCCGACCTCGTCGCCGAGGGCTGGCTCACCGCGCGTCAGGGCTCGGGGACGCGTGTCGCGCAGCGGCCTGTCGAGGCGCCCCGGCCGGCCTCGCCCCGGGGCCGACGCACTCCTGCCGGACTCCGCCACGACCTGCACCCCGGCACCCCCGACCTCTCCTCGTTCCCGCGCGCCGAATGGCTCAAGGCCTCGCGCCGCGCCCTCAACGCCGCCCCGAACGAAGCCCTCGGCTACGGCGATGCCCGCGGCCGCATCGAACTGCGCACCGCCCTCGCCGGCTACCTCGCCCGCGCCCGCGGCGTCCACGCCGACCCGGACCGCATCGTGATCTGCTCCGGCTTCGTCCACGGCCTGATGCTGCTCGGCGAGGTGCTGCGCAACAGGGGCGTGCGCGATGTGGCCGTGGAGACATACGGGCTCGACGTCCACTGGGACATCCTGACGCGGTCAGGCCTGCGCACCCACCCCCTTCCCCTCGATCAACTCGGCACCTGCACCGATGAGTTGGCGACCGGCGAACCGGACGTGGGTGCCGCCCTCCTGACCCCCGCCCATCAGTTCCCGGTGGGCGGGGCCCTGCACCCCGACCGCCGGACCGCCGCCGTCGACTGGGCCCGCCGCACCGGCGGACTGATCCTGGAGGACGACTACGACGGCGAGTTCCGCTACGACCGTCAGCCCGTCGGCGCCCTCCAGGGCCTCGACCCCGACCGCGTCGTCTACTTCGGCACGGCCAGCAAATCCCTCGCACCGGGCCTGCGCCTCGGCTGGCTGGTGCTGCCGCCCTCCGTCACCCGGGAGGTGATCGAGGCGAAGGGCGTCGCCGACTGGTCATGCGGCGTTCTCGACCAGCTGACCCTCGCGGAGTTCATCGACTCGGGCGCCTACGACCGCCATGTCCGCGGCGCCCGCCTGCGCTACCGCCGCCGCCGCGACCAGCTCGTCGCCGCCCTCGCCGAACGCGCCCCCGACGTCCGCGCCACCGGAATCGCCGCCGGACTGCACGCCGTCCTCCAACTCCCTCCCGGAACCGAACAGTCCGTGGTCCGCGCCGCCGCCTGGCAGCGCCTCGGAGTGGCCGGCCTCTCCAGCTTCCGCCACGCAGCGGCCCCCGCCGAACCACCCCTGGACGCCCTGGTGGTGGGCTACGGAACCCCACCGGACCACGCCTGGACCAGCGCGCTCGAGGCGTTGTGCCGGGTGCTGCCTTAGGGGCGGGCATCGGGCAGTGGGCGTCTCGGGTGGCACGGCCCGCGTTCGGGTCGGGGGGCCGATGGGGGCGGGGCGGGGCAGCTCAGGATCGGGTCGGGTCGCCACGGGGCGGCGGGGCGGGGTCAGCTCAAGGTCGGGTCGGGTCGGGTCGCCAAGGGGCGGCGGGGCAGGGTCAGCTCAAGGTCGGGTCGGAACGGGTTCGGGTCGGGTGGGGTTCGGGTCAGACCCGGGCCGGTGCGGACGCGTCCCCCACCGGGGCTTCCCCGAAGCGCGCCAGCGCCAACGCCCCCGCCACGGCCACCACGAACCCGAGAGCCGCCAGCCAGGCCAGCCCCTCGCGCGTGCGATCCCCGAGCCAGATCACCCCGACGAGCGCCGGCCCCACCGTCTCGCCCACGACCATCCCCGCAGTGGCCGTGGTCACCGACCCCTTCTGCAACGCCGAGGTCAGCAACAGAAACGCCGCACCCCCACCGAGCAGCAGCGCATACGTCGCCGGATTGCTCAGCAACGCGCCGGGCGACACGTCGTCGATGAGCCGCACCGACACCTCCACCACCCCGAACCCGAACCCCGAACCGAGCCCCAGCGCGAGCGCCCGCCCCCTCCCCGGAAGCCGCCCGGCCACCGCCCCGATCAACAACACGCCCAGCGCTGTCCCCAGCATCGCGTACCGCAACACGTCCGAACCGGCCTTGTCACCCTCCGTCCCCGACGCCAGCCCCAACATCGCGAGCCCCGCCACCACTACTCCGACGGCGCCCCACTCGACACCGCTCAACCGCACATCCAGCAGCCGCGAGGCAACCACCGCCGTCACCGCCAGACTCGCGGCGAGCGCCGCGCCGACGGCATAGATCGGAATGGACCGCAGCGCCACGACCTGCAACACGAACCCGAGGAGGTCGAGTCCCAGCCCGGCGACGTAACGCCACTGCCGCAGCGCCCGCAGCAACAATGCGGCGTCGACGCCGGACCCCGACCCCGGCTCCGCGGCCCGCGCGGCCATCGCCTGCAACACGGAAGCCGTACCGAAACAGACCGCAGCCCCGAGCGCGCAAACCATTCCAAGAAGCACAAAGCGACTGTAGAGGGTGCCCCACACCAGCCGGCCCGCGGGCGGCCCACCCTCCGAGGGCGCTCCCGTGAACGGCCGGACCACGAGGCGAACCCTGCCGGAGGCGCACCACCGTCAGACCGCCAGGACCGCCCGAAGCTGGTCGAGCCCCCAGTCCAGGTCCTCCTTACTGATCACCAGAGGGGGAGCGATCCGGATCGTGCTCCCATGGGTGTCCTTGACCAGGACGCCCTTGTCCATCAGCTTCTCCGAGATCTCCCTCCCCGTCCCGTACGACGGATCGATGTCGACCCCCGCCCACAGCCCGCGTCCCCGCACCTGCGTCACCTTGCCCGTGCCCACCAGCAGCCCGAGCTCCGCGTGCAGATGCTCGCCCAGCTCCGTCGCCCTCTGCTGGAACTCCCCGGTGCGCAGCATCGCGATGACCTCGAGCGCCACCGCACAGGCCAGCGGATTCCCGCCGAACGTCGACCCGTGCTCGCCCGGCTTGAACACTCCGAGCACCTCGCTGCTGGACACCACCGCCGACACCGGCACGACCCCACCGCCGAGCGCCTTGCCCAGTACGTACATGTCGGGCACCACGCCCTCGTGCTCACAGGCGAACGTCCGCCCGGTCCGCCCGAGTCCCGACTGGATCTCGTCGGCGATGAACAGCACGTTCCGCTCGCGGGTCAACTCCCTTACCGCCGACAGGTATCCGGCCGGCGGTACGAGGACACCGGCCTCGCCCTGGATCGGTTCGAGCAGCACCGCGACGGTGTTCTCGGTGATGGCGCCGCGCAGTGCCGTCAGATCGCCGTACGGCACGATCTCGAAGCCCGGCGTATAGGGGCCGAAGTCCGCGCGCGCCTCCTGGTCCGTGGAGAAGCTGACGATGGTCGTGGTGCGCCCGTGGAAGTTGTTGCCCGCCACGACGATCTTCGCCCTGCCGTCGAGCACCCCCTTGACCTGGTACCCCCACTTTCTCGCCGTCTTCACGGCGGTCTCCACTGCCTCCGCCCCTGTGTTCATCGGCAGCACCATGTCCATGCCGCACAGCTCCGCGAGCTGGGTGCAGAACTCGGCGAACCGGTCGTGGTAGAAGGCGCGGGACGTCAGCGTCACCCGTTCCATCTGCGCCTTGGCGGCCTCGATGAGCCGCCGGTTCCCATGGCCGAAGTTGAGAGCCGAGTAGCCGGCGAGCATGTCGAGGTACCGGCGCCCCTCGACATCCGTCATCCACGCCCCCTCCGCCGTGGCGACCACGACGGGCAGCGGATGGTAGTTGTGCGCACTGTGCGCTTCGGACGCGGTGATGAAGGTTTCCGTTACGGCATTCGGAGGAGTCGCGGCAGTCACGGGATCTCCGTTCTTACGGCTCATATGACGCGAAAACGTGAGCTTGTGGCCCCTTCCTATCGTCGCTCGCATCGTGGACCGGGAAACCTCGCCTCCCGGCGCGCCCGGTAGGGTGGCCCGCAGGGCCGTGACTGGCGCGCTGGGATGGGACCGACCATCGGGGAGCGGCCTGCGAACTGTGTGCCGTGCGCCTGGGCCGACCCGTGAACCTCCCGCTCTCGACTTCGCTCGGGCAGCGGAGGTCCCATCCGTCCGGAGGTCCGTCATGTCAGAGCCCACCCTCTCCACCGAATCCGTAGCGTTCCGCAGCGCCCTCGACGTGATCCGCGCGGTGGAGCCCCGCGTGGCCGACGCCATCGGCCAGGAAATCGCCGACCAGCGCGAGATGCTCAAGCTGATCGCCAGCGAGAACTACGCCTCCCCGGCCACCCTCCTCGCGATGGGCAACTGGTTCAGCGACAAGTACGCCGAGGGCACCGTCGGCCGCCGCTTCTACGCCGGCTGCCGCAACGTCGACACCGTCGAGGCCCTCGCTGCCGAACACGCCCGCGAGCTCTTCGGCGCCCGCCATGCCTATGTCCAGCCGCACTCCGGTATCGACGCCAACCTCGTCGCCTTCTGGGCCGTCCTCGCCCAGCGCGTCGAGGCCCCCGCCCTGGAGCTCGCCGGCGTCCGCAACGTGAACGACCTCTCCGACGCCGACTGGGCCGAGCTCCGTCAGGCCTTCGGCAACCAGCGCATGCTCGGCATGTCCCTGGACGCCGGCGGCCACCTCACCCACGGCTTCCGCCCCAACATCTCCGGCAAGATGTTCGACCAGCGCAGCTATGGCACCGACCCGCAGACCGGCCTCGTCGACTACGAAGCCCTGCGCGCCATGGCCCGCGACTTCAAGCCGCTGATCATCGTCGCCGGCTACTCCGCATACCCCCGCCTCGTGAACTTCCGCATCATGCGCGAGATCGCCGACGAGGTCGGGGCGACCCTCATGGTCGACATGGCGCACTTCGCGGGCCTCGTCGCCGGCAAGGTCCTCACCGGCGACTTCGACCCGGTGCCGCACGCCCAGATCGTCACCACCACGACGCACAAGTCGCTGCGCGGCCCGCGGGGCGGCATGGTGCTCTGTGACGACTCGCTCACAGACCAGGTCGACCGCGGCTGCCCGATGGTCCTCGGAGGTCCGCTGCCCCACGTCATGGCCGCCAAGGCCGTGGCCCTGGCCGAGGCTCGCCGCCCCGAGTTCCGCGAGTACGCGCAGTCCGTCGTCGACAACGCCCGCGCCCTCGCAGAGGGCCTGACCCGCCGGGGCGCCACCCTCGTCACGGGCGGCACGGACAACCACCTCAACCTGATCGATGTCGCCACCTCCTACGGGGTCACCGGCCGCCAGGCCGAGAACGCGCTCCTCGACTCCGGCATCGTCACCAACCGCAACTCCATCCCCTCCGACCCCAACGGGGCCTGGTACACGTCCGGCATCCGCATCGGCACCCCCGCTCTGACCACTCGGGGCCTGGGCACCACGGAGATGGACGAGGTCGCCGGCCTCATCGACCGCGTGCTCACCGCCGCCGAACCGGGCACCACCAGCAAGGGCGCGCCTTCCAAGGCCCAGCACATCCTGGACGAGAAGGTCTCCGACGAGGTCTCCACGCGAGCATCCGACCTGCTGAGCGGCTTCCCGCTCTACCCGGAAGTCGACCTCACCTGATCGCTTGCCCCTCTAGCTCTGTGATCTCCTGACCGGCCCGTCACCAGCCGCACCGACGGGCCGGTCAGTGCGTACTCGCAGCCGTGAGAGCTGAAGAGCGACTCTCAGGAGTCGATCAGCTGCTGCCGTGGTCCGGTGTCCGGCGGGGTCCCGCCCGTCCGGCGACGACGCGGCAACCTGTCGGCCAGCGGCCGCAGCACCAGAGCCAGCGCGGCACCCGCCGCCAGCCCCGGTATCGCCCACCACCAGTCCGTCCCCTCGCCCGCCCGGGCTGCTGAGGCCCGCGCGCCTGCGGACTGCCCGGCATCGCGACTGCCGGCTGCCGGAGCTCCACCGAGCGCTTCCTTGGACCGGTCGGGTGATTGCCAGGGTGCCGGGAAGATCGGGCTCCCGCCCTTTCGGGACCGCTCGCCCATGACTCCGAGGTCCTTCAGCAGCGCGCGCAGCTCTGCCGGCTTCTGCGCCTTGTGCCAGTACCCGTTGTAGGAGTCCGGCACGTGCGTCGCTGTGTGTATCCAGACGTCCTTCGTGCCCGGCGAGTCCGGATAGACCTGGTCGACCCGCCACGGCAGCACGTCGTGCACCAGCCAGGTGACATTGAGCTGACGTCCCGCGCCTATGCCCAAGCCGGGCGGCTCCTCCCGTCGGCCCTGGTCCGGTTCGCCCAGGAGGCTTTCCAGCGGCCTGTACTTCTTGTCACTGAAGTAGAGCGACGCGCTCTGGCCGCTCTCGGGCGACACCACCAGAACGCTCGTCGGTCCGCCGGCCGACGCCCCTGACGCGCTCAGCAGCATCGCGGCGAGTACCGCCGTCAGCGCCACCGCCAGCGCCGCCGGCCTTCGTACTGTTCGCATCCGTTCCCCCCAGCTGGTCCCGGCACGGCCCGTCCGTGCCGATTCACTTCTGGTACACCGCTCGACCCGACCGGGTTCCCAACTTGGGCGCGTGAGTTCCCGGGTGTGCGGGAGCTCCGCCGGCTCAGCCCCCGGACATCAGGTGACGGCGTCCGGCTTCCGTACAGACCGTGCGATCTCCATCGCCCGCTGCTGGGACTCGATTCCCTCCAGGCGGAGTGTCACCTGCTGCCGACGGGTCCACAGGAGCGTCGGGCCCGCGGTGCGTTCCGAGCGGATCCACCGGTCGCCGTTGCCGTCGAGCATCCAGAAACTGAGCAGATGGGGCTGGGCGAACCACAGCCCCGTATCCGGGCCGAGGTCGACCCAGCGCGGCTGCGTACGCACCGATTTCGTGTACCCGATGTCGAGCTGGGCCGGGTACTCGTCGAGTCGGATCGTGTGCCCGTCCTCGCGCCAGCACAGCGTGATCAAGAAACGCGATTTCGGTTCCCGCGTCACCGTGATGGCGTCCGGTATCCCCAGCTCGTCCGGCACCAGGGGTTCGAATCCGGCTTCTCGTCGGGCCTCACCCAGCGAGAGCGACGTGCCGCACCCGGGGACGTGAGCACCGGACGACGGCAGGGCCGAGGGGTCGTACCGGACCTCCACCCCGCCGAAGCCGAACCAGTCGGCGACCGCGGCCCGCACCGGAGGCGTGAGCACGAGCACCGTCAGCACTCCGCACATTCCCGCAGTGAGCATCCGCCACCGCTTCCGTATCCAGCGGCGCGCCAGCCGCACCCGGGCAGGGGCCGCCCCCGGCTCGGCCACCGGCGCCGGAACCGACTCGGCGAGTATCTGCGCCAGTACCCGCTCGGCCATCGACTCGCCGCCGGGGCCCAGACCGTCCAGGGACCTGCCCAGCGCCCGCAGCTCATCCGGCAGCCCACGACCCGCGCGGGGCCCGTCCTTGCCGGGGCCGTGGCTTCCGTCGTCCTCGTGGCGCGGCTCACTCATGCTCATCACCTCCCTCCCGCGGGTCCAGCTCGGCCGGAAGAATCCGCTTCAGCTTCCGCAGCGCGCGATTGAGCCTCGACTTCACTGTGCCGCGCGGCCAGCCGAGCGCCTCGGCCGTCTCCGCCTCGTCCATCTCCAGCAGATACCGGTACGTGACGACCAGCCGATGCTCCTCGCTCAGCTCCTCGAGCGCGGCGAGCAATGCCGTCCGCCGCTCGTCGTGGACGGCCGCGACCGCCGGATCCGTGGTCTCGGGTATCCGCGGCTCGGCCTCTATCAACGTTGCTTCCCGCCCCACGACCGAACGCTGTCGCACCGCCGAGCGCACTGTGTTCCTCGTCTCATTGGCGACGATCGCGAGCAGCCACGGCTTGAACGACGAGTCGTCCCGAAACTGTCCCAGGGCGCAGTAGGCCTTGAAAAAGGCCTGCTGCACCACGTCCTCCGCATCCGCGCCCGCCCCGAGGGCCCGGGCCGCCCGCAGCGCCAGCCCGGTGAAGGCGCGCACCAACACCGCGTACGCCTCCACATCTCCGGCACGCACGCGAGCGATCACCGCACGCTCGTCGTCGACGGCGCGGCCCCCCTCCAGGACCTCCCCCTGTGTCCTCACATCGTTGATACACCGCACCCCGCGCATCGGTTCCCACCCGTCGCACAGGTTTTTCCGAACTCGCTCCGCAGGCAGGTCGGAAGGGAGATCTCGGGGCCAGATCCCGGCGACACGCCGGGCGGGGTGGGCGATGGCTCTCCGTACACGGTTTCGGCACTTGTCGTGCACCCGTCGCCCACCTGTCTCCAACCAATGAGAGACACCTGAGACAATGAGGAGCATGGCCTCTGATCGTCCCCGCGTGCTCTCCGGAATCCAGCCCACCGCAGGCTCGTTCCACCTCGGCAACTACCTCGGCGCGGTCCGCCAGTGGGTGGCGCTGCAGGAGTCTCACGACGCGTTCTACATGGTTGTGGACCTGCACGCGATCACCGTGCCGCAGGACCCGAAGGAGCTCCGGGCCAACACCCGGCTCGCCGCGGCGCAGCTCCTCGCCGCCGGCCTGGACCCGGACCGCTGCACGCTGTTCGTGCAGAGCCACGTCCCCGAGCACGCGCAGCTCGGCTGGGTCATGAACTGTCTGACGGGCTTCGGCGAGGCCTCCCGCATGACGCAGTTCAAGGACAAGTCCGCCAGGCAGGGCGCCGACCGCGCGACCGTCGGCCTCTTCACGTACCCGATCCTCCAGGTCGCGGACATCCTGCTCTACCAGGCCGACCAGGTGCCCGTAGGCGAGGACCAGCGTCAGCACATCGAGCTGACGCGCGACCTCGCCGAGCGCTTCAACGGCCGCTTCGGCGAGACCTTCACGGTCCCGGCGCCGTACATCCTCAAGGAGACGGCGAAGATCTACGACCTCCAGGACCCGTCGATCAAGATGAGCAAGTCGGCGTCGACGCCGAAGGGGCTCGTCAACCTTCTCGACGAGCCGAAGATCACCGCCAAGAAGGTCAAGAGCGCGGTCACCGACACCGACACCGTGATCCGGTTCGACCCGGAGAGCAAGCCGGGCGTCAGCAACCTCCTCGCCATCTACTCCACCCTCACCGGCACAGGTATCCCGGAACTGGAGCAGAATTACGAGGGCAAGATGTACGGTGCGCTCAAGACGGACCTGGCAGAGGTCATGGTGGACTTCGTGACACCGTTCCGGACCCGTACCCAGGAGTACCTGGACGACCCGGAGACGCTCGACTCGATCCTGGCCAAGGGCGCGGAGAAGGCGCGCGCTGTCGCCGCCGAAACCCTCGCCCAGGCATACGACAAGGTCGGGCTGCTGCCCGCGAAGCACTGAGCCCCAGCCCCGCCTGAACGGCCTGACCGCCACCCGCCCACCACACGACGACAGGAGTACGACGTGGGGACCGTAACGATCGGCGTTTCGATCGCGGTCCCGGAGCCACACGGCAGCCAGCTCCAGGAGCGGCGCACGGGCTTCGGTGACCCCGCGGCGCACGGCATCCCCACGCACGTCACTCTGCTCCCGCCGACCGAGGTGGAGGACGGGTCGCTGCCTTCGATCGAGACCCATCTCGAGGAGGTCGCCGCCGCGGGGCGGAACTTCGCGATGCGGCTCGCGGGGACGGGAACCTTCCGTCCGCTGTCTCCCGTTGTGTTCGTACAGGTCGCGGAGGGCGCCGAGGCCTGCGCATGGCTGCAGAAGCAGGTGCGTGACGCGTCGGGTCCGGTCGCGCGCGAGCTGCAGTTTCCGTATCACCCGCACGTCACGGTGGCGCACGGCATCGCGGAGGAAGCGATGGACCGGGCATACGAGGACCTCGCCGGATATGAGGCGGCCTGGCAGTGCACCGGATTCGCGCTGTACGAGCAGGGCGCCGACGGTATCTGGCGCAAGCTGCGAGAGTTCCCCTTCGGCGGCCCGGCCGTGCCCGCACAGGGTCCCGACCGTTCGAAGCGGGGCCGACAGCCGGCTCGCTGACGCGAAGCAAGTCGGCCGGCCGCTGTCCGACGCGGCTCACATCGGCAGGCGCCGGAACACCGGACGCGGGGCATGCCTGAGCGCCGACATCACCATGCGCAGTGCCCCCGGCACCCACACGGTCTCCGACCGGCGCCTGAGCCCCGTCTCGATCGCCTGCGCCACCGCTTCCGGCGTGGTGGCCATCGGCGCTTCCGCCATACCCGCCGTCATCTTTGACCGCACGAAGCCTGGGCGCACGACCATCACATGCACGCCGGTGCCGTGGAGCGCGTCGCCGAGGCCCTGCGCGAAGGCGTCCAGACCGGCCTTGCTCGACCCGTAGATGAAGTTGGACCGCCGGGCCCTCTCTCCCGCCACGGACGAGAGCACCACCAGCGAGCCGTGGCCCTGGGACTGCAGGGCGCGGGCGCAGATGAGGCCCGCCGATACCGCCCCGGTGTAGTTGGTCTGCGCGACGCGCACCGCGGACAGCGGCTCGTCCTCGTCGCGGGCCTGGTCGCCGAGGATCCCGAACGCCAGCAGCACCATGTCGATGTCACCCTCGGCGAACACCTTGCCCAGCGTCACCTCGTGGGCCTCGGAGTCGAGCGCGTCGAAGGCGACGGTACGGGCGTCGGCGCCCATGTCGCGGAGTTCGGCGGCCGCACGGTCGAGGGCGGGGGACGGGCGGCCGGCGAGCCACACCGTTCGGGTCCGCCGCGCCACGAGGCGTCGCGCGGTGGCGAGGGCGATCTCGGAGGTGCCGCCGAGGACGAGCAGGGACTGGGGGGTGCCGAAGGCGTCCTTCATGAGAACCGAACTCCAAATAGGCGGGACCGAAATCGGTGGGGGCGGGATGGGAACCCGGACGGCCCGAGCGGTGTACCAAAGGTGAATCGGTGCGGAGGGGCCGTGCCGGGGGAGGGGAGTACGACGTGCGCGCGATGTGGGCGAGCGATTGCCGGGATGTGCGAGGGCCCTGGTCGTGGCACTCGTTCCCGATCCATTCAGAGTCCGAGGCGCCGGGACAGATCCGAGCGGAACACGCCTCGCGGGTCCAACTGGTCTCGCAGGGCGCGGAAGTCGTCGAGGCGGGGATACATCGTCGAGAGCAGTTCGGGCCGTAGCCGCGCGTCCTTGGCGAGGTAGACGCGTCCGTCCGCCGCGGCCACCTCCTCGTCCAGTTCGTCGAGGAACGTGCCGAGTCCCGGCAGGTTCGCGGGAATGTCGAGGGCCAGCGTCCAGCCGGGCATGGGAAAGGAAAGCCAGCCGGGATCTCCTTCGCCGAAGCGCTTGAGGACCGCCAGGAAGGAGGGGCACCGCCGCTCGGAGATGCGCTGCACGATGCGGCGAAGCGCTTCCTCCTGGCCGTATCCGACGACGAATTGGTACTGGACGAATCCACTGCGCCCATAGATGCGATTCCAGTGCGGTACGCCGTCGAGAGGGTGGAAGAACGAGGAGAGCTTCTGGATCTCGCCGACGCGTGACGTAGGGGCCTTGCGGTACCAGAGCTCGTTGAAGAGGCCGACGGTCCTCCGGCCCAGGAGCCCCTCGGGTACGAATCCGGGCGGTGCTGGGAGCTGTCCGGGGCGGAACGCCAGCGGCGCCCTGCGGGCCCGTGCGGGAACGGCGTCCAGCGGGGCGTGATCACCGCGTGTGAGGACCGAGCGGCCCATCGAGGCGCCGCGGGCCAGGAGGTCGATCCAGGCGACTGAGTAGCGGTAGAGGTGATCGGTCTCGGTGAGGCGGGCCATCAAGTCATCGAGGTCAACGACACGTTCGGTGTCGACCGACATGAACGAGGTTTCGACAGAGAGGAGTTGGAGGGTGACGGTGAGGATGATCCCGGTGAGTCCCATGCCGCCGGCCGTGGCGTCGAAGAGCTCGCTGCCGCGTTCGACGATCCGCACCTCACCGTCTGCCGTGAGCAGTTCCAGGGCGAGGACGTGGCGGGAGAACGAGCCCGAGACGTGGTGGTTCTTGCCGTGGATATCGGCGCCGATCGCGCCGCCGACCGTGACGTAGCGGGTTCCTGGGGTCACGGGGACGAACCAGCCCAGAGGGAGGAGCACTTCCATCAGGCGGTGCAGCGAGACGCCCGCGTCGCACAGCACCGTCCCGCCGGCCGCGTCGATCGCGTGAATGCGGTCCAGGCCGGTCATGTCCAGGACGCTGCCGCCGGCGTTCTGCGCCGCGTCTCCGTAGGCCCGGCCCAGGCCACGGGCGATGTTGCCCCGGTGGCCCGGCGTCCCGCACGCACGGACCACTGCTGCGGCTTCAGCGTAGGAGCGGGGGCGCACGATGCGGGCGGCGGTGGGGGCGGTACGGCCCCAGCCGGTCACCGGGACGGTGTCGAAGATGCCGCCGGAGGGACCGTCGTGGACGGCGTCGGGGGAAGGCGAAGCGGTGGGGGGAGCGCTGAGTGCTGGGACGGCCGGCGAGACGGGCGCAGGGGTGGGCGGCGTGGTCGGGGCGGCTGGGCCGGGGGGTGTGATGCCGGGGGCGACGGCGGGTGTGCGGGCAGTGGGGGGAACGGGATCGGCAGCCATGGATGCGACCGTATCGCCCATAGATAGGGCCTTCGCCCCAAACGAACCAAGCTCTCACCGAAATGGGTGATTGAGTGGATGTCACCCAAAATTGTCTGAGTTATGGGGGTTTTGACCCGCAGAGTGAGCCGCGTGGACGACATGGACCGCCGATTGCTGTCGGCATTGCGCGACTGCGGTACGGACCGGCGCGTGGCAGCGGCCGCGCGCGCACTGTCATGGAGCGGGGAGCACGGGGCGCTCTGGCTCGGCGCGGGGCTGCTGGGGGCAGCGGTCGACCGGGAGCGACGAGGAGCGTGGCTGCGCGGTACGGCGCTGACCGCCGCGGCGCACCTCGCCAGCATGGGTGTCAAGCGGGTCGTCCGGAGGCCACGGCCGGGTGCGGAGATGGGTGTGGAACCGCTTGTGCGGACGGCGGGGCGGCATTCCTTCCCCAGCTCGCACGCGGCTTCGGCCGCCGCTGCGGCCGTGGCGTACGGGGCGTTGAGGCCGGTGGGGGCGCGGCTCGTCCCGCCGTTGGCGGCGGCGATGTGCGTCTCGCGCATGGTCGTCGGGGTGCACTACCCGTCGGACGTGGCCGCGGGGGCTGCGCTCGGGGCAGCCGCCGCGCGGCTCGGGGCTCATTGGATGGCCGGGGGTATCCGGCCATGACGAAACGGACTGAGCGAAGGGAAGGTGTGGGGAACGCGATGGACGCGGGGGGAGCGGAAGACGGGACGTCGTCGGCGCATGCGTCCGAACAGGCGCGGCGCAGGGCGCCCACGGCGTTGTTGGACCGGCCGCGGGGGCAGTCGGTGCCGGGACCGCGTGCGGCGACGACGCTCGGCTTGCCGGCCGGCTTGTTGAAGACGGCGAGGCCGCGGCAATGGGTGAAGAACGTGCTCGTCGTGGCCGCGCCAGCGTCGGCCGGTGAACTGTTCTCGTGGCACGCGGCGGCACAACTGGTCATCGTCTTCCTGCTGTTCACGGCGGCGGCCTCCGCCGTGTACCTGATCAATGATGCGCGGGACGCCGAGGCGGACCGGGCGCACCCGGTCAAGCGGAACAGGCCCGTGGCCGCGGGGCACGTTCCGGTGGCGGTGGCCTATGTGGTCGGGGGCGGGCTCGCGGTTCTCGCGCCGCTGGTGGCCGCGGCCCTGTGCACTCCGATGACGGCGGTGCTGCTGACCGCCTACGTCGGGATGCAACTGGCGTACTGCATCAGTCTCAAGCACGTTCTCGTCGTCGATCTTGTCGTGGTGACCACCGGGTTTCTGATGCGGGCCATGATCGGCGGGCTCGCGCTGGGGATTCCCCTGTCGCGGTGGTTCCTGATCACGACGGGGTTCGGGGCGCTGTTCATGGTGTCGGCCAAGCGGTACTCCGAGGCCGTGCAGATGGCCGGGAAGGCGGGGGCGACACGGGCGTTGCTGTCGGAGTACACGACCGGCTATCTGCGGTTCGTCTGGCAGCTTGCCGCAGGGGTGGCCGTGCTCGCCTACTGCCTCTGGGCCATGGAGGAAGGCGGGGTGGCGAGAACAAGTCTGCTGCCGTGGAGACAGCTGTCGATGGTGGCCTTCATCCTCGCCGTCCTGCGCTACGCGGTCTTCGCCGACCGTGGCACGGCGGGTGAGCCGGAGGACGTCGTTCTGCGGGACAGAGCACTGGTCGTGATCGGCCTGGTGTGGCTGGCGATGTACGGGCTCGAGGTCGCGAACTGGTGAGTGTCGAGTGAGGGCGTGTCGGGGGAGGGCGTGCTGAGGGAAGGCCCGTCCCGGCGGGGCGCGGCACGTGGGGTGTGGGGGAGGCGCGGTCGTGGTGGGTTCGGGGATGGTGGTGGATGAAGAGTCTTGGGCGTGAGCTGGTGGGGTTCGCGGTTGTGGGGAGTTGCGCGTACGTCGCCGACCTGGGGATCTTCGTGTGGCTGAGAGGGCCGGTGGGGTGGGATCCGATCGCGGCCAAGTCGCTCTCGTTCCTTGCTGGTTGCACGGTCGCGTACGTGGGGAACGCGCTCGGCACCTATCGCCGGGCGGTGGTCGAGGTGTCGCGGGCGCGGCAGTACGGGGTGTTCTTCGCGGTCAACGTCGCGGGGGCGCTGGTGCAGCTGCTGTGTATCGCCGTGTCGCACTACGGGCTGGGGCTCACGTCGCGGCGCGCGGACATGGTGTCCGGGGCGGGGGTGGGCATGATGCTGGCCACGGCCTTGCGGTTCTGGGGTACTCGGACCCTTGTCTTCCGGGCGGCGATTCCGGCGAGACGTGCGAGAACGGTCAGGGAGGGCAGGCTCGGATCATGGACTGGCTGAAGAGACTCCCCGGCGTCGGGCCGATCGTCGTACGGCTCATGCGTACGCACGCGTGGTGCGCCTACGAGCGGCTCGACCAGGTGCACTGGACGCGGCTCGCGGCGGCGATGACGTTCATCAGCTTCCTGGCGCTGTTCCCGCTGCTGACCGTGGCCGCGGCGATTGCTGCCGGCACGCTCAGCGAGGAGCGGCAGAAGACGCTCCAGGACAAGATCGCGGAGCAGGTGCCCGGCATCTCCGACCAGTTGGACCTGGGGTCGCTCGTCGCGAACGCGGGCACGGTGGGTCTGGTGGCGGGGGCGTTGCTGCTCTTCACCGGCATCGGGTGGGTCGGTTCGATAAGAGAGTGCCTGCGCGCCGTCTGGGAGCTGGAGGAACCGGACGAGAACCCGGTCATGCGCAAGGTCACGGACGCCGGGGTTCTGGTGGGGCTGGGTGGGGCCGGGCTCGCCTCGCTGGCGGCGTCGATGCTCGCCTCGACCGCGGTGGGGTGGACGGCGGACCAGCTCGGCATCGCCCATGACGGATGGGGCGGCGCGCTGCTCAGGGCGGTGGCGTTCGCGATCGCTGTGCTCGCGGACTTCCTGCTGCTGCTCTATGTCCTGACGCTGCTGCCGGGTGTTCACCCGCATCGGCGGGAGCTGTTGACGGCGGCGCTGATCGGGGCGGCGGGGTTCGAGCTGCTGAAGCTGTCGCTCGGCAGCTATATGAAGGAGGTGGCGTCGAAGAGCATGTACGGGGCGTTCGGTACGCCGGTGGCCCTGATGCTGTGGATCAACTTCACGGCGAAGCTGCTGTTGTTCTGCGCGGCCTGGACGGCCACGCGGGGTCGGCCCGATGCGGAGGTGCTGGACGAGGCCGAGCCGGGGGCGGAACCGCCGGGGGTGGCGCGGGCCGGCGCCGCCTGAGACAGACGGCGCCGGTGCACTTGAGCCGGACAGAGGTGGCGCCCCGGGCGGGGCCCGTCAGCGTCGGGGGAGGCGGCGTACCAGCTCGGGCAGGGGCCAGCGGCGGTTGACGAGGAAGGCGCCCGCGGCCAGGAGGAGGAGGGCGCCGCCCGTGATGGCCAGGGCGGTACCGATGCCGCTGGAGCCGTTCTGGACGGAGGCGTGGGCGGTCGACGCCTTGCCGGGTGCCGCAGCTCCCTTGTCGCCCTTCGGGCTGGCGGAGGAGCCGCCGGTGTCGGCGCTCTTGGGCGCGACGAGCTGTCCGACCGGGGTGACCTTGCCGTCGGCCTTGAAACCCCAGTCGAGGAGACGGGCTGACTCCTGGTAGACGGCCTGGTTCTCGCCGGAGTCGGGGTTCATGACGGTGACGAGGAGGACCTTGCCGTTGCGTTCGGCGACTCCGGTGAAGGTGGCACCGGCGTTGGTGGTGTTGCCGTTCTTGACCCCGGCGATGCCCTTGTAGGGGTTGAGGCCCATGTCGCCGGTGATGAGCCGGTTGGTGTTCTGGATCTGGAAGGAGCTGGTGGTCTTGCCCTTCTTCTGTGACTCGGGGAACTTCGCGGTCGCCGTCGCGCAGTACTCCCGGAAGTCCTTCTTCTGCAGGCCCGAGCGGGCGAAGAGAGTGAGGTCGTAGGCGGAGGAGACCTGGCCGGGGGCGTCGTAGCCGTCGGGGCTGACCACGTGTGTGTCGAGGGCCTGGAGCTCGTCGGCGTGGGACTGCATGTCCTTGACGGTCTGCGGGACACCGCCGTTGAGGGCGGACAGGACGTGGACCGCGTCGTTGCCGGAGCGGAGGAACACGCCGAGCCACAGGTCGTGGACGGTGTAGGTGTAGTTCTCCTTGACGCCGACCATGCTGGAGCCCTCGCCGATGCCGGCCAGGTCGGAAGGGACGACCTTGTGCGTCTGCGTCTTGGGGAACTTGGGGAGGACCGTGTCGGCGAAGAGCATCTTGAGGGTGCTGGCGGGGGGCAGGCGCCAGTGCGCGTTGTGCGAGGCGAGTACCTGGCCCGACTCGGCGTCCGTGACGATCCAGGAGCGCGCGCTCAGATCCTTGGGCAGGACGGGGGCGCCGTTCGCCAGATTCACCTGTGTGCCCGGCTTGCCCAGCTGTGCGCCGCCCACCGTCGACATCGAGGCCGGCGGCTTCGCCTTGCCCTTGGAAGACCCCGGCTTGTCGTCGGCCAGTGCGGGTGATGCGCAGCAGACCGAGACGAGAGTGGCGGAGGCGGCGACCGTGGCGGCTACGGCGGACCAGCGCCCGGCACGCCGAGGGCCGGAACGCTTCAGACCGGAACGCTCGAAACGAGACTCGGTCTTGGCAGAGACGGTCGTGAAATACGACTCATTCGAGGCAGGCACGGTCGAGAACGTACATGGCCGGGGTGCGTAAGTCTTCGCCGAGGTGCCCTGTGTCTCCTGCTCCCCACCCCGGCGGCGGTGCGGACGGAGGACTGGCGATACTGAGGGTATGAAGCTCAGCCGCCCCGTCTCCTGGTTCCTGCTCGCCTTCGGCGTCTGGAGCTGGGTCATCTGGGTCACTTTCGTCAAGAACCTGTGGAAGGACGGGAGCGGGCTTGCCTTCGACGACGCCGGCGACCCGACCGCCTACTTCTGGGTGCATCTGACGCTCGCCGTTGTCTCCTTTGTCTTGGGGACGGTGGTGGGGGTCATCGGGTTCCGCGGGCTGCGTGCCCTGCGTCGGGCGTGATGTGAAGAACACCGCGACGGACACCGCGATGGACGCAACGGGGGGAGCGGCGTCGTGATCGCCGTAGTCGTGATCGCAGGGCTTGCGTCGCTCGCGGCGTTCGCCGGTCTGCACTGGTACGCGTGGCTCCGCCTGGTGCGCGACACCACGGCTCGGGCTGGTCTCGCGCGGCGAGCGGGCACGGTCGTGTTCGTGCTGGGGCCGCTGCTGATGTTCGCGGCGGTGGTGAGCGAGCGGGCCGGTGCGCCGTTCTGGTTGCAGCAGGTCCTGTCCTGGCCCGGGTTCCTGTGGATGGCCTTCTCCCTCTATCTGGTGCTCGCGGTCCTGGTGGGCGAGGTGGTGCGCCCTCTGCTGCGGCGCTTCCTCGATCGCAGGTCCGCGCCGGGCGGCGCGGAGGCGGGACCCTTGCCGGAGCCCGTACTGGTTCCGACGCGCGAGCCCGACGAGCCGTCCGCCGTGTCCTCCACCTCCACCCCCGCCTCCACCTCCACCAACGCCTCCACCAACGCCAGCGCCAGCGCCGACACCCCCAAGCCCGATACGTCCCCGGTCGCGTCCGAGCCCTCGCGTCGGCTCTTTGTCTCTCGCGTCGTCGGTGGTGCCGCCGCCGTCACGGCCACCGGGATCGTCGGGAACGGTGCGTACGGCGTGCTGCGCGGGCCCAAGGTGAAGCGGGTCACGGTTCCGCTGGCCCGGCTGCCGCGTTCGGCGCACGGGTTCAGGATCGCGGTCGTCAGCGACATCCATCTGGGACCGGTTCTGGGGCGGGGGTTCGCCCAGAAGGTGGTCGACACGATCAACTCCACGCAGCCCGACCTCATCGCGGTCGTCGGAGACCTGGTCGACGGCAGTGTCGAGGACCTGGCGCCGGCCGTCGCGCCGCTCGCGGGACTGCGGGCCCGCTACGGCACGTACTTCGTGACGGGCAACCACGAGTACTTCTCGGGCGCCGAGCCGTGGATCGAGCACGTCCGTGAGCTCGGACTGCGGCCTCTGGAGAATGCGCGTGTGGAGCTGGGCGCGTTCGACCTGGCCGGTGTGAACGACGTGACCGGCGAGAACTACGGCGACGGGCCCGACTACGACAAGGCGCTCGGCGACCGCGACCCCGGCCGCGCCGCCGTCCTCCTCGCCCACCAGCCTGTGATGATCCACGAGGCGGTGAAGCACGGCGTCGACCTCCAGTTGTCGGGTCACACCCACGGCGGCCAGCTCTGGCCGGGCAACTTCATCGCCGACGCGGCGAACCCGACGCTCGCGGGCCTGGAGCGGTACGGCGACACGCAGTTGTACGTGAGCCGGGGCGCGGGCGCGTGGGGCCCGCCCGTCCGGGTGGGCGCGCCCTCGGACATCACGGTCGTCGAGCTGGCGTCGAAGCAGGCCTGAGGCGGGGGCCGGGAAGATATCTCCCCGGCCCCCGAAAAAGGCCGCCGCCCCCGAAAAAGGCCGCCGCCCCCGAAAAAGGCCGCCGCCCCCAAAAAGCCGCCGCCCCAAAATCCTGCCGCCCCGAAAGCCCGTCGCCCCCAAATAGAAGTCCGCCGGCCGCTCTCCGTCCCACCAGAAGACCCCGCCCCGAAACAGGCTCGAAACCCCCTTGCCCACAGGTTGCTCACAGGGTTTCTCAAGGTCTTCAAAAGCTCACCACCTCCTCTTCCCACAGCTCAAACTCCTGTGATTCAGTGATCCACGTCACTGGGGAGGGGCGCGATGCGGTCGATTCGCATGCGGGTATTTGCCACGTTCATAGTGCTTGCCGCCGCCGGAGCCGGCGCCTGGCAGCTGCTTCCGGAACGGGACGAGCAGGGGAAGACGATCAGCGTCGGGACGACCGACGCCGTGACGTCGCTCGATCCGGCCGGTGCGTACGACGCCGGGTCATGGGCGCTGTACAGCAACGTGTTCCAGTCACTCCTCACGTTCGACGCGGGTGGCGCCGCGCCCGTGCCGGATGCCGCGAAGCACTGCGGGTTCGTCGGCCAGGGGCTGCTCACCTACCGTTGCGAGCTGCGTGACGGGCTGAAGTTCCCGAGTGGCCGCGCGGTCACGGCCAAGGACGTGAAGTTCTCCTTCGACCGGGTCAAGGCCATCAACTCGCCGGTCGGCCCCGCCACCCTGCTCGACACGCTCGGCAAGGTCGAGACGAGCGGGGCGCGGACGGTGACCTTCCAGCTGTCCTCGCCCGACGCGACGTTCCCGTTCAAGGTCGCCACGGGCGCCGGTTCCATCGTCGACAGCACCCAGTACCCGGCGCGCAGCCTGCGTACCCGTACCCGCGTCGACGGCACCGGTCCCTACAGCCTCAGCTCGTACACGCCCGGCAAGCAGGCGAAGCTCGTCCCCAACGCCCGCTACCAGGGCGCGGTCAAGAGCGTCGGGGAGCCCACCACCCTGCGCTACTTCAAGGACTCGGCCGCCCTCGAATCCGCCTGGAAGGCCCGTTCGGTCGACGTCGCCGCCCGGCAGCTGCCGCCCGCGCTGCTCGCCTCGTACGCGCCGAGCGACAAGGGGGAGCGGCTCACCGAGGTCGAGAGCGCGGAGACCCGGAATCTCGTCCTCAATGTGCGGACGGGCCGCCCGTTGCACGACCGCCGGGTGCGGCAGGCCCTCGCCACGCTCCTCGACCGGGACCGGCTGGTCGCCTCGACGTACCAAGGCACCGTCGACTCCCTCTACTCCCTGATCCCGCGCGGCATCACCGGGCACACGACCGCGTTCTTCGACGCGTATCCGAAGCCGGACACGGCCCGTGCGCGCACGCTGCTCCAGGAGGCCGGGGTGAGCACGCCGGTCCGCTTCGAGTTCGCGTACTCGCGCGGCGCCGCGTCCGCGTCCGAGGCGAAGGAGATCAAGCGGCAGGTGGAGGCGAGCGGGCTGTTCAAGGTGAGCCTGCGCTACTACGAGTGGACCGACTTCCAGACGCGGTACGCGAGCGGGAAGCTCGACGCGTACGCGGTCGGCTGGCTGCCGGACTTCCCCGATCCGGACACGTTCACCGCGCAGCTCGTGCGCACCGGGTCCGGCATGCACAACGGATACAGCAGCAAAGAGGTCGACGGCTTGATCCAGGCCAGTCAGCAGTACGAGGACCGCAGCCGCACCATGGGCGACTTCCGCAAGCTCCAGGAAGCCGTCGCGCGCGACGTCCCGATCATCCCCCTGTGGCAGCGCAAGGAGTACGTGCTCAGTACGGAGGACATCACCGGCGGGCAGTATCTGTCGGACGGGACCGGGGTGTTCCGGTTGTGGCAGCTCGGCTGGATCTGACCGGCCCCGACGAGACGCCACCCACAGGAACCCCCCTCAGCCGCAGCCTCCCCCACCCTCTCAGCCGCAGCCTCCCCCCACCCCCTCAGCCACATCAGCCACAGCCGTACCCGCCGCCTCGCCCACAGCGTCACCCACCGGCCCCCCGCCCCCCGGCAGCACCACCGTCACCCGCACTCCCGTCCCCGGAGCCGTCCGCACCGACACCTCGCCGCCGTGCGCCGACACCACCCCCTGCACGATCGCCAGGCCCAGACCGCTGCCGGCACCCCCGCCCGCACGGAAGAAGCGGTCGAAGATCCGTGCCGCGTCCTCCTCGGCGAGCCCGGGCCCCTCATCGGCCACGCTCAGCCGCACCATCCCGTCCGCGCGTTCGAGGCAGACGCTGACGGGGGCGTCCTCCGGCGTGTGGGTACGTACGTTGGCGAGGAGGTTCCCGAGGATCTGGCGCAGGCCCGACTCGTCGCCGCGGACGAGCAGCGCGCCGTCCGCGACTACGTGGACCGGGCGGTCAGGCTGCTGCACGCGCAGGTCGTCTGCCGCCTCGCGGACCAGCCGGCTCAGGTCGACGTTCCGCAGACGCAGTTCGGGTCCCTGGTCGAGGCGGGCCAGGGTGAGGAGTTCGTCGACGAGCCGGCCCATGCGGTCGGCTTCGGCATGGACGCGGCCCAGGGCGCGGGCGAGTTCGGCCGGGTCGCGGAGCATCCCCTTGTCGTAGAGCTGGAGGTAGCCGCGGATCGCCGCAAGGGGTGTGCGCAGTTCGTGGGAGGCGTCGGCGACGAACCGCCTGAGCTGGGCGGAGCTGCGCTCGCGGGTCTCGAAGGCCGTTTCGACCTGGTGGAGCATGGAGTTGAGGGCGAGCCGCAGCTGCTCCACCTCCAGAGCGGTGTCGTGGTGCGGCGGCACGCGCCGTGCGAGGTCGCCGTCGGCGATGGCCGACGCGGTCTCGACCATGTCTTCGAGGGGCCGCATCCGGTGGCTGACGCCGATCATCGTGAGGACGGCGAGCAGCGCGAGCAGGCCCGTGCCGAGGGCGATGTCGAGCCTGAGGGCCTTGTGGATGCCGGTCTGGACGTTGGCCGTCGAGGTGGCGAGCAGCACGGTCGTGCCGTCGGCGAGCCGGGCGCCCACCGCGCGGTACGGGTCGCCGTGCACGGTGACGTCGCGCGGCTCGTCGGCGGTGGCGAGCGCCTTCGGATCGTCGACCGCGGAGGCGAGGTCGCGCTGGCGGGCGGTGGGGCGCAGGGTGCCTACGGTGATGGGCTCGCCGGCCCGGTCGACGGCCACGAACACGGTTTCGTTGCGCGGCAGTGAACTCGCCCCGGAATCAGCTGAGTCGGGGCCGGGGGAGAGTTTGTCGAGGGCGATGCCCAGTTCGCTGAGTGACTCGATCTGCTTGAGGGTGAGGCCGGTGCGCTGGAGCGAGGTGCGGGACGACGTCAGCTCGGCGTCGACGTTCGCGAGGAGGTAGTGGCGCATGCCCATGAGGCTGACGGCGGTCGCGGCGACGATGCCGAGGGCGAGCAGCGCCACGTTGACGAGGGTGAGTTTGGCGCGCAGGGAGTGGAACCGCCGACTCCGGCCAGGCACGTGCCCCCGCCCCCGCTTCACGCCCCACCCGCAAGCCCGTACCCGACCCCCCGCCGCGTCGTGATCAACGGCGGCCCCAGCGCTTCGAGTTTGCGCCGCAGGTAGCTGATGTACGTCTCGACGACGGTCGTCTCCGCGGTGTGCTCGTACTGCCATACGTGACGCAGGAGTTGTTCCTTGGGCACGACGCGGCCGCCGTTGCGCACGAGGAAGCGCAGGAGCGCGTACTCGGTGGGCGTGAGCTGGACCGTGCGGCCCGAGCGGTGGACGGTGTAGGCCGTCTCGTCGAGTTCCAGGTCGCCGTAGCGCAGTGGCGGGCGTTCGGGCAGGACGTCGGCGGGCCGGGTGCGGCGCAGGACGGCACCCAGCCTGGCCACGACCTCGTCGATGTTGAACGGCTTGGTGATGTAGTCGTCGCCGAAGCCGAGCGCGCCCACGACCTCGGCGGGTGCGTCGCGCGCAGTCAGGAAGACGAGAGCCAGATCGGGCCTGCGGGCGCGCAGTTCGCGCCCGAGGGCCCGGCCGTCGCCGTCGGGGAGCATCACGTCGAGGAGCGCGGCGTCGGGCCGGGTGCGTGCGGCGAGGGCGAGTCCCTCGCGGACGGTGCCCGCGGTCATGACCTGGAAGCGGTGGTAGCGCAGGGCTATCGCGAGGACGTCGGCGATGCTCGGCTCGTCCTCGACGATGAGCACGGTGGCTCCCACGGGGTCCTCCGCGTTGTTCACGGGCCCAGTACTCACGGGCCCAGTACTCACGGAACCGGCCTCCGCGCGCCCCGAGTTCACATGCCCAGCACTCATACCCCCAGCGTTCATACGTCCAGTATCGGCGGGCCCGCCCCCGGTCGGCCCCGCTCGCCCCTTGGAGTTCCTTGAGAGTCATGGCCGCGTCGTCCCGCCGCGCGCCCGCGTCCGCGGATGCTGAGGCCGAGGAAGGCCCGGGGGAAGACCGAAGGAGTGGTAAACGTGACGGCATTGGCGCGGTGGTGCTACCGGCACCGCCTGGTGGTCCTGGTGCTGTGGGTGGGGGCGCTGTTCGGCCTGGGCGCCGCGGGCACCTCGGCGGGCACCGACTACTCGAATGTGTTCTCCCTCCCCGACACGGACTCCAAGCAGGCGTACGACCTGATGACGAAGGCGTTCCCGCAGAGCTCGGGCGACACGGACACCGTGGTGTGGCGGGCGTCCGGCGACGCGGGGCCGGTGACGGGCGCGGCCGTGCGGTCCCGGATCGAGCCCGCGCTGAAGGAGATCGCCGCGATGCGGGGCGTCGGCGAGGTCACCGGCCCCTACGAGAAGACCGGCACCGCGCAGATCAGCCGCGACGGCCGCACCGCCTACGCGCAGATCACCTTCACCGACCAGGCGAACGGGGTGCCCAAGGACCTCGTTCAGAAGGTCGTCGACACGGCTCAGGGCGCAGAACGCGACGGACTCCAGGTCGAGTTGGGCGGCCAGGCCATCACCCGTATCCAGGAGCCGCCCACCGGCGTCTCCGAGGTGGTCGGCATCGCGGCGGCGGCCGTCGTCCTCTTCCTGGCCTTCGGCTCGCTCTTCGCGATGCTGCTTCCCATCGTCGTGGCGATCATGGGCGTAGGCAGCGGAATGATGGCGACGATGCTGCTCAGTCACGTGACGAACGTGCCCGAAGTGGCTCCGCTGCTCGGCTCGTTGATCGGTCTCGGTGTCGGCATCGACTACGCGCTCTTCATCGTCACCCGGCACCGGCGCGGCATCCAGCGAGGGCTCGAACCGGAGGAGTCGGCGGTGCGCGCCCTCAACACGTCAGGGCGCGCGGTCCTGTTCGCGGGCGCCACCGTGTGCATCGCGCTCGCCGGAATGCTGGTGATGAACCTGCGCTTCCTGGACGGTGTCGTCATCGCCACGTCCCTCACGGTCGTGCTCAGCGTCCTGGCGGCGGTCACCCTCCTGCCCGCGCTCCTCGGCCTGCTCGGCCCGCGCGTCCTCAGCCGCAAGCAGCGGCGCAAGCTCGCGGCGGCGGGGCCCGATCCCGCCGAGGCGAGCGGTCCCGCGGCGCGCTGGTCGGCGTATGTGCAAAAGCGCCCCCGCTCGATCGCGGCGATGGCGCTGGTGGTCATGGCGGTCCTCGCGCTGCCCGTGCTGTCGCTGCGGCTCGGCGCCACCGACCAGGGCAACAACCAGGAGTCGACGACGACCCGGCAGGCGTACGACCTGCTCGCGGAGGGCTTCGGGCCCGGCTTCAACGGGCCGCTTCAGGTCGTGGTGCCGGGCGGCGCCGACACCACGGAGCTGGTCAGGACGATCCGTGCGACGGACGGCGTCGCGCGGGCCGCCGCGGCCCCGCCCGCCGGGGGCATCACGGTCGTCCAGGTCGTGCCGACGACGTCACCGCAGTCCGTCGGGACGGACCGGCTCATCGACCGGCTGCGGGACGATGTCATCCCGGATGCCGGTGTCGAGGCGCATGTCGGCGGGGTGACGGCCGTCTTCAAGGACTTCGCGTCGGTGACCGGCGACCGGCTGCCCTACTTCGTGGGCGCCATCATCGGGCTCGGCTTCCTGCTGCTCCTGATCGCGTTCCGCTCGTTCGTCGTGCCGCTCACGGCCGCGCTGATGAACCTGATCGCGGCGGCCGCGTCGTTCGGCGTCCTGGTGGCGGTCTTCCAGTGGGGCTGGGGGACGGAGTTCCTCGGCATCGGGAAGGAGGGGCCGATCACCGCGTTCCTGCCGGTGATCATGCTGTCGCTGCTGTTCGGCCTCTCGATGGACTACCAGGTGTTCCTGGTGAGCCGGATGCACGAGGAGTGGGTGCACGCCGGGGACAACGCGCGGGCCGTGCGCGTCGGCCTCGCCGAGACGAGCCGGGTCATCAACTGCGCGGCCCTCATCATGATCTGCGTGTTCTCCGCGTTCGTCCTGAGCGGCGACATGGAGGGCGCGATGGCGGGCATCGGGCTGGCCGCCGCGGTCGCGCTCGACGCGTTCATCCTGCGCACGGCGCTGGTCCCGGCGGCGATGCATCTCCTCGGCCGCTCCAACTGGTGGCTGCCGGACTGGCTGGACCGCCGGCTCCCGCACCTGGCCGTGGAGGCGGCCGAACCGCCCGCCGCACCGACGGCCGAGCCCGTCGACAGCGCCGGCCTCGTCAGGGCCGCGGAGTCCATGGAGAGCAGCGGCACCGGCGGAGCCACGGTCGTCCACGGATTCCTGCGCACCCCCGACGGCGACCCCTTGGCCGGCGCCTCCGTGACCCTCGTCTCCAGGGGCGGCCGCCAGCTCGACCGCGTCACGTCCCTCGCCGACGGCTCGTACATCGTGTCGGTGCCCGCGCCGGGGGCGTACGTCCTGGCGGTGACGGCGCACCGAGTGGCGCCGCGCGCCCGCCACATCACCGTCGGGGGCGGTCCGCTGGTGTACGACGTGGAGCTGACGGACGACGGTGCGGATCTGGTGAACTGACGGCCGCGACAGGGGTGTTGGCGGGGGTGTCCAGCGTGAATCGCCGTACGCCGGGCACTCCCGCCGTGGCCACGCAGGCCAGGCCCACGGCCGCCGCCGCGATCCACAGAGGGGTCGCCTCGCCCCAGGCGTCGGCGGCGAGCGGGGCGAGGACGTAGCCGAGGGGCATCGCGGCCAGTGAGAGCAGCCAGTCGTACGAGGTGACGCGGGCGAGGACCGCCTCGGGAACGGCCGTCTGGACCACCGTCTCCCAGAGGGGGTTGAAGAAGCCGAGGGCGACGAGGGCGACGCCGAGCGCGGCGGCGACCGCCGGTGCCGGGGCGTGCAGGGCGAGCAGGGCCAGCGGCAGGACGTACGTGGTCAGGGCCAGGTTGCCCGTGAGGACCGGGCGGCGGGGGCGGGCCCGCCCGGACAGGAGCGAGCCGAGGAGGAGGCCGACGGCGCCGGCCTGGGCGATCACGATCCAGGCGCCGTCGCCGCCCAGTTCCCTGACGGCGATGACCGGTCCGAGGGTGGCGAACACGGCTGCCCCGCCGTTCCAGGTGGCGTGGGCGACGAGGCTCGTCCAGTACCAGCCGCGCGAGCGCACCTCGTGCCAGCCCTCGACGAGGTCGGAGCGAAGGGAGTGGCGTTCTTCGGCGGGTGCCGTGGTGCGGCTGAGCCGCAGCGTGGCGAGCAGGGCGGCGCTGACGGCGAACGAGGCGGCGTCGAGGATGAACGCCCACCCGGGGCCGGCGGTCAGGACGAGCAGCCCGGCGAGCGCCGGGCCGCCCGCGAGCGTGCCGCTGCGCACCACGCCGAGCGCGGAGTTGGCCGCCTTCCGGTCCTTCTCGCCGACGATGCCGACGATCAGTGAGGCGAGCGTCGGCATGGCGAAGGCGGAGGCGGCCCCGCCGATCGCCTCGGCGACCGCGATCTGCCACAACTCCGGCTTTCCGGAGAGGAGTTGGACGCCGACGAAGAGTTGCCCGGCACAGCGGATGAGGTCGGTGGTCAGGGCGACGGTGCGCGGGTTGAAGCGGTCGGCGATCACGCCGCCCAGGGGGAGGAGCAGGAGTCGCGGGACCATCGCGCAGCCCAGGACCAGCGCGAGCGCCGAGGCGGAGCCGGTGGCGCGCAGCACGGCGAGGGCGAGGGCGGAGGGGATGACGGCGTCGCCGACCAGGGAGAGGACGCGGCCGAGGAAGAAGCGGCGGAAGCGGGCGTTGCGTAACAGCGGGTGGCGGAGGCTTGGTCGTCGCGGCATGGCGGCGAATCTATTTCGTTGCCGAACTATTCGTCAACGAAGTATCGGGGATCGAAATATCTGGCGCCGAAATATCCGACGCCGAAGGGTCGGCCGTAAACTGCCCTCATGGAACGCGACTCGACCGATGGGCATCTGGCGCGCTGGCTGCCGCTCATGCCGGACCTCGACCCGGACATCGAGGGCGCGGTCACGCGCGCGGGCGCGCTCACCCGGCATCTGCGCAAGGTCCGTGAACAGGCCCTGGCGGACGTGGAGCTGGAGCGGTTCGAGTACGACACGCTGCACAAGCTCGCGGGGCGCGGCGGACGCGCGGTGCCCTCGGAACTCGCCTCGGACCTGGGCCTCGCCCCGGCCTCCGTCACGGGCCGCCTCGACGCCCTCGAACGCCGCGGCCTCGTCGTCCGTACGCCGTCCAGGGCCGACCGGCGCCGGGTCGACGTCGAGCTGACCGAAGCGGGTCACGCGATCTGGCGCAAGGCGATGGACCGGCTCGGGGGCGAGGAGCACCGGGTGCTCGGCGCGCTCGACGCGAAGGAGCGCAGGCTGCTCTCGGACCTGCTGCGGCGGGTGATGGTGGCCGCCGAATCGGGCCCGGGCGGCCGCCGGTCCTGACCGGACCCACCCGGCGGCGTCAGTCCCGGCGCCGCCTGCGCCCGCCCGGCCGCTCCCGCTCCCGCCGCCGCAGCGCCAGCAGCCCGCCACCCGCGAGCATCGCGACCGCCGCCGAGCCGCCGAACGCCCAGTCGTCCGTGTGGGACGTGGCCGACGCGGCGACGGGAGCGCCCGCCGCGCCCGCGGTCCCCGTACCCGGCCCAGCCGCCGCCCCCTTGGGCTGCTCGCTCAGCGGCGTGACCAGCGTGCCGACCGGATCCGCCTTGCCCACCGCCGTGAACCCCCAGTCGAGCAGCGCCGCCGTCTCCTCGTACACCGCCTCGTACCCCGACCTGGGGTGCATCACGGTGACGAGCAGGGTGCGCCCGCCGCGGGTCGCCGCGCCGGTGAAGGTGTTGCCGGCGTGCGAGGTGTAGCCGTTCTTGACGCCGATCAGCCCCTGGTACGCGGCCACGCCCTGCCCGGTGAGGAGGCGGTCCGTGTTCTGGATCTGGAACGTCTTCCTGCCCCCGGCCGGGAAGTCGGCCGTCTTCGTGGCGCAGTAGCCGCGGAAGTCCTCGTTCTTGAGCCCGGCGCGCGCGAACAGCGTCAGGTCGTACGCCGACGACACCTGCCCCTTGTGGTCGAAGCCGTCGGGGCTGACCACATGCGTGTCGTCCGCCTGGAGGTCCTTCGCGCGGGCCTGCATCTGGCGGACGGTCTCGCCCACCCCGCCGTTCATGCTGGCGAGCACGTGCACCGCGTCGTTCCCCGAGCGCAGGAAGACGCCCTGCCACAGCTGCTCGACGGTGTACGAGGTCCCGGCCTGGACGCCGACGAGACTGCTGCCGTACGGGATCCCGGCGAGATCGGCGGCGGTCACCTTGTGGACCGAGGCCCGCCCGAACTTCGGCAGGACCGTGTCCGCGAACAGCATCTTGAGCGTCGACGCCGGAGGCAGTGCGCGGTGCGCGTCGTACGAGGCGAGGACGTCGCCGCTGTCGTGGTCGGCGACGAGCCACGCCTGCGCGGCGAGCTTCGGCAGCCGGGGCGCGCCGGACGCCACCTGGACACCGGACCTGCCGAGCCGCTCCCCGCCGACGGCGGAGACCGCGGCCGCGGCGCGCGGGCCCGGCAGGGTGACGGAGGCCGCGGCGCCGAGACCGAGGGCGAGCGCGGCGCGACGGCTGACGTGGTGCGATGAAGAGGAGCCGGGCATCAGACGACCGTACAAGCCGCGCATGAACCAAAGGTAAGAGGCCCCCGCCGGCCGCGACACCCCTCCCGCAGCCCCGGCCCTCCCGCGACCTCAGCCTTCCCAAGACCCCGGCCCTCCCGCAGCCCAGGCCCGCCCCCGGCCCGCCCCCGCTCTCCGCCTCAGCCCGCGCCCTTCCCCGTCCCGTTCCCCTTCTCCCGCGCCGCCGTGGACGCCTCCGTCATCCCCGGCAGGAAGTCCGTGAACAGCTCGTGCACCTCGAGGACGAGCGGTCGCAGCACCCGGAACCGGGCGAGGGCGACCCCGCGCGTGGTCAGGCGTGCCCCCCGTTCGGCGAGGCGCCGGCTGCGCTCCCGGTCCTCGGAGCTGTCGAAGACCCAGTACAGGACGAGCCCCATCTGGGAGAGCCACATCAACTCCGGCAGGATCGCGGCGAGTTCGGCCGGGACCTTCGCCTTGGAACCGGCCAGCACCTCGCGGTGCACGTCGATCGCCGTCTCGCGGGCGTGCTCCGACTCGGGCGAGAAGGGGCTGAGCGGGCTGGTCGGGTCCGCGGCGGTCTTGAAGAACTGGGCCGCGAACTCGTGGTACGGCTCCGCAATCTCCAGCCAGGCCCGCAGCACCCCGGCGAGACGCTTCTCCAGGTCGGTCTCCCGGTCGAGCACGGGCCGTACGGCCGCCCGGTGCTCCGCGGAGATCTGGTCGTAGAACCCCTGGATGAGGTGTTCTTTGCCCGCGAAGTAGTAGTACGCGTTGCCGACGGAGACCCCCGCCTCCTTGGCGATGGCCCGCATCGTCGTCTTGTCGTAGCCCCGCTCCCGGAACATCCGCATCGCGGTCTCCAGGATCAGCGCCCGCGTCTGCTCACTCTTGGCGGGACTCTTGGCGGCGCTCTTCGCAGGGCTCTCGGGGGTCTCTTTCTCTGCTGGCACGCTCAGAGCCTAATCGGGCACGTGGCAGCCGCTGTCGCAGGCCGCTGCGCCGTAGTACGTCCAGCCGTCGACGCGGTCGTACACCCAGCCGTCCGCCCTGCGGAAGGAGCTGCCCCCGGCCTTCCTGACCTGCTGGTCCCGGTGCGCCTGGCGGTACTTGGCGGCCCCGAGGACCGCGGCGCGCGCGAGGCGGGCGCCCGCCGGGGTGCTGAATGTGTGGGACAGGGGCCGGTACTCGGACAGTGCCCACAGGGTGACGACCCAGGCGGCGGGCCCACGGTAGACCTGGCCGCTGTCGCCGACGAGCGTGATCTCCGAGAGCGTGGCGATGTGGTCGATCCCGGGGCAGCGGCGCCGGGCTTCTTCGGAACCGGCCGGCACCAGGTCGAGCGGGACGAGCTGCCGCTGCCGGGCGAGCCAGTTCCGCAGGAACGTGCAGAGCGGGCACTGGGCGTCGTAGAGGAGGACGAGCCGGCGGACCGGGGCCCCCGTGGTGCCCCGG